>NZ_JAVDWP010000003.1:0-558082 GCF_031457365.1 Pseudotabrizicola sp. 4114 | reverse complement strand
TCGCCCCATACGAATACATCTGCAAGATCTGGACATCCGAGCCTGACAGATTCATCCTAAACCCGATCCATCAGATGCCGGGACTAAACACCTAGGGTCTGTTGTTGCCCTGGATTGATGTCAGCTTCGGGCCAGAAATGCTGATTGCGGGGCGGCGGAATGCATGATGAAGAAGGTCCGCTGTCTGCGTCACCCGACCAATCCAAGGCGGCGCGCCGTGCGGCCGCTTATCGCCCATTGCGTAGGTCCGTCGGATGCTGCCAACCGGTGCCTAAAGGCAGGCAGGTCCCCGGAACTGACCAGGGGTCTCATTCATCCCCCAAGGGGCACCGTCAGAAATCGCAACCTGACCAAAGACGTTCTCGCGGTGCCAGCGCAGATTTTCGGGATGGGGCATGTGATGTGGGTTGGCGGGGCGCAGCACCTTGCCGCCGGGTCGGAGTAACCGGCCAACCACATCGCCTGGCACCTTATTGTGCGACACAAGGATTGTCTCGCAATCTTCTGCGACCGAAACAAGTCCGCGATCAAACATCCAGTGCAGCGTTCCTGACAATGCCAATCCGTTGCGCACAGAGTCGCTGCCATTGCGTTCCACCGGGCGAATGTGGGCGGCTTGCACCTCTGGCCGACCGCCGCCGTTGTGCAGACGCAGGCCAGACATGGCGCAGCGGAAATCATAGGCTTCGCGCACCTGGCGACTGAAGGCGACATCGCGATACTTCCGACGCGTCAACCGCTCAAGAATGGGCCTATGGAAAAGCTCTGCGCCGTCGTCAATCTGTTGCAATGCTGGGTCGTAGCGGGTCGCCTCGATCTGCTCGAGGTTCTCGGGTAGCCCCAGATTGACGATTCGAGCGAAGTCTGACTCTGGCATGCGGCGCACAGCAGATTGAACGATGCCGCCTGAAAGCGGAACGCCGGTTGCATCCGCGAGCGCGGATTCAACCGGCCAGCCATTCTGCAGACGCGACACGGCGCGATCAAAAGCGAGGTAACTGCCCGGTGTGATCAAAGCGAGGTGACGGCCTTGGAACCGGGGTGATCGATGATCCGATCAATCTGCGCCACCGCGAAATAGCCGCGTCGGCCAGCCTTGACCGGTTCGTAATAAACGATCCAGTCACCGACAGCTTCGCTCATGGCTTTCAGATAGGCTTTTGGCTGCCCGCCCTTGAGCGAGGTGAGCGTGATCCGGGCACCGGCATCTTTGAACACATAATAGGGTGCCGCGAATTCTTCGAGCCAAAAGCCTGTTTTCTTGCCGGTGTTGCCCAGTTGATCATGCGAATTCAGAACCATCAGAATATGCATGTGTTTGATTTTCTTTAAAAACCAGTCTTGGCACCAAAGATTGATGATGCCTCCACGGCTTCCAAGAGCGTGGGTTCCACCACTTTGCGCCTTTTCCCGCCATCGTTGATCTTTCCCCACGTCACCGACACCTCCAAGCGTAAGATGACATCTCTCACGTACACCTTTGCCTCGAGATAAATGACCCAAGACGGCTCTGATGATGTAGCCGCCGCCTGACGGCACAGGCAGGCGCGGTTCCACCATAGCTGGCGCAACGGCGACGGCCTTGGAGATGGTCGGCCTCGGCGACCAGGGACCGCTGGCCGAAGTCGCGGGCAAATGGGCCGAGCCTTGGCGGGATCGTCGGCAGAAACTGGTGTTCATCGGGGCGGGGATGAACGAGGCGGCGCAGCTGGATGCCGCCTCACTTCCCGCCCATGACTTCACCCACGCCGCTAAGCCGATCTGCCCGACTCCTTCCCGGATTGGTGCAGGCCCGGATTGGCGTCGGAAAGAGGCGGCTTGAGGACGGCTTTGATGTCGATGCGCAATATTGCACCCTCGTTGCAAGGGCCCACCAGCGGCGATCCGAGCCGCGCTACTTCAGAGCTTCATTGGAGGCCAGTTTTTGGTCTCGTCGCTCGGTGACGCGGTCTGGTCATGCAGCGCGGCTGCCACGTTGGTTTCGCAAGATGACTCCCCATCGGTCCCTGCGCAACAAAGCCGGCGAGGTCTGAACTTGCGCCTCTCGCAATCCCATCATCGAGCGAAAATGATTGACGTATGTCATTTATTCCTTTTGGGTTAACGACGGGAGGAGACAGGATGCGTAAGCCGACGTTGCAAGATGTCGCGCACGTTGCTGGCGTGAGCTATGCAACCGCTGATCGCGTGTTGAACATGCGAGGAGGTGTGGCGCAAAAATCCGTAGACCGCGTGCACGCAGCGATCCAGTCGCTCGGTTACGAGCGTGATCTTCATGCAGCCAATCTGTCCCGGCGGCGCATGTATCGGTTTTGTTTTGTGCTCCCAAAAGCGGACCATAGTTTCTTTCATGCCTTGCGCGATGCAGTGGCCCGCGAGCAGATGTTGCGGCAGAGCGACCGCATCATCATCACTGTCATCGAAGTGCCTGCCTTCGACCCGGATTCTTTGGCCGAGGCGCTGGAAAGCAAAAACATCATCTGCGATTGCCTGGCGGTCGTCGCTATCGAAGCACCACGTGTCACCACCGCCATTGCTGCGGTGCGCAACCGGGGGATCGCTGTCATCACTTTGGTCAGTGATGCAGCACCTGAAATGCGTGCAGCCTATGTTGGCATAGATAACGTGATTGCCGGTCGCACCGCAGGTCGCTTGCTGCGGATCGCAAATGCTACCTGCCAGGGTGTAATTTTGCCGGTCCTCGGGTCGATGAATGCCCGCGATCACCGCGAGCGTCTTGAGGGGGCGAACGCGGTCCTGACGAGGGAAGAGCCTGCGATGCGGCTGCTGCCCGCCCTGTCAGTAGAAGACAGACCCGACCTGATGCGGGCACTGGCGGGCAAAGCCCTGTCCGAGAACCCTGATGTTACCGGTATCTACTCTATCGGTGCCGGCAATCGTGGTCTGCTGGACCTGTTGCAGGAAATGCCAACCCCCCGGCCTTTTGTCGTTCTGCACGAGCTGACACCCACATCCCGGTCCGGGCTGGAACTTGGATTGGTCGATGCGGTCATCGACCAGAAGCCAGCGCAGGAAATCACACTTGCAATCGACGTGATGAAAGCGATCGCAGATGGCCGCGACTGGCGCGACCCGGCGCGCGACATCACGCCGACGATATTTTTGAAAGACAATCTGCCGGTGGCCGAGATGGCGCTGGCGAAAGTGGCGGCAACGACATTTGAACGGATGGCGTAAGTCCAGAGATGACGATGCCGAAAGTGCGGGAGGAAAAACGATGAGAACGATCAAAGGCCCAGCCTTGTTCCTGGCCCAGTTCGCGGGCGATGACGCGCCCTTCAACTCCTGGGACAGCATCACGAAATGGGCCGCTGATTGCGGTTACAAAGGTGTGCAGGTGCCCTCATGGGATGCGCGGTTCATCGACCTGCGCCGCGCCGCCGAAAGTCGCGATTATTGTGACGAGGTCAAGGGCGTCGCAGCTGCCAACGGGATCGAGATCACCGAACTGTCCACCCATCTGCAGGGCCAGCTCGTTGCCGTGCATCCGGCTTATGATGAGGCGTATGACGGTTTCGCCGACCCGTCTGTGCGCGGCAATCCCAAGGCACGGCAGGCCTGGGCGGTGGAGCAGGTCAAACTGGCCATCACTGCATCACAAAACATGGGCATCAATGCCATGGCCAGCTTTTCCGGCGCTTTGGCCTGGCCATTCGTCTATCCTTGGCCGCAGCGCCCTGCCGGACTGGTCGAGACCGCGTTTGACGAACTCGCCGCGCGCTGGCTGCCGATCCTGAACCATGCCGAGGACTGCGGTGTCGATATCTGCTATGAAATCCACCCCGGCGAAGACCTGCATGACGGGATCAGTTTCGAGATGTTTCTGGACCGCGTGAGCAACCACCATCGCGCGAACATGCTGTATGATCCGTCGCATTACGTGCTGCAATGCCTTGATTATCTGGACAATATCGACATCTACAAGGACCGGATCAAGATGTTCCATGTCAAGGATGCCGAGTTCAACCCCACCGGGCGGCAGGGCGTCTATGGCGGCTTTCAGGGCTGGGTGAACCGTGCCGGCCGGTTCCGCAGCCTTGGCGACGGGCAGGTCAATTTTGGCGCGATCTTTGCAAAGATGGCCGCGAATGATTTCGACGGCTGGGCCGTGGTGGAATGGGAATGCGCGCTCAAACACCCCGAGGATGGCGCACGCGAGGGGGCGCAATTCGTCAAGGACCACATCATCCGCGTCACGGAACGCGCCTTTGACGACTTTGCCGATGGCGGCACCGATGACGCTGCGAACCGCCGCATGTTGGGGCTTTGAACCATGGATAAGATCAGACTTGGAATGGTCGGCGGCGGCAAGGATGCCTTTATCGGCGGGGTCCACCGGATTGCGGCGCGGATCGACGGGGAATTCGATCTGGTGGCAGGGGCTTTGTCCTCGACCCCGGAGAAATCGCGCGACAGCGGGCAGGCGCTGGGACTGGCCGCAGATCGCTGCTATGGCAGCTATGAAGACATGGCCGAGGCGGAAGCGAACCGTCCGGACGGCATTCAGGCCGTGGCCATCGTCACCCCCAACCACATGCATGCCGGTCCCGCCATGGCCTTCCTGAAACGTGGCATCCATGTGATCTGTGACAAGCCGCTGACGGCCACGATGGATCAGGCCGAAGAGCTGGCCAAGGCGGTCCATGACGCCAAGGCGCTGTTCATCCTGACGCACAATTACACCGGCTATCCGATGATCCGTCAGGCGCGCGCGATGATCGCGGCGGGGGATCTTGGGGACTTGCGCATCGTTCAGGTAGAATATCCGCAGGACTGGCTGACCGAAGCAGTCGAGCAAAGCGGCGGGAACAAACAGGCCGAATGGCGCACCGATCCCGAACGCTCCGGTGCGGGGGGATGCATCGGCGATATCGGCACCCATGCCCATAATCTGGCCTGTTTCGTATCGGGCCTGAAAGTTGAAAGCCTTGCCGCCGATCTGCAAAGTTTCGTTCCCGGTCGCAGGGTGGATGACAATGCGCATATGCTTCTGCGCTTCATCGGGGGTGCGCGCGGCATGCTGTGGTCAAGCCAGGTTGCCCCCGGCAATGAAAACGCGCTGCGGCTGCGGGTGTATGGCGAAAAGGGCGGGCTGGAATGGGCACAGGAAGACCCCAATTACCTGTGGTTCACGCCCTTTGGCCACCCCAAGCGCCTGCTGACACGCGGGGGCAGCGGTGCGCAGGACACGGCCAATGCCGTCACCCGCACGCCCGGCGGTCACCCCGAGGGCTATCTGGAGGGTTTCGCCAACATCTATGCCGGGGCCGCCTCGGCGATCCGCGCGGCACAGGCAGGGGAAAGCCCGGATCTGTCGCTGTTGCCCGGCATCGATGCGGGGATTGACGGCATGCGTTTCATCGCCGCTGCGATCAGGTCGTCGCAGGACAATGCCGCATGGGTCACGCTGTGACGACGCCCGCCCCTGCCCCCGTCCTTGCACTCTCCAGGGTCATCAAGAGCTTTGGCCCGATCGAGGTGTTGCACGGCGCGGACATCGCCCTGCATTCCGGCCGGGTCCATGCGCTGATCGGTGAAAATGGCGCAGGCAAGTCCACCATGATGAAAATCCTGACCGGCTATCAGCCACCCAGCAGCGGGCAGGTGCTGTTGCAGGGCCAGTCCGTGATGTTTGCCGATATGGGACAGGCAGAGGCGCAGGGGATTTCGCTGATCCATCAGGAATTCAACCTGGCCGAACAACTGACGGTCGAACAGAACATCTTCCTGGGGTCAGAGCTGCGGCGGGGCTGGCTGCTGGACAAAGCCGCCATGCGCGCCAAGTCGCGCGCTCTTTTGGCGCGGCTGCGCTGTGATGTAGACCCTGACCGGATCATTTCCACCCTGTCGAATTCCGACAAGCAGATGGTCGAGATCGCCAAGGCCCTGCTGCGCGATACCCGCGTGCTGATCATGGACGAACCGACCGCTGTGCTGACCCGCACCGAAACCGCCGTGCTGCTGGATCAGGTGCGGGCCCTGCGCGATGCCGGAACGGCGGTGCTGTTCACCTCGCACAAGCTCGACGAGGTGGTGGCGATTGCCGATGACCTGACGATCATGCGCGACGGATCGGTGGTCTGGTCCGGCCCGGCGCGCGACATGACCGAACATCAGATGGCCGAAGCGATGGTGGGGCGCGAGATCTCGACGCTTTACCCACCCAAGACCGGCGGGCGCGGTGCCGTCGCGCTGGAAGTGAAAGGTTTTTCCGTTCCCGGCTACGCGCAGGAAATCCGCTTCACCCTGCATAAAGGCGAGGTGCTGGGCATTGCCGGGTTGATCGGATCGGGCCGCACCGAAACCTTTGAAGCCCTGGCCGGGCTGCGCGACGGTCATGGCGATGTCCGGATCAACGGAAATGCCGTCACGATCCGCCACCCCTGGGAAGCGCTGGCCCAGGGGTTTGCCTATTTGACTGAGGATCGCAAGACCCGTGGGCTTTTGCTGAACAAAGGCCTGCGCGATAATCTGACCTTGCAGGCCCTGCACAAGTTTTCCAACTGGACGCTGGATGCGCGCGCGGAACAGGCAGCACTTGACCATGCCGTGTCCGAATTCGACATCCGTGGCAGCCGCGATGTGAACGTTGGCAGCCTGTCAGGTGGCAATCAGCAAAAGCTGCTGTTTGCCAAGACCATGCTGTCCGACCCCGAGATTCTGGTCATCGACGAACCGACGCGCGGCATCGACATCGGAACCAAGCAGCAGATGTATGAATTCATCCGCAAACTGGCCGCCGAAGGCCGGGCCATCGTCGTGATCTCGTCCGAGATGCAGGAAGTCATCGGCCTGTCGGACCGCGTGCTGGTGATGCGTCAGGGCCGGATCGCGGGCGAACTGGTCGGCGCAGAGGCCACCGAAGACGCCATAGTGCGGCTGGCCATGGGGGTCGGCCAAAGCGCCCCGCTGGAAGGAACCGTCTGAATGTCGATTGCTGCACCTGACACCCCCAAATTCCAGATGAGCGTGATCGGCCCCATTCTGGCACTCGTCATCCTGATCGTCATGGGGGCGCTGATGAACCCCAATTTCTTGAGCCCGGAGAATATCTCGAATGTGCTGTCGCGCTCGGCCTTCATCGGGATCATCGCCGTGGGCATGACCTTTGTCATCACCGCAGGGGGGCTTGACCTCTCTGTAGGCTCGATGGCGGCCTTTATCGCGGGGCTGATGATCCTGGTGATGAACAGCGCGCTGCCCGTGATGGGGGTCGGCATTCCCATCGTGCTGCTTGGCATGGCCGTGGCCCTCCTGGCGGGCATCCTCGGTGGTTTGCTCAATGGCCTGCTGATCACCAGGCTCGGGATCGAAGCCTTCATCGTCACGCTGGGGTCGATGGGCATCTACCGCAGCCTTGTGACATGGCTTGCAGACGGCGGCACACTCAGCCTCGATTTCACCCTGCGGACATTCTACCAGCCGGTCTATTACGGCGGCGTGTTCGGCATCACCTGGCCGATCATCGTCTTTGTCGTGGTGATCGTGCTGGGGGAAATCCTGATGCGCTCCACCGCTTTCGGCCGCCATTGTGCGGCCATCGGGTCCAATGATCAGGTCGCGCGCTATTCCTCGGTCCGTGTCGCGCAAGTGCGGCTGCTGACCTATGTGATGCTGGGTCTTTTGGTCGGTGTGGCGACAATCATGTATGTGCCCCGGCTTGGCTCCGCCTCATCCGCGACCGGGCTGTTGTGGGAGCTGGAAGCGATTGCCGCCGTTATCGTCGGCGGCACAGTGCTGAAAGGTGGGTTTGGCCGGGTCTGGGGAACTGTGATCGGCGTGCTGATCCTGACCCTGATCGGCAATATCCTGAACCTGACCGATCTGGTTTCGCCTTATCTGAATGGTGCAATTCAGGGGGCTATCATCATTCTTGCTGTCGTTCTGCAGCGAGGACGCAAACCGGGTCAGTGACCCGGTCAACAACTCTAGGGAGGAGTTACCTATGAAACGACTACTATCTGCCTTGGCAGTATCCACGGCTCTGGTCACACCTGCAATGGCGCAGGACACGCAGGTGATCGGTGTCTCGATTCCGGCGGCGACCCATGGCTGGGCGGGGGGCATGAACTATTTTGCCCAGTCCGCGATTGACCGACTGGAGGAAACCTATCCGCAGCTTGATTTCGTCCTTGCCACCGCATCGGACCCCGCGCGTCAGGTCAACGACATCGAAGACATGCTGGCCACACGCAACATCAGCGCGCTGGTGGTTTTGCCGTTCGAATCCGAGCCGCTGACCGCTCCGGTCCAGAATGTATCGAATGCAGGGGTCTGGGTCACTGTGGTTGACCGTGGCCTTTCGGTCGAAGGGATCGAGGATCTTTACGTCGCCGGTGACAATCCGGGCTTTGGCCGGGTGTCTGGCGAATACATGGTGTCAAAGATGCCCGATGGTGGTGACATCGTCGTGCTGCGCGGCATTCCGACGACCATCGACAACGAGCGTGTTGCCGGTTTCGAGGCAGCCATCGAAGGCTCTGGCATCAATGTGCTGGGGATGGAACACGGCAACTGGAACCGTGACACATCCTTTACCGTGATGCAGGATTTCCTGTCGCGTCACCCGGAGATCGACGCCGTCTGGGCATCCGACGACGACATGGCCATCGGTGTTCTCGCGGCAATCGAGGCGGCAGGCCGCAAAGATGTGCAATTTGTGCTTGGCGGTGCCGGGATGAAGGAAATGGTCCAGCGCGTGATGGACGGGGATACAATGATTCCGGCCAACGTCACCTATCCGCCGTCGATGATCGCCACCGCGATTGAAATGACGGCCCTCGGATTGGTGTCCCCGGCCCCGGTCTCAGGACAATTCATCATCGGATCGGTGTTGATCGATCAGGAAAACGCCGAACAGTTCTACTATCCTGACAGCCCGTTCTGATCTGATTGCCAGGCAATCCCATGGCCGGTTTGCCGGCCATGGGTATGGCCGGATCGAGGCCACAAGTGGCCTGCCACCTGCTTCGGGTTGGTGATTTCAACACCCCAACCCCAATCCTGACGCGCCGCACCTATATCGGCGAGCATCAGTTCAACAAGCGCTCCAAGACCAAGGAACTGAAACCCGTTGAGGACATCGTCACCGTCCCTGTGCCGCCGCTGATCGAGATCGAGACGTTCGAGGCCGTGCAGAAGCGGTTGAAAGCCAACAATCCCAAGGTGACGCCGCCCCGCGTCGTCAGCGGCCCGAACCTGCTGACGGGCATCTGCTATTGCGGCAATTGCGGTGGGGCCATGACCCTGCGCACCGGCAAGAGCGGCCGCTATCGCTATTACGCCTGCTCGATCCGCGCGCGGCAGGGCAAGACCGGCTGCAAGGGCCGGGCCATCCCCATGGACAAGCTCGACCGCATGGTGGTCAGCCATCTTGAGGACCGGCTGCTTGACCCCGAGCGGATCGAAGACATCCTCGCCTCGCTGCTGGACCGCCGGCAGGAGAGCACCCGGCGGCGCGGCCAGCACATCGCCGAACTGAATCAGCGTGCTGCCGAGGCCGATATGCGCCTCAAACGGCTCTACGATGCCATCGAATCCGGGTCTCTCGATCCGGCCGAATCCGCCCTTGGCGAGCGGATCGCCGGGCTGACCGCCGTGCGGGATCAGGCACGGGCCGATGCCTCACGGACCGAAGCGATGCTGGCAAGCACCGCACATCAGGGCCTGACGGGCGCGGCGGTGCGCGAACTGGCGCTGGAGGCACGCAGCCGGATGCGGCTTGGAACGGGCGGCTATCGGCGGGACCACGTCCGGGCCTTCGCGCAGCGTGTCGAAGTCGCGGACGACGCGATCCGCATCATGGGATCGAAAAGTGCCCTGCTGCGGACCCTGGTTGCTGCAAAAGGAGGCAAATCGGCGGGAACCGGCGTTCCCGGTTTTATACCGAAGTGGCGGAGTGGAAGGGATTCGAACCCTCGAGACGTTGCCGTCTGCACCCTTAGCAGGGGTGTGCCTTCGACCACTCGGCCACCACTCCGCTGACCCGTTTAAAGACGCAGGCGGGCGGGGGCAAGGGGCTAGAATGGAAATATTCTGCGATGGCTCACAACAAGTTTCAGCACTGGCGCACAATCGGTACCGACACGCCCCGCCCGCTCAGGGCTGCTCCATCGCGGCGCGCCATTCGGTCAGAAAGCGGTTGCGGGACACGGCATCCAGATTGGCGAGCAGGCCGGGGTCCAGCCGGATCGGGCGCAGATGGGGGTTGCGCTCAAACGCGGCCTCTTCGACTGCGGCCAGACCGTCGCCGCTGGCGATCAGCGCTTGCCCTTCGGCAGACAGCAGATAGCGCAGGAAGGCGGTCGCCGCCTCCGGCTCGGGGGAGATCCGGGGCACCAGAGCGGTGCGCAGCAGCGTCAGGGTGAAATCCTCCAGCTCGACCACGGTGATCCCGCCGCCGCCGCCCGCCAGCGCATAAAGCCCCAGCACATTGTACCCGACCAGCAGCCGGCCCGAGCGCACCTCTTCGATCATGTCGACCGAACAGCAGAACAGCCGTGCATTCAGACGCCCCATCACCTCGGCCAGCCGCCAGAACGTATCGGACAGCCGCGCATCCTGCGCCGCAAACAGATAGCCCGCGCCCGAGACGGCGGGATCATAGGTGCCGACCCGGCCGCGAAACCGGTCAGGGTTGTCGCGCAGCAGCGCGATCAGATCGCGCCGGGTGCGCGGCACCTCTTCCCCCGGGCGCAAGGCCTGATCTGACAAGATCAGCACCACCGGTTCCTGCGCAACCGACACCAGCAGGTCGCGCCACCGGGCCCAGACCGGCTGCGCCTCGATCAGGTCGGGCGGCAGCGGCAGGGCAAAGCCGTCATTGGCCAGCTTCATCTGCAGATCCATCGCGGAGGAGATCACCAGATCAAAGGCCGCGCCCTCATCGGCAATGGCGCGGTGCACCTCCTGACTGGAGGCCATCACATAGCGCAGGCCCAGACCGGGGGTCTGCGCCAGATAGCCCAGAATCACCGGCTCCAGAATTGCGGTATCGGTGGTGGAGAGCACTGACAGCACCTGCCGGGGGGCATCGGGGCCAAACATCCGCTCTGCCTCGGACTCGAAGGCTGACGCCTGCGTGGCACACAGGCTCAGACCAAGGGCAAACAGAATTCTGCGCATGCACCACCTCCCTCTCTGGCGCGCAGGCGGAAGGTGCCGCCCATCGCGCTGGCCGCTTGTTCGACAATGGTCAGGCCAAGGCCCGATCCGGTGACATCGCCAACGTTGTCACCACGCCGGAACCGGCGCAGCAGCCGCTCGGGCGCGGCCCCGCCCAGACCCCTGCCCCGGTCGGCGACGATCACCACCGCCATCGCGCCCGTCGCACGTGCCGTCACCTCGACCACCGAATCCGGCGGCGAGTACTTGATCGCGTTGTCGATGATATTGCGCAGGGCCGCCTCGATCAGCACGGCGTCGCCTTCGCAGGTCAGTACGCCCGGACTATCCAGCACCAGATCCATATCCTTCATCTCTGCCGCCGGGGCCAGCCGCAACGCCACCGCCCGCACCATCCCCGCCAGATCCAGCCGGGCCCAGTCGGCCTGATCGGCGCGGTAGAGCACGGTGGCATGATCCAGAAGCTGCCCGGCCGAGCGTGCCGCATCATCGGCCGAGCGGATCAGGCCGCGCAACCGCGCGCGGGTGCCCTCTTCCGTCGACTGGCGCAGCGCCAGTTCGGCCTCATTGCGCATCACGGCCAAAGGGGTGCGGATGTGATGCGCGGCCTCGGCAATAAAGGTCTCGGTCTGGCTCAGGGTGCCGCGCAGCCGCCCGATGAAACTGTTCAGCGCGGTCACAAAGGGGGCAAGCTCACGCGGGGCCGGATGGCGCACCGGGCGCAGATCGCGCGGGCCCCGCCGCCCCACCGCCTCGGCCAGTTGGTCAATCGGGCGGGTCAGGCTGCGCGCCACCAGCAGCGCCAGCGGAATCGCCGCCAGAAACACCGCCAGCCCCAGCGCCGCCGCCTGCCAGCCCAGCCGTGCCGCAATCGCCTCCTGTCCTTCGCGGGTCTGGCCCAGCAGCACCAGCACCGGCGTCGCCCTGCCCTCGACCCGCAATGACCGCGACACCGCCGCCACCCGGATGTCGGCATCCCGGAACGGCACGGTATAAAACACCGGGGCAAGCGCCCGTGGCAGGCGCGCCGGCAGCGGCAGATCGCTGTAGCCCGTCACGGTCAGCGTGCCGACATCCACCCGGTAAAAGATGCGCTCTTCGCCCATCGCGGCCAGCATCGAAAATGTGGCGGGCTGCATGTCGATCACCATGCCGCCCTCTTCGGCGCGCATCTCTTCGGCCAGACCCAGCGCAGCCGAGCCAAGCACGGCATCCAGCGTTGCCTGCGACGCGCGTTCGGCCCCGATCCGCACCGCCAGCGACAGCACCAGCGCCAGAACTGCGGCCAGTGCCAGCAACTGCCCCACCAACCGGCGCCGCAGCGAAAATCCCCCCGGCGCGATCATCGCTCAGCTGTCCGTCAGGCGGTAGCCAAGGCCCCGCACGGTTTCGATCCGCGCCTGACTGCCGGTCAGCTTTTTGCGCAAGCGTCCGACATAGACCTCGATCGCATTGTCGCTGACCGGCTCGGAGAACGAAAACAGCCGGTCGCACAGATGCTCTTTCGACAGGATGCGCCCGGGCGCGTTCAGGAACAGCTCCAGCAGCCGCACCTCGCGTGAGCGCAGATCGCGGCTCTCCCCGGCAAAGGCAACCGTGGCCGACAGCGGGTCAAAGCTCAGATCGGCATAGCGGCGCAGGGTCTGCACCAACCCGCCCTTGCGGCGCAGGACCGCCCGGCACCGCGCCTCCAGCTCGGCAAAGTCAAACGGCTTGGTGATGTAGTCATCCGCCCCGGTATCGAGCGCATCGACCCGGTCGCTGACCGCAGAGCGCGCCGTCATCACGATCACCGGGGTCTGGCGTTCCGCCCGGCGATGCCGCGCCAGAAAATCGCGCCCGTCACCATCGGGCAGCATGATATCCAGCAAGATCAGGTCATAGGTGGCCGCGCGCAGAAATTCCTCGGCCTCGGCCAGCGTACCGACCCGGTCCACGCCATGCCCCTCCAACCCCAGCCGTGCGGCAACGCTCGCGGCCAGTTCGGCATTGTCTTCGACCAGCAAGAACCGCACGCCGCCCCCCATTCCCGTTTTCATCCTGCACAGTTTTTTTGCGGATGACAGGTTCGTGTCAGCTTTCCAGCTTTGAGTGGTCGCCGCAAGACCCGTGAGTCGCGAGGAGAACGCGGGCTGCCTGACATCAAAAGTCTCGGGAGGACTTACATGCGAAATACCGTTTCGGCGCTGGCTTTCAGCGCAACCGCCCTCATGGGCCTGACCACCTCGGCCATGGCAACCGAATGCATTGCGCCCGCCAACCCCGGCGGCGGCTGGGATTTCACCTGCCGTCAGATCGCGAACATCATGCAGGAAACCGGCCTGTCGCCCAATCTGGTGCAGGTGACCAACATGGCTGGCGCCGGTGGCGGCATCGCCTATACCCATATCGTCAGCGAGCGCGATGACGACGCCGATGTGTTTGTCGCCGCCTCCTCGGCCACCACCACCCGTCTGGCCCAGAACGCCTTTGCCGGCATGACCGCCGATCAGGTCCGCTGGGTAGGCACCATTGCCGGGGATCCGGGTGTGATCGTCGTGGCCAAGGACAGCCCGTTCCAGACCCTGACCGACCTGATCGACGCGGTCAAAGCTGACGCGGCCAAAGTGCCGTTTGCCGGTGGTTCGGCTGTCGGCGGTTTTGACCATCTCAAGGTGTTGATGCTGCTGGACCGCGCCGGATACTCCGAGGCCCGCTCGGTGAAATACATCGGCCTGGACGGCGGCGCAGACGCGATCACCCAGACCGTTGGCGGCTTTGCGCAGGCCATGACCGGCGACATCTCTGAAATTCAGGGTTTCATCCGGTCGGGCGATGTGCGCGCTCTGGCGGTGCTGTCCGAAGAACGCGTGACCGGGTTCGAAGACATCCCGACTGCCAAGGAACAGGGCGTCGACATGGTCGCGATGAACTGGCGCGGCATCTATGTGCCCAAGGGCATCTCTGACGAAGACTTCGCCAAATGGGAAGACACCCTGCAAAAGGTTGCCGACTCCGAGCAGTGGAAAAAGGTCGTGGCCGACAACGGTCTGTCGCCCTACACCCTGATCGGGGCCGAGTTCGAGACTTTCGTCAATGAAAACATTGCCGAAGTGGTGGAGATCTCGAAAGCGATCGGGATCATCCAATGATCAGAGCGGACCGCATTTTTGGTGTGGTCATGGTGATCGTGACGCTGGGGTATATCCTCAGCGCCGCGAACATCCAGACCTCGTTCATGTCTGATCCGGTCGGCCCGCGCGTGTTCCCCTATATGGTCGCCGCTGTCGTGATGATCTGCGCGCTGATCATGATCCTGCGCCCCGACCCCGAGGTGGACTGGCCGCGTGGCGGGATGCTGCTGCAGATGCTGCTCGCTCTGGCGGTTCTGTTTGCCTATGCCATGCTGATCCAGCCGCTGGGCTTCATCATCCCGACCGTCATCGCCGCAGGTATCCTGTCCTGGCAGATCAGCCCGCGCCCCGTTCCGGCGGCGATCACCGGGCTTGGCCTTGGAATCGGGTTGTTCGTGCTGTTCAAATTCATCCTCGGGCTTGGGCTGCAAGGCCTTCCCCGCGCCCTGATGGGCTGACCAGAGGACCACATCACATGGATATTCTTGCCAATCTGGCGATGGGCTTCGGCATCGCCCTGTCGCCCTACACCCTTTTTCTGGCCCTGATCGGCTGTTTTGTCGGCACGATCATCGGTGCCCTGCCCGGGCTTGGCCCGTCAAACGGTGTGGCCCTGCTGATCCCGATTTCCTTTTCAATGGGGCTCGACGCCATCTCTGCGCTGGTCCTGCTGACCTCGGTCTATTACGGCGCGATGTATGGCGGCCGGATCAGTTCGATCCTGCTGAACATTCCGGGTGACGAACCGGCGATGATGACCACGCTCGACGGCTATCCGATGGCCAAGCAGGGCTTTGCTTCTGATGCGCTGGTGATTTCCGGCGTGGCCTCTTTTGTCGGCGCGTTTCTCGCCACCTTGGGTGTGATGTTCCTGTCGCCGCTGCTGGCGACGGTCGCTTTCAAATTCGGCCCTGCCGAATACTTTGCCCTCTACATGCTCGCCTTCTGTACCCTCGGCGGCATCGGGTCGAACAATCAGGCCAAGGCCGCCATGGCCGCCGCCATTGGCCTCGGCATCTCGATGATCGGTCTGGACCAGACCACCGGCATGGCGCGCTTTACCTTTGGTGAAATGCACCTGATGGATGGCATCGACTTCCTTGTCGCCATTGTCGGCCTGTTCGCCGTGGCCGAAGTGTTCCACTTCATCGAAACCCATGGCAAGGACAGCGCCATCGGCGTCAAGCTGGGCAAGATCACCGTGAACTGGGCCAAGCTCTGGGGCACCCGCTATGCCATGCTGCGCGGATCGGGCATCGGCTTTCTGGCCGGTATCCTGCCGGGGGCTGGCGCGTCGCTCGGCTCGTTCCTCGCCTATATGACCGAGAAATCCTCGGCCAAGGACAAATCCACCTTTGGCAAGGGCAATCCCAATGGCGTCGCCGCTCCCGAGGCGGGCAACAACGCTGCCGCCGGTGGCGCGCTGATCCCGATGCTGACGCTGGGCGTTCCCGGATCGGGCACCACCGCCGTGCTGCTGGCGCTGCTCCTGACGCTCAACATCACCCCCGGCCCGTTGCTGTTCACCGAACGGCCCGAGGTGGTGTGGTCGCTGATCGCCTCGTTGATGATCGCCAACATCATGCTTCTGGTGCTGAACGTGCCGATGGTAAAGGTGTTCGTGAAAATCCTGCAAGTCCCCAGCTGGGTGCTGCTGCCGGGTGTGACGATGATCGCCTTTGTCGGCATCTACTCGCTCACCGGATCCTCGTTCGACATGATGCTGATGGTGGCCTTTGGCGTGATGGGCTGGCTGTTCCGCAAGCTCGACATCCCGACCGTGCCGGTCATCCTTGGCATCCTGCTGGGCAATGCGATGGAAGACAACCTGCGCCGCGCCATGGTGCTGTCGGATGGCGACTGGACCTATCTGTTCTCGTCCCCCATCGCCATCGGGCTGTGGATCGCCGCCGTCGTCGGCTTTGTTGCGCCCATGTTCCTGCGCGGGGTCTTGAAGAAACCGCCACAGCCGTCCACAGACGGCGGGACCACTGATTAAGGATAAGCGCCATGCCCACCCGCGTTCTCGTGCCCTCGGGCGTCCTTGGCCTCGGCTTTGACCGGGCTGCACTGGCGCGCGGGGTGGCCATGCGCCCTGACATCATCGCAATCGACGGGGGGTCCACGGACAGTGGGCCCTTCAGCCTTGGCGCGGGCCAGTCGAAATACTCCCGCGCCGCCACAAAATCCGAATGGCGCGACCTGATGCTGGCCCGCGCGCAAGCCGGGGTGCCGCTGGTCATCGGCACCGCAGGCACCTGCGGCGCCGATGCCACGGTCGACTGGATGTTCGACATCACGGTCGAGATTGCGACGGAGCTGGGCCAAACCCTGCGCGTCGCCCGGCTGTATTCCAGCCAGACGGCCGATACCGTGACCACCGCTCTGGCACAGGGCCGGGTCACCCCGCTGACCCCTGCCCCCGAAATTTGGCCCGACAGCCTGGCGCAGATGACCAACATTGTGGCGCTTGCCGGGGCCGAGCAGATGCAGGCCGCCATCCAGACCGGGGCCGAGATCATCATCGCTGGCCGCACCACCGACACCGCCACCATTGCCGCCCTGCCGCTGTTGCGCGGCGACCATCCGGGGGCTGCGTGGCACGGCGCAAAGATCGCCGAATGTGGCGCGCTGTGTTCGACCAACCCCACCTCGGGCGTGATCGTGGTCGATTTCGACGAAACCGGCTTCACGGTCGAGGCGATGCACGAGACAGCACTGTGTACCCCGCATTCGGTCTCGGCCCATATGCTGTATGAAAACACCGATCCTTTCATCCTCTATGAACCCGGCGGGCATCTGGACGTGACACACGCCCGCTACACCGCGCTCGACGCCCGCCGCGTCCGGGTCGAGGGCTCCGAATGGGTGCCGGGCCGCTACACGGTAAAGCTGGAGGGCGCGCGGGTGGCGGGCTACCAGACCACCATCCTCGCCATTCTGCGCGGCGCGCATTACGCCGCCCACGCGCGGGAGTGGGTGGCCAAGCTGACCACCTTCCTGACCGACACCATCTCCCGCCGCATGGATATGGCCCCCGACAGTTACAGCATCGACTTCCGCCTGATCGGCGTGGACGGCGCCTTGGGGGCGCTGGAAAACCGGCAGGGACAACCGGTGGAGGTTGGCGTGCTGGGCATCGTCACCGCGCCGACCCAAGCCATCGCGGCCGAGATCGGCAAGCTGATCAACCCCTTCGTGCTGCACTATCCGCTGACCGAGGATGAGGAATTGCCGACCTTTGCCTTCCCCTATTCCCCCGCCACCACCGACCGCGGCGCGCTTTATGAATTCGCGCTCAACCACGTGATGGAGGTGTCAGACCCGATGCAGGCCTTCCGCCTCACGGTGACGGAGGTCGGCGCATGAAACCTCTTGGTCAACAGGTTCTGAAGGTCCGGTCCAAAAACGCAGGGCCGTTCTGGGTGACAATCGACATTTTCTGTGGCTCGCCCGAGGCTTATGCGGCGATCCTGTCCCGGCTGAACACGGCGGATGTGGCCCGCCTCTATGGCACGCCGGAACAATTGGTCAAACGTTTCGACATTGCCGATCTGTGGGTGGTCAAATTCTCGATCCCCCGCCCGGTGGTGCAAGGCGCGGCCGCAGACCGCGACATGCACGGTGCGCAATGGGCGCATCTGCTGGATGAGATGGTGCTGTGAGCTTTCTGACCAAGCCGCGCCTGCTGACCTTTGCCATCGCAGTCACAGGCGCCGCCTTGTTCCTGCTGCTGCACCTGCCGCTTGCTCTGCTGCTGGGGCCGATGGCCGCCTGCCTGATCGCAGCGCTTCTGGGCGTAAAGATGCAGGATGCCGGCGCGCTCGGCACCTTCATGCGTACCTTTCTGGGCGTGGCGGTCGGCTCTTCCATCACGCCCGAAACCATCGGCCATCTGCCCGATTTTGCGCTGTCGCTGCTGTTTGTGCCGTTGTTCATCGTGGTGATCGGCGCTGTCGGCTACCCGCTGTTCCGCTATGTCTTTGGCTTCAACCACCCGACCGCCTGGTATGCTGCCATGCCCGGCGGGTTGCAGGATATGCTGGTGTTTGGTGAAGAGGCCGGGGGCGACGTGCGCGCGCTGTCGCTGATCCACGCCACCCGGGTTCTGGTCATCGTGACCGCTGCGCCGCTGATCATGACGCTGTACTGGGGCATCGACCTGAGCGCACCCCCCGGCAAACCGGCCCTCGACTCCGACCCGGTCCAGATCGCGCTGATCCTGTTTGCAGCGTTTGCAGGGTGGAAGATCGCCGCACGGGTTGGCCTGTTCGGGGCCTCGATCCTTGGCCCGATGATCCTGACCGCGATGCTGTCGCTGACCGGCCTCATCACCACCCGCCCGCCGGCTGAAATCATCTGGGCGGCACAGTTCTTTATCGGCATCGCGGTCGGGGTGAAATACTCCGGCATCACCTGGAAGGAGCTGCGCATCGACGTGGGCGCAGGCGTGGTCTACGCCCTGATCCTCGCCGCGATTTCGCTGGCGTTTTTCGAGGTGATTTACCTCGCAGGCCTTGCGCCTGCGCTGGATGCCTTCCTCGCCTTTCTGCCCGGCGGACAGGCGGAAATGGTGGTGATCGCCATCATCGCCGGCGCCGATCTGGCCTATGTGGTCAGCCACCATCTGCTGCGCATCATCATCGTGATCCTGCTCGCGCCGATCGTGGCGCGGATTTTCCGCTGAACTGTGGCGACGCCCCCCCACCCCATCCCTCCCCACAAGGGGGAGGGGGCCGTCTGGTGCAAGCCGTGTCCTGCCCCGTCTGACCCGGGCACCGGGCCCGTGCCCGGATATCCGCCGATGGTCCTGCGCCATGGCTGGCCCTGAGCCTGGAAACCGGATAGACGACGGGCTTTGGATCAACCTTCCTGATCCACAGCAATCCCCCGACAGACCGGAGCCGACATGCGCCTGATGACCCTTGTTTCCCTTGGCCTTTCCCTGAGTGCCGGAGCGGCCCTTGCATCCGAACCGCTGGCGTTCGAGGGGCGTTGGGAGTGTGAGGTGGCGCAGTTCACCTTTACCGCTGACAACTACAACAACGGCACTGACGACATGCCGATCACTGATATCGCGGCGGATGGCAACGGCTATACCCTGTCGTTCGAGGATGACTATCAGTTGCACGTCTCGGTGAACGACGATGGCACGCTCTACTGGTTCTCGCCGGTCTCGGGCGACAGTTTTACCTGCACGCGGCTGTACTGAGGCCCCTTTCCTTTGCGCTATCCCGCCGCTAGGCAGGCCGTGGATTTCACAAACGGAGCTCCCCATGAACGACGACATCAAACGCATCGGCACCGGCGCGCGCATGAGCGAAGGCGTCTGCTACAACGGCATCATCTGGCTGGCCGGTCAGGTCGGCACCGCCGGTGAGCCGGTGGCCGATCAGACCCGCAGCTGTCTGGCCGAGGTCGACCGGATTCTGGCCGAAGCCGGCACCGACAAGACCCGGATCCTGTCAGCCCAGATCTGGCTGGCCGATATGGCGGATTTTGCCGAGATGAACGCCGTCTGGGATGCCTGGGTGCCACAGGGCCACACCCCGGCGCGGGCGACCGGTGAGGCCAAGCTGGCCGCCCCCGGTTATCTGGTCGAAGTGATCGTCACCGCCGCGCTGAACTGAACCCCCGGGGGCTTTGCGCCCCCGGACCCCCGCAGGATATTTAAGCCAAGATAAAGGGTTAAGACCGCGCCCAGGCGACGAGCTGTTGCGTGGACCCGTCCTTGCCCGTGGCGTCAGCCTTGCCTTCGAGCATCGGTTGCAGCGCCAGTGCCAGTTCCTTGCCCAGTTCCACCCCCCATTGGTCATAGGAATTGATCCCCAGAATCACGCCCTCGACAAAGACCCGGTGCTCATAGAGCGCGATGATCTGACCCAGCACAAATGGCGTCAGCTGGTCATAAGCGAGGGTGGTGCTGGGGCGGTTGCCGGGGAAGACGCGGTGGCGGGCCTGACGGTCAAGCTCGGCCCCGCTCAGCCCCTTGCGCGCCATGATCTCGGTGGCCTCAGGCAAGGACCGGCCGCGCAGCAGCGCCTCGGATTGTGCCAGACAATTCGCCACCAGCAGCAGGTGCTGATGCGCCAGATCCGGCTCATGACCGCGCTTTGCCACCAGAAATTCACACGGCACCACCCGGGTGCCCTGATGGATCAGTTGGTAAAACGCGTGCTGGCCGTTGGTGCCAGGCTCCCCCCAGACCACCGGGCCGGAGTGACAGGGCAGATCGGAGCCGTCCATCGCCACCCGCTTGCCGTTTGATTCCATCTCCAGCTGTTGCAGATAGGCGGGCAGACGGCTCAGCCGCTGATCATAGGGCAGCACGGCACGGGTGGTGTAGCCGCAGATCTGGTTGTGCCAGATCCCCACCAGCGCCAGCAGCACCGGCAGGTTTTCGGCAAAGGGGGCGGTGCGGAAATGCGCGTCCATCGCCGCCCCGCCGCGCAGGAATTCGGCAAAGCCATCCGGCCCCACCGCCAGCATCAGCGACAGCCCGATCGGACCCCACATCGAATAGCGCCCGCCGACCCAATCCTCGAACCCGAACACGCGCGCGCTGTCGATGCCAAAGGCGGCGGTTTTCTCGGCTGCGGTCGACACAGCGGCAAATTGCGCTGCCGGATCGGTGACCTTTTGCGCCATCCAGACCCGCACGGTTTCGGCATTGGTCATTGTCTCGATGGTGGTAAAGGTCTTTGACGCCACGATCACCAGCGTGGTTTCCGGGTTCAGACCCTGCAGAATATCCGCCGCATGGGCGCCATCGACGTTCGAGATGAAATGGCAGCGCGGCCCGTCATGAAACGGCGCCAGCGCCAGAACCGCCATGGCCGGGCCAAGGTCAGACCCGCCGATGCCGATGTTCACCACATCGGTGATCTTGCCGCCCTGCCCGGTGAACCGCCCCATCCGCACATCTGCGGCAAAGCCTTGCATGCGCGCATGGGTGTCGCGCAGCGCAAGGGTGACATCCGTGCCATCGACGACCAGCGGCGTGTCCATGTTGCGAAGTGCGGTGTGCAGCACGGCGCGGCCTTCGGTCTCGTTGATCTTTTCCCCGGCGAACATCGCGTCGCGCTTTTGCGCGACCCCGGCGGTTTCTGCCAGTTGCAGCAGCAGTGTGCGCCCACGGGCATCAATATTGGTCTTGGCAAAATCGAGCATCATGCCGTCGGCCTTGGCGGTAAACGCGGCGGCGCGGCTGCCATCGGCGAACAGATCAAGGATCGGGCGACCCTCAACCGCGGCGTGATGGTCTTTCAGGGCGTCCCAGGTCTGGTTCATGTCATTCGGTCCAATGAACGGTTGCAACATCCAGCACCGCGCGCACCGGCGCGTCACTGGGCGAAAGGCTTTGGGCGCGCTCCAGCGCGGCGCGCTTTTCCGGGCCCTTGATCAGGATATGGGTGTGAAACGCCGACCGCAGCGCCGGAAGCGACAGGGTGATGCGCGGCTCGCCCGCCGCCTCAGAGCGCAGCGCCATCAGCACCGGCGCATCGGCGGCAAGCGCCTGCTCCAGCAGGTCAGCGCCGGGGAACAGGCTGGCGGTGTGCATATCCGCCCCCATCCCCAGCAGCAGAACCGAAATCGGCAGATGCGGCTTCAGCCCTGCCGACAGCGCCTCCAGCATCTCTTCGGGCTGATCGGCGGGGGCATAGAGCGGCACCAGCTGCGCCTTGGCAGCCGGCCCGCGCAGCAGGCGTTCGCGCAACAGCCGGGTGTTGGAGCGCGGGCTGCTTTCCGGCACCCAACGTTCATCGTTCAAAAACACCGCCACATTCGGCCAGTCCAGATCGACCCCCGACAGCGTGTCAAACACCGGCCCCGGCGTGGTGCCGCCCGGCACGCACAGCGAGGCATGGCCATCGCGGCGCAGAAACGCGCCCAGCTCGCTGGCGATCTGCTTGGCCAGTGCCAGATACATCATCTCGGCATCAGGGTATGAAACGAAATCCATCAGCGTATCTCCCGCCAGCGTCGCCCGTCGCGGTGCATCAGCATCAACGCATCCTCCGGCCCGGAGGATCCAGCATCATAGCCTTGCGGTTTGGCGCCGGTGGCGTTCCAGCCTTCGATGATCGGATCGGTCCAGGCCCAGGCCGCCTCGACCTCGTCGCCGCGCATGAACAAGGTCTGGTTGCCGCGGATCACATCCATGATCAGCCGTTCATAGGCATCGGGGATATCCTCGGCCTCTTCACCAAGCACCCCGGCAAAGGACATGTCCAGCGGCACCTGCATCAGCCGCATGCCGCCCGGCCCCGGTTCCTTGATCATCACCATCAGGTTCATGCCCTCATCCGGCTGCAACCGGATCACCAGCACGTTTTCGCGCCAGCCTTTCGCGTCGTCAAAGATCGAATGCGGCGGCTCACGGAAGGTGATCGCGATCTCGCTCGCCCGCGCCCGAAGGCGTTTGCCGGTGCGCAGATAAAACGGAGTGCCCTTCCACCGCCAGTTCGAAACCGAGACTTTCAGCGCGATATAGCTTTCGGTGGTGCTGGCCGGGTCTTCGCAATGCTCCAGATAGCCACCCTGCCCGCCCCCGGCAAGATATTGACCGCGCACGATATCTTGCGGCTGTACCGGGTCCAGCGCACGGATGACTTTCAGCTTTTCATCGCGCACCGCGTCGGGGTCAAAGTGATAGGGCGGCTCCATCGCGATCAGGCACAACAGCTGCATCATATGGTTCTGCACCATATCGCGCGTCGCGCCCGACTTGTCGTAATAGGCGCCGCGCCCGTCGACGCTGACGGTTTCGGCCACCGTGATCTGAACGTGATCGACATATTCCGACTTCCACAACGGTTCGAACAGGATATTGGCAAAGCGCACCGCCATCAGGTTCTGCACCGTCTCTTTGCCCAGATAATGGTCGATCCGGTAGATCTGCGTCTCATGGAAATGCTGCGCCAGCGTGGCATTCAGCGCCCGCGCGGTTTTCAGATCGCGGCCAAACGGCTTTTCCACCACGATCCGGGCGGCATCATCGGCGACGCCATGGCTTTTGAGCCGGAGCGCAATGTCACCAAACAGCGCCGGCGCGACCGAGAAGTAGAACGCCCGCACCACCCCGTCGCGCATCATGTCTTTCAGCGCGTCCCAGCCGCCCTCCCCCTTGGCATCAATCGCGACATAATGCAGGCGCGACAGAAACTCGGTGATCATCGCCGCGTCGCGGCGGTCTTTTGGCACGAATTCGTCAATCGACTCGCGCACCAGCTTGCGGAAGTCTTCGTCGCTCAACTCACCGCGCGCGGCCCCGATGATCCGGCTGTCGCCGGTCATCTGTCCGGCCACAAAGCGCCGGTACAATCCGGGCAGGATCTTGCGCCGGGCAAGGTCGCCTGTGCCACCAAAAATCACGAGGTCGAACACTTCGACCGGGATGACTCGCGAAACCATGTGGAAATCCTCGCTCCTGCGCGTGCCGTTAGCGCTAACGCAGTCCTTTTACTCAAGCCGCTGTCCGAAGTCTAGCATCCGGTTGCGGCGGATCAAAGCGCTTCGGGCGCTCAGACCTCTTCCAGCGCTTCCCAGCGGACCCGGATCAGCCCCGGTTCGGCGGCAAGCCGATGCACCGCCTGTTCTACCACACCGTCCAGCAGCCCGTCGGCACTGACCGTGGCGGCAAGGTCCAGCCCGATCCCGTCTTCGGCGGCTTGCGCGGTGATGTCCGACAGATGCAGCCCGGCCACCGCCAATGTCCGCAGCATCAGGCTGCGCAAGTCGCCCTCCTGATCGGCCCGGCAGGTCAGCAGCACCCGATAGCTTTTGCCCAGCGGAATGCCCGCCTTGGTGCGCCGCTTGATCCATTTCACCAAAGGCCGCAGACCAAGGTTCACGAAAACCACCATGCCGGTCATCAGGACGGCATAGGGCCACTGCCCGGACCCCGCCATCATCCCGACCCCCGCCGAACACCACAGCGTCGCCGCTGTGTTCAGCCCATGCACATTGAACCCGTCCCGAAAAATGATTCCCGCGCCCAGAAAGCCGATCCCCGACACGATCTGCGCCGCCACCCGGGTCGGGCTGATTTCTGCCGGGTAAAGCGAGGAAAAAATCACAAAACTCGCCGCCCCCAACGCCACCAGCGCATTGGTCCGCAGCCCGGCCATCCGCTGCCGCACCTGCCGCTCTGATCCGATCAATGCGCCACAGGACAGGGCCACGAACATGTTCAGCGCAGCCATTTCAATTGGGGGAACCATCGCACTCTCCTGACGGGCAGACATCGAACCCTAGCCAAGCCAGACTGCAATGTGAAGGTTTTGTAAAATATTTATGACAAATCAGGCATCCAGCTCGGCATCCCAGTACAGGTAATCCATCCAGCTGTCGTGCAGATAATTCGGCGGAAAGCGGCGGCCATGGCTCTGCATTTCCTCGGCATTGGGGGCGCGTGGGGTGCGGTTCAGGTGCAGACCGGACTGGCGCAGGGTTTTAGACCCTTTGCGCAGGTTGCACGGGCTGCACGCCGCCACCACGTTTTCCCAACTGGTCACGCCGCCCCGCGCGCGCGGGATCACATGGTCAAAGGTCAGATCGCCCTTGGCCCCGCAATACTGGCAGCAGAACTCGTCCCTCAGAAAAAGATTAAAGCGCGTGAAGGCCACGCGCTTTTGGGGTTTCACATAATCTTTGAGGACAACGACCGAGGGTATCCGAAACTCGGCCCTCTGGCTTCGGACGACATGGTCGTATTCGGCCACGATCTGCACCCGGTCAAGGAACGCCGCCTTGATCGCCTCTTGCCAGGGCCAGAGGCTGAGCGGGTAATAGCTGAGCGGGCGGTAATCCGCGTTCAGCACCAGCGCCGGGTAATGCTTCAGCGACGCCGGGTCGCGCACAAACTGAGTTCTGAAATCGCCGTCCATCCGTCGAGTGACCCCACCCATCTCGGTTGCCATCAAGGCCTCGGCGCAGGGAACCCTGCCCCGATAGCCCGAACTATATCTGGCGGAACGCGGCTGGCAAGCCCCCTAGCCCAAGTAGAGCTGCCCCATGTCCCGGCGGGACAGGGATCGCACAACAAAGTGACAGTCCGGTGAAGCCCGGCCCAGAAAAGCTTAGCGCCCGATCCGGCGGGTCACAGCGGCGGCTTTCCGCGCACGCTTTGCCGCCTCGCGCGCCTGGGTCGAATGCCCGGCATCGACCGTCGTGGTCGGTGCCGCCGGTTTGCCGCGCTTTGACATCATCTGCGTGCCTTTGTTGATGCCCCAGTTCACGCCTTTGCGCATGAAAATCCGCATCACCATGTTGATGATCTGGTTGACGTTCATCTCAATCCTCGAACAATTCGCTCTGGCCGGAAGTGGCCTCATCCTCATCATCGTCAGGCTTGCCCATCGACCCCGGCAGCGGCCGGTTGTCCAGCAGGCCCGCCGCCCGCAGTTCCTTGATCCCCGGCAGATCGCGCGCCGATTCCAGACCGAAGTGGTCCAGAAAATGCTCGGTCACCACAAAGGTCACCGGGCGGCCCGGTGTCATCCGTCTGCGGCCAAGGCGGATCCAGTCCAGTTCCATCAGCTGGTCCACCGTGCCGCGTGACACGGCCACGCCACGGATTTCCTCAATCTCGGCCCGTGTCACCGGCTGATGATACGCCACAATGGCCAAGGTTTCGATGGCCGCGCGCGACAGTTTGCGGTTTTCCACCGTTTCCTTGCGCATGAGGTGGCCCAGATCGCCCGCCGTGCGCATCGCATAGGCATCGCCCACCCGCACCAGATGCACCCCGCGCCCCTCATAGCGCTTGCGCAGATAGACCAGCGCTTCGGCCGGGTCACAGCCATGCGGCATCCGGGCCGACAGTTCGGCCACCGTCACCGGCTCGGCACTGGCAAACAGGATCGCCTCGACCATGCGCTCCTGCTCGCCCATCGGCGGCGCCTCGAACAGGCTTTTCTCGATCGGGTCGGTCATGCCGTGCCACGCCGGATCTGGATCGGGGCAAACATCTCGCCCTGCCGCACCTCGACCTGACCGCGCTTGGCCATTTCCAGTATCGCGGCAAAATGCGCAGCGGTTGACGAGCGGCGGCGCATCGGCGTCGCCTCCCAGCCTTCGGGCAGAAAGGTGGTCAGGTCGGCCCAGTCGCCGACATAGCCGATCAGCCCGCGCATTCGCTCCAGCGCCTGCTCCATTGTGAACACATGGTCACGATCCATGACAAACGGGCGGAAGTCATCCTTGGTGCGGATCCGGGCATAGGCGCGCATCAGGTCAAGAAGCGTCGCCTCATAGGTCACGGCGCGGTGGTGGCTGATCGTTTCCGGCACCCCGCGCGCAAAGAAATCGCGCCCCAGCTGGTCGCGCCCCATCAGCCGCGCCGCCGCCTCGCGCATCGCCTGCAAGCGCTCCAGCTGATAGGCCAGATGCGCGGCCAGATCTTCGGCGCTCGGCCCGTCTTCGCCCGGTTCGGGCGGCAGCAGCAGACGCGATTTCAGAAACGCGAGCCAGGCCGCCATCACCAGATAATCGGCCGCAAGCTCGATCCGCAGCGACTGCGCCTTTTGTACAAAGCCTAAGTATTGCTCGGCCAGTTGCAGCACCGAGATCTTGCGCAGATCCACCTTCTGCGTCCGGCTGAGCGTCAAAAGCAGGTCAAGCGGCCCCTCGAATCCGTCGACATCAACGATCAGCGCCTCTGCGGCCATCCGGTCCGCAGGCGCCAGCCGGTCGTCGCCCCAGTCGTCGGCAATGGTGTCAGACATGCGCCTCCCCCGACATCAGGCTCCGAAATTCGGCATCCAAGGCTCCGATGTCAACGGGTTCGGGCGCATGACGGGCGGCAAGTGCACGTTCCGCGCGGTGCCGGATCGCCGGGGTCTGGTCACCGCAAGCCCCGGCCACTGCCAGCATTTCAGCCAGATCGCCCTTGCAATGCAGCGCAATATCACAGCCCGCCGCCATCGACGCCGCCGTGCGTTCGGCCAATGTGCCACGCAGCGCCTGCATGTTCAGATCGTCGGTCATCAGCAGGCCCTGAAACCCGATCTCGTCGCGGATCACCCGGATCATCGCGCCACTCTGGGTGGCGGGCTTGTCGTCATAGGCGGCGTAGATGATATGCGCGGTCATCGCCATCGGCAGATGGTTGAGCGCCTTGAACGGCGCGAAATCCGTCGCCGTCAGCTCTTCGCGTGATGCAGTGACGGTGGGCAGGTCATGATGGGTATCCGCCGTCGCCCGGCCATGACCCGGCAGATGCTTGATCACCGGCAGAACGCCCCCGGCCAGATGGGCATCGGCCACCGCAGCCGACAACTCCGAAACCACAGCCGGATCCGTGCCATAGCAGCGGTTCTTCAGAAACGGATGCGTCTCCGCCCCGGCAATATCGGCACAGGGCGCGCAATTGGCATCGACCCCGACCCCGCGCAATTCATGCGCGATGATCCGGGCGCGCACCCACATGGCCCGGGCCGGATCACGCGCCTGCGCGACCGTATCCAGCGGCGGGGCCCACTCGCGCCAATGGGGCCCGCGCAGCCGCTGCACCCGCCCGCCTTCCTGATCTATCAGCACCGGCGCATCGCGCCCGACCGCCGCGCGCAGATCCGCCGTCAGCCGGCGCAATTGCAGCGGGTCTTCGACATTGCGGGCGAACAGGATAAAGCCGAACGGGTCGGCATCGCGAAAGAACGCGACCTCATCCGCTGTCAGCTCCGGCCCCGCGCAGCCGAAAATCGCGGCAAGCCCGCCGGTCATCTATGCACAACCGGGATACAGGCGGCATTCTCGGCCAGAAGCGCCGCGCAGAACCGGCGCGCGTCATCCTCGCCTTCAAAACCATGCGCCCTCAGCCGGTAAAACGTGCGCCCGCCCGATTGCGCCGATTGCACCACCAGCGATTTGCCGGTCATCAGATCGCCAAAGCGGTCGCGCAGTTTGATCCATTCCGCCCGCGCAATCTCGGGGCTGTCAAACGCGCCCAGCTGCACCAGACGTGTGCCAGCGGTCAGGGTCGTGGGGTCAATCTCTGGCCCGACCGATACTGCCACACTGACTGGCTCTGCCGTTGGTGCGCTTTGCATTCCGGTCTGCGGCCGCGGTCTGGGGCGGACGCTCCCGACCGCCCCCTCCGCAGCAAGACCATCGGCCTCAGGCAGGGCGGCCTCTTCCGGCAGGTCCGCCAGCGGGGCAAGCGGCATGGCATCGCCAAGCGCCTCGGCCAGGGCCATGGCAACCGCATCTTCGGTCACGGCCGGCGCATTGGCCCCGGCTTCTGGCGTCGGGCTCAGCGGGGCGGGCGTTTCAGCTGTCGCAACCGCCAGAGCCGATGCGACAGCGGCCTCAGTCATCGGCGGCTCACCCGCAGACGGCGCAGACGCCGCCGCCTCTGGTATCGGATCAACGGCAGACAGCCCCGGTGCATCTTCGGCGCTCAACTCGACCGGCGCAGGGGCAAGGATGATCTCTTCGGGCAAAGGGGCAGCACCACCGGCAGCAGCCACCACATTTACCGCCATGCCCTGATGATCGGCAATATCGCCGCCGGGATTCGACGGCGCCACCCGCATCGGCCCTTCGGCCGCGCGGATCACTGGCACCCCGGTCACATCGCGCACCGCCAGCCGGTAGCCCCAAAGGCCCATGCCGACAATCAGCGCAACCGAACACGCAGCGCCCGTCAGATGGATCAGCCGTTGCGCCTGTCCGCCCGTCATACGAGGAGGTGCCCCGTAGTCATCATAGTCGATATCCGCCATGCTCTGCCTCGATCAGACGGGTTTGCCCCGCGCTTTTTGCCTGCATCACCGACGGGGCCCTGTTGATCAGCGCATTTCCTCGACCGGCGTCACACCCAGGATACCAAGACCTGAGCAAATGACAACGCCCACGGCCCGCACCAGTGCGATTTTCGCCTGAGATGTGGCGGTATCGTCCTGCAGGAACCGCAAGGACACATCATCATTGCCCCGGTTCCACAACCCATGCAGGTCTGACGCCAGCTCATAGAGGTAGAACGCCACCCGGTGCGGCTCATTCCCGCGCGCGGCAATCTCGACCAGACGCGGCCATTCGGCGATCTTTTTGGCCACCGCGATCTCGGCGGCATGGTCAAGCTTTGACAGATCCGCCGCGGCGAGGGTGGCATCCGACACATCCACCCCGGCCTCACGCGCCTTGCGCAGAATGCTGTTCACCCGCGCATTGGCGTATTGCACATAGAACACCGGGTTGTCTTTCGACTGTTCCAGCACCTTGTCGAAATCGAAATCCAGCGCCACGTCGTTCTTGCGGGTCAGCATGATGAACCGGGTCACATCTGCGCCCGCCATTTCCACCACGTCGCGCAGGGTGACAAAGGTGCCCGCGCGTTTGCTCATCTTGAACGGCTCGCCGTTCTTCCACAGCTTGACCAGCTGGATCAGCTTGATGTCCAGCCCCACCCGGCCGCCCGACAGCGCCGACACCGCCGCTTTCATCCGTTTGACATAGCCGCCGTGATCCGCGCCGAAAATGTCGATCAGCTGATCATAGCCGCGCTGCACCTTGTCGAAGTGATAGGCGATATCGGGTGCGAAATAGGTCCACGACCCATCCGATTTCTGCACCGGGCGGTCCACGTCATCGCCATGCGCGGTGCTGCGGAACAGGGTCTGGATCCGCGGCTCCCAGTCTTCCAGTTCCTTGCCCTTGGGCGCCTCCAGCGCGCCTTCATAGATCAGGTCCATATCCTTGAGCGTCTGAATCGCGGCCTCGATCTTGCCGGTGCCATAAAGCGCCTTTTCCGAGGAATAGAGGTCCATCTCGACGCCAAGCGCCGCCAGATCCTCGCGGATCCGCGCCATCATCATCTGGGTCGCAAACTCGCGCACATCGGCCAGCCAGACCTGCTCACCCTTGTCCAGCAGCGTGTCGCCGTATTTTTCCTTGAGCGCCTCGCCCACCGGAACCAGATAGTCGCCGGGGTACAGCCCTTCGCGGATCTCGGGTTCCAGCCCGTGCGCCTCGCGGTAGCGTTCATAAGCGCTGCGCGCCAGCACATCGACCTGCGCGCCGCCGTCGTTGATATAATATTCCCGCGTCACGTCCCAGCCGGCAAAGGCCAGCAGATTGGCCAGCGCATCGCCGACCACAGCGCCACGCACATGGCCCACATGCATCGGCCCGGTCGGGTTGGCAGAGACAAATTCCACGTTGACCTTTTGGCCCTTGCCCACATCGGCGCGGCCAAAATCGGTGCCCTGAAGCAGCGCCGCTTTGACAAGCGCCTGCCAGACATCTTGCGCAAGGCGCAGGTTCAGAAACCCCGGTCCCGCCACATCGGCAGCGGTGATGCGCGGATCGGCCAGCAGCTTTGCGGCCAGCGCCTCGGCAATGGCGCGCGGCTGCATCCCCGCAGGTTTGGCCAGCACCATCGCGGCATTGGTCGCCATATCGCCATGCGCCGCATCTCGCGGAGGTTCCACCGCAACGCTGGCAAAATCGAGGCCGTCGGGCAAGGTGCCCTCGGCCTGCATTTGGGTCAAAGCATCCAGAACGGTGGCGCGGATATCGGCGAAGAGGTTCATCTGATCAAATCCTGTCTTGTGCCCAAGGGCATGCCAGAGGGCACAAGTCAGGTCAAGTTCAGCCGTTGCTGCGCCAGTCTTCCAGCGCCGGATTGGCGGCATCTGACCGGTCATCGGGGCGTTTCGGGGCCGCATCGGCCCCGGTGGCGACCGCGCCCCCCCCACCTTGTGTGCCCCGATTGCGCAGATGATGCGCCTCGCGTGCGCCGAAATAGGCGGTGATCACCCCGCCGAGCAGCCACCACAGCGCCTCTGGCATCGCATCCAGCCCCTGCATCCGCGCGGCGAAGCCCTCAGGATCAAGCAACGCATAGAGCACCAGTGCCTGCGCGCCAAAGGCCATCAGCGGTCGCGGCAGCCGGTTGATCGCGTCAATCAGCCGGTCATAACCCGACCCGGGCCGCGCAGGCGGCAAGGCCCCCGGTTCCGGCACCGGAATCCGGCTCACCGCCTCGGCCAGACCACGCGCCAGATCGGGCGCAATCGAGCGGGCAATCTCACGCGAGACACCGCCCAGGGCCGGAATCGCCCCCCGGCCCAGACCAAACCCCGACATCAGCCCCATTTTGCAACCCTCCCCTGATGCTGCGCCGCCGTCAGGTGATAGCGCTGTGCGATGAACTCCTCGGCGCGGGTGATCCAGCCGCCCTTGCCGCCATCCTGCCTGCGGGCAAATTTGCGGCTTTGTGGCCGGGCATCGGCCAAGGCGTAGTAATAATTGCGTCGCGCAATGCCGTAGGCATCGGCCAGATGGTTCGGCGCAGCCTCAAACGCCAGCTGCGCCGCGCGGATGGTCTGCGGCCCGATCACCCCGTCGGGCGTGCAGGGAAAGCCCATATCGGTGATCAGACGTTGCAGGATCTTCACCGCATTCGACCCCGCATTGACATACATGTCAAAGACCGAAGGCTGCAAAGCCTCGGGCAGCGCCGCAATGCCGGGGCGCTTGTAATAATGCTCCAGATAAATTTCCACCGCCTGCGAGCGGCTCAGGGCCCGCACATCGGCCACAGTGACCCGCCCGTCGCGGGTCAGATCCAGACCCAGCCGGCGCATTGTGCCGATGGTCACGCCATGGTTGGTGGCCCCGCCCGGATCGTCGCGGTCATTCACATAGCCGCCCTCGCGGGCGACGATTTCTTCGGCCAGTTGTCTTACGCTTGTCATGGACTATCCCCGAGGTGGTGATACTCCCCCCGGTGACAGCCTGCCTTAACGCCGGTTAACGGGCGTCAAACCCGGCGCGCTCAGCTGCCGGACCCGGCATCCTGATACACACCCTGCTCTTTCAGGGCGTCGATCACTTCGGCCGGCATATAGGTTTCGTCATGCTTGGCCAGAATCTCGGTCGCGACAAAGGTATCGCCCTCCATCGACCCGGTGCCGACCATGCCTTGCCCTTCGGTGAACAGATCCGGCAGGATGCCGGTATAGCGCACCGGAATGGTCTCATTGGTATCGGTCACCCGAAAGCTCACCGTCTCGCTTTGGCCGCGAAGGATGCTGCCCTCTTCGACCAGACCACCGATGCGGAACACCTCGCCCTCACGCGGCGGGTCGGTCATCACCTGCGTCGGGCTGCGGAAAAAGTTGATCCCGTCTTTCATGGCATAGCCGATCAGGCCGGTCGACAGCGCAAGAGCAGCAAAGGCCAGCACAATGATCTGCACCCGCCGCTGCTTTTTCAGCCCCTTCATCCCTGCCATGCCCTGCCCTCCGTCACATTTCACGTCTGATGTGGAGCGAATCCCCACCCTTGTCGAGTTGTTCTAACGCCGCAACCCGCAGATGTGATTGATCGAGGACAAACGCCGTCAGAACACCTGATCAGGCCGCTTCAAACGCGATCCGCCGGCGCAGGAACTGGGTGGATTTGGAAGACACCGCCTTGGGGTCGCCCGTGGTCAGGAATTTCGACTCCGTGCCGGTGCCCAGCATCTCGGGCCGCCGGGTCAGATAATCGGCCAGCGACTCCGCCACCAGATTGGCCTGCGAATACACCTTTACGCCCTCGCCAAGCGCGTCCTGAAACACCGCCTCCATCAGCGGGTAATGCGTGCAGCCCAGCACCGCAGCCTCAGGGTGCGGCATCCGGCGCTTTAGCGCCTCGACATGGCTGCGCACCAGCGCCTCGGCCAGAATCTCGTCGCCCTGCTCGATCGCATCGACCACGCCGCCGCAGGGCTGCGCCTCGACATCTACCCCGATGGCGCGGAACGCCAGCTCACGCTGAAACGCCCGGCTCGCCACCGTGGCGGGCGTGGCAAACAGCGCCACGTGCTTGACCGCCACTTCGCGCGGCGGCGAGTTGTCGCCCCATTGCCGTTCGGTCAGCGCCTCGATCATTGGCACGAACACCCCCAGCACCCGCTTGTCCTTTGGCACCCAGGTTTCCTGCATCCGCTTCAGCGCCGCCGCCGAGGCGGTGTTGCAGGCCAGAATGACCAGATCGCAACCCTCGGCCCAAAGCCGCTCGACCGCGGCACAAGTCAGGTTGAAAATGTCATCATGCGTGCGCACACCATAAGGTGCATGGGCATTGTCGCCCAGATAGACCAGCGGCAGATCCGGCAGCCGGCGCGTGATCGCGTCCAGCACCGTCAGCCCGCCGATACCGCTGTCAAAAACCCCAACCGCCATGCCTGCCCCCAACCCTTTGCGCCTGTTGCGGGCGATGGCCCGGTCAGCGCGTTTTGTATTTCGCCTCGAATTCGTGACCCGGAGCATACGACCGGAGCGGGCGCGGTGAAAGATCGTATGTGGCACGGCGCAGAAATTCCATCATCCGCGTCGGATCGGCCCTCAGCGGTGCCAGATCGCTGGCGGGGATCGGCTGGCCGATCACCACCCGCACCGGCTCATCCATCCGGGCGCGGAACTCCTTGATCAGCAGTCCCAGCCGCAGCGTGGAATGGACATGGCTGGCAATCTGGAACAGGCGGGAGTTGTGGCCATCGAAAAACACCGGCACCACGGTGGCATCTGATCTGGCAATCATCTTGGCGGTAAAATTGCGCCAGCCCGGGTCCATCGGGGCGGAGGTGAACGGGCGGGCTGCGGTCGAAACCGTGCCGCCCGGAAACACCCCGATCGCGCCGCCCTGCCCCAGATAGCGCAACGCCTCGGCCCGGGTTTCCAGATTCAGCTTCACTGCCGCCTTGGTCTCGTCAAACGAGATCGGCAGCACCACCCGGTTCAGCGCCTCGGCCCGGCGGAACACCGAATTGGCCAGAATGCGGAAATCACCGCGCACCTGGTCCAGCAGATGGCCCATCATCAGCCCGTCCAGAATGCCAAACGGATGGTTGGCGATCAGCACCAGCGGCCCGGTGGCAGGAATATTGCCCACCGCCCCGCCCACCACATCCAGACTCAACCCGTACCGCTCCGGCACCACGTCCCAGAAGCTGCGGCCACGCGCCACCTCATCCTCATATCCCGCCGCGCGCCGGATCAGCGACCGCCGCCCGGTGGCATTTTCCAGCACCCGGATCAGCACCGCCCCGGCGCGGCTGGATGCTGAAGACGCATATGAAATCTCGCGCGCCACATCGTGCTGCATCGCCACTCCCGTCACCACCCACCGGGCCACTGTGGCCCGATGGCCCGGTGTCCATGCTTCCGGTAACAGCACCATGACAAAGAGGCTCTCTCGTGCGCCACGGCGAAAAGGCAACGCCTCGGGCACTTTTTCTGCCTGTAAAGGATTTACATGCGATTGATTCTCCCTTCATGAGGCCGGCCGTGATAGCGTCTGGCTTTCGCAAAGGGATTGATGATGGACTGGGATAAACTGCGCATTTTTCATGCGGTTGCCGACAAGGGCAGCCTGACACATGCCGGTGACGTGCTGCATCTGTCGCAATCCGCCGTCAGCCGCCAGATCCGCGCGCTGGAGGAAAGCCTGTCTGTCACCCTGTTTCACCGCCACGCGCGCGGCCTGATCCTGACCGAACAGGGCGAGCTGTTGTTCGATGCCACCCAAGCCATGGCCAAACGGCTGGAGGCGACCGCCGCCCGCATCCGCGATTCCGAGGATGAGGTGTTTGGCGAATTGCGCGTCACCACCACCACCGGGTTCGGCACGCTCTGGCTCGCGCCGCGTCTGGCCAATCTGTACAAGAAATACCCCAGCCTGAAAATCGACCTGATGCTGGAAGAGCGGGTGCTGGATCTGCCCATGCGTGAGGCTGATGTCGCCATCCGCATGAAAGAGCCGTCGCAGGCCGATCTGATCCGCAAGCGCCTGATGAACATCAGAATGCGGCTTTATGCGTCGCCGGAATACCTTGCCGAACAGGGTACCCCCGCCACGATGGAAGATTTCACCCAGCACCGGTTGATCGCCCAGCATGCCGGTGTGCCACAGGTGGCCGCAGGGGCGTCGCTGGTGCAAGAGCTGATGGCGCATGACATCCCCTCCACCCTGACGGTGAACAACTACTTCGGCGTGCTGCAAGGCGTGCTGAACCATCTGGGGATCGGCGTTCTGCCGCATTACATCACCGCCGATTTCCCGCATCTGGTCCGGGTTCTGCCCGAAACCGAAAGCGCGGAAGTGCCGGTTTTCCTCGCCTACCCCGAAGAGCTGCGCCACTCCAAGCGGGTCGCCGCCTTCCGCGAATTCGTCACCGAAGAGATCTTTGCCTATCGCAAACGTCAGCAGATGGATGGGCTTGGGGAATGACCGCCGGGCGCAGCCATGCGCCCAGCACATAGCGGACATGCTGCAAAAGCAGCATGTTCAGCCTTGCCCCGAATCAAACGCATGCCTAAATCCACCCATGAAGCGGGCGGTTGAGTGATTGCTCTCGAACGCTTCATACCTCCCTGTTGGACTTAGGCCGAGCTTTATGCTCGGCCTTTTTTTTGCTTATCCGGGTTTTGCTGCCAAGTTCATCGCTTGCCGCCCCAGACGCCCGCTTCCTTTGCACAAAAAAGATCCGCCGCTGATCAGACGGGTCTGACGGCTGGTCGGGGTTTGGTTCCGTCCGATTTTACGGGTCCGCAAGAATCCGCCCCCGAAACGAGCCAAACCGGCAAGGTTCCACCGGGTTCTCGGCCCGCAGGTCAGACACGCATTGGAGCGGAAACCCAAATCAATCTGCCGGGTTGTCCTCGCATGGCTTTTGGCCAATCAACCAAAGCAAGGAATCTGAAGATGAACACTCTGAAAACCCTTCTCGTCAGCACCGCTCTTGGCGTTTTTCTGGCCAGCCCAACGCTGGCGCAAGTGACCAGCGATACCACGGAAATCACGGCGCAGGTCGGCGTGATGGCCGTTCCCGCCGGGACCAGCAATCTGGGCACAGGTGCCGGTCAGTCGATCACCCCTGTCTCCGAGGCCTATGTCGGCAATCAGGTCACGTCGTCTGACGGAACCGTGCTCGGCACCGTATCCAGTGCCGCATCGCAAGAAGATGGCACGACGCTGATTCTGGTCGAGCTGGATCAGGCGGTCGGTGCGCCCACCGAATTCATGCAGATCATGCTGGCTGCGGGTCAGGAATCCACCGGTTCGGTCGCGCTGATCTGGCCATGGGCCGAGATTCTGGCCTCGCTGGAGAATCAGAATGAGACCGGTGCCGACAACTGATCGGTTCCTCTGATCAATGATCGTATGCTGATTGAAGATCTGGCCCCGGCAGTTTGCCGGGGCCTTGACGCATCCTACCTTGCAGCAGACGCTGAAAATTGCCCCGCCCGCCTGCCGGCACTGCAAGTTGTTTCACCTTGGCCACCCGGCTTTTCAATGCCACTGTGCAACAGCTGGCGCGGCAAAGTCATTGGAAGTTCTCTTATGTTCAACTGGATCAGATCATCGCGGCCAAAGGCCCCAACCGGCCCCGCCGATATCATCCAGACCATTGAAGCGCGCTTTCCGATGCCGCCGGGCGAAATCAGCCGTCTGGACGCGCGGCGCTGGATTCTCAATTATGTGCCCCACGGCGGAACCGGCATCGAGATCGGCGTGTTCCGCGGCCATTTCAGCAGCCTGATCTGCGACGTGGTCCGGCCGCGCAAACTCTATCTGGTCGATCCCTGGACCAGACTTGGCGAAACCTTTGGCTGGGGCAAGGCCTATACCAATTTTGACACCCTCACGACCGAGGCCGCAAAGACCGAAGCCGCCGCCCGCGTCGCCCAGTTCCCCGACATACAAAGCGTGATCATCGAAGACACATTTCCCGCCTGCTCCGCACAGATCATCGAGCCGCTGGATTTTGCCTATCTGGATGCCAGCCACAAATACAGACCGACCCTGAACGAGCTTGTGCATCTCAAGGACATGATGGCGCCGGGCGGTGTGATTCTGGGCGATGACTGGGCCCCTGATCCGCAAAATCAGCATCATGGCGTGTTTCTTGCGGTGCAGGAGTTCACGCGCAACAGCGACTGGCAGATCGTGGCCGCCGGTCCGGGCGCGCAATGGGCCCTCAGCCGCCGCTCTGCCACCCCGTCCTGACGCAGATTTTGCAGGCAAAGCGGCAGAGTTCCACGCTCTGCTCTTTCTATCCTTCCGGTCATGCCCTATGACGCGGCGCAGTTGCTGTGAGGAAGCTGACATGACCGAACCCGCGATCACCCCCGAGCTTGTTTCAAAACACGGGATCAAGCCCGACGAATACGCGCGGATCCTCGAGATCATCGGCCGCGAGCCGAATTTCACCGAGCTGGGCATTTTCAGCGCGATGTGGAACGAGCATTGCTCCTACAAGTCGTCCAAGAAATGGCTGCGCACCCTGCCCACCACCGGCCCGCAGGTCATCTGCGGCCCCGGCGAGAATGCCGGCGTGGTCGATATCGGCGACGGGCAAGCGGTCATCTTCAAGATGGAAAGCCACAACCACCCCAGCTATATCGAACCGCATCAGGGCGCTGCCACCGGCGTTGGCGGCATTCTGCGCGACGTGTTCACCATGGGTGCCAGGCCCATTGCCGCGATGAATGCGCTGTCGTTCGGCCTGCCCTCGCACCCGAAAACCGCGCATCTGGTCAAGGGCGTGGTCGAAGGTGTGGGCAGCTATGGCAACGCCTTTGGCGTGCCGACCGTCGGCGGCGAAGTGCGGTTCCACAAATCCTACAACGGCAACTGTCTGGTCAACGCTTTTGCGGCGGGCCTCGCCGATGCCGACAAGATCTTCTACTCCGTCGCCTCCGGCGTCGGCATGCCGGTGGTCTACCTGGGCGCCAAAACCGGGCGCGATGGCGTCGGCGGCGCGACCATGGCAAGCGCGGAATTCGATGACACCATCGAAGAAAAGCGCCCCACGGTTCAGGTCGGCGACCCCTTCACCGAAAAGCGCCTGCTGGAGGCGTGCCTTGAGCTGATGCAATCGGGTGCGGTCATCTCGATTCAGGATATGGGGGCTGCCGGCCTGACCTGTTCTGCCGTGGAAATGGGCGACAAGGGCGGTCTGGGCATCAAGCTGCAACTGGCCGATGTGCCACAGCGTGAAACCAACATGACCGCTTATGAGATGATGCTGTCCGAGAGCCAGGAGCGTATGCTGATGGTTCTGAAACCGGAACTGGAAGATGTCGCCCGCGCGATTTTCGTCAAATGGGATCTGGATTTTGCCATCGTCGGCGAAACCATCCCCGAAGACCGCTTCCTGATCCTGCATGGCAATAATGTCAAAGCCGATCTGCCGCTGTCGAAACTGTCCTCCACCGCACCCGAATACGACCGGCCATGGATCGAGACCCCGGCAGCAGCCCCCTTGGGCGACATTCCCGCCATCACCCCGCTGGACGCGCTGACCGCCCTGATCTCCGCCCCCTCCTACGCCCACAAGGCCTGGGTGTGGGAGCAATATGACTCACAGGTCGGTGCCGACACCCTGATCACCCCCGGCCTGCCCGCCGGTGTGGTGCGGGTGCATGGCACCACCAAGGCACTTGCCTTCACCTCCGATGTGACCCCGCGCTATGTCAAAGCCAACCCGTTCGAGGGCGGCAAACAGGCCGTGGCCGAGGCGTACCGCAACCTGACCGCAATGGGGGCGCTTCCGCTCGCCACCACTGATAACCTGAACTTCGGCAATCCGGAAAAGCCGGAAATCATGGGTCAGCTGGTCGGCGCGATCAAGGGCATCGGTGAAGCGGTCGCAGCGCTGGATATGCCGATCGTCTCGGGCAACGTCTCGCTTTACAATGAAACCGACGGCTCGGGCATCCTGCCCACGCCCACCATCGGCGCGGTCGGCATTCTGCCGACGCTGGATCACCTGATCCACGGCCAGCCGCAGACCGGCGATCTGGCAGTGCTGATCGGTGGCATCGGCAGCCATCTGGGCCAGTCCGCCCTGCTGGCCGAAGCCTTTGGCATCGAGGCGGGCGATGCGCCCCCGGTTGACCTTACGGCGGAAAAGCGCAACGGCGAATTCATCCGCGCCCAAGGCAAGATCCTGCGCTGCTGCACCGATCTGTCCGATGGCGGTCTGGCACTGGCCGCGTTCGAGATGGCCGAAGCCGCAGGTCTGGGCATCGACCTCGAATCCGGCGACATCGGCGCGCTGTTCGGCGAAGATCAGGCCCGCTATCTGGTCGCCATCGACCCAAAGGCTCTGCATGGCCTGACCGGTGCCGCCCATCGTGCCGGGGTGCCCGCCCATGTGGTGGGTCGCTTTGGCGGCGATACCGTCACGCTGGGCGGGCACTCTGCCCCGCTCAAAACCCTGAGCCACACCTATCGCACCGCGTTTGAAGCCGCCCTTGCCCCGGGATCGGTCGCATAAAGCGTCAAAGCTTTCTTGCAGCCGACGCCGCCGCACCCTAGATTTGGGACAAGACCACGACAGGAGCCGCCCATGCCCATCGACGCCCGCGACATCGAAACTCTGATCCGCGCCAGCTTTCCGCAGGCCAGGATCACGGTTCAGGGGGATGACGGCCAGCACTTTTCCGCCGAAGTGGTGGACGAGTCGTTTCGCGGCCTGAACCGTGTGCAGCAACAACGCGCGGTCTATGCCGCGCTCAAAGGCAAGATGGATGGCTCGCAGGGCGAATTGCACGCTTTGGCGCTGACCACCCGCGCCCCGGAATAATCAAAGGAACACGCAGATGAGCGCTCAAGACCAGATCAGGGACACTGTCGAAAAGAACGATGTGGTGCTGTTCATGAAGGGCACCAAGATGATGCCGCAATGCGGGTTTTCCAGCCGCGTTGCGGGCGTGCTCAATTACATGGGCGTCGAATTTGCCGATGTGAACGTGCTCGCCGATGCCGAGATCCGTCAGGGCATCAAGGATTTCTCCGACTGGCCCACCATCCCGCAGCTTTACGTCAAAGGCGAATTCGTCGGCGGTTGCGACATCGTCACCGAGATGACCCTGTCGGGCGAGTTGGATGCCTTGTTCGAGGCCAAGGGCGTGACCTATGACAAAGACGCCGCCGAAAAGATCCGAGAAGCCAACGCGTCTTAAGGCATCACGCGAAGTATCCAGTACATCGCATTGAAAAGGCCCGCGAAATCTCGCGGGCCTTTTTGCACTACATCTGTGCCGTGCAGCTGAGCAACGGCGTTTCCTGCCCGCCTTCGCGCCAATAGATCGTCGCCGCATCGCCCTTGGACCACAGCACATATCCGGCCCCGTCCGATGGCCAGGCGTAGCGCGCCCCCGAGGCCGCAACTTCCTGATACAGCAGGATCTGCCGCCCCTCGATCTGGATCACCACCAGCGCATCCTCGGGTCCGGTGACAAAGGTGGCAGGCACCTCCACCCCGCGGTCGCAGGCATAGCGCAGGTTCTGCACCGCCAGCACGTCCGCGCTGGCCTGTGCGGCCATACCAAAGCCCGCAACGGCGATCAGACCAAGCGCCAGACCCCGCATCATCCCTGCGCCCGCTCTTCAACCCGGTCGGCCAAAGCCTCGGCCCGCGCCGCGATTTCTGCCATGGTTTCAAACACCTGCGGCGGGATCACCGGCACTTCGACCTTTTCCGGCGCCGGCACTGGCCGCGCCTGCAGCGCTGCCAGCTTTTCCTTCAGCTGGCGGTTCTCATCCTCGACCGCTGCCGTCTTGTCGGCCAGCATCAGCCCCGACATCAACAGCATCCGCGCCTCTGGCAGACGCCCCATCTGCTGCACCAGCGGTTCGGCTTCGGCATCCAGCAGGGCCGCAGCGGCGCGCAGAAAATGCTCCTCCCCGGGCTGGCAGGCGACCTGAAAATCGCGCCCGCCGATCGAGACTGTTACATCAGGCATCCTGTGCCACCTCCTCTTTGGGTCCGGCCAGCGGATCGAGCGCTGCAATCAGCTCATCCAGTTCGGCGGCCTCGGCAGCGCGCAGCGCGCGCAGCGCCTCCAGCTCGGTCAGCATCGCCTTGTTGATCAGATGCGGCTCCACCCGGCCCTCGGCCTGCGCCTCGGTCATCAGCCGCACCTGCTCGCGCAAGGACACCACGGTTTTCTTCAACCGCTGCATCTCCAGCCCCTGCACATCCAGCAGTTTGCTCAGCCGGTCCACTTCGGCCTCCAGCGCCTGCTTGCCGGTGCCCTGATCGCGCAGGGCCCGCAGACGCTCGTTCAGCTGGGCGACCAGCATCCGCTCTTCGTCCAGCGCCTCGTTCAGGCGCGCAATCTCGGCCTCGGCCACGCCATCGGCCAGCGTGGCAACCGGGCTGCCCGCCAAAACCGGCTCCGGCTCCGGCTGCACGGCAGACAGCGCCTCAACCCCGTTTCCGATGCGCATCAGCGCCGCGGTGATCCGGCGCTCCAGTTCGGCAATGTTGTCCATGCCCCCTCTTTCCCGGATACTCCGGTCTTTATTCCTTTGGTCTGCCCATAAGTGCGAATCGCACAAGGACAGGTCAAGCCCGATCTTAACGCAAAGCGCGGGCAAGGAACGCCCCATATCGTCAACAGCTTGGCCGCTGTGCTTGATCTTGCCGTCCGGGGTGGTAAGGAACCCTGAACCCGCACCGATCCAAGTATGAGGAGCCCGGCCTTGGACATCCAGACCCTGCGCGACCGCCACCCCGATCATTGGATGCGCGCCACCGCCATCCGTGCCCTGACGCTGGATGCAGTCGCCGCTGCCAACTCCGGTCACTCCGGCATGCCGATGGGCATGGCCGATGTGGCCACCGTGCTGTTCGCCAACCACCTGAAATTTGACGCAAGCGCCCCGCGCTGGCCCGACCGTGACCGCTTCATCCTGTCGGCGGGCCATGGCTCGATGCTGCTCTACTCGCTGATGTACCTGACCGGCTATGCCGACATGACGCTGGAGCAGATCAAGAACTTCCGCCAATGGGGTGCGATCACCGCAGGCCACCCGGAATACGGCCATGTGTCGGCGGCAGAGACCACCACCGGCCCGCTGGGTCAGGGCATTTCCAACGCCGTCGGCTTTGCCATGGCCGAAGAATCCCTGCGCGCCCGCTGGGGGGCAAAGGTGCAGGACCATCACACCTATGTCATCGCTGGTGACGGTTGCCTGATGGAAGGCGTGTCACAAGAGGCGATCGGTCTGGCCGGGCGGCTCAAGCTCTCGCGGCTGATCGTGCTTTGGGATGACAATGGCATCACCATCGACGGCAAGGTGTCGCTGTCGGATGTGACCGATCAGAAGGCCCGTTTTGCCGCCTCCGGCTGGGATGTATTCTCCTGTGACGGCCACGACCCCGAAGACATTGACCGCGCCCTGACCGCCGCCAAGGCCTCGTCCGGCCCGGCGATGATCGCCTGCAAGACCCACATCGCTATCGGCCATGCGGCACAAGACACCTCCAAGGGCCATGGCGCCCTGACCGACAAGGCACAGATGCAGGCCGCCAAAGATGGCTACGGCTGGACCAGCGGCGCATTCGAGGTGCCTGCCGACGTGAAGTCCTGGTGGGAAACCGTTGGCGCCAAAGGCAAATCCGCCCGCGCCGACTGGGAAACCCGTCTGGCCGCGCTGTCGCCTGCCAAACAAGCCGAATTCGCCCGCATCTTCGCCGGGGACGCGCCGAACAAGCTGTCGGCCACCATCCGCGCCGTGAAAAAGCAGGCGGTCGAGGATCTGCCGAAACTCGCCACCCGCGCCGCATCCGAAAAGGTGCTGTCCGCAGTCAACCCGGTGATGACCGAGACCATCGGCGGATCGGCCGACCTGACCGGCTCGAACAACACCAAGACCGCCGATATGGGCGTGTTCTCGGCCGACGACCGCAAGGGCCGCTACGTCTATTACGGCATCCGCGAGCATGGCATGGCCTCGGCAATGAACGGTCTGGCGCTGCACGGCGGCGTGCGCGCCTATGGCGGCACCTTCATGTGCTTTACCGATTACGCCCGTCCTGCGATGCGTCTGTCGGCGCTGATGGGGGTGCCGGTGGTTTATGTCATGACCCACGATTCCATCGGTCTGGGCGAGGATGGCCCGACCCACCAGCCGGTCGAGCATCTGGCGATTTCCCGCGCCACGCCCAACACCTATGTGATCCGCCCCGCCGATCTGGTGGAAACGGCCGAGGCGTGGGAAGTTGCGCTGACGACCAAGACCACGCCCACCGTGCTGGCCCTGTCGCGGCAGAACCTGCCTGCAGTCCGCAAGACCCACAGCAACCAGAACCTCGTCGCCAAAGGCGCTTACGTGCTGGCCGAGGCCACCACCAAGCGTCAGGTCATCCTGATGGCCACCGGGTCAGAGGTTGAAATCGCCCTGAAAGCCCGCGATCTGCTGGAAGCCGAAGGCATCGGCACCCGCGTGGTGTCCATGCCGTGCTGGGAGCTGTTCGCCGAGCAGGACGCCAGCTATCGCCGCAAGGTGCTGCCACCGGGCGCGGTCCGCATCGCCATCGAGGCAGGCACCCGCTTTGGCTGGGATACCTGGCTGTTCGGCGAAGGCGGCAAGCGCGACAAGGCCGATTTCGTCGGCATGACGGGCTTTGGCGCCTCGGCTCCGGCCGACCGGCTTTATGCTGAATTTGGCATCACCGCCGAAGCGGCGGTCGCCAAGGCCAAAGCGCTGCTCTGACGCTTGGAATGACTGATGCGAAAGGCCCGTGCGGAAGCGCGGGCCTTTTTGCATCGTCGCGGGGCCAGCCCCGCGTCGCTTCCCCCATCGGGGTGTTTAAACCGGGGTCAGTCTTGCTGAGATGGCTCACAGCACGGCAAACTCTCCCGCGTCGCGGGCAAACCCGCCTCCAGCCCGGCGAGGATCGGGCAATCGGGCCGCGCATCGCCGGCGCAGGCCCCGACCAGATGGCTCAGCGTTGCCTCCATCGCGCGCAGTTCCGCAATCTTTTCCGCGATCCGCGCCAGATGGGCATTGGCCACCGCTTTCACATCTGCCGAAGCGCGGCTGTGATCTTCATACAGCGCCAGCAGGGTGCGGCAATCCTCGATGGAAAAACCAAGCGAGCGGGCGCGTGACAGAAAGGTCAGTTTGTGCAGATCGCTATCGCGGAAGCTCCGGTAGCCATTGGCCGACCGTAACGGCCGGATCAGCCCGATCTCCTCATAGTAGCGGATGGTTTTGGCCGGCAGTCCCGACCGTTCTGCCACATCCTTGATGTTCATGTCCTGATCCCCCGGAACGCCCGCAACCGCAACGCGTTGCTTAGTACAAACACCGATGACAGCGCCATCGCCCCCGCCGCCAGCATCGGCGACAGCCCCGGCCCGCCAAACGGCACCAGGGCCCCCGCCGCCACCGGGATCAGCGCCGCATTATAGCCGAACGCCCAGAGCAGATTTTGCCGGATGTTGCGCAAGGTTGCGCGCCCGATGCCAATGGCATCCACCACTGCCAACGGATCGCCACGCATCAGCACCACATCGCCCGCCTCTATCGCAATATCGGTGCCGGTGCCCATGGCAATCCCCACCCCCGCCGCCGCAAGCGCGGGCGCATCGTTGATGCCGTCGCCGACAAAGGCCAGATCCGGCCCCGCCGCCCGGATCGCCTCCAGCTTGCCCTCGGGCAGCACCCCGGCCTGCACCGCATCAATCCCAAGCGAAGCCCCGATCGCCCGCGCTGCCGCTGGTGTGTCGCCGGAAATCATCCGCACCCGCAGGCCAAGGCTCTGCAGCGCCACCACCGCCTGCGCCGCATGGGGTTTGACGGTATCAGCGACAGTGATCAGCCCAGTCACGACGCCATCCACCGCCACGAACAGCACCGACTGACCCTGCCCCGCCGCCTTGTCCGCCGCTGCGGTCAGATCCTGCGGCACCGTGTCAAACATCCGCGCCGCCCCCACGCTGACGCTTTGCCCCGCCACCTGCGCCGTGGCGCCAAACCCGGGGCGCGCGGCAAAGCCCGTGGCCCCCGGCACCGCAAGCCCCAGCCGCACCGCCTCGGCCAGCACCGCCTGCGCCAGCGGGTGCTCAGACGCAGCCTCGACCGCCGCCGCCAGCACCAGCGTCTCTGCAGCACCCAGCACCTGCACCACAACCGGCCGCCCTTCGGTCAGCGTGCCGGTCTTGTCAAACGCCACCTCGGTCACCGACGCCAGCCGCTGCATCGCCTCACCCCGACGGAACAGCACGCCCAGTTCGGCCGCACGGCCCGTTCCCACAAGGATGGATACCGGAGTCGCCAGCCCCATCGCACAGGGGCAGGCGATGATCAGCACCGCCACCGCCGCCGCAACCGCTTGCGCCAAGCCCGGCCCAAAGACCAGCCACAGCGCAAAGGTCAGCACAGACACGCCCATCACCACCGGCACAAACCACAGCGTCACCCGGTCGACCAGCGCCTGCACCGGCAGCTTGCCGCCCTGCGCCTCGGCCACCATCGTGGTGATCCGCGCCAGGACCGTGCCCGCGCCGACCTGCGCCACCCGCACCCGCAACGCCCCGGTGCCGTTCACCGTGCCCCCCGTGACCGTGTCTCCCGTCCCTTTGGTCACCGGCAAAGGCTCGCCGGTCAGCATCGCCTCATCCACCGATGAGGCGCCGTCCAGCACCACGCCATCCACCGCCACCCGCTCCCCGGGGCGGATCTGCACCACCATGCCGGGGGCAAGATCCGCCACCGGACGGGCCGTCACCACGCCATCCACTTCCACCCAAGCCGTTTTGGGCTGCAATCCGACCAGCCGCGCAATCGCCGCCCCCGCCTGCCCGCGCGCCCGCGCCTCCAGCGCACGGCCCAGCAGGATCAGCGTCACGATCACCGCCGCCGCCTCGAAATACACCGCGCGTGACGCTTCGGGCACCAGCCCCGGCGCGAACAGCACCACCGTTGACCAGCCCCAGGCCGCCAAGGTACCGACCGCCACCAAGGAGTTCATATCCGGCCCGCCACGCAGCAGCGCCGGTATGCCCTTGGCCAGAAACCGTCGGCCCGGAAACGCCAGCACCAGCGTCACCAGCACGAACTGCATCAGCCACAGTGGCCCCATGCCAACCGTCGCGTGCAGCCAATGGTGAAAGGCCGGCACCAGATGCCCGCCCATCTCGGTCACGAACACCGGCAGCGTCAGCGCGCCCGCGAAAGCGGCATCGCGCCACAAGGCGCGGGTTTCCCCTTCAGGGGTCACAGGTTTCGCTTCCGACAGCGGCACGGTTACATACCCCGCCCGCGTCACTGCTGCGGCAAGCGCCTGCGCGTCACCGTCCCCGGTCAGTTGCACCTGCGCCTGTCGCAGCGCCAGATTGGCGCTCGCCCCGATCACCCCCGGTTGGGCCCGCAGCACCCGCTCCACCCGCCCGGTGCAGGCGGCGCAGGTCATCCCTTCCACCGCCAGCGTGATCTCGGTCACACGGGGCGGATAGCCCGCTGCGGTCAACGCGTCGGCCACTTGCGGCAGCGTTGCGGGCGCGGCCAGCTGCATCTCTGCCGTCTCGGTTGACAGGTTTACGCTTACCTCTGTCACCCCCGGCAGCGCCTTCAGCACCCTCTCAGCCCGCCCCACACAAGAGGCGCAGCTCATCCCCTCCAGTCGCAGTTGCAGGGGGCGGTGTCCGGGCAGACCCGTGGGCAAAGTGGTCATGATGCTCTCCTTTGCAGCAGCATATAAGGCTTCCAGTCATGGGAAGGTCAAGCCCTGCCCCCGGATTCATTTCCCCTTGACCTTCCCGCTACCGGAAGCCCCACATAGGTGAAAATGGAGATGATGATGACCCTGCTATCCGTGCCCGACATGTCCTGCGGCCATTGCAAAGCCTCGGTCGAGGCCGCCCTGACCCCGCTTGCCGAAACCGTAACGGTTGACCTGCCCGGCCGCCGCGTCAGCGTCGAAGGCGGCGAGGATCAACAATTGCTCAAGGCGCTTGATGCCATCGGCTTCCCGGCTCAGATCATTCCGGGCTGACCATCAGCGCGCTTTTGCCACGGGATGCACAATTCGGAAACGTGATCGCTTCGTCTGTTGCGGGTTGTCCACAGCCAGCATAAAGCGTCGCCGCACTGTCATGTTTTCGTCTTGTTGCGGCCCCAAGCCGTGCCAATGCTGAAGACACGGCAGGCAAATGGTCAGATGGAGCAGAAAATGACCCCGCAACAGAATTCCACGCCTCAGCAAGGCGGCCAACAGCAGCAAGGCGGCAAACCCGCACCCCAGCAGCAGAGTGGCGCGCCAGTGTTCAAGGATTGGGCGTCGATCTGAAGAACATATAAAGAACAGGCTTGAACAAGACGGGGTCAGCGGTCACGCTGGCCCCGTTGTGATTCTGCGGGTGGTCCATGTCTGCCGATACCTCTGATCCGGTCTCTTCCATCCCCAACCTCGGCCCCGCGTCAGAGGCGGCATTTGCCCGCGCCGGTATTCATTCTGCCACCGAACTGCGTGAGATCGGCGCGGATGAAGCCTATCGCCGCCTGCTCTTGTCCGGCAGCGCGCCGCATTTCATCGGCTATTATGTGCTGGTGATGGGCCTTCAGGGCCGCCCGTGGAACGATTGCAAAGGTGCCGAGAAAATCGCCCTGCGCAAACGCTTTGACGCGATCAAAGCCAGCCTGACCGGCACAAAGGAAAAGGGCCGCTCCGATCTGGAGGCGGCCCTTCAGTTTTTTGGCGTGGTAGAGCGGCGCTAGCCGCCCCCCGGTTGGCGTCAGCCAACCAGTTCAAGACCCCGCTTGACCTCAACCAACCAGTTCAAGACCCGAGAAGAAGAATGCGATTTCGCGGGCTGCCGACTCGGCGCTGTCCGACCCGTGAACCGAGTTTTCGCCTTTGGACAAAGCGAAATCCTTGCGGATGGTGCCGTCATCGGCTTGTGCCGGATCGGTGGCACCCATCACTTCGCGGTTTTTGGCAATGGCGCCTTCGCCTTCCAGAACCTGCACGACAACCGGCTCGGACGCCATGAACTCACACAGCTCACCGTAGAACCCGCGCTCGGAATGCTCGGCGTAGAACGCGCCGGCCTGAGCCGCCGACAGGTGAATGCGCTTGGATGCGACAACGCGCAGGCCAGCTTCTTCGAACTTGGCAACGATCTTGCCGGTCAGATTGCGCTTGGTCGCGTCGGGTTTGATGATGGAAAGCGTGCGTTCGATGGCCATTTCGGCGTCTCCTGTAACGGGTCAAGGCCCCAGCCCTGCGCCCTTGCGTGAATTGCGGCGCGTCCCTAGCATGGGGCGCGGATGATGAAAAGCCCGCGACGGTCCGGGGACAGTCGGGGTTACTTCTTGTCCATATGCTTGCGCAGACGGCTTGGCGTATGGAATTTGCGATCCTTGAACGGATTGTCATTCGCCTGGCTGCGGAAGAACAGTCGGATCGGCGTGCCGGGCATGTCAAAATGCTCGCGCAAGCCATTGACCAGATAGCGTTTATAGCTTTCCGCCAATTCATCGGGCCGCGAACATTTGATCACGAACCCCGGCGGGCGCGTTTTCACCTGCGTCATGTAACGCAGCTTGATCCGGTGGCCGCCCGGGGCCGGTGGCGGATGCGCCTCGGTCATCGCGCCCAGCCAGGTGTTCAGCCGGTTGGTCGTGATGCGCTTGTTCCAGGTGTCATGCGCGCGGCGGATGGCGTCGTGCAGCCGGTCAAGGCCCCGGCCGGTCTTGGCCGAGACGGTCACCAGCGGAGCTCCGCGCAGCTGCGGCAGCAGGCGGTCGAACATCTCTTTCAGCTCGGCCAGCTTGTCCTGCTTTTCGTCTTCCAGATCCCATTTGTTGACCGCGATCACCACAGCCCGGCCTTCAGACTCTGCATAATCTGCGATCCGCAAGTCCTGGGATTCAAACGGGATTTCGACATCCAGCAGCACTACGACCACCTCGGCAAAGCGCACGGCGCGCAAACCGTCAGCGACCGAGAGTTTCTCAAGCTTTTCCGTGACTTTCGCGCGCTTTCTCATGCCCGCGGTGTCGAAGATACGAATGGGCGTGCCCAACCAGTCCGACTTGACCGAAATCGCGTCGCGGGTGATCCCGGCCTCTGGCCCGGTCAGCAGGCGATCTTCGCCGATGATCTTGTTGATCAGCGTGGATTTTCCGGCATTGGGCCGCCCGATCACCGCAATCTGCAGCGGCTTCTTGATCGTGGGCCGGTGCGCGAATTCATCGGCCTCGACCTCGGCATCCTCTTCGGAAATATCGACATCGACCAGCGGGCTGTTCTCGGCCTCACGCTCGGCAAATTCGCCTTCCAGCGGCTTGAGAAGACGATACAAATCATCCATCCCCTCGCCATGTTCGGCGGAAATCCGCAGCGGCTCGCCCAGACCCAGCGACCAGGCCTCCAGCGCGCCATCTTCCCCGGCGCGGCCTTCGGCCTTGTTCACGCCCAGAATAACCCGCGCGGCCTTTTTGCGTAGGATCTCGGCAAACACCTCGTCCGTCGGGTTCACGCCGACGCGCCCATCAATCAGGAACAGACAGACATCGGCCATGTCGACGGCGCGTTCGGTCAGACGCCGCATCCGGCCTTGCAGAGAGTCATCGGTGACCTCCTCCAGCCCGGCGGTGTCGATCACGGTAAAGCGCAGGTCGAACAGCTTGGCGTCGCCCTCGCGCAGATCGCGGGTGACGCCCGGCTGGTCGTCGACCAAAGCCAGCTTGCGCCCGACAAGGCGGTTGAAAAGCGTTGACTTGCCCACATTCGGGCGGCCCACGATGGCGAGGGTAAAGCTCATGTCTTATACAGGTCCGGGTTCATTCAAGCCGAACCCCATACAGGGCTTTGGCCCTAACGGAAAGCGTGAAGTTGCCCGTTGGTGCTGACGACATAGAGCGCGCCGCCCGCAAGCGCCGGTGCTGCCGCCGCCCCGCCGGGAATTTCCGCCGTGCCGACCAGCGTGCCATCGGTCGCGCTGAACTGCCGCAACAGCCCGTCACCCGAGACAACCACAATGCGCCCACCGGCCAGAACCGGGCCATAATGCGCGGTGATCGCCTTTTGCCGTTTGGGCTTTTCATTCTCGAAATACGGCATGTCGGCCATCCAGATGACCGCGCCGGTGGCCGCATCCAGCCGCACCAGACGCGCCTCGTCGTTCACGACAAACACCGATCCGCCCACCACCAGCGGCGGGTTCATCGCGCCCTCTACCGCCGTCCAGATCCGGTCGCCGGTGCCGGCGTTGATTGCCGCCGTCCGGCCCGCTGCGGTGCCCGCGTAAATCGTGCTGCCCACGATCACCGGGTCGCCGGTCACATCGACCAGCCCCTGATAACCGCGCCCCGGGCGTTGCCCGGTCACCGGCGCGCCCCAGACCCGCACGCCATTCAGGCGCAGGGCCGAGACCAGCTCGCCACTGGGGAACGGGAAAATCACGTTGCGGTCGGTCACAGCCGGGGCCGAAGACCCGGTGACGGCGAGCGTATTGGGCAGGCCCGGCACGGTCCATTGCACCTTGCCGTTGCGGGCATCCACCGCCCAACCCGCGCCATCGCGGGTGGCCACATAGACCGTGCCGCCATCATAAGCCGGTGCGCCCGAAACCGGGCTTGCCAGCCGCTGCCGCCAGACCACAGCGCCGGTGCTGGCCTGCAAGGCCACCAACTCACCATAGCCGGTCGCGACAAAAACCATGCCGCCACCCAGCGCCACACCGCCGCCCGACACCTCGCCACCGCGATCAAATTGCGGGGTCAGTTCGGTCTGCCACAGCGTCGCGCCATTGGTTGCGGTCGCCACCACGCGGGCGCGGCTGTCCAGCGTCACAATCCGGCCATCGGCCACCACAGGGGCGGCGGAAATCCGGTTCATCCGGCTGGATCCGGTGCCGATACTCGCGCTCCACACCCGCGCCGGGGCTGCCGACAACCGCCCGTGCGGCGAGGCGTGGCGGGCAGAGCCGCCGCGATGGCTCCACTCGGCATTGGCCGAGGGGGCGGGCAAGGAAATTGGCACGCTTTGATTGGCCGGACGCGAGGATGGGGCCACCGGGGCAGGCTGCCCGGCGACCGGGATCGAGGCATCCAGATCGGCGCGCACCGGAAAGCGCTCTCCGGTCAGAATCACCTCGCGTTCACACGCAGACAGCAGCATGACAGCGGCAACTGCCGACAGTCCCAGATTGCGCTTCTGTTTCACCACCTGCTCCACTCCCCCGGCGTTATGCCTGCCGTACCGGTTCACCCGGCGTCACTTGCGGGGGCGGCATCGCCCCCAAGCGCCACAATCATCTGTCCCGCCCGGCCACGCAAGCCCGCCGGGGCCTGCTGATCCTGCGTCAGCGCGCGCAGCGCGGCAATCGCATCTTCGGTGCGGCCCTCTTCGACCAGCAGATAGGCCAACTGCTCCAGCGCCAGCGGGCGGAACGGCCGCCCCGCTGCCGCCACCGGGTCCAGAGCTGCGCGGCGTTCCGCCAGCGGCAGATCGGCCCCGGCCAGGATCACCCGGCGCAGCACGGCCAGATCACGGTAGCTTTGCGGCTGCGATGTATCTGCGGCCAGTTGTTCCAGCGCGGCCAGCGAGCCCGCGCGGTCCTCGACCGGGTCAGAGGCCAGCAGCAGCGCCAGCACCGCCCTTTGCGCACCATCTGCCGGAACAGCGGCCAAAGCCTCGCGCCGCGCGTCAGCGCCGCCCAGATCCAGCGCGTCCAATAGGGTATCGCCAAAGGCCTGCGCCTGTGACGCATTGCGCGCCTTTGACCATTCGGTCCAAGCGGTACCTGCGACAACGGCCACAACGATCAATGCGGGAATCCAGCCGTACTTGCGGAAATAAGAATACAACCGGTCGCGGCGCACCTCTTCGGTGACTTCCTGGATGAAACTATCGGGATTGCTCACGTCACTTTGGCTTTCAAAAGGGCGCTTCAGAACCGGACTCGGGCGGGGGACAGTCTGAAACCTCTCAGACCACACCCTTCGGCCCCTGTCTTACACGCAAGCACAAGGGCTTGCCAAGCCCCGCCCCCCGCTTACCTTCCCGCAGGCGACTTGCCGCAACGCGGCACAAAGCTTAGATTGCGGCCAGCGACAGCGGCTTGAAAAGGTATCCATGCGTATCCTTCCACCCCTCACCGCCCTTGCTGTGGCTGCAACGCTCTATGTTGCCGTGTTCGAACGTGACCGGCTTATGGCCACCACGGCCGCACAGCCCACCCCGCCTGATACAGACCAGCCACAAGCCACCGTCACCGCCGATGGCGCGATTTCGGTGGTCGCCGTGGTGTCTCAGGCCAGTCAGGTGCAAAATGCCGTGATCGCCCGGGGCCGGACCGAGGCCGCGCGTCAGGTCGAGGTGCGGGCCGAAACCGGCGGGCTGATCCGGTCTGAACCGCTGCGGCGCGGAGCCTTTGTGACCAAGGGCCAGACCCTGTGCGAGCTGGACCCCGGCACCCGACCGCAACAAGAGGCCGAGGCGGATGCCCGCGTGGCCGAAGCACAGGCCCGCCTGCGCGAGGCCGAGGTGAACGCCGATGCCGCCAATCGGCTGAATGAGGGGGGTTTTGCCTCCGAGACCCGCCGCATCAGCACCGAGGCGGCGCTGGAATCGGCCCGCGCCGGGGTGCAATCGGCGCGCTCGGCGCTGGATGCCATCCGCATCGACATTTCCCGTCTGACCGTCACCGCCCCGTTCGAGGGGCTGCTGGAGACCGACACCGCCGAGCTGGGCAGCCTGTTGCAACCCGGCGGCGCCTGCGCCACCGTGATCCAGCTTGACCCGATCAAGCTGGTCGGCTTTGTGCCCGAGGCCGATGTTGACCGCATCTCGGTCGGCGCGGTGGCCGGGGCGCGGCTGATCTCGGGGCGCGAGGTGCAGGGCCGCGTCACCTTTCTGTCGCGCTCTGCCGATCCCGCCACCCGCACCTTTCGGGTTGAGGTGACCGTGCCCAACACCGACCTTACGATCCGCGATGGTCAGACCGCCGAAATGCTGGTCGCCGCTGATGGCGTGATGGCGCATCTTCTGCCCGCCTCCAGCCTGACGCTGGACAATACCGGCGTGCTGGGCGTGCGGCTGGCTGTTGACGGGGTGGCCCGCTTTGCCCCCGTCACCGTGCTCCGCGATACCGTCGATGGCATGCTGGTCACCGGCCTGCCCGATGAGGCAACGGTCATCACCGTGGGTCAGGAATACGTGACCGACGGCACGCCGGTCGCCGTCACCCTGCAACAGGCCGCGCCCCCCCTGGATCGGACAACGCCATGACCGGCATCATCGACTGGGCCGCCGCCCGCGCCCGGATGGTGGTGGCCTTTATCCTGCTGTCGGTGGCGGCGGGGGTGCTGGCCTATGTCAGCCTGCCCAAAGAGGGCGAGCCCGACATCGACATCCCCGCGCTGTTCGTCTCGGTCCCCTTCCCCGGCATTTCCGCCGCCGACTCCGAAACCCTGCTGGTCAAGGTGATGGAGCAGGAGCTGTCCGGCCTCGATGGTCTGAAAACGATCTCCGGCACGGCGGCAGAAGGCTATGGCGGCGTGGCGCTGGAATTCGAATTCGGCTGGAACAAGTCGCAGACCATCGCCGATGTCCGCGACCGGATGAACACCGCCGAGGCAAAGTTTCCGGCCGGGGCTGACAAATACTCGGTCAACGAGATCAATTTCAGCGAATTTCCGATTCTGGTGATCGCGCTGTCGGGCGATGTGCCCGAACGCACGCTGCTGCGCGCCGCCAAGGATCTGCAAACCAAAATTGCCGCGCTGGAGCCGGTGCTGAAAGCCGAACTCGCCGGCCACCGCGACGAGATGCTGGAGGTGCTGATCGACCCGCTGAAGCTGGAGGCCTATAACATCACCGCCGCCGAGCTGATCACGGTTGTCACCCGCAACAATCAGCTGATCGCGGCGGGCGAGGTGGAAACCGCCAGCGGCGCGTTTGCGGTCAAGATCCCGTCCAGCTTCAACACGCCCGCGCAGGTGTACGGCCTGCCGGTCAAGGTCAACGGCGACCGCACCATCACGCTGGGCGATCTGGCCCAGATCAACCTGACCTTTGAAGACCCGACCGGCACCGCCCGGTTCAACGGCGAGTCGACCGTGGCTATCCAGGTGGTCAAACGCAAAGGCTTTAACCTGATCGACACCACCCGCCTGGTCGAGGCCACGGTCGCGGCCGAGGTCGCCGCCTGGCCCGAACCGCTGCGCCGCTCGGTCTCGGTCGCGGCATCGCTGGATCAGTCGGTCAATGTCGAAGGCATGGTGCGCCAGTTGGAAGGCGCTGTGCTGACCGCCATCGCGCTGGTGATGGTGGTGGTGCTGGCCGCCCTTGGTACCCGCTCGGCGCTGCTGGTCGGCTTTTCCATCCCGACCACCTTTCTGCTGACCTTTGCCTTCTTTGCCGTGCTGGGCATTTCCGTGTCGAACATCGTGATGTTCGGCCTGATCCTGGCGGTCGGCATGCTGGTCGATGGCGGCATCGTGGTGGTCGAATATGCCGACAAGCGCATTCAGGACGGCTCCGGCCCGATGGCCGCCTATACCGAAGCGGCCAAGCGGATGTTCTGGCCCATCGTCAGCTCGACCGCCACCACGCTCTGCGCCTTTTTGCCGATGCTGTTCTGGCCGGGGGTTGCGGGCGAATTCATGGGGATGCTGCCGGTCACGCTGATCTTTGTGCTGACCGCCTCGCTTTTGGTGGCGCTGATCTATGTGCCGGTGGTCGGCGGTGTGGCGGGGCGCGTCACCCGCCAGCTTGAAACCATCGCCACCCTGCTGCGCCCCCGCCCGCTCTGGCTGCGGCTGGTGCTGGTCGCGCTGTCGCTGGTGGTGCTGTTCACCGGCGTGGCGCTGTTGCTGGCCCCGCGCAGCACTGGCGCTGCGTCGCTGCTGCCCGGGGCGGTGCTGGCGATGCTGGGCGGCTTTGCCGCCTCGATCACGCTGGAGGCTGCAAAACCCATCCGCCGCGCCAAAATCGTCGCCGGGTACCGCCGCAGCCCCTTTGGCCGGGTGATCCGCTTTCTGACCGGAAACCCGGTCATGCCGCTGGTGTCCATCGCCGCCGTCATCGGCTTTGTGATCCTGATTTTCGGCCTTTATGCCCAGCATGGCAAAGGGGTGGAATTCTTTGTCGCCACCGAACCGGAGCAGGCCATCGTCTACGTGCAGGCGCGCGGCAACCTGTCGCTGACGGAAAAGGACGCGCTGCTGCGGCAGGCCGAGGATCTGGTCGTCGGCACGCCGGGGGTGAAATCCACCTTCTCCTTTGCCGGTTCCGGTGGCTTGAACGCCAATACCGGCGGCGCGCAGTCACCGCTCGACAGCGTCGGCCAGATCCAGCTGGAGCTGGCCCCATGGGAAGAGCGCAGCGATGACCCGGCGCTTGGCGGCGAGCGCATCATCGCCAGCCTGACCGAACGGCTGCAAGCCATTCCCGGCATCCGCATCGAGGTGCTGGCCGGGGCCTCTGGCCCGGCCTCGGGCAAGCCGCTGCACCTGCGGCTGTCGGGTGACGACTTTGCCGCGCTGGATCAGGCGGTGGAAACCATCCGCGCCCGGATGGCGGGGATGGAGGGCATCATCGGCATTGAGGACACCCGCCCCCTGCCCGGCATCGACTGGGAAATCACCGTCGATGTCGCCCGCGCCGGGCGCTTCGGCGCCGATGTCGCGACCGTGGGCGGCATGGTGCAACTGGTGACGCGCGGCGTGATGCTCGACACCATGCGGGTCGAAAGCTCGGATGAGGAAATCGAGATCCGTGTCCGCCTGCCCGAAGCCGACCGCGTGCTCTCCACCCTCGATTCGCTGAAAGTCCGCACCAATGACGGGCTGGTGCCCTTGTCCAACTTCATCACCCGCAAGCCGGTGGCCAAGCTGGGCCGCATCGACCGGGTGGATGAGCAGCGGATCTACGACATCAAGGCCGATGTCGCCCCCGGCCTGACGCGGGCAGATGGCGTGCCGATCAATGCCACCGAGCGCATCACGGCCCTGACCGAATGGCTGAATACCAACCCGCTGCCGCAGGGTGTCAGCTGGGTCTGGACCGGCGATCAGGAAGATCAGGCCGAGGCCGGGGCGTTTCTGGCGCAGGCCTTTGCCGGGGCGCTGGGGCTGATGTTCATCATCCTGCTGGCGCAGTTCAACTCGGTCTACAACGCGGTGCTGGTGCTGCTGGCGGTGGTCCTGTCGACCACCGGGGTTCTGGTCGGCATGATGGTGATGGGCCAGACATTCAGCATCATCATGACCGGCACCGGCATCGTGGCCTTGGCTGGGATCGTGGTAAACAACAACATCATCCTGATCGACACCTATCAGGAATTCAGCCGCTACATGCCAAAGCTGGAGGCGATCACCCGCACCGCCGAACAACGCCTGCGCCCGGTGCTTCTGACCACCATCACCACGATGGCGGGTCTTGCGCCGATGATGTTCGGCCTGTCGGTCGATTTTCTGGCCGGAGGCTACACGCTCAACAGCCCGTCAGCGCTGTGGTGGAAGCAGCTGGCGACTGCCGTAGTCTTTGGCCTTGGCATCGCCACCGTGCTGACGCTGGTGCTGACGCCCTCGCTTTTGGCGCTGCGGGTCTGGTTCTGGGCCGGGGCCTACCGGGGCTGGGCGCAGCTGTCGGCGCTCGCCCATGGCAAGGGCAGCGTCGAGGCGCGCGATCTGGCCCTGACCCGCGCCGCCCGCGCGGTGCAAAGCCCGCTGATCCTGTGGGAAGAGGCTCCGGCCCCCACCGCGCCCTACCCGGTGCGCAACGCCGCCGAATAGCGCCAAAGAGGAGGAAGCGGCGCTTACGCCGCCGCGTCCTCTTCTTCCGCCGATTGCCGGGCCCACATCGCCGCATAGCGCCCGCCATTGGACAGCAGCACCTCATGCGTGCCCTGCTCGACAATCTCGCCCGCCTCCAGCACGATGATCTGATCGGCATCGGCGATGGTGGACAGGCGGTGCGCGATGGTGATCACCGACCGGCCCTGCCCCATCAGCAGCAGGCTGTCCTGAATGTCGCGCTCGGTCTGGGTGTCCAGCGCCGATGTCGCCTCATCCAGAATCAGGATCGGCGGGTTTTTCAGCAGGGTGCGGGCAATCCCCACCCGCTGCTTTTCGCCGCCCGACAGTTTCAGCCCGCGCTCACCCACCGTGGTCTCATAGCCCTCGGGCAAGGAGATGATGAAATCGTGAATGCGCGCCGCTTTTGCCGCCGCTTCCACCTCGTCGCGCGAGGCCCCGGCGCGGCCATAGGCGATGTTGTAATAGACCGTATCGTTGAACAGCACGGTATCCTGCGGCACCACCCCGATCTGGCCGTGGATGCTGGTCTGCGTCACATCGCGCAGATCCTGCCCGTCAATGCGGATCGCCCCGCTGGTCACATCATAGAACCGGAACAACAGCCGCCCGATCGTCGATTTGCCCGAGCCTGACGGCCCCACCAGCGCAATGCGCTGCCCCGGGGCCACGGTAAAGCTCACGCCCTTCAGGATCGGCCGGGTCGGGTCATAGTCAAAGCGCACATTGTCAAACGTGACCTCGCCTTGCGTCACCACCAGATCCGGCGCGCCCGGCTTGTCCACCACCTCGGCAGGTTGGCCGAGCAGGCCAAACATCTCGCCCATATCGACCAGCGCCTGCCGGATCTCGCGGTAGACCGTGCCAAGGAAGTTCAGCGGCATGGTGATCTGGATCATATAGGCGTTGACCATGACGAAATCGCCGACCGTCAGATCCCCCGCCTGCACCCCGCGCGCCGCCATCACCATCACGATGACAAGGCCGGTGGTGATCAGGAACGCCTGCCCAAGGTTCAGGAACGCCAGCGAAAGCCCGGTCTTGACCGCCGCCACCTCATATTGCCGCATCGCATTGTCGTAGCGCGCGGCCTCCATCCCCTCGGCGTTGAAGTATTTCACCGTTTCATAGTTCAGCAGCGAGTCGATTGCCTTCTGGTTGGCATCGGTGTCCTGCGCATTCATCTCGCGCCGGATCGCGACCCGCCATTCGGTGACCTTGAAGGTAAAGGCGACGTAAATGGTGATCACCACCACCACCACCGCCGCATATTTCCAGCCAAAGACCACGGCGAAAATGATCGCCACCATGGTGAGTTCCAGAATCAGCGGCCCGATTGACAGCAGCATGAAGCGCAGCAGGAAATCGACACCCTTGACCCCACGCTCGATGATCCGGCTTAGGCCCCCGGTCTTGCGGGTGATGTGATAGCGCAAGCTCAGGCGGTGGATATGGGTGAATGTCTCCAGCGCCAGCTGGCGCAGGGCGCGTTGCCCCACCCGCACGAACACCGCATCGCGGGCCTCGTTGAAGGCCACCGTCAACAGCCGGGCCATCCCATAGGCAATCGTCAACCCCACCGCTGCCAGCCCCAGCAGGGTGGCCGTATCGGGTGCATCCCCCGCCAGCGCATCCACCGCCTGCTTATAGATCGCCGGGGTCGAGACCGAGATGACCTTGGCCATCACCAACAGCAAAAGCGACGCCACCACCCGCCGTTTCACCCAGCCCTGACCCGGAGGCCACAGATAGGGGATCACACGTGCCATGGTCTGAAAGCCACTGGCCGGGGCGTCTTTGGGAGCAGGGTCAAACATGAGGGGCCTCTTTTCGGCCCCAATACCTAGGGTGTGCCGTCACAAATGGCCAGAGCGGGATCAGGGCTTTTGCGGAATAGCAAAGACCTGACCCGGATAAATCAGATCCGGGTTGCGGATCTTGTCGCGGTTGGCCTCGTAGACCTGCACATACATCACGCCTGCGCCGAAATTCTCGCGCGCGATGCCCCACAGGGTAAAGCCGGGCTGCACTGTCACCGTCACCGGTGGGGGTGGCGCCAGCGGGACGGCCGCGGCATCTGCCGCAACCGCCGCAGGGGCAGATGCCGGGTCCGGCGCGGCGGGTGCGGGGTCGGTTGCGGCACTCGGGGCCGTCGGCGCTGCCGCAACCTGCGGCGCGTCGGCAGTTGGGGGCGCATCGGTGCCTGCGCGGGGGGCATCCGCCGCCGCGGTTGCAGACGCTCCGGTACCCGGGGCGGCAGCCTCGGGCGCAGGATCAGCCACAGCATCAGTGGCGGCGGGTTGCGACAGTGCCGCCAAAGCCTCCAGCGTTTCGCGCTTGAACGGGGTCTCGAACCGGGCCGTCACCTTGCCCGCGCCTTCAATCTGATCGACGCGCATCGTGTAAATCCCCGGTGCGGTGTCGCCCAGCGTCAGCTGCCACAGGCCCGTTGCCGCAATCCCGGCATCGGCCACCTGCGCATTGTCCAGATAGATCCGCACCGCCTGCCCGGCCTGCCCCCGGCCCGACAACTGCACCGCCCCGGTCGGCGAATAGGAAATCGCCTCCAGCAGCACCGCGGTCACCTCGCCTGCATCGGCGCTTGCCCCTGCATTTGCCGTCACCGGCGCCTGCACCACAGTTGCACCCTCGTCTGTCACCAGCAACGCCACCGGCGGCGCGGGCGCTGCATCTGGCACAGACACGGGATCGGAAGCAGGCTCTGGTGCAGGTGCAGGCGTCGGGCCAGACTCTGCCAGAGCAAGGTTTTCAGCACCTGTACCCGGCTCTGCGTCTGGCACCGGCTCTGCTTCGCCCACGGTCTCCGGCACGGTCGCTTCTGATACAGCAGCGTCTGGACCAGTCGCTTCCGGAGCATCTGGCGCAGCCTCCGCGACAGCCTCGGAACTCGCGTCCGGCGCAACCTCTGCCACCACAACCGGCCCGGCGATCGGCCCCAGCGCGACAGATTGCGCCGATGCCAGCCTGCGACCATCCGGCAGCACGGCTTCCAATGTCATCAGGCTGGGCTGCGGGTTGGGGGCAAGGGTGAACAATGCCGCAAAACTGCCATCGCCCCCCGCCTGCACCTCTGCCACCGCAACCCCGTCTACCAATACCGAGATCACCGTCATAGGCTCTGCCCGGCCCGCCACCACGGCAGCGCCATCCGCCTCGACCCGGTAGCTGTCAAAACCGGGCAAGACCGGCTCCGGGGCTACAGCATCCGGGCCAACGGCAACGGCAGCCTGCTCAGCACTCTCCCCGCCCTCGGCCAAAACCTCTTGCCCCGCCTTATCCCCTGCGCGAGCCGCACTCTCCGGCTCCGGCTCCGGTGCTGCCTCATCGTCTGACACAAGCTCTGACTCAGCCGGAACCTCCGGCAGCACAGCCACTGGCGCGGGTGCAACGGCGGGTGATTCGGCGACGGGCCCATCCGGTGCGCGTGCAGGCCACAGCAGCCCGACCACCACCGCCACCACAGCCGCACCTCCGGCCAACAGCGCCGCGCGGGCGCCTGTGCCTGATCCCGTCCCGTCCGCCATAATACGTCCCCGTCAATTCCCCTGCAGACCACAGCCCCACCAGCCACAGCCCGGCGCGCAAAGCCCTTACCGGCCCCTGCTTTCCTTTGCATAGGAACCCCGATAACACTGGGCTTGCAATGAAAATTCCTTGAAGAGGCCCGCATGACCCCGCTTCGCTCTGTCTGTGTCTTTTGTGGATCACGTCCGGGCGTTTCGCCTGCCTATGCCGACGCCGCCCGCACCCTGGGCCACGCAATCGCCGGACATGGCTGGCGTCTGGTCTACGGGGCCGGCGATGTCGGGCTGATGGGCGAGGTGGCGCGCGCGGCCCTGGCCGCAGGTGCGCCCACCATGGGGGTGATCCCCACCCATCTGATGGGAAAGGAAAAGGGCAAGCGCGATCTGGGCCAGCTGGTCATCACCGAAGACATGCACGAGCGCAAAAAGGTGATGTTCATGAACTCTGACGCCATCGTGGTGCTGCCCGGCGGCGCGGGCAGTCTGGACGAGTTTTTCGAGGTGCTGACCTGGCGCCAGATCGGCCTGCACACCAAACCGATTTTCCTATTGGATACCAATGGTTACTGGCAACCCCTCATCCAACTGATGGACCATGTGATCGAGCAGGGCTTTGCCGAACCGCATCTGCGCCACAGCTTTGCCGCGCTGCCCGATGTGCCGGGCCTTCTGGCCCGGCTTGAAGACGTTTTTTCCTGAACAATTCCAACCTCTTGCAGAGAAAACCTCAGGCGGCGCGGGTCATCGCGTCATTCATCACGCTGACGATTTTTTCCAGCGGATGACCGGTCAACGTCTTGGGCAGCATCATCACCACCCGCCCGCGCAGGTTGTCATCCAGCCGGGTGCGGATCGCCTCGAGCAGGTGCGGTGGTGCGGCAATGGCCAGCCGTGAGGTGCGCGACTGACGCACCGCAAAGGCCAGCCGCGTCATCAGCATGGCCACCATCGCCGTTTCGGCCAGACGCGCCCGGTCGCTCGCCTCGGCCGGGCGCGCGCCGTCGTCCTGCTCAGACGTGCTGTCGCATTTGGGCGTCTCGATCCGGTCAATCAACCGCAGGTCGGGCGCGGGCACGGTTCCGGCATTCTCCAGAATCACTGCGCCGTCCCCGTCCACCACCACAATCCAGCAACCCCGTGTGATCATTGTCATTTCATCCTCCCGCCGTTTCTTGTTGATCCCCTTTTCAGATGGGAACTCAATGATGCACTGTTGGTGTGACATAGTGACCAAAACAAAAATACCCGCGCAAAACCTTGCGCGGGCATCGACCAGATGTAAGACTGGTTTTAAATCAAGGTGTTAACCGTCACAGACGGGCGGCAACCGCTTCCCAGTTCACCAACTTGTCAAGGAAGTTGGTCAGGTAGGCCGGACGCTTGTTGCGGAAGTCGATGTAATAGGAATGCTCCCACACATCGCAGCCCAGGAGCGCGGTCTGGCCAAAGCACAGCGGGTTGACGCCGTTTTCGGTCTTGGTGACCTTGAGCGCGCCATCCGCATCCTTGACCAGCCAGGCCCAGCCCGACCCGAACTGACCAGCGCCAGCGGCGGAAAACTCTTCCTTGAACTTATCGACCGAGCCGAACGACTCGGTCAGCGCCTTTTCCAGCGCGCCCGGCATTGCGGTCTGGCCCGGCCCCATGATTTCCCAGAACAGGGCATGGTTCCAGTGCTGGCTGGCATTGTTGAAAATGCCGTTCTGCGCCACAGCGGTCTTGTTGTAGGTGCCGACGACGATCTCTTCGACCGACTTGTTCTCCCACTCGGTGCCGGCAATCAGCTTGTTGCCGTTGTCGACATAGGCCTTGTGGTGAATGTCGTGGTGATACTCCAGCGTCTCTTTCGACATGCCAAGAGCGGCCAGCGCATCATGGGCATAGGGCAGATCGGGAAGCGTGAAAGCCATGGGTCTCATCCTTTTGTCGCGTGTCGTTGGCGTAAATAGCCGCCTTTCCGGGTCAAAGGTCAAGACCTGCGCCCGGAAAAGGTGATCCTTTAGCTCAACTTTCAGCCCCGGTCATCGGTTCCATGGTGATCACTTCGGCCCCGTCCCGCACCACGGTGTAAAAGCACGAGCGGCGGTTGGTGTGGCAGGCAGGCCCGTGCTGGTGCACCCGCACCAGCAGGCAATCGCGGTCACAATCGACGCGCAATTCCACCAGATGCTGCACATGGCCCGAGGTGTCACCCTTGACCCAGAACGCCGCCCGCGACCGCGACCAATAGGTCACGCGCCCGGTGGCAAGCGTCTGCGCCACCGCATCGGCATTCATCCACGCCATCATCAGCACATCGCCGTTTTCGTGGTCCTGTGCGATACAGGGGATCAGCCCATTGGCATCATATTTCAGGCTTGCAGGGTCAAAAGCCATCTCACTCTCCTTGGCGGGCGCGGGGGGAAGGTCTATCTAAGGATCGACAAAAGGAAAAGCGCCATGAGCGACAGTGACCTGATCAACCTGTATTCCGGCCGGATTCTTGAACTGGCAACCGAGATTCCGCATCAGGGCCGCCTGCCCGCGCCACAAGCAACAGTGCGCAAACGCTCGCCGCTGTGCGGGTCAACCGTGACGGTCGATCTGGTGATGGCGGGCGGGCGTGTCACCGAATTTGCTCAGGATGTAAAAGCCTGCGCCTTGGGTCAGGCCGCCGCCAGTCTGCTGGGGCAGGTGGTGATCGGGCGCAGCGCTGTCGAACTGGCGCAAGGCCGCGACGGGCTGCGCGCCATGCTCAAGGACGCGGGCCCGGTGCCGCCTGCCCCGTTTGACGGCTTTGTCGTGCTGACCCCGGCGCGCGACTACAAGAACCGCCACGCCTCGATCCTGCTGGCCATTGACGCCGCAGCCGAGGCCGCCGCGCTGGCAGAGGCCCCGGCCCAAAACTGACCACCACCAAAAAAAACCGCCGCACGTCGGGACGACGGCGGCGGCAAGTGGCGTGTCTGTTCGCGCTAAAGGCATCACTTGGGGACAGATGCAGCGCGTCGGGCAGACCGCAGGCAGAACTCAGAGCGAGGTAAACGACAGGCAGACGTAAAGCGTGGCAAACAGGGCGAAGACGCCGAACAGATCCTCAATCAACGTGGCACTGGACCGGGTGACGATATCCTTGACTTGGGCAACCATGGCATTCTCCTGCTTGCTTGTTGCCATATTGTTCTCATATTGCCGTTAACCTGTAAAGAACTTTTTGAGAACAAATGAGAACAAAAGGGGGATTTTAGTCCTAACCCACTGAAATCAGCCGGATCGCCCGGTCCTGATCCAGCAGCCACAGCAGCACCCGTGCCGCCTGCCCCCGCGGGCTGGCAAGGGCCGGGTCCATCGTCAGCAGCGCCCTCGCATCCGACTGCGCCACTGCCATCAGCGCCGCCTGCCGCTCCAGATCCGCGACCCGGAACCGGGGCAGCCCGGATTGCGCGGTGCCGATCAGATCACCCGCGCCGCGCATCGCCAGATCTTCCTCGGCGATGCGAAAGCCGTCTTCGGTGTCGCGGATCGTGGTCAGCCGCCGCTCCCCCGCCTCGGACAACGGGGCCTGATAGAGCAGCAGGCACGTCGACTCCGCAGCACCCCGCCCGACCCGGCCACGCAGCTGGTGCAACTGCGCCAGACCAAAGATCTCGGCCCGCTCGATCACCATGATCGACGCATTGGGCACATTGACGCCGACCTCGATCACCGTGGTCGCCACCAGCACCCGCGTCTCGCCGCGCTGAAACCGTGCCATCGCGGCGTCCTTCTCGGCGGGCGGCAACTGGCCATGGACCAGCCCCACCACATCGCCTAAAGCGGCGCGCAGATGGGCAAAGCGCGCCTCGGCACTCGCATAATCCAGCACCTCGGAATCCTCGACCAAGGGGCAGACCCAATAGCACTGCCGCCCCTCACCCACCGCGCGGGCCAGATGGGCCACCACCTCATCCATCCGCGCCGCCGCGATCATCGCGGTCTTGATCGGTTTGCGCCCGGCGGGTTTTTCGTCAAGCACCGACACATCCATATCGCCATAACTCGCCAGCGCGAGGCTGCGCGGGATCGGCGTTGCCGTCATCACCAGCACATCGACGGCGCGGCCCTTGGCCCCCAGCTCCATCCGCTGCGCCACGCCAAAGCGGTGCTGCTCGTCCACCACCGCCAGCCGCAGATCGTGAAACGCCACATCCTTTTGAAACACCGCATGGGTGCCGACCAGCATCGCGATCCGCCCCTCGGCCAGATCGCGCAGCTTGGCCGCCCGATCCGCGCCCTTGTCACGGCCGGTCAGCAGCTCCAGCCGCACCCCGGCGGCGGTGGCCAAAGGCGCCAGCCCCTCATAATGCTGCCGCGCCAGAATTTCGGTCGGGGCCATCATCACGCCCTGCCCGCCCGCTTCGGCCGCGATCAGCAGCGCCAGAAACGCGACCAGCGTTTTACCCGACCCGACATCGCCCTGCAACAGCCGGTTCATCCGCAACGGCACCGCCATATCCGCCGCGATCTCGGCCACAGCGCGGGTCTGCGCACCGGTGGGCGCATAGGGCAGCCCGGCCAGAACCTGTGCCTGCAACATGCCCGTGCCCAGCGTCATCACGCCCTTTGACTTGCGCAACGACGCCCGCGCCAGCGACAGCGTCATCTGATGCGCAAACAGCTCGTCATAGGCCAGCCGCGCGCGGGCCGGATCGGTCGGGGCCAGTGCCGCTGCACCGCCGGGCCGGTGGACCGCCGTCACCGCCGCGTGCCAATCCGGCCAGCCCTCGCGCGCCTTGAGGCTGGGGTCGATCCATTCCGGCAGATCGGGCGCGCGCGCCACCGCGCCCTCTGCCGCCTTGGCCACCACGCGCTGGGTGACACCGGCGGTCAGCGGATAGACCGGCTCATAGGCGGGCAATTCCGCCGCCTCTTCCACCCGCAAGACATGATCGGGATGCACCATCTGTGCGGTGCCATCAAACAGCTCGATCCGGCCCGAGACGATGCGGCGCTGCCCCGTCGGCAGCAGCTTTTGCAGATAGTCGCCGCGCGCATGGAAAAACACCAGCGCCCATTCCAGCAGGCTGTCGCGCACCATCACCCGGTAAGGCTTGCCCTTGGTCCGCGGCGGAAAATGCGCGCCGACCTCCACCTCCACCGTCAGCACGCAGGGCGGCACCACATCGCGCACCGAATCCCGGCGCGCCCGGTCCACCCCGGAATGTGGCAGCAAAAACAGCAGATCCTTTGGCCGGGTCACGCCCAAAGCCTCCAGCGCGCGGGCGGTCTTTGGCCCGACGCCGTCGAGCGTTTCCAGATCCGCGAACAGCGGAAACAGGATCTCTGGCCGGCTCATGCGCCCTCGATCAGGGCAAGCCAACCATCTTCATCCAGCACCGTAACCCCATGTTTCGCCGCCTCTTTCAGCTTTGACCCCGCGCCGGGCCCGGCCACCAGAATATCGGTCTTGGCGCTGACCGACCCCGCCACCTTTGCGCCCAGAGATTCCGCCCGCGCCTTGGCCTCGGCGCGTGTCATCTTCTCCAGTGTGCCGGTGAACACCACGGTCTTGCCCGCCACCGGGCTGTCGCTCGCGGCTTTCCACACCACCGGCTGCACCTGCAACTGGTCCACCAGCGCATCAATCGCGGCGCGCTCGGCGTCATTCTGAAACGCTGCCGTCAGGCTTTCCGCCAGCGTCTGGCCCACGCCGTCAATTGACAGCAATTCATCCCACGCGCCCGTGCCCGGCACCGCATGGGTGACCGCAGCCTCAAACGCCTCCCACGTGCTGTAGTGCCGCGACAGGATCTGCGCCGCCACCTCGCCGACATGCCGGATGCCAAGCGCAAAGATCAGCCGGTCCAGCGGAATGCGCCGTTTGTCCTCAATCGCGGCAAACAGTTTCCGTGCCGAAGTCTCGCCAAAGCCCTCACGATTTTTCAACCGTTTCAAACCGTTGGCAGCGTCTCTTACAGCAAGGGTAAAGATATCTGCCGGGGCTTTCACCGGCAGACCCTCATCGCGGAAAAACATCTCGACCTGCTTGGCGCCCAGACCTTCGATGTCAAAGGCATGGCGGCTGACGAAATGCTTCAAGCGCTCCACCGCCTGCGCCGGGCAGATCAGCCCACCGGAACAGCGGCGCACCGCGTCGCCTTCCTCGCGCAGCGCGGGGCTGCCACATTCTGGGCATTCATGGGGGAAAACATAGGGTTGCGCGTCGATGCTGCGGCGGTTCAGATCCACATCGGCCAGCTTCGGGATCACATCCCCGGCGCGGTACACCTGCACCCAATCGCCGATCCGGAAATCCTTGCCGCCCCGGATCTCATTGCCCTTGGCATCGCGCCCGGCGATGTAATCCTCATTGTGCAGCGTCGCATTGCTGACCACCACACCGCCCACCGTGACCGGCCGCAGCCGCGCCACGGGTGACAACGCGCCAGTGCGGCCGACCTGAATGTCGATGCCCAAGAGCTCTGTCCAGGCCAGCTCCGCCGGAAACTTGTGCGCAATCGCCCAACGCGGCGTGGCCGAACGGAACCCGAGCCGCGCCTGCAGCCCCAGATCGTTGACCTTGTAGACCACCCCGTCGATGTCATAGCCCAGCGTCGCCCGCTGCGTCTCGATCTCGCGGTAGTGTGCCAGCATTTCCTCCGGCCCGTCGCACAGCCGGGTCAGCGGGTTGGTCTGAAACCCGAGCGCGGCCAGCCGGGCAATCGCCTCAAACTGCGTCGCCGCCAATGGTTCCGACACAGCCCCCCAGCTATAGGCAAAGAACCGCAACGGCCGCGCCGCCGTGATCGTCGCATCCAGCTGCCGCAGCGAGCCTGCGGCGGCGTTGCGCGGATTGGCAAAGGTCTTGCCCCCCGATGCCGCTTGCCGCACGTTCAGGGCCGCGAAATCGGCGTGAGACATATAGACCTCGCCCCGCACCTCCAACACCTCCGGCGCACCGGTCAGGCGCTGCGGGATATCGGCAATGGTGCGGGCATTTTCGGTGACATTCTCGCCCACCTCGCCATCGCCCCGCGTCGCCGCCTGCACCAGAACCCCCGCCTCATAGCGCAAAGACAGCGACAGACCGTCGATCTTGGGTTCGGCGGTAAAGGCCAGCGCCCCGGCGTGGTTCAGATATTTGCGCACCCGGTCAGCAAAATCGGTCACATCCGCATCGTCAAACGCATTCTCAAGGCTCAGCATCCGCACCTGATGCGCCACCTTGCCAAAGCCATCCCCTACCGCCGCCCCGACCAGATCGCTGGGGCTATCCGCACGTTTCAGGCCCGGAAACCGCGCCTCGATCGCCGCATTGCGCTGTTTGAGCGCATCATACTCCGCATCCGAAATCTCGGGTGCGTCCAGCGTATGATAGGCCCGGTTCGCCCTGTCCAAAGCCTCTGCCAGCCGCGCCAGTTCGGCGCGCGCCTGGGTTTCGGTCAACTGATCCACTGCTGTCCCGGCCATCATCCCCTCCGCTTGCCCCCATGGTTTAGGGGGGCGACCGGACAAGGGCAAGTGTCAGGCGCTGGCGGCCAGCTTGCGCGGTTCCCCCACCGGGTCGCGCAAGACATAGCCCCGGCCCCAGACAGTCTCGATGTAGTTCTGTCCCCCCGTCGCCTCGGCCAGTTTTTTGCGCAGCTTGCAGATGAACACGTCGATGATTTTCAGCTCCGGCTCATCCATGCCGCCATAGAGATGATTGAGAAACATCTCTTTGGTCAATGTGGTGCCCTTGCGCAGGCTCAAAAGCTCCAGCATCTGGTATTCCTTGCCGGTCAGATGCACCGTCTTGTTGTCCACCTCGACGGTTTTGGCATCCAGATTGACATTCACCTTGCCGGTTACAATCACCGATTGGCTGTGCCCCTTTGACCGCCGGATGATCGCATGAATGCGTGCCACCAGTTCCTCACGGTGGAACGGTTTGGTCAGGTAATCATCAGCGCCAAAGCCAAAGCCCTTGAGCTTCGAGTCAGTGTCATCAGAACCTGACAGAATCAGGATCGGCGTCTCGATCCGCGCCATCCGCAGTTGGCGCAACACCTCATGCCCCGACATGTCCGGCAGGTTCAGGTCCAGAAGAATCAGATCGTAATCATACAATTTTGCCAGATCGACCCCGTCTTCGCCCATATCGGTGCAATAAACGTTCAGATTGGCATGTGTCAGCATCAACTCGATACTGCGCGAGGTGGTGGGGTCATCCTCGACAAGTAAAATCCGCATCTTCAAAACTCCGCAACAGACAGGTTCATTAACGACAGTGGGGGGGAATGGTTAACTGACGGTTACTCTGCCTGAGCGTGACGCAAAAACAACTTAAAGCTGTCTATACTTCTGTATAGTCGTCACCTTCAGAGCCGTCTCGCCATGCTGCTCAACCGCCTGCCGCCACAGCGCAAATTCCTCTTCCGAGAGGGCATACCGCTCCAGCGCCTCTGCCTCGGTCAACAGGCCATGAATCACCGCCCGCACCACCACAGCCTTGCGGCTGGCCACCCAGCGGCGGGTGTCGGGCTTTGGCAAATCCGCCCGCGTCAAAATACTGCCGTCGGGCAGAGTCACCTGGCGCGGGCCATCCACACGTTTAAGATACATCGCCATGTCTTTCCGTTGATCCACCCGGCATAGGGCCAGACTGACTGATCAGACTTAAGCGAAGGTGAAGGTTGCGCTGCGGCAGGGGTTGAGAGTATGGCGCATTTTCCTATATTGCGTTGAATTCCTGAAAGGTAAAACCATGCTGGATCACCCGCTCAATTCGCTGGGGCTGCCAAAGCCCCCGTCCGCCACGCGTGTCGTGGTGGCGATGTCGGGTGGTGTCGACTCCTCGGTCGTGGCCGCAATGCTCAAGGAAGAAGGCTATGACGTGGTCGGCGTCACGCTGCAGTTGTACGACCATGGTGCTGCGCTGGCGAAAAAGGGCGCCTGCTGTGCGGGACGTGACATCCACGACGCGCGGCGCGTGGCCGAAACCATGGGCTTTCCGCATTACGTGCTGGATTACGAGAACACCTTCCGCGAGGCGGTGATGGAGGAGTTCGCCGATGCCTATCTGGCGGGTGCCACCCCGGTGCCCTGCATCCGCTGCAACGAGCGGGTGAAGTTCAAGGATCTGCTGGCCACCGCCCGCGATCTGGATGCCGATTGCATGGCGACCGGGCATTATATCCAGCGCAAACTGGGCGATGCCGGGCCAGAGCTGCATTCCGCCGCCGACGCCAACCGCGACCAGAGCTATTTCCTGTTCTCGACCACGGCAGAGCAGCTGGATTACTTGCGCTTTCCTTTGGGCCATCTGCACTCCAAGGCGGAAACCCGCGCTCTGGCGGCGAAATATGGCCTGCCGGTTGCAGACAAGCCCGACAGCCAGGACATCTGCTTTGTGCCCAACGGCAATTACGCGGCGGTGATCGAAAAGCTGCGACCGGGGGCTGCGGACCCCGGCGATATTGTTGATCTGCAAGGCACTATTCTGGGCCAGCATCGCGGCGTGATCCATTACACCATCGGCCAGCGCAAAGGCCTTGGCATCGGGGGCCTTGGCGATCCGCTCTATGTGGTGCGCCTTGACCCCGAGACGCGCCGGGTGATCGTCGGGCCACGGGAATCGCTTGCCACCCGCACCATCCCGGTGCGCGAGGTGAACTGGCTGGGCGATGCGCCGTTTGACTCTGCGGCCGAAATGCAGGTGCTGGTCAAGGTCCGCTCCACCCGGCCGCCGCGCGCGGCGGTGATCCGGCCCTTGTCCGCGACCGAGGCCGAGGTGGAACTGCTCGACCCGGAGGATGGCGTCAGCGCGGGCCAGGCTTGCGTGTTCTACGCACCCGAAGGCAGCCGGGTGCTGGGCGGCGGCTGGGTCTGGCGCGGGCGCTGAGCGCGCGCCGCCGAATTTTCGCAGAAAATTCGTGTCTATTCAGCCGCTTCCGCCGCAGCCTCTGCCGCCTCGATCTCCGCGGCCTTCGCCTCGACCAACTCCACAATGTGGTCGATCATCGCGTCATTGCCCAGCTTGTGGCTCTGCTTGCCTGCAAGGTAAACCATCCCCGACCCGGCGCCGCCGCCGGTAAAGCCGATATCGGTCATCAACGCCTCACCGGGGCCATTGACCACGCAGCCGATGATCGACAGCGACAGGCTGGTGGTCACATGCGCCAGCCGGTCCTCCAGCGCGGTGACGGTCTTGATCACGTCAAAGCCTTGCCGGGCGCAGGACGGGCAGGAGATGATCGTGACGCCACGGTGCCGCAGCCCCAGCGATTTCAGGATCTCGAAGCCGACCTTGACCTCTTCCACCGGGTCCGCCGACAGCGACACCCGGATCGTATCGCCGATCCCCATCCACAAGAGGTTGCCCAGACCAATCGCCGATTTCACTGTGCCCGAGACCAGCCCCCCCGCCTCGGTGATCCCCAGATGGATCGGCGCATCGGTGACCTCGGCCAGCTGCTGATAGGCCGCCGCCGCCATGAACACATCCGACGCTTTCACCGAGATCTTGAATTCGTGAAAATCGTTGTCCTGCAACAGCTTGATATGGTCCATCCCCGATTCGACCATCGCATCCGGGCAAGGCTCGCCGTATTTGTCCAGCAGGTGCTTTTCCAGAGATCCGGCATTGACGCCAATCCGGATCGAACAGCCGTGATCCTTGGCCGCCTTGACCACCTCGGCCACGCGCTTTGCATCGCCGATATTGCCGGGGTTGATCCGCAGACAGGCCGCCCCCGCCTCTGCCGCTTCAATCGCGCGTTTGTAGTGGAAATGGATATCCGCCACGATCGGCACCGGGCTTTCGGCGCAGATCGCGCGCAGCGCCGCCGTGCTTTCCGGATCGGGGGTCGAGACCCGCACGATATCGGCCCCGGCAATCGCCGCGCGCTGGATCTGGTCCAGCGTGGCCGCAACATCGGTGGTCAGTGTGTTGGTCATGGTCTGCACCGAGATCGGCGCATCGCCTCCCACCAGAACCTTGCCCACGCGGATCTGGCGCGAGGTCCGGCGATAGATATTGCGCCACGGGCGAACGGTATTCAGGCTCATCTTGGCACGGGTCCTCTGATGGTTTGCCCCTTGATAAGACGACAAAGCCGCCCCGGCAATGCCAAGGGCGGCTTTGTCACTCAGGATTGACAGAGTCAGGGGCCGGTTTGATGCCGAAGCACCCGTTACTGCGACGGCGCGGTCAAAACCTGCGAGGCATCGGCCACACTGACAATCGCCGCCAGATCGGCGTCGCGGTTCAGATCGGCGAGCGCGAATTTCTCTGTCAACGCTTCGGGCGACAGGGCGACATTCTTGACGACCTGCGCGCCGGGGGCTGCCGGGCCATAGGTCTGGCCGTTCACCGCAAAATAGACCGAGCCGGAGTTGCCGGCGCGCAGCACCGGCGGCTCTTCCAGCTTGGGCACCGACCAGCGTTCGCCGGCATCAAGGATCTTTTCAAACAGCACCGTGCCATCCGCCGACGACACCCGCACCCAGGATGGGCGCACCGCCAGAAGCTCCACGCCCGGCTGCGCCTGTGCCATCACCTGCACGGCCTGATCTTCCGATGCCAAAGCCTCGGCCACCGCCGCGTCAACCGCACCCGGCGTTGCACTGGCAACGGCAAGGCGTGGGTTGATCCCGGCAATCGGCCCATCGCGTGAGGTCAGCACCGGTACATCCAGCGCTTGCGGCCGGTACAGACGATCCATCCCGTCGGCCTGTTCGCGCACCGGATCGGCACTCGCCAGTTCGGTGCCGGTTGCAGGCGCCGACCGCACCAAAGGCGCAGAGCCGCTGACATTGCCCAGCGGGTCAATCTCGGCCACCACCGACGGGGCCTGATCCACCGGCGACAGCTGCACGCGCTGCACCTCTTGCAGAACCGACCAGCCGCCATAGCCAATCGCCCCGATCAGCGCGACCAGCACCAACAGCGAGCCAACCGCCCCCGGCTCCACCCGCGCAAACAGGCTTTCGCCACGCGGAATGAAGCTGGCGTTCGGATTGGCCAGCGGGTCGCTGAACACTTGGGTGCTACGCGAGCGCGCGGCGGTCATCATTGAAGACGAGGCCGCAGCGCTCATCCCGTGGGCCACTTCAAAATTCGCTTCCTTGGAGAACCGGGCAAAGGCCATATCCGGGTCCATCCCCAGATAGCGTGCATAAGACCGGACATAGCCCGCGACAAAGCCCTGAGTCTCAAAGGCAGAGACATCGGCATTTTCAATCGCGGCGATATAGGCGGCCTTGATCTTCAGCTCACGCTGCACATCCAGCAGCGATTTGCCCATGGTGGCGCGCTCGCCCCGCATCAGGTCGCCCAAGCGCAGGTCAAAGTCGTCAAAGCCCTTTGGCCCGTCCGTCTCCGGCATAGAAGGTTTCGCCCTCCGCCCGATCATGCGCGTTGCCCCATGAAGTTACCCCGTCCCCATAGTCGTTTCATCACGACTCATTTTGTTCGTATTAGGGATTCGTTACCACAGCACAAGGCCTTTTGCACCTGCGAGAAGCCGTTCAGGCTGACAGCTCGGCGCGATTCAGCGCACAATGTCCCCAGAGCTGATCCATCGCCCTGACAAGGGCATCAATCTGCCCGAAATCATGCACCGGCGATGGCGTCAGGCGCAGCCGTTCGGTGCCGCGCGGCACGGTCGGATAGTTGATCGGCTGCACATACACGCCGAACTGATCCAGCAGCATGTCAGACAGCATCTTGCAATGGGTGGGGTTGCCGACATGCACAGGCACAATATGCGACCCGCAATCAATGATCGGCAGGCCCAGCCCCTTGAGCCGCATCTTGAGCGTGCTGGCATAGGCCTGCTGCAGATCGCGCAGTTTCTGGCCCTCAGCGGTCTTTAAAAACGCCACACTGGCCGCCGCCCCGGCGGCCACGGCGGGCGGCAGGGAGGTGGTGAAAATGAACCCCGGCGCATAGGAACGCACCGCATCCACCATCTTTGCACTTGCAGCAATATAGCCGCCAAACACCCCGAAAGCCTTGGCCAAAGTGGCGTTGATGATGTCCACCCGGTGCATCTGGTGATCGCGTTCGGCCACCCCTGCGCCGCGCGGCCCGTACATGCCCACGGCATGCACTTCGTCCAGATAGGTCAGCGCGCCATACTCTTCTGCCAGATCGCAGATTTCGGCAATCGGGCCGAAATCGCCGTCCATCGAATAGATCGATTCGAAGGCGATCAGCTTGGGTGCGTCCGGGTCATCCGCCGCCAGCAACTCGCGCAGATGCGCCACATCATTATGCCGGAATATCCGCTTCAGCCCGCCGCCACGCCGCACCCCTTCGATCATGCTCGCATGGTTCAAAGCGTCGGAATAGATGATCAGCCCGGGGAAAATCTGGCGCAGCGTCGACAGCGTCGCATCATTGGCGATATAGGCACTGGTGAACACCAGCGCCGCCTCTTTGCGATGCAGATCGGCCAGCTCCGCCTCCAGCCGGTTGTGATAGACCGTGGTGCCCGAGATGTTGCGGGTGCCGCCTGATCCGGCCCCCGTCGCTTCCAGCGCCTCGTGCATCGCTTTCAGCACCACCGGATGCTGCCCCATGCCAAGGTAATCATTGCCGCACCAGACGGTGATATCTTTCTTGCTGCCATCGGGACGGGTCCAGACCGCATGCGGAAACTGGCCGTTCTGCCGCTCGATGTCGATAAAGGTGCGGTAGCGGCCTTCATCGTGCAAGCGTTGCAGGGCAGTGTCGAGGGCGGCATCATAACGCATCGGGTCTTCTCCGTAACACCCCCGCGCGTCAGACTGCGGGAGAGAATTGCATGCAGGTCTTGCCCTTATATCAGGCAAGACTGGGGCGGGCTGCCTTGACATGCATCAAAAACACAGGATTTGGAAACAGGTCAATTTGACGCCCCTTCCCGCTCCGCCTGCATGCACCGGCACCTCATGCCTGCGGTTATTGCGAGGGTGCGACTTCCAGCACCACAACACAAGGCGTTTGCGCCTTGCGCGCGCCGTCACAGGCCGCCAGAGCTGCCGTCCGCGCCGCCTCTGCATCGGGCAGATCGCCCAGAGCTACGGCAGAGGGCACTGCGGATCCGTCCCGCACAAAGCCTTCGTCCGGCGACACGGCCAGCGCGGCATGCCCGGTCCGGCTGGTCACGAACAGCGACAGCGCCTGATCATTCGAGGCCACCAGCCGCAGCGTCGACACCTCTTCCGGCGTCAGGAACGGGTGCAGATGCAGGCTGACCGCCGATCCGCCATTCACCCCGGTCTCGACCGGCACCGTCTGCGCCTGTGCGGCCCCGGCCAGGGCGGCGATCGCCGCTGCCAGAACGCCCGCTGTCTTCATGGCTGTCTTGCCCATAAGTCCTCCTTTGGCCTTCCGGCATCGTCAATCTTTGCCGGGATTTAACCCAACCCCGCCCCTCTGGACAGTGCCTTGCATCCTGTTACGGTCGGTCATCCGTTCACTTTCTGTAGAGAAGCGAAAGAAATCATGTCTCTGGACACAGTCCTCGCCCGTATCGACACCGATCTGGACCAGTCGCTCGACCGGCTGCTCGATCTGCTCCGCATCCCGTCAATCTCCACCGATCCGGCGTACAAGGCCGACTGTGCCCGTGCCGCCGACTGGCTGGTGGAAGAGCTCAGGTCGCTGGGTTTTGACGCCTCCAGCCGCCCGACGCCGGGGCATCCGATGGTGGTGGCGCATGGCGGCGAGGGGGACAAACACCTGCTGTTCTACGGCCATTACGATGTGCAGCCGGTTGATCCGCTGGAGTTGTGGGACCGCGACCCGTTCGACCCCGAGGTGCAGGACACCGCCAAAGGCCGGGTGATCCGCGCCCGTGGGTCCGCCGATGACAAGGGTCAGCTGATGACCTTTATCGAGGCCTGCCGCGCCTGGAAGGCCGTGCATGGCACCCTGCCCGGCAAGCTCACGATTTTTCTCGAAGGCGAGGAAGAATCCGGCTCGCCCAGCCTGATCCCCTTCATGCAGGAAAACGCGGCCGAGCTGACCGCCGACATCGCGCTGATCTGCGACACCGGCATGTTTGAAGATGACACCCCCGCCATTGTCACCATGCTGCGGGGCCTTTTGGGCGAGGAAATCACGATCCACGGCCCCGACAAAGACCTGCATTCGGGCATGTATGGCGGCGCTGCGATCAACCCGATCCGGGTGCTGACCCGCATCCTGGGCGGATTGCACGACGATCAGGGCCGGGTCACGGTGCCGCAGTTCTACGACGGCGTACAGGAGCTGCCCGACGCGATCCGCGCCCAATGGCAGGCGCTGTCGTTTGATCACGGCAAATTCCTGGGCGATGTCGGCCTCTCAGCCCCGGCAGGCGAGCAGGACCGCACCCCGCTGGAAATGCTGTGGTCGCGCCCGACCGCCGAGATCAACGGCATCTGGGGCGGCTACACCGGACAGGGCTTCAAGACCGTGCTGCCGGCACAGGCCCATGCCAAGGTCTCGTTCCGTCTGGTCGCAGGCCAGGACCCCGACGCGCTGCGCCGCCACTTCCGCGCCTGGGTGCAAGAGCAATTGCCCGCCGATTGCACCGTGACCTTCCACGACCACGGCAACAGCCCGGCGGGCGTGATGTCGGTCACTGCCCCGGCCTTCGACGCCGCGCGTCAGGCCCTGACCGACGAATGGGGCAAACCCGCCGCCTTTGTCGGCTGCGGCGGCTCGATCCCGATCGCGGGCTATTTCAAGACCTATCTGGGCATGGACGCGATGCTGATCGGCTTTGGCCGCGACGATGACCAGATCCACAGCCCGAACGAGAAATATGATCTGGAGTCGTTCCACAAGGGCATCCGCTCCTGGGCGCGGGTGCTGGACCGGCTGGCGTAGTTTTGGCGGAACGGCCGGGGGGCTGTCTGCCCCCCCAGCCAATTGGTTTCTCGGACCAATGGCGAAACCAATTGGCTACCCCGAGGATATTTTTGCCAAGATAAAGGGGCGAAGGCAGTGAGTGTACTTATCCGGGGCGCGGCGGCGGAAGACGAGGCGGCCTGGCGCGGGCTGTGGCAGGCGTATCTGACGTTTTACGAGGTCGACCTTGCGCCCGACATCACGGCGGCGACCTGGGCGCGGATCCTTGATCCTGCGCACCGGATGCAGTGCCGCATGGCGTTTGACGGGGAAACCGCGCTTGGCTTTGCCATTCACCACCCGCATTGCTCGACCTGGGTGGTGGCTGATGATGTCTATCTGGAAGACCTGTTTGTGTCAGCCGAGGCGCGCGGGCGCGGTGTGGGCCGGGCGCTGATCGAGGATCTGATCGCCTTGGGCAAGCAGGCCGGCTGGCACCGGCTTTACTGGCACACCAACCGTGACAACGCGCAAGCGCGCCAGCTTTACGACAGCTATTGTCAGGAAGACGGCCATATCCGCTATCGTCTGGCGTTATAGATCGCCATAGCGCCCGGAGCGGACAAAGCCGCTGTCTTCGCGAAAGCGCAGATCATCGCCGTCGCTGTCAACCTCGGCACAGATCGGGCGTTTTCCGGACCAGCTTTCGCAATAGCGGTCCCCATCCACGCGCCACTCGCCCCAGCCCCCGGCGCGGATGGTGCGGCCATCGTCAAGGAAGTATTGCGCAACCCCTTCGGGAAACACCAGCACGCGTGAGGTCAGCGCATCGGCGATCTGCCCTCCCGACAGGGTTTGCCACCCGCCCGGCGGCGCCCCCGACTCGGCCAGCGCCAGACCCGGCCAGACCATCAACAGCATCACGAATAGCCGCATCCAAGCCCCTTTGCCTTGCGTCACGCACGCGCGCAGTCTAAGGGGGCCGCGCGCCCCCTTTCCAATGATAGGTTCGTGATGATCCCGCGTTATTCCCGCCCCGAGATGGTGGCCCTCTGGTCGCCCGCCACGAAATTCCGCATCTGGTTCGAGATCGAGGCCCATGCCTGCGACGCCATGGCAGAGCTTGGCGTGATCCCGAAAGCCAATGCCGAAGCGGTCTGGAAGGCCCGCGATGTCGAATTCGATGTCGCCCGGATTGACGAGATCGAGGCGGTCACCAAACATGATGTCATCGCCTTTCTGACCCATCTGGCCGAACATATCGGCGCGGATGACGCGCGTTTTGTGCATCAGGGCATGACCAGTTCCGACGTGCTCGACACCACGCTGAACGTACAGCTGGTGCGCGCCGCCGATCTGCTGCTGGCGGGTGTCGACCGGGTGCTGGCCGCGCTGAAAACCCGCGCGCTGGAGCACAAGGATACCGTCCGCATCGGTCGCAGCCATGGCATCCATGCCGAACCCACCACCATGGGCCTGACCTTTGCGCGGTTTTATGCCGAAATCGCGCGCGGCCGCGCCCGACTGGTCAATGCCCGGGCCGAAGTCGCCACCGGCGCGATTTCGGGTGCTGTCGGCACCTTTGCCAACATCGACCCGCGCGTCGAAGAGCATGTCTGCGCCCAGTTGGGCCTGACGCCCGAGCCGATTTCCACGCAAGTCATCCCGCGCGACCGGCATGCGATGTTCTTTGCCACGCTGGGGGTGATCGCCTCCAGCATCGAGAATATCGCCACCGAATTCCGCCACATGCAGCGGACCGAAGTGCTGGAAGCGGAAGAGTTTTTCTCGCCCGGTCAAAAGGGGAGCTCGGCGATGCCGCACAAGCGCAACCCGGTCCTGACCGAGAACCTGACCGGGCTGGCGCGTCTGGTCCGCATGGCCGTGGTCCCCGCGATGGAAAACGTGGCGCTGTGGCATGAGCGCGACATCAGCCATTCGAGCGTGGAACGTGCGATCGGGCCGGATGCCACGATCACGCTGGACTTCGCCCTGCACCGTTTGGCAAATGTGGTCGAGAAACTGGTGGTTTATCCGGAAAACATGATGCGGAACATGAACAAGTTCCGCGGTCTGGTGATGAGCCAGCGGGTGCTGCTGGCGCTGACCCAAGCGGGCGTGTCGCGTGAAGACAGCTATCGTCTGGTGCAGAGAAACGCCATGAAGGTCTGGGAACAAGGCGCTGATTTCAAAACAGAATTGCTGAAAGACGCCGAGGTTCTGGCGGCCCTGACGCCTGCGCAGATCGAGGAAAAGTTCGACCTTGGCTATCACACCAAGCATGTCGACACGATCTTTGCCCGGGTTTTCGGCGCATAACGAAAGCGTGACCGGCGGGGGCCTGCCCCTCGCCGGAAACCGGCTTGCTGCGGCAAAATCCGTGCTACCTTTGGGGTTCACTCAACACCCATGGGAAGGACGACCGATGAAGACCAGGATCACCACCGCCGTCATTGCACTCATGCTGCTGCCGTCAATGTCGATGGCCTATTGCTCCGGCCACAAAGAGATCACCGCCTCCTCCTGCGCGGATGGCATGAGCTGGGATCAGGCCAAGGGCGAATGCACCCTGACCCCCACGACCTGAAACCCGCCGTCCGGATGTAATCCGTCCTTAACCCCGGCGTGACACCCTGCCTGTGCAGACTGTCCAGAACGGGGAATCGGATGTCGGATGAATATGGCCATGCACTGGCGCGCATCACACCGGTCCAGCGCGCGGTATCGCTTGGCGGCCCACCAGGCGCACGCCGCCCGCCCACCTCGCGGGAAAAGGCGGCGATCATCGTACGGCTGATGCTGTCTGAGGGCGGGTCGATGCCGGTGGCCTCACTGCCCGACCACATGCAGGCGGCGCTGACCGAACAGATCGGTCAGATGCGTCTGGTTGACCGCAACACGCTGGCGCAGGTGGTCGAGGAGTTTCTGACGGAGCTTGAAGAGGTGGGGCTGTCGTTTCCCGGCGGAATCGACGGCGCGCTGACCATGATGGATGGTCATATCAGCGCCACCGCAGCCAGCCGGTTGCGTCGCCTTGCCGGGGCCTCTGGCAAGGCGGACCCGTGGGACAGGCTGACCAACCTGCCCACCGACCGTATCCTGCCCGTGCTGGAGGCGGAAAGTATTGAGGTCGCCGCCGTCATGCTGTCGAAACTGCCGGTGCCAAAGGCCGCCGAACTGCTGGGCCGCCTGCCGGGGGAAAAGGCGCGGCGCGTGGCCTATGCGGTGTCAATGACCGGCCATGTCGATCCCGAAACCGTGCGCCGCATCGGGGTGTCACTGGCCACCCAGCTGGATGCGCAGCCCGCCCGCGCCTTTGATGCGGGGCCGGTGGAACGGGTGGGCGCGATCCTCAACGTCTCGACCGCCGCGACCCGGGATGACGTGCTGCTCGGGCTGGATGCCGAAGATGCCGATTTCGCCGAACAGGTGCGCAAGGCGATCTTTACCTTTGCCCATATCCCCGCCCGCATCATGCCGCGCGACATTCCGAAAATTGTGCGCATGGTCGATGCTGCCGTATTGGTCACCGCCTTTACCTCAGCGCAGAACCATCCGAAACAGGCCCCGGCGGTTGAATTCATTCTGGCCAACATGTCGCAACGCATGGCGCAATCGTTGCGCGAAGAAATGGCGATCCGTGGCAAGGTCAAGGAAAAAGACGCCGAAGAGGCGATGACCGCCATTGTCACCACCATCCGCCAGCTGGAGGGCGCGGGGGAAATCGTCATGAACCGCGAGGAGGATTGATGCCACCCGCCATCTTGTGAACCCCCGCCCCGCAGGGTAGCGTCCGCGCCAAAGGATGCCTCATGACCCTGCCGACCCCCAAAGACACCAAAAGCGGCATCCTGTTGATGATGCTGGCCATTTTCTGCTTTGCCGCGATGGATGCGGCAGCCAAGGGGCTGATCGCGCGCTATCCGGTGCCACAGGTGGTTTGGGCGCGCTTTGCCGGGCAAGTGCTGATCGTGGCGGCTCTGCTGGGCCCGCGCCTGCCGGTGATGCTGCGCACCCAATGGCCGGGGCTGCATCTGATCCGCTCTGCTTGCCAGCTGGGGGCCATCGCCTGCTTTTTCTCGGCCCTGCCCCACATCGGGCTGGCCGAAGCGACGGCACTTTCTGACCTGAACCCGGTGCTGATCACCCTTGGCGCGGCGCTGTTTCTGGGCGAACGTCTGGGGCCGCGCCGTCTGGCGGGTGTGGTGGCGGCGCTGATCGGTGCCTTGATCATCATCCGCCCCGGCCTGTCGGTCTTTACCCCCGCCGCGCTGCTGCCGCTGGCGGCAGCGGCGTTCTATTCGGTCAACGCGCTGCTGACCCGCCGGCTTGGCCCGCTGGAAACCGCCTGGACCCCGATGCTGCTTGCCGCCCTGTTCGGCATGGCCGTGACCACGCTCACCCTGCCCTTTGTCTGGGTGCCGGTCGCCATGGCCGACTGGCCGCAGTTTGCGCTGATCGGCATTCTGGGCAGTGCGGCACAACTGGCGCTGATCCGCGCCTTTACCCTGGCCGAGGCGGGCAGCGTCGCGCCCTTTGCCTATGTCGGGCTGATCTTTGCCACCGGCTGGGGTTATGTTCTGTACAACGAGGTGCCGGATCTGCCGACCATCATCGGTGCGCTTGTGATCGTGGTGGCGGGTCTTTATGTCTGGCATCGCGAAACCCGGGTGCATGGTGCATCCAGACCGCGCTGACGCAGGACGCATGACCGACACTGACACCCCTCAAGCGGCCCCCCAGAAAACCGGCACCTGGGGCCAGTGGCTGACCGACCGCGCCATCCGCACGGTGATCTGGCTGCTGCTTGCCCTGCCCTATCGCTGGCGCGTGCCACTCTGCGGCTGGGTCATGGCGCGAATCGTCGCCCCGCTGGCGGGCTGGCCGCAGCGGATCCGCGACAACCTTGCCCTGACCCTGCCCGACCTGCCGGCCGCGCAGATCGACCGCATGGTCGCGCGCGTGCCCGAAAACATCGGCCGCACCGTGATCGAGATCTATTCGGGGGCCGAGTTCATCGCCCGCACCACCGAGCTGCCCTTGACCGGCGACGGCGTCGCCGCGCTGGAGGCGGCGCATGCCGCCAAACGCCCGGTCATCCTCGCCACCGGGCATTTCGGCAATTACGATGCGGTACGCGCCGCGCTGATCGCGCGCGGCTATTCGCTGGGCGCGCTCTACCGCCCGATGTCAAATCCGTGGTTCAACGATCATTACGTTCAGGCCATCGGCACCATCGGCCAGCCGATCTTTGAACGCGGGCGTCAGGGCATGGGGCAGATGCTCAAGCACCTGCGCGGCGGTGGCATGCTGGGCATCCTGCCCGATCAGCGCATGCAAAAGGGTGTGAAACTGACGTTTTTCGGCAAAGAGGCGCTGACCGCGCTGTCGGCCGCCGATATGGCGCTGAAATACGATGCGATGCTGATCCCGACCTATGCCATCCGTCAGCCCGATGGCCTGTCGTTTCAGATCGTGGTTGATCCGCCAATCCCGCCCTCGACACCCGAGATCATGACGCAGGCGCTGAATGACAATCTGGAACGGCTGATCCGGCAATATCCTGAGCAATGGTTCTGGATTCACCGCCGCTGGAAGCCCTGAGGCCCGCCCCTCAGCGTGCTATTTGACCTGCGCCGCCGCCAGCACATCGGCGGGGCCTTCGGTCTGCACGATCACCACCACCGGATCAGGGCCTGCCACCTCGGCGGTCATCTCGAACGGGGCAAGCCCCGGCCAGTCGGCAACCGCCTGCCAGTCGGTGACGATATTGCTATAGGTCACCTCGCGCCCCTCATTCTCGCCCCGGCCAATCGCCACCGTGGCTTCGGGCAGGTAGCGGATCACCTGAATCCGCGCCGTTTTGGTCAGGGGCGGCTCTGCCTCGGCCCGGATCACGATGCGGTCGCCGTCGCGGGTCACGGTCAAGGTGACCGGGCTGACCTGCGCCTGATGCCGGCGGACCGCTTCCGCCACCTGAACCGGATCATTGCCCTGCACCCGGTCCAGCCCGCCGACGATCATCTGCGGCGTATAGATCATCCGGCTGCCAACAGCCTTGGCATAGGCTTTCTGGCGCTGGGTATACTGCGGGCTGGCAAAGGTATCGCTCCAGCCAATGTAATCCCAGTAATCGACATGCAAGGACAGCGCGATCACATCAGGGCTTTTGACCAGTTCCACCATGAATTCATCGGCGGGCGGGCAGGACGAACACCCCTGCGACGTGTACAGTTCCACCACAACAGGCGATGTCTGCGCCCCTGCCGTCCCTGAAACGCCGATCCAGAGCCCGAAAGTCGCGCTGACCAAATGTCGCATCGTCACTTCTGTCATCCCCAAACTTGCCCTATCGTTCTACAGACGCGGATGATGACCCGCCAATCAAGGTTTTGCGAGGGTAAGGTGAATTTCCATCCCACCCCGGATCATGGCACATTCGTCACAACTTCGCTGAAACGAGGGCTGGATTCTTGGCATACAATTGTATACAAAGCCAGCGATTCCCCGGCGCACCCCGCCGGATACGACCTTAAGCCATTCCCTTCTTCATAGCCAAGAGGCCCAAAATGACCGTCACCGTCGGACATGACAGCCAGAAAACCCGCAAGACCCTGACAGCAGGCGGCCAGACCGTCAGCTATTATTCGATCCCCGCCGCCGAGGCGGCAGGTCTGGGCGAATTCTCCAGACTCCCGGCCGCACTGAAAGTCGTGCTGGAAAACATGCTCCGGTTTGAAGATGGCAAAACCATCTCGGTCGATGACATCAAGGCGTTTTCCGACTGGGGCAAACTAGGTGGCCAGAACCCGCGTGAGATCGCCTATCGCCCCGCCCGCGTTCTGATGCAGGATTTCACCGGCGTTCCCGCGGTGGTTGACCTTGCCGCGATGCGCGACGGCATCCTTGGCCTTGGCGGCGATGCGCAAAAGATCAACCCGCTGAACCCGGTCGATCTGGTCATCGACCATTCGGTGATGATCGACGAATTCGGCACCCCGCGCGCGTTTCAGGCCAACGTCGACCGTGAATATGAGCGGAACATGGAGCGGTATGTCTTCCTGAAATGGGGCCAGAACGCGTTCAGCAACTTCCGTGTTGTTCCGCCGGGCACCGGGATCTGCCATCAGGTCAACCTGGAATATCTGGCGCAGACCGTCTGGACCGACACCGATCAGGACGGCAATCTCGTGGCCTATCCCGACACGCTGGTCGGCACCGACAGCCACACCACCATGGTCAACGGCCTTGCCGTTCTGGGCTGGGGTGTGGGCGGGATCGAGGCCGAGGCCGCGATGCTGGGTCAACCGGTTTCGATGCTGATCCCCGAAGTCGTTGGCTTCAAGCTGACCGGCCAGATGATGGAAGGCACCACCGCCACCGATCTGGTGCTCAAGGTCGTGCAGATGCTGCGCAAACACGGCGTTGTCAGCAAGTTTGTCGAATTCTACGGCGACGGCCTTGACCGCCTGCCGCTGGCCGACCGTGCCACCATCGCCAACATGGCCCCGGAATATGGCGCGACCTGCGGCTTTTTCCCGATCGACGACGAAACCCTGCGCTACCTGCGTCAGACCGGGCGCGAAGAATCGCGGATTGATCTGGTCGAGGCCTATGCGAAAGCCAACGGCATGTGGCGCGGGCCAGATTACAACCCGATCTACACCAGCACGCTGGAGCTCGACATGGGCACCATCGTACCGGCGATTTCCGGCCCGAAACGCCCGCAGGATTACCTGCCGCTGACCTCGGCCGCTTCGGCCTTTGGCGAGTATATCCGTGGCATGCGCAAAGCGCCGGCTGTGCCGAAAACCGAAAAAGCCGAAATGACCGCCGAAGGCGGCGCGCCTGCCCCGGCCCCCGAAGACATTCCGGGCGATCACCTTGGCATGTCGACCGCCAAGGTTGAGGGTCAGGATTACAGCTTGCGTGACGGTTCGGTCGTGATCGCGTCGATCACGTCGTGCACCAACACCTCGAACCCCTATGTGTTGATCGGTGCCGGTCTGGTGGCCCGCAAGGCGCGTGCGCTGGGTCTGAACCGCAAGCCATGGGTGAAAACCTCGCTCGCCCCCGGATCGCAGGTCGTGTCGGAATATCTGAACGCCGCTGGCCTGCAGGAAGACCTCGACGCCGTCGGCTTCAACCTTGTCGGCTACGGCTGCACCACCTGCATCGGCAACTCCGGCCCGCTCGCGCCCGAAATCTCCAAGGCGATCAACGACGGTGACCTTGTGGCCACCTCGGTCCTGTCGGGCAACCGCAACTTTGAAGGCCGGATCAGCCCGGACGTGCGCGCCAACTACCTGGCCTCACCGCCGCTGGTCGTCGCCTACGCCCTGGCCGGTGACATGAACATCGACCTGACCACGGAACCGCTCGGCACCAGCACCGACGGCAACCCGGTGTATCTGAAAGACATCTGGCCGACCAACAAGGAAATCGCCGACATCGTGCATGCGGTGGTCACGCGTGAGGCGTTCCAGAAGAAGTACGCCGATGTGTTCAAGGGCGACGAGAAATGGCAGTCGGTCAAGGTCACCGATTCAGAAACCTACGACTGGCCTCCGACCTCGACCTACATCCAGAACCCGCCCTATTTCAAAGGCATGTCGAAAACGCCGGGCGTGATCAGCAACATCGACGGCGCCCGGGTACTGGCCCTGCTCGGCGACATGATCACCACCGACCACATCTCGCCTGCGGGGTCGTTCAAAGGATCAACGCCTGCTGGCAAGTATCTGACAGAGCGTCAGGTTCCGACATCCGAGTATAACTCCTACGGCTCGCGTCGCGGCAACCACGAAGTGATGATGCGCGGCACCTTTGCCAATATCCGCATCAAGAACGAGATGCTCGACGGGGTTGAAGGCGGCTACACCAAAGGCCCGGATGGCGCACAGACCAGCATCTATGATGCCTCGATGGCGTATCAGGAAACCGGCACTCCGCTGGTGATCTTTGGCGGCGTCGAATATGGCGCAGGCTCCAGCCGCGACTGGGCGGCAAAGGGCACCGCGCTGCTGGGCGTCAAGGCCGTGATCGCCGAGTCGTTCGAGCGGATCCACCGCTCCAACCTCGTCGGCATGGGCGTGATCCCGTTCGAGTTCACCGAAGGTGCCTCGCGCAAGTCGCTGAACCTCACCGGTGATGAGGTGGTCTCGATCCACGGTCTCGACGGCGATCTGAAACCGCTGAGCTTGGTGCCCTGCACCATCCGCTATGCCGATGGCACCGAGAAAACCATTCAGCTCAAGTGCCGGATCGACACCGAAATCGAGATTGAATACGTCGAACACGGCGGCGTGCTGCACTACGTGCTGCGCGATCTCGCCAAGGCCTGATCGCCCCGACACCGCAAAGCCAAGGCCCGGACCGCAAGGTCCGGGCCTTTTCCATATGCGGCCAAAGCCCCTGGTCAGGTCCGGCGCTTCCCTCCCCCCTCGTGAGGGAGGGAGAGGGAGGGGGGCGTGTCACACCAGAAATCTAAAGCTCTTGTTCAGACCTTTCCGGCAATCTGCCCCTTGCTGTCTCCAGAAAGGTCTCCGCCATGTCCAGCCGCTTTCCGCCCCATGCCCCGCGACCGCCAGCGCGAACGCGAACGCAGGCGCGCATACGCCTCCCGCTCCCCTGGACAGAGCTGGGGGTGTTCGCCCTGCTGGGCCTGCTTCTTTTGTGGTAGCCGGGCCTCAGCCCGGGGTTTGCGCTGCCAGTGCCGCGGCCAGCGCGGGTTTGAAGCGATTCTCGTAATCACTGCCGATCAGCGGCCCGATGAAACGCATCGCCACCGTGCCATCGCCGCGCAGGATAAAGGTTTCCGGCGGCGCGGTCACACCCCACTCCACCCGGTTGCGGCCCTGCGGGTCGGTGGCCACGCCAAAGAACGGGTTCCCCTCTTCGGCCAGATAGGCAATCGCCTTGGCATCATCATCCATGATGTTGATCCCGGCCACCCGCACCCCATCGGCCGCCATCTCCATCAACACCGGATGTTCCGCGCGGCACGGCGGGCACCAGGTGGCAAAGAAATTCACCACCGTCACCTGCCCGGTGCGGAAATCGGCATCGGTTAACAACGGCACGCCCGCAAGCCCGGTCACCGGCACCACAGGGGCCGCGCGGTCCTGAAACGCGGTCGGCATGTCATTGGGGTTGTTCTGCATCATCCCCACATAAAACGCCCCGGCCAGCCCGGCAAAAATCACCGGCGGCAACACCATCAGCCATTTAGCCATCATGCTTCCCCTGACTTTGGCCCTGCCGCGCCTCGACCTCTGCCAGCTGCCGCTTGACCCGCCGCCCCTGCCACAGGGTCAGCGCCACCAGACCCGCCAGCAAAGCCAGCGTCGCGCCATACGACGACAGCACCGCCACCGCGTACCTTCCCAGATCGGGCATCATGCCAAGCGCTCCCGTGCCAACAGCGCCGACAACCGCCGCGCGCGGATCTCGGTGCGCGTCCGCAGCAGCACCAGTGCCACGAACAGCAGCACAAAGCCGACGATGCAGACCACCAGCGGCACATAATAGGCGGGCGCGATCGGATCGGCCTCACCCACCTTCAGGATCGTCGAATCCTGATGCAGCCCCTGATTCCAGAACTTCACCGCATAACGCGACAGCACGGCAAAGACCGACCCGACCATGCACAACACCGCCGTCAGATCGGCGGCGGTGTCGGGGTCATCGACCGCCTGCCACAGCGCGATATAGCCTAGGTAGAACAGCGCCAGAATCAGAAACGCGGTCAACCGCGGATCCCAGGCCCACCAGGTGCCCCACATCGGCTGGCCCCACAGCGCCCCGGTCACCAGCGCAATTGCGGTAAAGGTCAGCCCCACCGGCGCCGCCGCCCGCGCGGCAAGCGCAGAGACATGGTGACGCCGCACCAGCCAGATCAGACTGGCCACCAGCATCATCACCCAGGCGTTGATCGCCATCATCGCGGTCGGCACATGGATAAAGATGATCTTGACCGTTGATCCCTGCCGGAAATCATCCGGCGTCAGAAAGAACCCCCAGATCAGCCCCACACACAGGCTGACCGCAGCCAGCCCGATGACCACAGGCAGCACGCGGGCCGAGACCTGCATGAACTTTTTCGGGTTGGCGTATTCCCACAGCGACATCGGGATGGCGTAACCTCTCTCACAAAACGTCTCAAGTCACTATCATGTCAAACATCAGGCATGGCAGGCATCAGCGCAGATTGACGCGGAGTGCCGCAGCCGCCGCAAAGGGCAGCAGCGCCACAGCCCCCGCCGTGATCCCCGCCAGCAACAAGAGCGGCACCGACACCCCGGCCCCGGTCGCCCCGCGCTTGACCACCTCTGCGCCAAAGATCAGCGTCGGCACATACAGCGGCAACACCAGCAAAGACAAGAGCAAGCCGCCCCGCTTGATCCCCACCGTCAGCGCCGCGCCAAAGGCCCCGATCACCGACAGCGCCGGGGTGCCCACGGCAAGGCTCGCCACCAGCCACAGATACGCCGGCTCCGGCAGGTTCAGCAAAACCCCCAGCACCGGGGCGGCAAGCGTCAGCGGCAACCCGGTCACCAGCCAATGCGCAAGGGCCTTGATCGCCACCACCCCCTCCAGCGGGATGGGTGAGGTGGCCAAAAGGTCGAGCGAGCCATCCTCGAAATCCAGCGCGAAAATCCGGTCAAGCGACAACAGGCACGCCAGCAGCGCCCCGACCCACAGGATGCCCGGCGCGATTCTGGCCAGGGTCGCGCCCTCGGGCCCGACCCCCAGTGGCACCAGCACCGCCAGCAGCAGGAAGAACGCCAGCCCCAGACCAAAGCCGCCCCCGGCCCGGAACGCCAGCCGCAGATCGCGGATCAACAGCGCGGTCATGTGAATGCCTCGTCAAAGCCGCCGGGGGCAACCGGGGCCTTGGCCTTGTACGGTCCCAGATCCAGCACCGCAGCCTCGGCCAGCCCCATATCAATATGCGTGGCAATCAGCGCCATACCGCCCGCCGCCAGATGCGCCCGCACAACGCCCGCGAACAAGGCGACCGACGCCACATCGAGCGAGACGGTCGGCTCGTCCAGCACCCAGACCGGCCGACCCGTGACCAGCAACCGCGCCAGCCCCAGCCGCCGCTTTTGCCCCGCCGACAGGTTCGCCGCCCGGCGGGCGCGCAGATCGGTCAGGTTCATCTGCGCCATCGCCTGTGCCACGCCGCCAACCCCGTGGATCGCGGCCCAGAATTGCAGGTTTTCCTCAACCGTCAGCACGGCTTTCAGCCCATCGGCATGGGCGGCATAGGTCAGGCTTTCCGGCGGCACGCTGACCGTGCCCGCCACCGCCGGCTGCAATCCGGCCAGCGTGCGCAACAGCGTGGTCTTGCCCACCCCGTTCGGCCCGCGCAAAATCAGCGCCGCCCCCGGTGCGAGGGAAAAGCTCACGCCCTCCAGCACCGTCAGACCGCCACGCGCCACCGCCAGATTGTCGACCACCAGTTCCATGCCCCATCCCTAGCCCAGCCCTTGCCCGCCGGAAAGGCCCTGCACAGGGCTGCGGCACCATGGCATGCCCTTGCCCCGCCACGCAAAAGGGCAGCGCATCCCTGCGCCGCCCCCGGATGTCGCCACGATAATCCTGAACCTCAGCCCAGAATCGCCTTCACGTAATTCACCGTCTCGTTGTACGGCGGAATGCCATTGTGTTTTTCCACCGCACCCGGCCCGGCGTTATAGGCGGCCAAAGCCAGCCGCCAGCTGCCGAATTTGTCATACATCATCCGAAGATAGCGCGCCCCGCCCTCAAGGTTCTGGTGCGGATCGTTGATATCCACGCCGAGCTTTTGCGCCGTGCCCGGCATCAGCTGCGCCAACCCGGTGGCACCCTTGTGCGACACTGCACCGGGGTTCCAGCCCGATTCCTGCTGCACCAGCCGCAGGAACAGGTCTTCCGGAATGCCATGCCGGTTGGCCATCGTGCGCGCCACCACCAGATATTCGCCTTTGTAGCGCCCGGCATAGCGCGGTGCGGCGGTATCGGTCGGGGCCGTCACCTTGCCCTTGGGCGTGAGCCGGACCGAGGCCGAATATTGCTTGGACAGCCGCCCATCCAGCAGTTTTTTCTGCGAATTGAACAGCGAAGCCCGGTTTTTGCTCGACCCCGACAGGTTCAGCCCTTCGGCTGCTGCAGGGGCTGAGACCGTGCCAGACAGGGCAACGGCCAGAGAAACACAAAACACCGCAGCACTCAGCTTCATGAAACCATTCCGGTTGAGTCAGACCCGGCGACTATAGGGAATTTTTCGCGCCATGCCAGTCCCCAGATGGGCCGCGCGGCGTGCCACCGGGTTTTCGCAAATTTTTGCCCGCCGCTTTCACCGCCCAACACCCCGCCCCCGCATTGCAGTGCCGCGCTCCGACGGTTATAGATTTTTCCTTAACCAAGACCGGGGACACTCCGGTTGATGAAAGCCCCCGCAGCAACGCGGGGCGCGCAGACCCATAGCGGAGGGATTCCATGGCAGGATCGGTCAACAAGGTCATCATCGTCGGCAATCTGGGCCGCGACCCCGAGGTGCGCAGTTTTGCCAATGGCGGCAAGGTTGTGAACCTGCGCATCGCCACGTCCGAGAACTGGCGCGACAAACAGACGGGGGAGCGCAAGGAGCGGACCGAATGGCATTCGGTCGCGATCTTTAACGAAAACCTCGCCAAGATCGCGGAACAATACCTGCGCAAAGGCTCCACCGTCTATATCGAGGGGCAGCTGGAAACGCGCAAATGGCAGGACCAGTCCGGGGCTGACCGCTACACCACCGAAATCGTGCTGCGCCAGTTCCGGGGCGAGCTGACCCTGCTGGGTGGCCGCGGTGAAGGCGGCGGCGGTGGTGGCGGCGGGTCGCAAGGCGGCTACGACGATCGCGGCGGCTATGACGACTACGGCAGCGCGCCCTCGGGCGGCGGTGGCATGGGCGGCAGCTCCGGTGGCGGGTCGCGCGGCGGCGACCGTGCCCCCGCAGGCCGCACCGATCTCGACGACGAAATCCCGTTCTGATCCGCCCTCCCGCACAGCAAAACGCCCCGGTTCGCAAGAACCGGGGCTTTTTTCATTCCGCCCCGCACCGGGGCTAAGGTGACCGGCCCGCACGGGCCGGTCACAGGCTCAGGCCGTCACCTCCAACAGCGCGGTCTCGAACGGCAGTCCGTTGTCATCGACTTCCCGCCGCGAGACCTCGCGGAACCCCAGCCCCGCGTAAAACCGCGTCGCCTGGGTGTTGCGGGTGTAGACCTCCAGCGTCAGCGCGCCCTTGCGCGCCAGCGCATGGCTGATCAGCGCACGCCCGATGCCGCGCCCCTGTTGGTCAGGCGCCACAAAGATGCCGCCGATAAAGCGGTCGAGCAGGCTGACAAAGCCCACCGGCACAGTGCCCGCCTCCGCCACCCAGGTCTCTGCCATCGGCAGATAGGTCTCTTCGATCAGCCGTTGCTGCGCGTGCAGCAAACCCACGCCCAGAAAGCCATGCGCCACAAGCGACGCGTCAAGCCAGAGGCCTGACAAGGCCCGAACATCCGTTGCCGCCTCAAACGGCCGGATCATGATAGACTGGTTCTGCATGAAAACCTCCACAGAACGAAAATATGCACTTAGGACCGGCGCCCCTAAGGGTGCCGGACGACTCCGCTGTCTGCGGTCCCGTCTGATCCTCTGCGCATAATTCTCCTTCTGCGATGCCGGCCAAGGTAAAACCCCAAGCCCGGCCCGTCAACCACGCCCCCGGAAACGAAAAAGGCACCCGCAAAGGGGTGCCCGTTCCGTAACCAGAAAGCGTAATCCGCAGATCAGGCCGCTTCGGTGATGAACTTCACAGCATCGCCAAAGGTCTGGATGGTCTCGGCGGCGTCATCGGGGATCTCGATCCCGAACTCTTCCTCAAACGCCATGACCAGTTCGACAGTGTCGAGCGAGTCCGCGCCCAGATCGTCGATGAAGGAAGCGGTCTCGGTGACCTTGTCCTCTTCGACGCCCAGATGCTCAACGACGATCTTCTTCACGCGGTCAGCGATGTCGCTCATGTCACTTCCTCTTATATCCAGCGGGAGGGCTTCCCGTCTCTTGTCTTTGCCCCTCTCGGGGCGATTCCATCGCAACGGCGACGACACCGGAGTAAACCGGCGATTTCCAGCGCGCCTATAGCAAGGGCAGCACGCTTAGGCAAACGCTTTCACAAAGCCGTGGTCCGGCCCTTGCTCCTGCGCCTATATCATGGCCATCCCGCCATTCACATGCAAGGTGGCACCGGTGACATATCCGGCCTCGGCGGAGGCCAGATACAGCACCGCTGCCGCAATCTCCTGCGGCGTGCCCATGCGCCCGGCGGGCACCGAGCCCAGAATCGCACCGCGCTGCGCCTCGTTCAGCTTTTCGGTCATCGCGGTCTCGATGAACCCGGGGGCGACACAGTTCACCGTGATGCCCCGGCTGGCCACTTCCGCCGCGAGCGATTTCGACAGCCCCACCATCCCGGCCTTGGAGGCGGCATAATTCGCCTGCCCGCCATTGCCGGTGGTGCCGACGACCGAACTGATGTTCACAATCCGCCCCCAGCGCGCTTTCATCATGCCGCGTACCGCCGCGCGGCACAGCCGGAAGGTCGCGGTCAGGTTGACATCAATCACCGATTGCCAGTCGTCATCCGACATCCGCATCATCAAGCCGTCCTTAGTGATGCCGGCATTGTTGACCAGCACATCGACCGATCCCATCGCCTCGGCGGCCCGTTTCACCAGCGCCTCGACCTCGGCCGCATCCGACAGGTTGCAGGCCAGCACATGCGCCCGCCCCCCCAGCTCCGCCGCCAGCGCCTCCAGCGGTGCCACCCGCGTGCCCGACAGCGCCACCGTGGCCCCTGCGCCGTGCAGGACCCGCGCAATCTCGGCCCCAATACCGCCCGAAGCGCCCGTTACCAGTGCCGTCTTTCCGGTCAGATCAAACATGATCTCCCCCCTCATTCTCTGTCTGAAAATATCCTCTGGCGGACCCCGTGGGCAGATAGCCCACCTTGGTCCGCCAGAGGCACGCCCTTAGCCTTTCAGCGCCAGCACATCGGCAGGCAGGCCAATCGCCCGCGTCTCCGCTCCCGGCACGATCCGCTTGATCATGCCCGACAACGCCTTGCCCGCGCCGATCTCCCAGTACTCGGTCACCCCGGCCCGCTCCATCCACAACATGCTCTCGCGCCAGCGCACAGATCCGGTGACCTGCGCCACCAACAGATCGCGGAACCGGTCCGGCTCTTCCACCGCCTCGGCCCGCACATTGACCACCACCGGGCAGACGGGTTTCGAGATCACCACGGCGGCAAAGGCCTCGGTCATCACATGCGCCGCCGGGGCCATCAGTGCGCAATGGAACGGAGCCGACACCGGCAGAGGCAGCGCGCGTTTGGCACCCCGCTCTTTGGCCAGCGCCATCGCGCGTTCCACCGCCGCCTTATGGCCCGAAATCACCACCTGCGCGGGATCATTGTCATTGGCGGCCTGACAAACCTCATCTTCCGCCGCCTCGGCGGCGATATGCACCACCGTCTCGAAATCGAGGCCCAGAATCGCCGCCATCGCGCCGACGCCCACCGGCACCGCCTCTTGCATCGCGGCCCCCCGGATGCGCAGCAGCCGCGCGGTGTCTGACAGCGTCAAAGCCCCCGCCGCGCACAGCGCCGAATATTCGCCCAACGAATGCCCGGCCACAAAATCGGCATGATCCATGCCAAAGCCTTCGGCCTCCATCGCGCGCAACGCCGCGATCGAGGTGGCCATCAGCGCCGGTTGCGCATTCTGTGTCAGGGTCAGTTCGGCGATGTCGCCCTCCCAGATCAGCGCTGACAGCGCCTCTCCCAACGCCTCATCCACCTCTTCGAACACCGCTCTTGCGGCGGGATAAGCGTCGGCCAGAGCCTTGCCCATGCCGATGGTTTGGGCCCCCTGACCCGGAAATACGAATGCGCGGCCCATAGTGCCTCCCGTCTGATGTCTGTCTCTCGATACCGCGCCACAGCCGCCAGTGCAATCACAGCGGCGTTTACACAGGGTCTGTGCAGCGACGGATACTGCCATTTGGTCGTATAACGGCTATGCAAAGCCCACACCCCTGACCGGAGTTCCCCCATGTCCACCCGCAATTCGCAACGCTCTTACGGCAGGGTCGCCCGGCTGTTTCACTGGACCACCGCCGCCCTGATCCTCACCGCCATCCCGCTGGGGATCGTCGCCAACCGCCTGGCTTACGACACGGCCGAGGCCCTCGCACTCAAGGCGCAGGTGTTTTCGCTGCACAAGACGCTGGGCGTCATCGTGTTCTTTGTGGCCCTTGGCCGCATCCTCTGGACGCTGTTCGAAACCCATCCCGCGCCTCTGCATCCCGAGCGGCAGCTGGAACTGTGGCTCGCCCGGCTGGTCCACTGGATGCTCTATATCTCCCTCGTCGCGGTGCCGCTGACCGGCTGGGTGCATCATGCCGCCGTCAACGGCTTTGCACCGATCTGGTGGCCCTTTGGCCAGACCCTGCCGTTCGTGCCGCAATCGGAGTCGGTGGCGCAGGCCGCAGGCTCGGCGCATTGGGTGTTCACCAAGCTGATGATCGCCTCGATCCTGCTGCACATTGCGGGCGCGCTCAAACACCATGTCATCGACCGCGATGACACCCTGCGCCGGATGACCCGAGGCATCAACGCGCCAGCCACCCCGATCCCCGCCCGGCGCTCTGCCCTGCCGCTGATCGCGGCTGTGGCGCTGTTCGGCCTCGGGGCCGGCGTCGCCGCCCTGCCCCGTGGCGAGCCGGTGACACAGGCCATCACCGCGGCGCAACCCGCCGCCGCTGGCAACTGGCTGGTGACAGAGGGCACCCTTGGCTTTGGCGTGACACAAATGGGCCAGTCCGTCACCGGCAGCTTTGCCACCTGGACCGCCGACATCCGCTTTGACGAGGCCGCGACCGATGGCACCCATGGCAGCGTCACCGTCACCATCGACACCGGGTCTCTGACCCTCGGCTCGGTCACAAGCCAAGCCAAATCCGCCGATTTCTTCGACACCGCCACCTATCCGCAGGCTATCTTCACCGCCGACATCCTGCCCGCCGCCACGGGGTATGAGGCCACCGGCACCCTGACCCTGCGCGGCACCACCGTGCCCGTCACCCTGCCCTTTGCCCTGAACATCACCGGCGACACCGCCACGATGACCGGGCAAACCACCCTCGACCGCCGCGATTTCGGCATGGGGGCCAGCTACAGCGACGAGGCGTCTGTGGGCTTTGGTGTCACTGTTGACGTGGCGCTCACCGCTACCCGCCAATAATCAGGAACCAACCCAAAGAAAAAGGCCGCCGGATCGCTCCGGCGGCCTTTTCTGTTTACAGAGTAGAAAGCTTATTCAGCCTTCATCGCCTCGACCGAGATCTCGACCTGCACTTCATCGCTGATGAACGGGGCAAACGCACCCAGATTGAACTCCGACCGCAGCAGCGTGGTGGTGGCGCTGAACCCGGCCCAAGGCTTGTTCTCCATCGGGTGATCGCCAACCTGATTGAGCACCGCATCCAGCACCACCGGCTTGGTCACGTCGTTCAGGGTCAGATCGCCGGTGATCTTCGCGGTGGTGTCGCCGGTCACTTCGATGCCGGTCGAGGTAAAGGTGACCATCTCGTCATCGGCGGCGTCAAAGAAATCGGGCGACATGAAATGCTCGAACCGGGCTTCCCAGCCGGTCAGCATCGAGCGAACCGGAAACGACACCGTCACCGACGAGTCGGCCGGGTTGGCCTGATCAAACATGATCTCGCCGTCAAAGCCCGAAAACATGCCGTAGCCGGTGGAAAAGCCAAGGTGGTTGTAGTTGAACACGATCTGGGCATGGCTTGCATCCAGCGTGTATTTCTCGGCTTCGGCAAAGGCGGGGGCGGCGGCAAGCGCTGCGATCAGGGCAACAGGGGCAAAGCGGGTCATGAAAATCTCTCCGGGCTGGCGGGCCACCATGGCCCACGATATGGAGCGGACCCTGCCCCGGACGCTGCACCTGCACAATTCGCCGCCCGCGCGCAAAACCTGCGCGCCCACGCACATAACAGCTGCGTGTGGCGCACCAAACCGCGCACAGCGCTTGCATCCGCAAAAGCGATCTGTATAAGGCCCCATCCTTTCCGCATCCCTCTTAATGGCGATGCCTCTCGTGACCCGGCCGCGGAAAGGCCAAATGCCGCTGGTCTTTGAAGCCGCCCGAGACGAAAAGGACGATACATGCCTTTGTATGAGCATGTCTTTATTGCGCGTCAGGATCTTTCCAACACGCAGGCTGAAGGCCTTGTCGAACATTTCACCGCAGTTCTTTCTGACAATGGCGGCAAAGTCGTCGAGTCGGAATACTGGGGCGTCAAGACGATGGCCTACAAGATCAACAAGAACCGCAAGGGCCATTACGCCTTTCTGAAATCGGATGCGCCTCCGGCCGCCGTGCAGGAAATGGAACGTCTGATGCGCCTGCATGATGACGTGATGCGCGTGCTGACCATCAAGGTCGATGCGCACGGCGAAGGCCCGTCGGTGCAGATGCAAAAGCGTGATGACCGTGACGGCGACCGTGGCGAACGCCGCGAACGTCCGGCCTTTGGTGGCGGCGACCGTCCTGACCGGGGTGGTTTCGGCGGCGATCGCGGCGGTGAGCGCAGCGGTGGTTTCGGTGGCGATCGCGGTGCAGACCGCGGCCCGCGTCGTTGATCATCAGTCTCAGGAAAGGACCATAAACCATGGCGAACAAACCATTTTTCCGCCGCCGCAAGGTTTGCCCCTTCTCGGGCGACAATGCACCGGCGATCGACTACAAAGACACCCGTCTGCTGCAGCGCTACATCTCGGAACGCGGCAAGATCGTGCCGTCGCGCATCACCGCCGTTTCGGCCATCAAGCAGCGTGAGCTGGCCCGCGCGATCAAGCGCGCCCGCTTCCTCGCCCTGCTGCCCTATGCTGTGAAATAAGGAGCACCCGGACATGCAAGTGATCCTTCTTCAACGCGTGGCCAAACTTGGCCAGATGGGCGAAGTCGTCAACGTCAAGGACGGCTATGCCCGCAACTTCCTGCTGCCGCAGGGCAAGGCGCTGCGCGCCAATGATGGCAACATCAAATCCTTCGAGGCCAAAAAGGCCCAGCTGGAAGCGCAGAACCTGGAAACCAAGAAAGAGGCCGAATCCGTCGCGGCCAAGCTGGATGGTCAGACCTATATCATCATCCGCTCGGCGTCTGATTCGGGCGCGCTCTACGGCTCTGTCACCACCCGTGACATTGCTGACGTGGCAACCGAAGGCGGCTTCACCGTCGGTCGTGGTCAGGTCGTGCTGGACAAGCCGATCAAAGACCTCGGCATCCATTCGGTAACGGTTGTTCTGCACCCAGAAGTCTCGGTCCGCATCAACATCAACGTGGCCCGTTCGACCGAAGAAGCCGAACTGCAAGCCTCGGGCAAGTCGATCCAGGATCTGGCCGCCGAAGCCGAAGCCGCAGCCGATTTCGAGATCGCCGAACTGTTCGACGATCTGGGCGGCGCCGCACAAGAAGACTGATCTGGCCTCACCGCCAGACCAAAGGCCGCGCAGATCGCTCTGCGCGGCCTTTCCATTGCGCATCCCCACAGCCGCAGGGCGCGGCGCCAGCCCTTTCATCTTGGCAAAAATACTCAATCGCACCGTCAGCCCCCGCGCTGACACCAGCCGGATTGCCGCCAAACCCCCGGGTTCCCTCGAAAAATTCGCCCGATCACGGAACCGGCAAGTTTCCGCCACCCCGTATCACGGCGTCTTTCACTCTCTGAAACATGCTTTACAAGTCGGGAAAACATTACCTGGGGACGGTACACCTTGATCTTGTCACAGCGCTTGCGCGGCGTCGCCCGCCTTACCCTTTTGTGTGCCAGCCTTGCCTTGCTGACCGCCTGCGGCGACACCCTGACCAAGTCTTCGATGAGCGCGCACGCCCCCTCTTCGTTCAACCCGGTGCTGCAGGCCAAGGCCATCGCCGAGGCCAAGGAAAAACAGGCCAAAGGCATCCGCGTCTGGTGCGTGCCCTTTGCCCGCACCGCCTCGGGCATTGACCTGCGCGGCAACGCGGGCACCTGGTGGAACGCGGCCAAGGGCGTCTACTACCGCGGCAAGGCCCCGGAAGAAGGCGCGGTCATGGTCTTTGCCCCGCATTCCAGCAGCCGTCTGGGCCATGTCGCCGTGGTGTCCGAGGTGGTGTCCGAGCGCAAGGTGCTGATCGACCACGCCAACTGGCAGCGCAGCAAGATCTCGCTGAAAATGCCGGTGATCGACGTGTCCGAAAACAACGACTGGTCGCGGGTGCAGGTCGAAGGCACCCCCGGCGTCATGGGCAGCGCCCGCCCGATGCACGGCTTTGTCTATCCGCGCAAGATCGGCGCCGCCAGCGACGCGCAAAGCTGACCGCAGGCTGACCCCTCAGGGTCAGCCAAAGCCGACCCAAACGGGTCAGCCCAGATCGCCGAACCGTGCCCGCAGCGCCGCGACATGCGCGCGCAGGGCCGGCACCCGGTCCCAGTGCCACAAGAGATCGCCCCAGCTGAGCGGCACGAACACCACATCATCCCCGGCCACCGTCTTTCCGAACCGGGCAATCTCGTCCCGGTGCCGCGCCTGCAGCGCCCGGTCCACCGGTTTGCCCGACGCCCACTGCTCCGGCTCGGCATAGAGGTAGACCAGCACCGCCCCCAGCGCCCGCTTTTGCGCCCGCGTGCGGATGCCATAGGCGTGCTTGACCAGCTGCGCCGCGTCCAACACCCGGAAATCCGCCGTGCCCGCAATCAGCTCCAGCGCCAGCGCAGTATAACGCGCCATGTTCGGCCCCCAGACCGGCCGGTCATAGACATCGGCAAAGCCGGTCTGCTTGGCCGGGCGGAACGGCTCGTAGCGCCGCGCTGCCACACCGACCAGCGTGGTATGGGTCACGATCCCCACATCCAGCCAGGGGTGCCGCCCGCCCGACCAGGGAAAGCGCATCTCCACCGCCAGATCCACCGCCTCCACCGCCCCTGCCGGTACGCCAGGCAAGGGCGGCAGCGCCGCAGGCCGCTCCAGAAACCAGCCAAAGGCATTGGCGACCAAAGCCGCAGACGACTCCGCCGAGTCAAACTTGCCCGACCGCAGCTCATTGCCAGGCATGCGCGACACAGCCTCGACGATGCGGGCTTCGGGCAGGTCGGGCAGGAAATTCGGCATGGTCACGACCCCTCAAAAATCGGCTGAGCGGCGTCTTACCACGTCACCGCGCGACAGGCCATTGACCCGGATCGGAAAAGACGGGTGCGGGGGTTATGCCGTTACTTCACCGTCACCGTGACACAGCCCGAAAGCGACTGGCCCTTGACCGTCTTGGCCGTGCTGCGGGTGCAGAACTTGTCCTTGCCCTTGAACCCGGGCTTGGGCGTATAAACCATCCCCTTGGCCGACACCCCCAACGTGCCCGATTTCGGCGCGGTGGTCAGCTTGACCTCGGTGGCCAGAACCCGCTCTGCGCCGCTGCCGAATCCGGTAAATCCCATCACGCAGGCCTTGTCTGCCGCCCGCATCTCAAATGCCCCGTTGCCCTTGCCGCTGGCCCAACCCCGGCCAAAGCTGCCGTCACAGGCGGCAAAGGCCGCACCGGCGGAAAAGGTCAGGCTGGCAAAAAGCGCAATCCCTGTGGTTCCAATCTTCATCTGCACGCTCCAACATGTCGCATTAAATTCAATCGCCATGCCCAAAAATGCCGGGCATCACCCGCAAAGGGTGCCACACCTTTGCCAAACGGCAAACCTTTTCTGTCCACGCCCCCGCACAACGTGAAAAAGGCCCGCACCAAAAGGTGCGGGCCTGATTTTTCGCAGAAAAATCGTAAAAGGCAGGCGCTCAGATTTCGTCCAGCGCGTCGATCGCTTTTTGCAGATCGTCCTTGTTGACCTCTTTCTCGGTCACAGTGGCCTGTGCCACGATGTGATCGACAACCTTGTCCTCGAACAGCGGCGCGCGCAGTTGCTGTTGCATCTGCGGGTTCTTCTGCACGAATTCAAAGAACTGACGCTCCTGCCCCGGATACTGGCGGGCGGCGTTCAGCACGGCCTGGGTCATTTCGGCATCCGACACGGTGATCTCGGCCTTGCGTCCGATTTCAGCCAGCAAGAGGCCCAGACGCACCCGGCGCTCGGCCAGCGACTTGTGCTCATCGGTCGGCTCGACGGCGTCGTGGTTGTGGCCCTGCACGTCCGGGTTTTCTTCATGCCACAGCTGATGCGCGATCTGGTTCGCCTCGGCCTCGACCAGCGCGGCCGGCAGATCGAACTTCACCAGACCGTCCAGCTGATCCAGCAGCGCGCGCTTCAGAATGGCTTTGCTCGCGCCCTGATATTCCACGCCCAGACGTTCGGCGATCTGGCCTTTCAGACCGGCCAGATCTTCTGCGCCGTACTTCTTGGCCAGCTCGTCATCCAGCTCGGCCGCTTTCGGCTCTTTGACAGCCTTCACGGTGCATTCGAACACCGCAGCTTTGCCCGCCAGATGTGCCGCACCGTATTCGGCCGGGAAGGTCACATCAACCTTCAGCTCGTCGCCGACCTTGGCTCCGACCAGCTGCGCCTCAAAGCCCGGAATGAACGAGTTCGAGCCCAGCACCAGCGGATAATCCTCGGCCGTGCCGCCTTCAAAGTAATCGCCGTCAACCGAGCCCTTGAAGTCGATGGTGATCTGGTCGCCATCCTTGGCTTTCGCGCCCTTCTTGCGGTCGTCAAACGACTGCGCGGTGGCGGCCAGGTTCTTCAGCGCTTCTTCAACCGAAGCATCATCGGCTTTCACGATCAGACGCTCCAGCGTGATCTTGGTCGCATCCAGCTCCGGGATCGGCGGCAGGCAGTCATAGGTCATCTCGACCACGACATCGCTGCCTTCGGCCCAGTTTTCGCCGCCCTGCATCTTGACCTCGGGCTGCAGCGCCGGACGGTCGCCGGTCGCGTCAAAGTGCCCCTTCATCGCGCCGTCGATCGCATCCTGCATCGCATCGCCCAGAAGACGCGGGCCGAACTGCTTGCGCAGGATCGCCATCGGCACCTTGCCCTTGCGAAAGCCCTTCATCTCGATCTCGGGCTGCGCCTCGACCAGCTTTTCCTGAACCTTGGCTTCCAGTTCGGCAGCGGTCACGGTGATGGTGTAGCCGCGCTTCAGCCCTTCGTTCAGGGTCTCGGTGACTTGCATATTTTCCCCATATCGGTTGGGCCGCCAGAACAGGCGGCAGTCAAACTTTCCCGCCTCCCTTAGTAATCCGCACGAGCGCATGCAAGCAGGAAAGCCACGACGACGCCCGAATTCCGGGCATTTCAGGGAAAATCCGCGCATCGCGACAGGGGATCGGCAGTGTTGGTGCGGGTGGAGGGACTTGAACCCCCACGCCTTGCGGCGCCAGAACCTAAATCTGGTGCGTCTGCCAATTTCGCCACACCCGCATCCGCGCCGGGCCAGCCCGCCGCGCGCCGCCCTTCTAGCAAAGCCCCCCGCGACTGGCGAGAGCAAAAACGCCACGCATGCCAATGACATTCAGGCCACGCCGCCGCAGATTTGCCGCGCCCGCGCAAAGGAAAACCTCGCCACAGCCGCGTTCCTGCCATAGTCTCAATCAAAAAAACATGAGGCAGATGAAAATGTTGGCACTGGAGACGATCTTGGCTGATCTCAAACACGGCCCCACCGCCGGCCCGGTTGCAGCGGGCACCACCATGCCGCTGTGTGGCATCATTTCCGGCACCCCGATCCTGACCCTGTCGGGCGTGATCCCGGTCGAATTCGTCGCCCCCGGCGACACGGTCATCACCCGGTCCGGCGCGCGCACCGTCACCGCTGTCGACATTGCCATCGTGCAAGACGCCAGCGTGATCCGCATATCCGAAGGCGTGCTGGGCAAGGACCGGCCCGAGGCCGATCTGCACGTCGCCCCGCGCCAGCCGCTGCTGATCCGCGACTGGCGGGCCAAGGCGCTTGCCGGTCTGATCCGTGCCGTGATGCCCGCCGAACGTCTGGTCGATGGCGATTATATCCGCCCGGAAACGCTGGCCGAGGCCCGTATCGTCACCCTGCGCTTTGCCGAACCGCAGGTGATCTTTGCCGCCGGTCTGGAACTGGGCTGCGAAGCAGGCTGACCGGCCCCGCATCCCACAAAAGGCCGCCTCCGGGCGGCCTTTCGTCTGGCCCCGCTACAGCCCCAATGCGCGGAACACCTTTGGCAGTTCCTCCGGCAGATCCTCTGCAATCAGCCCGGGGCCAAAACTGCGCGCACATTCCACATGCAGCCAGGCCCCGGTGCAGGCGGCGTCAAACGGCGCAAAGCCGCGCGCCAGCAGCCCGCAGATGAACCCTGCCAACACATCGCCGCTGCCCGCTGTCGCCAGCCAGGGCGCGGCACGGTCATAAACCGCTGCATTGACCGCACAGCGCCCGTCGGGCGCTGCAATCACCGTATCCGGCCCTTTGAACAGCACCACACACCCAGCCCGCGCCGCCGCCTCCCGTGTGACATCCACCTTGGAATAGGCAGGCCCCGTGGTCGCAGGTGCCGCCAGCTTCGCCGCAATATCGGGGAAAAGCCGCGAAAACTCCCCCGCATGCGGGGTCAGGACGCAAGCCGCATGCAGCGCGCCAAACAGCGCCGCATCGCGCGCGATCAACGTCAGTGCATCGGCATCCAGCACCACCCGACGCGCCCCCCACCCCTGACCCCTCCCCACGAGGGGGAGGGGAAGCACATCACCGTCAAGCGCAACACCTTGCCCCAATCGCCTCCCCTCCCCCTCGTGGGGAGGGGCTGGGGGTGGGGGGCGCGCAGCGGAAAGGCCAAGCGCCACCGCCACCACCCCCGCCGCACGCGCATCAAGCCCCAGCCCCGGCCCCAGACACAGCGCGTTGATCCGGCCGTCCTCCAGCACCGCCGCCAGCCCGTCGCCCTCCGCCACCTCCCGCAGCATCACCGCATCCAGCCGCGCCGCATGCTCCGCCACAGCCTCCGGCGGACACGCAACCGTCACCACCCCCGCCCCGATCCTGAGCGCCCCCCGCGCCGACAACCGGGCGGCCCCGCCATGCCCGGCAGGACCAGAAAGGATAAAGGCGTGACCGTGGTCAAACTTGTGCCCGCCCGCCTTGCGCAGCATTTTAAGCCGTGGCGCAACAATATCCACCCGGCCCGCAGCCGGTTTCTCCCCAGCCCCGTATCGCGACGGTCCCGCCCCCGACAGCCCTATATCCTTCACCACCAACTTGCCCACCAGCTCGGGGCCGTCCTCAAGAAAGTGCCCGATCTTCGCGCGGTGAAAGGTCACGGTAAGATCAGCCCGGAAATGCGCGCGCTTTGCGGCCTCCGCGACAATCACCCTGCCACTGTCGGCACAAAGCCCGGTCGGCACATCAACCGCAACCAGATGTTCCGCCGACCGAAATGACCGCTCACCGGGCCAGATCGCCGTTCTTATATGCACCAGCACCTTTGCTGCCTCCCCGTCCAGAGGCCGGGTAAACCCGGTGCCGAACAGGGCATCAACTACCAGATCGGCGTGAACAGAGTGCAGCCGTGGAAAGGTCTCGCTCTCCAGCGCCCCCACCTCCCCCATCCCGCACCAGCGCTCATAATTCACCCGCGCATCCGGCGGCAGCCGCTGCGCATCGCCATACAGAAACACCTCAACCACCCAGCCCAGTTCCCGCAGCAGCCGCGCCACCACAAACCCGTCGCCGCCATTGTTCCCCGGCCCGCACAGCACCACCGCCCTGCGCTTCGCGCTTTCATCTTGGCCCAAATACTCATCTGCGCCGTTGCCGCCGCGCAACGCCGGCCATTCCTCAAACACCGCGTCCACCACGCCCTGCCCCGCGCGCTCCATCAGCTCCAGCGCGGTGACCGACCCGCTGGCAATCGCGGCGGCCTCAATGGCGCGCATTTGGGCAGATGTGAGAAGATCCGTCACACCGCCGCCCAATTCGTTCTCAAACCGCCCACAAATTCACCCCAACGCACATTTATTAATCACACCCCGCAAATTCCCGCCTGACCTGCCATCGCTTAAACCTTAGTCAATTGTCCCCGCCCGCAGGAAATGGTCAGACAGCAATAGACAGATAAAAATCAAGGTGCGGGGGAGTCGGCCCATGAAGAAGATCGAGGCAATCATCAAGCCTTTCAAGCTGGATGAGGTCAAGGAAGCCCTGCAGGAAGCGGGCATTCAAGGCCTGTCGGTCACCGAGGTCAAGGGCTTTGGTCGTCAGAAGGGCCATACCGAACTGTACCGTGGCGCCGAATATGTGGTGGATTTCCTGCCCAAGGTGAAGATCGAGGTCATCCTCACCGATGACATGGTCGATCAGGCGGTCGCGGCGATCATCGCCGCCGCCCGCACCGACAAGATCGGCGACGGCAAGATCTTTGTCAGCTCCGTCGAACAGGCGATCCGCATCCGCACAGGCGAAACCGGCGACGACGCGGTTTGACGCCCTTTTGAACATCAGGCCCGCTTTGGCCTGCACTGTAACACCCAAAAACCGAAAGGCAGCATGATGAGCGCTATTCAGAAAGCTCTGAAACTGATGAAGGATGAAGAGGTCGAATATGTCGACATCCGCTTCACCGACGTCAAGGGCAAGCTCCAGCACGTGACGCTGGTGAACGATCTGGTTGACGAAGACTTCTTTGAAGAAGGCTTCATGTTTGACGGATCGTCCATCGCCGGCTGGAAATCCATCGACCAGTCCGACATGAAACTGATCCCCGATGCGACCTCGGTCTACATCGACCCGTTTTATGCCGAAAAAACCATGTGCGTGCATTGCACCGTGGTCGAACCTGACACTGGCGAGTCCTACTCGCGCGATCCGCGCGGCACCGCACTCAAGGCCGAAGCCTACCTGAAATCCTCCGGCATCGGCGACGCGTTCTATTGCGGCCCGGAAGCGGAATTCTTCCTGTTTGACGATGTGCGCTACTGCGTCACGCCGCAGAAAGTGTCGTTCCAGATTGATGCCGAAGCGGCAGCCTGGAACACCGACACCGAGATGGAGGGGGGCAACCTCGCCCACCGCGCGGCCCACAAGGGCGGCTACTTCCCGGTCAACCCGATTGACGAAGCCCAGGACATCCGGGGCGAGATGCTCTCGACCATGAAGCGCATGGGCATCAAGGTCGACAAGCACCACCACGAAGTTGCGACCTGTCAGCACGAACTCGGCATGATCTTCGGCGGCCTGACCGAGCAAGCCGACAACATCCAGAAATACAAATACGTCATCCACAACGTGGCGGCAGCTTACGGCAAGACCGTAACCTTCATGCCGAAACCGATGAAGGGTGACAACGGCTCGGGCATGCACGTGAACATGTCGATCTGGAAAGACGGCAAGCCGCTGTTTGCAGGCGACAAATACGCCGACCTGTCACAAGAGGCGCTGTATTTCATCGGCGGCATCCTAAAGCATGCCAAGGCGCTCAACGCCCTGACCAACCCGTCGACCAACAGCTACAAGCGCCTGATCCCGGGCTTTGAAGCACCGGTTCTGCGCGCGTATTCCGCCCGCAACCGCTCGGGCTGCGTTCGTATTCCGTGGACGGAATCGCCGAAAGCCAAACGTGTGGAGGCCCGCTTCCCCGATCCGGCAGCAAACCCGTATCTGGCCTTTGCAGCCCTGCTGATGGCTGGCCTTGACGGCATCAACAACAAGATTGATCCCGGCCCGGCTTCCGACAAAGACCTGTACGATCTGCCGCCCGAAGAACTGGCAGCGATCCCGACCGTCTGTGGTTCGCTCCGCGAGGCGCTGGAAGAGCTGGAAAAAGACATGGACTTCCTGATTGCAGGCGACGTGTTCACCAAAGACCAGCTCGAAGGCTACATGGCGCTGAAATGGGAAGAGGTTTATGCCTATGAGCATACCCCGCACCCGATCGAGTACGCGATGTACTACTCCTGCTGATCGCAGCGACACCATCAGAAAAGGCCGCCCCTCGGGGCGGCCTTTTTCATGTCTGACAAGGGGTTGCAGCGCGAAGCTGAAGTGTCACCTTAAAGCGCGCGGTGAATCGGATGCGCCTCCAGCGCCGCTGTCTGTTCTGCGCTCAGATCCTCCAGCCGCACCACATAAGTGTGGATCGAAAACAGCACCGCCCGGCTGACCGGCAGCCGGATCAGGCATTGCCGTTCCGACCGGATATAGGGCATCGCGCCCTGCGCCACAGTGTCCTTGGGCGCATCCTCGCGCAGCGGATTGAACAGGGCCGCGCGCGAATGATGGGCGTTGGCCCGCCACAGCGGCGTCTCTACCCGCACCGCATCCATCAACCGCTGCACCCTGCGGCCCAGATCCTCGGTGTAGGCTGCCACCGGACTGTGCATCCGCATCAGCGGCCGCCCCAGCTTTTCGGCCAATGTCCAGCCCGCCGGAAAGCAAAGCACCGCCGCCGACAACTGGTGCTGGCCCGCGCCATCCTCCTGCATCAGGCACAGATCCTCCTGCACCAGCCGCCCCAACGTCTGCAACGGGCGGGATGGGTCCAGCGCCAGCGTCACCCCGTCGGGGCGCGTGACCGCACCCTGCGCGCGCGCAAAGCCCGCAGGCAGACGCGCCAGCACAAAATCGTACAATTCTTCAATGGCCTGCGTGGCGAGGCTCACCTGCCCCACCACCGCCGCCTCGCGCTCCGCGATCAGGGAATCGCGCAACGCCATCTGCCCGGCATAGGCGTCATCCACCTGCAACCAATCGGCCATATCCAGCGGCAATATCCCCGGCAACCGCCGCGTCAGCGCATCGGCCCAAGGCGCAAAGGGCAAGGAGGATTGCAGAACTTCAGTCATTCCCGACTCCCTCAACGCCCCACCGTAAACCTGACGTAAACAGACCGACCTCTCCGCCCGCGCCTCCCTCCCCCCTTGTGGGGGAGGGCTGGGGTGGGGGGGCGCGCACCCAAAAAACAAAAAACGCCTGCACCAGCCGGGTGCAGACGTCAATGCAAATCAACGAAAAGAAAGTGGCGCGGTTGACGGGGCTCGAACCCGCGACCCCCGGCGTGACAGGCCGGTACTCTAACCAACTGAGCTACAACCGCGCGATGGAGGGGGAATATAGCCGCATTCGGGGGGCGTCAAGCGGGAAAGTGCGGCGAAAGCCACCCGCGCGTCAAAACAGAAAACCAGAGCCAAGGGTCAGGGTCAAAGCCTTAACAAACCCCTAATTCCACAGAGCCAACCCTTTGATTTGCAAAGAGTCCTGCCCCTGTAACACAGCGGGAACTCCCCCCGGAAAACCAAAAAGCCCCCGCTTTCGCGAGGGCCTTTTAAGGCAGGAATGGCGCGGTTGACGGGGCTCGAACCCGCGACCCCCGGCGTGACAGGCCGGTACTCTAACCAACTGAGCTACAACCGCACATTCCGTCCGGCCCGTGGTTTCCCGCGCGCCGTAGGGGGCTTTTAGGGGCATGCGCAGGGGGCGTCAAGCGGGACCGGAGCGAAAGTCGCGCTTTTTTCGCCGCCCCTCAATGGGCCGGCGCGGGGATGAATTCCCCGGCATCATCGGGCGGCAGCCGGAACCGCCCATGCGCCCAATCGCCGGCCCGCCAGGCCTCACGCGCGGCATCAATGCGGTCTTTCGACGAGGCCACGAAATTCCACCAGATATGCCGGGGCCCGTCCATCGTGGCGCCCCCCAGCAGCATCACCCGCGCGCCCCGCTCCCCCGCCCGGATGGAAACCTTGTCGCCGGGCCGGAACACCAGCATGCGGCCGGTTTCAAACGACTGACCGCCCACGCTGACCTCCCCCGACAGGATATAGACCCCGCGATCCTCGTGATCATCGGGCAGCGGAATCGCCGCACCGGCGGCCAGACGGGCATCGGCATAGAACACCTCGATCCCGGTCGGCACCGGCGCGGTCTCGCCATAAGCCGTGCCAAGGATCAGCCGCAGCTGCTTGCCCTCGCCCTCCAGCTCCGGCAGGTCCGACTGCGGGGCGTGGACAAAGGCGGCGGGGTCATCCTCCATCGCCTTTGGCAGCGCGAGCCAGGTCTGCAGGCCAAACAGACCATGCGGCCCCTCGCGCAGCGCCTCGTCCTGCCGTTCGGAATGGGTGATCCCCTGCCCCGCCAGCATCCAGTTCACCGCCCCCGGCTCGATCCAGGCATTGGTGCCCAGGCTGTCGCGGTGGTGCAGCTTGCCGCGCAACAGATAGGTCACGGTGCCCAGCCCGATATGCGGATGCGGGCGCACGTCGATACCCTTGCCGGTCAGAAACTCTGCCGGGCCCATCTGGTCGAAGAAAATGAACGGCCCGACCATCTGCCGCGCCGCCGAGGGCAGCGCGCGGCGCACCTCAAAGCCGCCCAGATCACGGGCGCGGGGCACAATCACGGTTTCGATCGCATCCACGGCGTCGCCGATCGGGATCGAGGGGTCAAGCACGGGGTTCCAGCTCATGATGTTCTCCTTTGCCTAAAGGTAGAACCGATGCGGCCTTGCGTCTTCGCCTATGCTCGCGCGGGACTTGTGCGGAAAAGCACGTTAACCGAGGCTCTGGCGCAAAAGGGCAGTGAAGACCGCAACACCGGGCGCAATCAGGCTGTCCGGGAAATCGTAGCGCGGATCATGCAGGGCGGGGCTGTCCTCGCCCGCGCCCAACAGGAACATCGCCGCACGGGCGCCGTTGCCCGCAAAGCGGCCAAAGTCTTCCGAGGCGCGCATCGGGCCATCGGTCGGGCCAAAGGGGATGGCGGCGGTGGCAAGCGCCGCCTCGATCTGCGCGGTGGCCTGCGGGTCATTGTGGCAGGCGGCGAAATCATCGTGCCAGCTGATCTGCACCCCCAGCCCGTGCCGCGCCGCCGCCTGTTCCGCCAGATCCTGCGCCTGCGTTTTCAGGGCGATCATATCGGCATCATTAAGGCTGCGCAGGGTAACCCACAACTCGCCCTCGCCCGGCGCGATGCCAAAGGTCGGCGCGCCAAGCCGGGCGTGGGTCAGCGTCACCAGCCGGAAACCGGGGGCAAGCGTACCACCCGGACCAAGCGCGCGCAAAGCCGGGATCAGGTCGAACATCGCCGCATCCGGGGACAGGCCGGTATCGGGCGTGGCGGCATGGGCGGTGCGGCCCGAAAACCGCAGACGCAGCCCGCATGAGGCGCAGTTGGCAGGCCCGGCAGAAACCCGGGCCTCCCCCAGCGGCAGGCCCGGCATATTGTGCAGTGCAAAGGCCCAGTCGGGACGCAGCGCCTCAAAAGCAGGGTCAGCGAGAACCGCAGCGGCGCCCGAACCATCCTCTTCGGCGGGCTGGAACATCAGCACCGCGCGCCCGCGCGCCGGCCTGTCGCGCGACAGCAGCCGTCCCACGCCCAGCACAATCGCCATATGCCCGTCATGGCCGCACAGATGCGCCACGCCCTCCACCTCTGACCGATGCGCGGGGCCGGGGCGTTCCGGGATCGGCAGCGCATCCAGCTCGCACCGGATCATCACGGTCGGTCCGGGCGCCGCGCCGCAAAACACCGCCGCCACCCCATGCCCGCCCAGACCCGTCACGATCTGATCGGGGCCAAGGGCGGTCAGTGCCGCCTGCACCCGCTGCGCTGTCTGCGCCTCATCCCCCGACACCTCAGGCTGGCGGTGCAGAGCGTGGCGGAAGCGGGTCAGACCAGAGATGTCCTGCGGGGTGAGGGTCATGCCAAATGCCTTTGCTTTGTGGCCAGACGACTGCACCACCAAGCGGAAGTCAAGCAAAGCGGCTCTTGTGCTTGCCGGTTGGGCAGGTGTCGTCTAAGCAGGGGGAAAGGACGGATTTCATGCGCATTCTGATCACAAATGACGACGGCATCAACGCTCCGGGGCTGGAGGTTCTGACCGCCATCGCCCATGAGATCGCCGGACCAGAGGGCGAGGTCTGGACCGTGGCCCCGGCGTTCGAGCAGTCGGGCGTCGGCCATTGCATCAGCTATTCGCACCCCATGATGATTGCGCGCCTGTCAGACCGCCGCTATGCCGCCGAGGGCAGCCCGGCGGATTGTGTGCTGGCGGCGATTTATGATGTGCTCGATGGGGCAAAGCCCGATCTGGTGTTGTCAGGGGTGAACCGGGGCAACAACGCGGCGGAAAACACGCTCTATTCCGGCACCATTGGCGGCGCGATGGAAGCGGCGTTGCAGGGCATCCCCTCGGTTGCGCTGTCGCAATACATGGGGCGCGGCACCGAGGGTCTGGACACGCCGTTTGAAGCGGCGGTCGTGCATGGCGCGGCCGTGGTGCGTCTGCTGCTGGAAAAGGGCATCTGGACGCAGGACGATTACCGCGTGTTCTACAACGTGAACTTTCCGCCCGTCGCCGCCGACAAGGTGCTGGGCACCAAGGTCGCCGCCATCGGCTTTCGCCGCGACACCGCGTTTTCCTGCGAGCCGCAGATTTCGCCCACCGGGCGGCGGTATCTGTGGATCAAGGGCGGGCCGCAGCACACGCCGACCCTGCCCGGCACCGATGCCGCCGTGAACCTCGAGGGCTGGATCTCTGTCACGCCAATGCGCGCCGATCTGACCGCGCATGACCTGCTGGCGCCGCTGGCGGCGCAACTGGCATGATGGGACCAGGCGGCCCGGACGAGTCGGACGCCGAACGCAAGATGCGCTTTTTGTTTGGACTGCGATCAAGAGGGGTGACCGAGGCCCGGGTGCTGACCGCGATGGAGCGGGTGGACCGCGGCCTGTTCGTGCGCGGCCATTTCGCCGACCGCGCCTATGATGACATGCCGCTGCCCATTGCCTGCGGCCAGACCATCAGCCAGCCCTCGGTTGTCGGGCTGATGACGCAGGCGCTGAACGTGCAGCCGCGCGATACCGTGCTGGAGATCGGCACCGGGTCGGGCTATCAGGCCGCGATCCTGTCGCATCTGGCGCGGCGGATCTACACGGTCGACCGCCACCGGCGGCTGGTGCGCGAGGCGCAGGGCGTGTTTCAGGCGCTCGGGCTGGTCAATATCACCGCCTTTACCGCCGATGGCAGCCATGGTCTGCCCGATCAGGCACCGTTTGACCGCATTATCGTGACCGCCGCCGCCGAAGACCCGCCCGGTCCCCTCTTGGCGCAACTCAAGGTTGGCGGTATCATGGTGCTGCCGGTGGGACAGTCTGATACCGTGCAAAGCCTGATCAAGGTGACACGTGGCCAAAGCGGCTATGACTATGAAGAACTGCGTCCGGTGCGTTTCGTGCCGCTGATCGAAGGTCTGGGCGCAGAGTAAGGAAACCAGCCGGCCCGATGCGGGGCCTGCGACCACATGGCGAAACAAAGGGCGGGAAACACCGTCCGACACACAAAAGAGGCAGAGCATGACCCGCGATTTCCCGGCCCGGACGGCCCCCCGCCTGCGATTTCTGTGGCTGGGAGGTGCTTTTGCGGCGCTGTCGGCCTGCACGCCCACCACCGGGGGCAGCCCGTTCAACGGGCTCGACTGGGATCTGCGCAACGGCCCCGGCGTGCTCGACACCTCCGAGGCGGCGCTGAGCGCGACCGAGCGGCGGCCATCCCCCGATGGGCGCGGCGTGATCTCTTATCCCGGCTATCAGGTTGCGGTGGCCCGGCGTGGCGATACGGTGAACTCGGTCGCCGCCCGTGTCGGTATCGGCGCGGATGAGCTGGCGCGCTACAATGCGGTGATGCCGGGCGACACCCTGCGCGATGGCGAGGTCATCGCCCTGCCCCGCCGGATCGCCGACACCGGCCCGGTTCAGGGCACCGGCATGATTGCCGCGCCGTCAGGTGCTGGCCCGGCCCCGGTGGATGTCTCCAGCATCGCCACCACCGCGCTGGACCGGGTGGGCACGCCCACACCGCCCGCCACCACCAAGCCCAGCACCGGGCGCGAACCCGTGCGCCATCAGGTGAAGCGGGGCGAGACCGCGTTCTCCATCGCGCGCAGCTACAACATCTCGGCCAAGGCGCTGGGGGAATGGAACGGGCTTGGTGCCAACCTTGACATCCGCGAGGGGCAGTATCTGATCATCCCGCTCGCCTCTGACGCGCCGCCTCCGTTTGCGACGCAGACGGTCAGCCCGCCCGGCGCAGGCTCGGCCACGCCGACCCCGCCTTCGGCCACCAAACCGCTGCCTGCAGAAAAGACTGCGCCTGCCGCGACCAAGCCAAAGGAAACCCCCGCCTCGCCCGATCTGGGGGCGCAGCGCAGCACCTCGGCCAAAATGCAGATGCCGGTGCAAGGCTCGATCATCCGGCCCTATGCCAAAGGGCGCAATGACGGCATCGACATTTCGGCCTCGGCCGGCACGGCGGTCAAGGCCGCCGCCGATGGGACTGTGGCTGCGATCACCACCGACACCTCACAGACCCCGATCATCGTGGTGCGCCATGCAGACAACCTGCTGACGGTTTATGCCGGGGTAGACGGGATCACAGTGAAAAAGGGCGATACGGTCAGCCGGGGACAGAGCATCGCCAAAGTGCGCGCCGGGACGCCATCGTTCCTGCATTTCGAAGTGCGGCGCGGGGTGGACAGCACCGATCCGGTGGCTTTCCTGCAATAATTGCGCCTATGATCCCCGTCGGATGCCTCCGGCGGGGATATTCAAGAACAGAAAACAAGCCAGAGTGCAGGTTTGCGGGTCGCGCTCAGAGGCGCACACCTTCACGCGCGGCGAGATCGCAAAAGAACTGCCACGCCACCCGGCCCGAGCGCGCGCCGCGCGTGGCCTGCCATTCGATCGCTTCGGCGCGCAGGCGGTCTTCGCCGACGCTGACACCATAAGCGGCGCAATAGCCCCGGATCATCTCGAGGTATTCGTCCTGACTGCACGGATGAAACCCGAGCCAGAGGCCGAACCGGTCTGACAGCGACACCTTTTCCTCGACCGCCTCGGACGGAGAAATCGCAGTCGAGCGTTCGTTTTCGATCATGTCGCGCGGCATCAAATGGCGGCGGTTCGATGTGGCATAGAGCAGCACATTCTCGGGCCGCCCTTCGATGCCGCCATCCAGCACGGCTTTCAGCGATTTGTAATGCTGGTCATCATGGCTGAACGACAGATCATCGCAGAACAGGATAAAGCGCGCGTCCGATGTGCGCAGCAGGGCCAGCAGACGCTGCACTGACGGCAGATCCTCGCGCGCCAGTTCCACGATCTTCAGGGCCAGCCCTTCGGCCAGCACCGCCGCATGGATCGCCTTGACCAGCGAGGATTTCCCCATGCCGCGCGCGCCCCACAAGAGCGCGTTGTTGGCGGGCAGGCCGCGCGCGAAATGGCGGGTGTTGTCCAAGAGCGTGTCGCGCGCCCGGTTGACCCCGATCAGCAGCGACAGATCCACCCGGGCGACGCGCGCCACCGGCTCCAGCCGGTCGGGGTCGGTATGCCAGGCAAAGGCATCGGCGGCGGTGAAATCCGGGGCCGGACGTGGGCTTGGGGCCAGCCGCTCCAATGCGGCGGCGATGCGGGTCAGGGTGTCGTCATTCATGCGGGGTGGTCTTCCTCATCGGCTTCGGGGTCTTCCCACAGCCCTTGGGCGCGCAATTCGGCCTCACGCTTTTTCTCGATCCGGCGGATCAGAAAGATCGAGATCTCGTACAGCGGATAAACGGCCATAAACAGGATCATCTGGCTCATGACATCGGGGGGGGTCACCAGAGCCGCCACCATCAGGATCAGCACCACAGCATATTTGCGCGTGCCAGCCAGACCGGCGGCAGAAACCAGCCCGGCCTTGCCCATCAGGGTCAACAGCACCGGCAACTGAAAGCACAGACCGAACGCGATGATCAGCTTGAGCGAAATATCCAGCGTCTCGTTGACCTTGCCCTGAAACACGATCTCGATGCCCTGATGTTGCACCGCCTGCGTCAGCGGGGTCGCGACCGGAACATCGGCAATCGGCGCATCGGAAATCGCTGGCAGCAGCGCCGACACCACCGAGGTCGCATCGGCAAAGCCGAGGAAAAAGCTCATCGCGAGCGGAGTCACGATGTAATGCGAAAACAGCGCACCCAGAATGAACAGCAGCGGCGAGGCGATCAGAAACGGCAGAAACGCATTCTTTTCATTGCGATACAGGCCGGGAGCCACGAACCGCCACATATGATAGGCGATCACCGGAAACGACAGCGCCAGCCCCGCCACCACCGAAATATGGATCAGGGTAAAGAAATACTCCTGCGGGGCGGTGTATTGCATGATCGGGTTGGGGTTGCCCAAAGCCCGCATCGCATCTTCGATCGGCTCCAACAGGAAGGCCAGGATCGGTTCGGCCACCAGAAAGCACAGCACCATCGCCACGATAAAGGCCGAAGCCGCCCAGATCAGGCGGTTGCGCAACTCGGCCAGATGCTCGATCAGGGGGGCCGAGCTGTCGTCGATCTCGTCTGACTTGGTCATGCGTCGGCCTTGGGGGTCTGATCGGATTTCGGTTTGCGCGGGGCGCGGGGTTTTTTCGGCTTGGCGGCGGTGTCCACCGAGGCGGCGGGCGTGTCAGGAGTCGGGACGGGCTTTTTCAGCTTTGCCGCCGCCTCTTTGACAATCGCCTGACGGGCGGCCTTGGCGTCGGTCAGCGCCTGCGTGGCCGGGCCCATGGGCGGCTTGGGCGCAGCTGCGGGGGCCGGATCGGCGGGGGGCACGGCTTGCGGATCGGGCTGCAGCTCGGGCACGGGATCGGGGCCGGTGGCCGGGCTGGATGTGGCCGGTTTGGCTGTGGTCGCCGGGCGGGCTGCGTTTTTCAGCGGATCCCATTTCTCGAACTTCGAGGTGGCCTCACGCACCGCCTCCAGCCCCATCGACTTGGCCGAGGTCACGTTCTTCAGATCCCGTGCCACATCCTTGACACCAGCCTCATCCGCCGCCGCCTCCATCGCACGGGAAAATTCCCGCGCCATGCCGCGCATCTTGGCGGTAAAGCGGCCAAGGCTGCGGAACAGCTCGGGCAGGTCTTTCGGGCCGATCACGATCAACGCAACGATCCCGATGACAAGCAATTCGGACATGCCGAAATCAAACATGGCGCGGGGCTTCCTTTCCGCTCAGACGGGTCCGCTCACGCGGGACGGCAGATCAGATCTTGTCTTTTTCCGGTTCCGGCGTGACATCGCGTACCGTGGTATCCGATGTATTTTCAATCTCTTCCGAGCCGTCCTTCACGCCTTTCTTGAAGGCGGTGATGCCCTTGCCGACTTCACCCATCAACGACGAGATCTTGCCGCGTCCGAACAGGACCAGCACCACCACCGCGATGAGAAGAAGGCCGGGAAGGCCGATGTTGTTCAGCATGTCTAATCCTCCTGCTGACCGGGGCGGCATGTCGCCCAGCGTCGCCTGTATCTTCACTACCCCCGCTCAAGGCCGGTTCCTAGACTGATTCAGTGTCAGCAGGGGGGCTTTTCCCCCTGATACCTGACAGCTATATGTCAGTTGCCTCCCCTCGAGCTGACCATAGGACATCATGCGCCGCACCGACCGCCTGTTCGACCTGATCCAGATCCTGCGCGACGGGCGGCTGCACCGTGCGGGCGAAATGGCCGAACGCCTGGGCGTCTCGGTGCGCACGATCTGGCGCGACATGGCGACACTGATGGCTTCTGGCCTGCCGGTCGAGGGGGAGCGCGGCGTGGGATACATCCTGCGCGCGCCGATCACCCTGCCGCCGATGATCCTGACCGGGGCCGAGCTGGATGCCCTGCGCGCCGGCGTGCGCCTAGTGGCCGATGGGCCGGACCCGGCCCTTGCCCGCGCGGCCCGGGTGCTGGCGACCAAGATCGCCAGCGTGACCCCCGCCCCGCCCGAGGCGGATGCCGATGATCTGTTTGTCTTTACCGGCAAGGAGACCAACCGCGCCACCGCGCATGTGCCGCTGCTGCGCCGCGCCATCAAGGCCCGGCAGCGGCTGACCCTGACCTATATCGACCCCGAAGGCCGGGAAACCCACCGCGATATCCGCCCGCTGGCACTGGACCTGACCGCGCGGGTCTGGACCCTGGCGGCCTGGTGCGAACAGCGCGCCGGGTTTCGCAGCTTTCGCGTCGACCGGATCATGGCGATTGCCGAAACCGAGGAGACCTTTCCGAATGAACCCGGCCGCAGCCTGACCGATTACCGCGCGCTGATGGCGGGCGACAGCTGAGCGGCGCTATTTCGCCGGGAACACAAAGCAACGGTCGCGGCGGATCATCAGCCACAGCACGGTGCCGGGCTTGGGCAGGAACACCCCCGGCACACTCGCCGTCAGGGTCGATCCGTCAAAGGCCATGCGGAACTCGACCAGACTTTCGCGCCCCAGATAACGCGCGCGGATCACCGACCCGCTGGCGGGCGTGCCCTCTTGCGGCGTCGGATTGGGGCCGCGCCCGGCGCGGTCAAAGTCGATCTTCAGATGCTGCGGCCGGATCACGATATCGACCGCCGCGCCATCCGCCTGCCCCGGCGTCAGAAAGGCGCCGAACGGCGTCTCGGTCAGTGCCCCGCGCGAGGTGCCACGGATCACGTTGATATCGCTGAAAAACGCGGCTGCCGCCTTGTCCACCGGAGTATTGTAGACGTTATACGGCGCACCACTCTGCACGATCCGGCCGCCGCGCATCAGCGCGATCTCGTCGGCCATCCGCATCGCCTCATCCGGCTCGTGGGTGACCAGCACAACGGCGGTGCCCTCGTCCTTCAGAATGTCCAGCGTGGTGTCGCGGATGCCATCGCGCAGCCGGTTGTCGAGGCCCGAAAACGGCTCATCCATCAGCATGACCTTGGGACGCGGGGCCAATGCCCGCGCCAGAGCCACCCGCTGCTGCTCGCCGCCCGACAGTTGATGCGGGTGCTTGGCGCCAAAGCCGCTCAACGTTACCCGCTCCAGCAGCTCGTCAACCCGGCGCATGCGCGCGGCGCGGTCGCCCTTCAGGCCAAAGGCCACATTTTCGGTCACCGTCAGATGCGGGAACAGCGCGAAATCCTGAAACATCAGCCCGACCGAGCGATGCTCTGGCGGTACGTGCTGCCTTGGCCCCGCCACCTCGACCCCGTCGATCAGGATGCGCCCGGCATCCGGCCGGTCCACCCCGGCGATCATCCGCAAAGTGGTGGATTTGCCGCAACCCGATGGCCCCAGCAGGCACGTCACCTGCCCCGCCGCCACGTCCAGACTGACATCATCCACCACCGCGCGGCCCGAAAAAGACCGGCTCAGGTGATCCACGATCAAACGGGGCGATAGGGTCTGCATAGGTATCCTTAGTCTTTCCGTCAACTTCCCCTAACAGCCCCACCGTCACAGGGCAAGAGCCGCCCCTGCCCTTTATCTTGGCTGAAATATCCCCGCCGGAGGCTCTTACCCGAGGAGACGCGGCGCAGCCGCGCGACGAGATAAAAAGCTTGCGCGCAAGCGCGCTCCATTGAATCAGACGGATCAGCCCGCTCAGATGGTGGCATTGGTGGCGCCCCCGTCCAGCAGGATATTCTGCCCGACGATGAACCCCGCATGTACCGAGCACAGGAACGCGCAGGCCGCGCCGAATTCTGCTGCCGTGCCATAGCGGCGGGCCGGAATCGTGGCCGCGCGGCGGGCGCGGGCCTCATCCGCCGAGATGCCTTCGGCTTTCATCACGCCCGCATCCAGTGCTGCGGCGCGGTCGGTGTCGTGGATGCCCGGCAGCAGGTTGTTGATCGTCACCCCATGCGGGGCGACCTGCCGCGCGGTGCCTGCGACATAGCCGGTCAGCCCGGTGCGGGCGGCGTTGGACAGGCCCAGCTGGGCAATCGGCGCTTTCACTGACTGGCTGGTGATGTTGATCACCCGGCCCCAGCCCGCGTCGATCATCCCCGGCAGAAGGGCTGTCATCAGCGCAATCGGCGTCAGCATGTTGGCATCCAGCGCCTTGATGAAATCCTCGCGCTGCCAATCACTCCACACCCCCGGCGGCGGGCCGCCGGCGTTGGTCACCAGAATATCCACCGCGCCCGCCGCTTCCAGCACCTGCGCGCGGCCCGCGTCGCTGGTGATGTCGGCGGCAACCGTCACCACGCTCACCTTATAGGCGGCGCGGATCGCGGCGGCGGTCGCCTCCAGCGCCTCGGTCCCGCGCGCGTTCAGGATCAGATCGACCCCGGCAGCCGCCAGAGCTTCGGCACAGCCGCGCCCCAGCCCCTTTGATCCCGCACAGACAAGTGCGCTTTTGCCCCTGATCCCCAGATCCATTGTCGCCCCTCCGCATGGTTTCTCTGCCTGCCTAGCAGCCGGTGCCGCGTTGACGCAAGAGGGGCTTCGGGCTAAGGCAGGGCGGTGGCCTGTGGGGCGGCCACGCGGTACCAAAAACGGACACAGACAGCATGACCCCTCCGCTTCCCGATCCAGCAACCCTTCCCGGCCACGCCTGTCAGGTGTTTCCGGCAGAGTGCATCTACGTGATTCACGGGGTGAATGCCGGGGATGGTCTGGCCGGGCCACAGGATGTCTGCGAGGGCGATATCTATGCACTGGAAGAAGAGGTGCAGCCGCTGCGGCTGATCCTGTCGCATGCGCAGGAAGGTCAGCGCGTGGCCAGCGGCAGCCAGATCGGTCAGCCCGGTGAGGCGGTCCGGCTGGAGGCGCGCTACACGCTGATGGCCCCCGATGGCGACAAGATCGACCTGTTGCTGATGCGGCTGGACTCTGGGGCCGGTGTGGCGCTGCCGCTGTCGCCGATGTCGGGTGCCGCCGATTACACGCTGGTCGCCATTGATGACGCGCCAGAGGCGGTGCGGCTGGCCGATCTCTTGTGCGTGTCCTTTGCGCGCGGCACCATGATCACGCTTGCCGATGGCCGCCAGCAGCCGATCGAGGCGTTGCGCGCCGGGGACAAGGTTCTGACCCGCGACCATGGCCCGCAGCCGCTGCGGTGGCTGGGCAAGGCGACATTGCGGGCGCAGGGCGCCTTTGCGCCAGTGGTGATCACCGCAGGCACATTGGGCAATGCGGGCGATCTGATCGTCAGCCCGCATCACCGGATTTTCCTCTATCAGCGCCAGCGGCGGGCCGGGCTACAAACCTCGGAACTGTTGGTACAGGCCAAGCATCTGGTCGATGACGAGCGGGTGTTTCAGCGGATTGGCGGATTTGTCGATTACTACAGCCTGGTGTTTGACCAGCACGAGATCATCTATGCCGAGGGCGTGCCCGCCGAGAGCCTGATGGTGAATGATGCCACCCTGTCGCGCCTGCCCGCCGACATGGCCGAAGATGTGAAGGCACAGTTTCCCGGCCTCGCACAAGTGCAACATTTCGGCACCGAAGCCAGCCGCCAGTTTCTGGATGAGGTGGGGCGCGCCGCGCTCTATTCCCCACCGCGCCGGGGCGGCGAGGAAAAGTAGGCGCTTTCGCCCTGCCCTTTGCCTCACGGACAATGGACGGGCGTTTCGCTTTGCGATAAACGCGCCGTTATGTTGAACAACCGCCCCTCCCTTCCGCCCGAGATCGCCCGCAGGCGCACCTTTGCCATCATCGCCCACCCCGATGCCGGCAAAACCACGCTGACCGAAAAATTCCTGCTGTTCGGCGGCGCGATCCAGATGGCCGGACAGGTCCGCGCCAAGGGCGAGGCGCGGCGCACGCGGTCGGACTTCATCAAGATGGAGCAGGAGCGCGGGATTTCGGTGTCCGCCTCGGCCATGTCGTTCGACTTCCGCGAGTTCCGCTTCAATCTGGTCGATACCCCCGGCCACTCGGATTTTTCCGAAGACACCTACCGCACGCTGACCGCCGTTGATGCCGCCGTGATGGTGATCGACGGGGCCAAGGGCGTGGAAAGCCAGACCCGCAAGTTGTTCGAGGTCTGCCGCTTGCGCGATCTGCCGATCCTGACCTTCTGCAACAAGATGGACCGTGAGGCGCGCGACACCTTTGAGATCATCGACGAGATTCAGGAAAATCTGGCGATTGATGTGTCGCCCGCGTCATGGCCCATCGGCTCGGGGCGCGATTTTCTGGGCTGCTACGACATTCTGAACGACCGGCTGGAGCTGATGGACCGCGCCGACCGCAACCGGGTGGCGGAAACCATTCAGATCAACGGGTTGGACGATCCGAAACTGGCCGAGCATGTGCCCGCCGAAGCGCTTGCCAAACTGCGTGAAGAGCTGGAGATGGCAAAAGCCCTGCTGCCTGCCTTTGACCGCGCCGCACTCCTCAATGGCTCGATGACCCCGATCTGGTTCGGATCTGCCATCAACTCGTTTGGCGTCAAAGAGCTGATGGACGGTATCGGCAAATTCGGCCCCGAGCCGCAGCCGCAACCCACCGCCAGTCGCAAGGTCGCACCGGAAGAAACCGCCGTCACCGGCGTTGTGTTCAAGGTGCAGGCCAATATGGACCCCAAGCACCGCGACCGCGTGGCCTTTGTACGCCTTGCCTCGGGGCATTTTGAGCGCGGGATGAAGCTGACCCATGTGCGCAGCAAGAAACAGATGGCGATTGCCAACCCGGTGATGTTCCTTGCCGCCGACCGCGAGCTGGCCGAAGAGGCCTGGGCCGGTGATATCATCGGCATTCCGAACCACGGCCAGCTGCGCATCGGCGATGCGCTGACCGAGGGTGAGGCGTTGCGCTTTACCGGCATCCCGTCCTTTGCGCCCGAACTGCTGCAAGGCGTGCGCGCGGGTGACCCGATGAAAGCCAAGCATCTGGAAAAGGCGCTGATGCAATTCGCCGAAGAGGGGGCCGCCAAAGTCTTCAAACCGATGATCGGCTCGGGCTTTATCGTCGGCGTGGTGGGGGCGTTGCAATTTGACGTGCTGGCCAGCCGGATCGAGGCGGAGTATTCGCTGCCGGTGCGGTTCGAGGGCAGCCAGTTTTCCTCTGCCCGCTGGGTGCAGGGGCCGAAGGCCGAGGTTGAGCGGATGACCAATATCAACAAACAGCACATGGCCACCGATCACGATGGCGATGTGGTGTTCCTGACCCGACTGCAATGGGACATTGACCGCGTGGTGCGCGACTATCCCGAGCTGCGGCTGACGGCGACCAAGGAAATGATGGTGTAAAAGGGGGCGAAAGCCCCCTTTATTTTATTGCGCCGCCTCCTGCGACATGGACGATTCCCTGACCTCATCAGTGATCACCCGGAATGACCGCAGCTCGTGTTGCCCGAAGGATGTGATCATCGGCACATCCACCGCATCTCGGCCATAGGCAATCACGATCCGCCCGATCCGCCGCTTGTTGTTGCGCGGGTCAAAGGTGTGCCAGGCCCCGCCCAGATAGACCTGCATCCAGGCAGCATAATCCATCGGGTCAGTGGTATAGGGGATACCGAAATCCCCCAGCTGTCCGTTCACATAGCGCGCCGGGATGTTCATGGCCCGGCACAGCGTAATCGCCAGATGCGCGAAATCGCGGCACACGCCCCTGCCCTCTTGCCACGCGTCATAGGCAGTCCGGGTGTTGCGGGCATCACCATAGTTGAACCGGATATGACCGTGAACATAATCGCAGATCGCCTGCACCTTGCTCCACCCCGGTGGCAGATGGCCGAACAGATCCCAGGCGACCTGACTCAGCCGGTCGACCTCACAATAGCGCGACGACAGCAGAAACATCAGGGCTTCATCCGGCAGATCCGAAACCGGATGCTCCTGCGCTTCGGGCGTGACCGGGTCGAGCGCGCCGCTGTGATGCATGAAACCTTCACCCTGCAGACGGATCAGACCGGCAGGGGCAGTGAACCGGCGGCAGATGTTGCCAAAGCTGTCGGTGTAAATCTCTTCCGCCACATCGGGCGAGCGGGTGTGAACCTCAGGGCGGGCCATGTTGCCGCTCAGCTCGGGTCGGGCACTGACCATGGTGACCACAGGGGTTTCCTGTTCGCAGAACAACGTGAAATCATAGCCGTAACGGATCAGCATAGGGTGCCCTTTCAAACGGCTTTATGCGCAGAGTGCGAAACAAGCGTAGCATGCGCGCGCGGCCATCCCTAATCGCCTGTGCAGTTCAAACGCTTTGGGCGCGATTTGGTTGCATGGCTGCCCGAAAAGTCGCCACATTGACCTTTCGTGCGATTTGCGATAGGGCCTTGTGCAGTCCGCATACGGCGGGCAATGCCGGGGCGCCGGATTGATGCGTCCCTTTTCATGTTTTGTGGGCCGATCCCACATCCAAAGGACGCTGATGCTTAAATTCTCCGACCTCGCGCTGGACCCGCGCGTTCTGCAAGCCGTTATTGATACCGGCTATGAAACCCCGACCCCCATTCAGGAACAGGCGATTCCCTTCGCCCTGGAAGGCCGCGACGTGCTGGGCATCGCCCAGACCGGCACCGGGAAAACCGCCAGCTTTACGCTGCCGATGATCACCCGGCTGGGCCGTGGCCGCGCCCGCGCGCGGATGCCGCGGTCGCTGGTGCTGTGCCCCACGCGCGAGTTGGCAGCCCAGGTGGCAGAAAACTTTGACACCTATGCCAAGCACACCAAGCTGACCAAGGCGCTGCTGATCGGCGGCGTGTCTTTTGGCGAGCAGGACAAGCTGATCGACCGGGGCGTCGATGTGCTGATCGCCACACCGGGCCGGCTGCTCGACCATTTCGAGCGCGGCAAACTGCTGCTGACCGGCGTGGAAATCATGGTGGTTGATGAGGCCGACCGGATGCTGGATATGGGCTTTATCCCTGATATAGAACGTATTTTCCAGCTGACCCCGTTCAGCCGCCAGACCCTGTTCTTCAGTGCCACCATGGCGCCCGAAATTGAACGGATCACCAACACCTTCCTGACCAACCCGGCACGCGTGCAGGTGGAGCGGCAGAACTCTGCCTCGACCACCATCGAACAGGCGCTGATCCAGTTCACCCCGTCGAGAAAAGACCGCAGCTTTACCGAAAAGCGCGCCGTGCTGCGCAGCCTGATCAAGGGCGAAGGCGAGAGCTGCACCAACGCCATCATCTTCTGCAACCGCAAGATGGATGTGGATGTGGTCGCCAAATCGCTGAAAGCGCATGGCTTCAATGCGGCCCCGATCCATGGCGATCTGGAACAGTCGCAACGGATGAAAACGCTCGATGCCTTCCGCGACGGGTCGTTGCATCTGCTGGTGGCATCCGATGTGGCGGCGCGTGGCCTGGACATTCCGGCCGTCAGCCATGTGTTCAACTTCGACGTGCCGTCGCACCCTGAAGATTACGTGCACCGCATCGGCCGCACCGGCCGCGCCGGTCGTCTGGGCAAGGCCTATACGATCGCGGTGCCGAATGACGACAAGTACCTGTCCGCCATCGAATCGCTGGTCAAACAGCCGATCCCGCGGGGCGTGGTGCCAGAGGGTGCGCTGACCGGGCTGGACGAATCGTCTTCGGACAAGCCGCGCGAAGCCCGTGGCGAAGGACGCGGCAAACCGCGCGAGCGCGACCGCAACCGCAAACCCAAGCGCGACGAAAACGCCGCCCCCGCCAGCATGGAACCAATTGCGGTTCCGGTTGCCGCTGTGGTTGAGGTTGTGGCCGAGGCCCCTGCCCCAGCGCCGCGCCGCGATGACCGTCGGTCGGAACGCCGGGAGGAAGCACCGCGCGAAGAGCGTCGCACGGAGCGTCGGGATGAGGTGGCCCCGCAGCGTGAGCGCCGCGATGACCGGCGCGATGACCGCAGAGATGATCGCCGTGATGACCGGCGCGACCGCCGCGACCATGCGGTGGTTGGCATGGGCGACCATGTGCCGGATTTCATCCTGCGCAGCTTCAAGATTTCTGCTGTCACGGCTGACGACGCCGAAGACGAGCCGGCAACCGGCACCGACGGCTGACCGCCCCGATTTTTCTGCGAAAAATCAAAGGCCCTGCATCGCTGCAGGGCCTTTTTTTTGTTGGAACCGGCCCGATGCAGGGGCCGGTGATTTTTCGCAGAAAAATCGCCCCGGCTATTCAGCCTGCAGACGGCTGACCACCACCGTCACTTCGGGCTTTTTGCCGATCTCTTCCATCGAAACCTGACGCACGATGCGGCGCAGGGCTTCGTCCAGCTTGGCATCGTCGCGCAAAACCTTGGCCCCGGCGGTTTCCAGATAGGCCGAGAGATCGCCCTCCAGCGTTTCCGCCAGATTGCGCTCGCCGCGCCCGACTTCCGGCAGGCCCGACAGCTCTACCCAGGCCTCGCCCAGCGGTTCGTCGGATTCGTCCAGAATGACCGTGACCATGGCATGGCCGTTCAGCGCCATGCGGATCCGGTCGCGCACCACGCCGTCCATCGCCCCGATCAGCACGTTGCCGTCGAGATAGAGCCGCCCGGTTTCGATATACTCGGCAACCTGCGGCGTTTCTCCGGTCAGGTCCATCATCATGCCGTTGGTCACGACCTCGGACGCGATGCCGGATTCGGTGGCGATGCGGGCATGTTCGCGCAGATGGCGGTGTTCGCCATGCATCGGGATCAGCATGTCGGGCAGCAACAGCCGGTGCGCGTGTTCCAGATCGGGGCGGTTGGCGTGACCCGACACGTGATACAGACCGTTGCAATCATCGACAACATCGACGCCCAGCTCGGAAAACGCGTTCATGATCTTCAGCACGCCACGCTCGTTGCCGGGGATGACCTTGGACGAGAACAGGAAGGTATCGCCCTCTTTCATCTGCAGGCCCAGATATTTGCCGCGCGACAGCTGCGCCGAGGCCGCGCGGCGTTCGCCCTGGCTTCCGGTGACCAGCAGCATCAGATTGCCGCGCGGAATATCCTGCGCCTCTTCGGGCGAGACCAGACGCGGAAAGCCGGTCAGCACGCCGGTTTCCTCTGACGCCGACAGCATCCGCCGCATTGACCGGCCCAGCACACAGATCGACCGGTCCGAGGCGCGCGCCGCTTCGGCCAGCGTCTTCAGCCGGGCGACGTTGGAGCCGAAGGTGGTGGCCACCACCATGCCGCCGCGCGACGAGATCAGCTCGCGCAGCGCGGTGCCAAGGGTCGATTCCGACCGGCCCGGATGGGTGGAAAACACGTTGGTGGAATCGCACATCAGCGCCTTGATCGGGCGCTCTTCGGCGATCGCCTTGATCGCCTCGTCATCCCAGGGCTCCCCCACCACCGGGTTGTGGTCGATCTTGAAATCGGCGGAATGGAAGATCCTGCCTGCGGGCGAGTCGATCACCAAAGCACTCGCCTCGGGGATCGAATGGCTGACCGGCACGAACTGAACATCAAACGGCCCGGCCTGAATGACCGCGGGCCGGGGTTCAACCGTGGTGATGATGTCCAGCGGCAGGCCCATTTCATCGAGCTTCAGCCGCCCGATGGTGGCGGTAAAGCGGCGGGCATAGACCTTTGCCTTGAGCTTTGGCCACAACAGGCCAAGCGCGCCGATGTGGTCTTCATGGGCGTGGGTGATGAAGATGCCGTCAATCCGGTCGGCCCGCGCCTCCAGCCAGGAGACATCGGCCATGATCAGATCAACACCGGGGCTGCCATCCATATCGGGGAAGGTCACGCCCAGATCGACAACGATCAGACGCTCGCGCCCCTCGGGTCCGTAGCCATAGACATAGCAATTCATCCCGATCTCACCCGCGCCACCGAGGGGAAGATAGATCAGACGGTTCAAACTCATGCGGTTTCCTTGTTGAAGTCGTGGATCAGGACGAGGCCATGCATGGTCAGATCATCCTCGATCTTGTGAAATAAATCTGTGCCTTGGGCAAACAAGGAGGCAAGCCCCCCGGTTGCGATAACTTTGGTGGGACGGTCGCGTTCGCGGCGCACTTCACGCACGATGCCTTCGACCAACCCGATATACCCCCAATACACCCCGGATTGCATGCAGGCCACTGTATTCGTGCCGATCGCCTTGGCAGGCTTGGCCACGTCGATATGCGGCAGGGCGGCGGCGGCCATGTGCAGCGCCTCCAGACTGAGATTGACGCCGGGCGCGATCACGCCGCCGACATAGGCGCCATCGGTGTCGACCACATCAAAGGTGGTGGCGGTGCCGAAATCGACCACGATCAGATCGCCGCCATGCCGGTCATGCGCGCCGGCGGTGTTGACCAGCCGGTCAGGGCCAACCGTGGTGCCCTGATCGACCCGCGGCGGCACCGGCAGGCGGCATTCGGGCTTGCCCACAACCACCGGGCGGCAGCCGAAATAGCGGTCACACAGCACCCGCAGGTTGAACACCACACGCGGCACGGTGGAGGAGATGATCGCCTCGTTGATCGCGGCATCGGTCCCGGTCATCGCCATCAGCGACGACAGCCAGACGAAATACTCATCCGCCGTGCGGGTGTGATCGGTGGCGATACGCCAGGTGGAGAGGAACCGCGTGCCATCCCAGATGGAGAACACGGTGTTGGTGTTGCCGCAGTCGATGGCGAGAAGCATGGGTGTGATTCCGGTCGTGGGCGCGGGTGGAACGGACAGGACCGGGGGTTACACACCCCCGGACCCCCGTGGGATATTTGGGCCAAGATAAAGGCGGCGGGGATCAGAAGAACACCTCGGCGGCGGGGATGGCAAGGGTGGCCTGCGCGGTGCGCAGGATCAGGTTTCCGCTGGCGTCGATGCTGTCAAAGACGCCATGGCGGTCTTCGGTGCCGGTGCGGGCGCGGATCGGCTCATTCAGACGGGCGGCGTGGGCAAGCCAGGCGCTGCGGATCGGGGCGAAGCCGTGGGCGGTGAAGGTGGCTTCCCATCGGGCATAAGCGGGGGCGAGATGGTCGAGGAAGGCCTCGGGCGTGAGGCGCTGGCCGGTCTCATGCAGGACAGAAGCCGGGGGGGTGGCCCCCGGTTCGACCTGCGCCGGATCGGGGTGGCCGATCAGGTTGACGCCGATACCGATGGCAAGGGTCTGGCGGCCCTGCCCCGCCGCCTGAGTTCCGGTGGTCTGGCATTCGAGCAGGATGCCCGCCACCTTGCCGCCCGACAGCAGCACATCATTGGGCCATTTCAGCGTCAGTGCCTGCGGCGTGCCGGTCACCGCTGTCAGCGCCTCATGCAGGGCAAGGGCGGCGACAAAGCTGCGCAGCGCCAGCTGCTGCGGCGGCTCATCGCTGTGCATCACATGGGTCGCATAGAAATTGCCGCGCGGGCTGGCCCAGGGCCGGGCACGGCGGCCCCGGCCAGCGGTCTGGGATGCAGCCAGAATCCACGCAGGCCCCGCAAGCTGCGGGGCCCGGCGAAAGGCTTCGGCATTGGTGCTGTCCACCTCGGCAAGGAGGAGGCGCCCGGTGCCCTCGGGCCAGAGCTTATCGGACAAGGGCTTCGGCAGCGAGGGCCGCGACAGGCTCAAGCCCGAACAGGTTGACGATGCCCAGCACCATGATTGCGGCGACGCCGACCATCATCACCCATTGCACCGGGGCCATGTTGCTGTCTGCGGGCTCGCCCTCCTTGCCGAAGTAGATGTAGAACACGATGCGCAGGTAGTAGAACGCCCCGATCACCGAGGCCACCGCCCCCGCCACCGCCAGCCAGACCATGCCGGCATCGACCGCCGCTTTCAGCACGTAGAACTTGCCGAAAAAGCCCAGCATCGGCGGCACACCGGCCAGGCTGAACATCAGCACCAGCAACGCCAGCGCCTTGAGCGGTTCCTTTTTGGAGAACATGTTCAGCGACTGGATGTCGGTGACCGGGCGACCGTCACGCTCCATCGACAGGATGAAGGCAAAGGTGCCGACGTTCATGGTGACGTAGATCGCCATGTAGATCAGCATCGCCTGCACGCCCTCGGCCGTGCCGGAGGCAAGGCCGACCAGCGCATAGCCCATATGGGCGATCGAGGAATAGGCCATCAGGCGCTTGATGTCGCGCTGCCCGATGGCGGCAATGCCGCCAAGGAACATCGACACCACGGCCAGCGCCGCCAGCACTTGCGACCATTCGCCGGGGATGCCGCCAAAGGCGTCATGCACCAGCCGGGCGATCAGGGCCATGGCCGCGACCTTTGGCGCTGTCGCAAAGAATGCGGTGATCGGGGTGGGCGAACCCTCATACACATCCGGCGTCCACATGTGGAACGGTGCTGCCGAGACCTTGAAGGCAAGCGCCGCCAGCATGAACACCAGACCGATGGTCAGGCCGACAGGGGTATCGCCGCCCAGCGTCGACAGGATGCCGGCAAACTGGGTGGTGCCGGCAAAGCCATAGGCCAAGGAGGCACCATAAAGGAACAGGCCCGACGACAGCGCGCCCAGCACGAAGTATTTCAGACCGGCCTCGGACGATTTGGTGCTGTCGCGGCGCATCGCGGCCACGACGTACAGCGACAGCGACTGCAGCTCCAGCCCCATGTACAGCGTCATCAGATCGCCCGCCGAGACCATGACCATCATGCCGATGGCGGCGAGGGTCACCAGAATCGGAAACTCGAACCGCAGCAGGTCGCGGCGCTGCATGTACTCTTGCGACATCAGCATGACGCAGGCCGCCGAGACCAGAATGATCACCTTGGCAAAGCGCGCAAACGGGTCATCGGTGAACAGCCCGTCAAAGGCCATTCGCTCGCCCGTCGTTCCCAGCCCGATGAACAGCGCCAGTGCCAGGAACAGGCCAGAGGTGGCCCAGACCAGCGTGGGCGCAGTCTTGTCCTTGCCGCCGTAGGCCCCGAACATCAGGGCCGCGAGGGCAAAGGCGGCCAGAATGAACTCTGGCAGGATGGTGTTGAAATCAACTGCGGTCATGGTTCCCGCTCCTTCAGTGCTGGGCAAGCTGCGCATCACCCGAAACGGGGATCGCGGCCTGATAATCGGTCACAAGGGCGGTGACGCTGGGACCGATGATATCGGTCACCAATGCCGGATAGACACCCAGCAGCAGGGTCATGACCACCAGGGGCGCAAAGATCGCCTTTTCGCGGCGGTTCATGTCGGTGATCGACTTGAGCGCCTCTTTGATCAGCTCGCCCATCACCACACGACGATAAAGCCACAGCGCATAGGCCGCCGACAGGATCACGCCGGTGGTGGCAACCGCCGCCACCCAGGTGTTGACCTGGAAGATGCCGACCAGCACCAGAAATTCGCCGACAAAGCCGCTCGTGCCCGGCAGGCCGACGTTGGCCATGGTGAAGAACATGAAGATCATCGCATAGGCCGGCATCTTGTTGACCAGACCGCCATAGGCGTCAATCTCACGCGTGTGCATCCGGTCATAGATCACGCCGACGCACAGAAACAGCGCGCCCGAGATGAAGCCGTGGCTGATCATCTGGAAAATCGCGCCGTCGATGCCTTGCTGGTTGGCAGCAAAGATCCCCATCGTCACGTACCCCATGTGGGCGACCGACGAATAGGCGATCAGCTTTTTCATGTCCGACTGCGCCAGAGCGACCAGCGAGGTGTAGACGATGGCAATCGCCGACATCCACAACACCAGCGGTGCCATCACATCCGACCCCACCGGGAACATCGGCAGCGAGAAGCGCAGGAAGCCGTAGCCCCCCATCTTCAGCAGGATCGCCGCCAGCACCACCGAGCCTGCGGTCGGGGCCTGCACGTGCGCATCGGGCAGCCAGGTGTGGACCGGCCACATCGGCATCTTGACCGCAAAGCTGGCAAAGAACGCCAGAAACAGCATGGTCTGCAAGCCGCCGATGATCTGGATGCCGAACAGGCTGAACGTGTCCGAGGTAAAGCTGTGGGTCAGCAGCGTCGGAATATCGGTGGTGCCCGCATCCCAATACATCGCGATCATCGCCACCAGCATCAGCACCGAGCCGAGGAAGGTGTACAGAAAGAACTTGAACGCCGCATAAATGCGCTCCTTGCCGCCCCAGATGCCGATGATCAGGAACATCGGGATCAGACCGGCCTCGAAGAACAGATAGAACAGCACCAGATCCAGCGCGCAGAACACGCCCAGCATCAGCGTTTCCAGCATCAGGAACGCGATCATGTATTCCTTGACGCGGGTTTCGACGTTCCAGCACGAGGCGATGGTGATCGGCATCAGGAAGGTCGTCAGCATCACGAACAGCACCGAAATGCCATCGACGCCCATCTTGTATTTCAGGCCCAGGATCCAGTCGTATTCTTCGACGAACTGCATCCCGGTATTGGCGGGGTCAAACCCGGCCAGAAGGAACAGCGACACCAGAAAGGTGGCGGTGGTGGCCAGCAGCGCCAGCCATTTGGCGTTCTTTTGCGCGGCAGCATCATCGCCACGCAGGAACAGCGCCATGATGACGGCGGCCACTGCGGGGATGAAGGTGATGATGGAAAGCAGGTTGTCCATGAGTACTCTTTCGCCCCCTTACTGCGCGCCAGACAGCGTGAGCCAGGTGATCAGGGCAACAACCCCGAGCACCATGGCGAAGGCATAGTGGAAGACATAGCCGGACTGCGCCCGACCGGCGAGGCGGGTCAGCATGGGGATAAGCCCCATGGCCACGCCGTTGATGGTCCCGTCAATGACCGCACCATCGCCGCGCTTCCACAGGAAGCCCCCGAGCCATTTGGCAGGGCGGACAATGGTCCAGTCATAGAGCTCGTCAAAATACCATTTGTTCAGCAGGAACAGGTACAGCGGCCGCTGGTTCGCCGCGAGGCGACCCGGCAGCGACGGGTTGCGGATGTAGAACAGCCAGGACAGCGCAAAGCCAAGCACCATTGCGACAAACGGGCTGACCTTGACCCAGGCCGGCACATAATGCGCGTCATGCAGAACGGTATTGTCCGGCCCGATAAAGATCGCGCCTTTGGGGGCGACGGCGGCATGATGTGCAGCCTCGGCCACGGGGGCAGGTTCTGCGGTCTCAGCCGGTACGGCCTCGGTTGCGGTCACTGTACCCTCTGCCGGAGCCGGCTCGACCGGGGCTGCCGCGGCATGCTCTGCGCCACCGGCTTCATGATGCGCCGCTTCCATGCCGAGCCAGTTGCGCACCTTGGTCTCGTCGCCAAAGAACACGCTGTACCAGATCATCCCCGCAAACACCGATCCAAGCGCCAGAACCCCCAGCGGGATCAGCATGACCATCGGGCTTTCGTGTGGCTCATGGTGGTGGTCATGGTCGTCATGCCCATGGCCGTGACCATGGCCCACGGTTCCGGCCCGATTTTCACCGTAGAAGGTCAGGAACATCAGACGCCAGGAGTAAAAGCTGGTCATCCCCGCCGCGACCACCAACAGCCAGAAGGCGTAGCTGGAGCCGACAAAGGCGCTCTCGATCACCGCATCCTTGGACAGGAACCCGGCAAAGCCGTAATGGGTCAGCGGAATACCCACGCCGGTAATGGCCAGCGTGCCGATCATCATCGCGGCAAAGGTATAGGGGATCTTTTTGCGCAAGCCCCCGTAGTTGCGCATGTCTTGCTCATGATGCGTGGCATGGATCACCGAGCCTGCACCAAGGAACAGCATCGCCTTGAAAAACGCGTGGGTGAACAGGTGGAACATCGCCACCGAATACACGCCCACCCCCGCCGCCACGAACATGTAGCCCAGCTGCGACATCGTGGAATAGGCGATCACCCGCTTGATGTCGTTCTGCACCAGACCGATCGTCGCCGCGACAAAGGCGGTCGTGGCGCCCAGAACCGTGATCATCACCATCGCGCTCGGCGCGTATTCATAGAGCGGCGACATGCGGCAGACCAGGAACACCCCCGCCGTCACCATGGTTGCCGCGTGGATCAGCGCCGACACCGGGGTCGGCCCCTCCATCGCGTCGGGCAACCAGGTGTGCAGGCCAAGCTGCGCCGATTTCCCCATCGCGCCGATGAACAAGAGCACGCCGATCAGGTTGGCGGCATTCCAATCGGTCCACAGGAACCGGACGTTGGTTTCCGCCAGCGCCGGAGCGGCGGCAAAAATCTCGTCAAACCGGATCGAGTCGGTCAGGAAGAACAGCGCCATGATGCCAAGGGCAAAGCCGAAGTCACCAACCCGGTTGACCACAAACGCCTTTATCGCAGCGGCATTCGCGCTTGGCTTTTTGTAGTAAAAGCCGATCAGCAGGTAAGATGCGACGCCCACCCCTTCCCAGCCAAAGAACATCTGCACCAGATTGTCCGAGGTCACCAGCATCAGCATGGCAAAGGTAAAGAACGACAGATACGCAAAGAACCGGGCGCGGTAATGCTCGTGATGGCCCCAGTTGTCGTCATGCGCCATGTAGCCGAACGAATACAGGTGAACCAGCGCGGACACCGAGTTCACCACCACCAGCATGATCGCAGTCAGGCGGTCGATGCGGATGCCCCATTCACTGCCCAGGGTGCCGGATTCGATCCAGCGCAGCAGCACCACGCGGTACATCTCGCCGTCAAAGCTGAGGAAAATGATCCAGGACAGGAACGCCGCCAGAAACACCAGCGCCGTGGTGATGATCTGGCCGGCCCGCTCGCCGATGATCCGCCAGCCAAAGCCGCAGATCAGCGCGCCAACCAGTGGCGCAAGAAGGATGATCGTTGCCATGGGTTCAGCCTTTCATCACGTTGACGTCTTCAACGTCGATCGTTCCACGATTGCGGAAGAACACCACAAGGATCGCCAGACCGATGGCAGCCTCGGCCGCCGCGACGGTCAGGATGAACATGGTGAACACCTGCCCGACCAGATCGCCCAGATGGCTTGAAAACGCGACCATGTTGATATTCACCGCCAGCAACATCAATTCGATCGACATCAGAATGACGATCACGTTCTTCCGGTTCAGGAAGATGCCGAAGATGCCGATGACGAACAAAGCCGCCGCGACTGTCAGGTAATGTTCCAGACCAACCATATCCTAGTCCCTCCGGGTCTTTGCCCCGTTTTGTCTTTGCAGCATTGGCGGGGTTAACCCCGCCCTACCCTTGTTCCGGGGGCGTTACAGCCCCTGCCCCGGCTTCACATCTTTCAGCTCCATCGCCTTGGCCGGATCCCGCCACATCTGATGCAGCACGTTCTGACGCTTCACATCCTTGCGGTGACGCAGGGTCAGAAGGATCGCGCCGATCATGGCGACCAGCAGGATCAGCCCCGACAGCTGGAACAGAAGCAGGTATTTGTCATAGATCAGCAGCCCCAAGGCGCGGGTGTTTTCCACCTGATCCATTGCGGGCGCAACCGCCTGACGCAGCCCCATCGCGCCCTCGGCCTGCACCCAGGCGCCGATGCCCAGCGACAGCTGCATGAGCAGCACCACGCCGATCAGCAGACCCAGCGGCATGTAGCGCGCAATCTCGCCCTTGAGTGCTGCAAAGTCGATGTCGAGCATCATCACCACGAACAGGAACAGCACCGCGACCGCGCCGACATAGACGATGATCAGCAGCATCGCGACAAACTCGGCCCCCAGCAGCACGAACAAGCCCGCCGACGACAGGAACGCCAGGATCAGCCACAAAACCGAATGCACCGGGTTGCGGCTGATGGTGACCATCAGCCCCGCCGCCACCACAACAATGGCAAAGGCGTAAAAGGCATAATCCGCGACGGTCATTTCTCGGTCTCCTCAGTCTCGGCAAAGACACTTTGCGCAATTTCCAGCGCCTTTTGCGTGGCGGGCAAGCCGCCGAACATGCTCATCTGCCAGATCACTTCCGCGATCTCCCGCCGGGTCGCCCCGGCAGCCAGACCGTTCTTGATCGTGATGCGCAGCTGCGGCTCGCCCAGCGGGCCAAGCACGGTCTGCGCGGCAATGGTCACCAGAAAGCGGGTGCGGGCGTCCAGTCCTTCGGGGTTGAAGGTCTTGCCAAACCACATCTCGAGCAGTTCCTTTGGCATCGCCGGGAACATCTTCTCAAACGCCTTGGGGTCGATCGTCTCCATGCCGGGCATGAAGGCGCTGGCCATCTTGTGGCCTTGCTCGATCATCTGTTGCAGCATCTTGGTATAGGCTTCGGTCATGGCGCTCACCGGTACGGGGCGTCGAGTTCGAGATTGCGGGCAATCTCCGCCTCCCAACGCGCGCCATTGTCGAGCAATTTTTCCTTGTCGTAGAACAGCTCCTCACGGGTTTCGGTGCTGAACTCAAAATTCGGGCCTTCGACAATCGCATCCACCGGGCAGGCTTCCTGACAGAAGCCGCAATAGATGCATTTGGTCATGTCGATGTCATAACGCGTGGTGCGGCGGCTGCCGTCTTCACGCGGTTCGGCGTCAATCGTGATCGCCTGCGCCGGGCAGATCGCCTCGCACAGCTTGCAGGCGATGCAACGCTCTTCGCCGTTCGGATAGCGGCGCAGCGCGTGTTCGCCACGGAACCGCGGGCTCAGCGGCCCCTTTTCATGCGGATAGTTCAGCGTGCTTTTCGGCGCGAAGAAGTATTTCATCCCCAAGGCAAAGCCCTTGAGGAAATCCTGCAACAGGAAATACCGGGTCGCGCGGTTCCAGTCGATGTTTGCCATCATTTATCCTCCGGTGGCGGAGCCACCATGAAACTCTGCCAATCCGCCAGCCTAGTGATGCCGACCGCGTCGTGCTGGTGCAGGTGCCCTTTTTCCATGAGCAGTTTGACCACCCACTTGAGGTCGAGCTTCGCTGCACTGAAACGATGAACAACCAACTCGTCGAAAGTTAACTCCCAGAAATCGTGTTCGTAGGGTTCCAAACCAATGGAGTGCCCGTTCTTCTCGATGCGGTAACGATAAAGGTAGGTTCCGTCGCTCATGCGTCAGCCCCCCACGGTCCAGCGCGCCCAGGCGCCGCCCAGAACTTCGAATTTCGCAAGAAATGCCACCAGCACCACCCAGCCCAGCGACAGCGGCAGGAACACTTTCCAGCCGATCCGCATCAGCTGGTCGTAGCGATAGCGTGGCACGATGGCTTTCACCATGGCGAACAGAAAGAAGAAGAACGCCATCTTGATGAACATCCAGAAGAAGCCATCCGGCAAGCCCGGGATCGGTGACAGCCAGCCGCCGAAAAACAGCAGGCTCATCAGCGCGCACATCAGGAAGATGGCGATATATTCGCCCGCCATGAAGAGCAGATACGGCGTGGACGAGTATTCCACCATGAACCCGGCCACCAGTTCCGACTCTGCCTCGGGCAGGTCGAACGGCGGGCGGTTGGTTTCGGCCAAGGCGCTGATAAAGAACAGAACCACCATCGGCAGATGCGGCAGCCAGTACCACGAGAACAGGCCATAGGCCCCATCCTGCGCCGCGACGATGGCAGAAAAGTTCATCGAGCCGGTCGAGATGATGATGCCGATGATGATCAGACCCAGCGACACTTCATAGGAAATCATCTGCGCGGCCGAGCGCAAAGACCCGAGGAACGGGTATTTGGAGTTTGACGCCCAGCCCCCCATGATCACGCCGTACACCTCAAGGCTGGACACCGCGAAGACGAACAGGATCGCCACGTTGATGTCGGCCAGGATCCAGCCCGCGTTGAACGGGATCACCGCCCAGGCCAGCATCGCCAGCACGAAAGACAGCATCGGCGCCATGAAGAACACCGCGCGGTCGGCACCTGCGGGCACCACGATTTCCTTGACCACATACTTCAGCGCATCGGCCACCGATTGCAGCAGGCCAAAGACCCCCACCACGTTGGGCCCGCGCCGCATCTGGACAGCCGCCCAGACCTTGCGGTCGCCGTAGACCAGAAACAACAGGCTGATCATCACGAAGCCCACGATCAGCAGGCTTTGCGCCGCGACCAGAACCAACGTGCCCATTGGCGTTGCCAGAAAGTCAGACATTCTCAGCCTCTCATCTTCAAATCGTCGGTATCCCGAGCGCGCCACAATCGCGCACCGTCACTTCGGCGTCGATCGTTTTCAGCCCGGGTGGCAGCGCGGCCGAGATCAGATAGACCGCGTCCCCCCGCCATGTGTTTCCTGTCTGCGCCACCGTGGTCCGCACATGCCGGGCAAAGCCAAAGCCCCGGATCAGCGCGTATTGTGCAGCGGCACAGCGGCCATAGGCCTCGACATCGTCATTGCCGCGCGCGCCTTGCAGCGCGACGCGAAAGCTGACCATGTCATCCTGCAACAGCACGGTCTGGATGCCCTCATACGCCGGGGCGAAATCGCCCTGTGCCACGGGCCCGGTCCCGGCACAAGCCGACAGGGCCACGAACGCGGCTGTCAGGCTGGCAAGGAGGAGCGCGTGCGGCATCGGTTACTCCGCCGCCAAGGGGGTGGTGGTACGGGTTTTGGCAAGGGCGGACATTTCCGCCATCACCTGAGACGCGCGGGCAATCGGATTGGTCAGGTAGAAATCCTGCACCGGCAGGCGGAAGCTGGCCCGGGCCGGGTCGCGCAGCGGAATGCGGGTCCAGCCATTGTCAGCCACCTGATCGATTTGCCCCAGATGCGGATGCGCCGCCACCAGCGCCCGGCGCAGGGCGGCCAGCGAATCCCACGGCAGGGTTGCACCCAGTTCAGCCGACAAGGCCCGCAGGATCGCCCAGTTTTCCTTGGCCTCACCCGGCGCAAAACCGGCACGCAGCGCCAGTTGCGGGCGGCCTTCGGTGTTCACGAACAATCCACCTTCTTCGGTATAGGCAGCGCCCGGCAGGATCAGGTCGGCACGATGCGCGCCCCGGTCGCCATGGCTGCCCTGATAGATCACGAACGGACCAGCTTTGATCTCAACCTCGTCCGCACCGAGGTTATAAACCACCTGCGCGCCATCCATCGCGGCAGACATGCCGCCATCGGTCACAGCCCCCACATCCATCGCGCCGACACGCGCCGCGGCGCTGTGCAGCACCAGCAGCTTCGCGCCCATCACTTCGACCAGCTTCATGGCCTGAGACAGCACCGCCTCACCATCGGCTTCGTTCAGGGCACCCTGCCCCACGATCACCACGGCCCCGGCGCTTTCCTGTGCATCCGCAGTCGCCTTGACCAGCGCCGCGCGGTCATCGCCCGCATGGGCATAGTCATAGGTCAGATCCACCGCCGTGCCGATCAGCGTCACATCGGCCCCCGCGCTCCACGCCTTGCGGATGCGCGCGTTCAGCACCGGCGCCTCGTCGCGCGGGTTGGTGCCGATCAGGATGATGGTCTTTGCGGTGTCGATATCTTCAATTGCCGCCGTGCCAACATAGGCCGAGCGGTTGCCGGCAGGCAGTTTCGCGCCATCGGTGCGGCATTCGATCTTGCCGCCCAGACCTTCAACCAACTGTTTCAGGCTGAACACAGCCTCGACCGGCGCCAGATCTCCCACAATCGCGGTGACCTTGCGGCCCTTCATCGCGGCAGCAGCAGCGGTCAAAGCCTCGCCCCAACCGGCTTTGCGCAACCGGCCATTCTCCCGGATATAGGGCGTGTCCAGCCGCTGACGGCGCAAGCCATCCCAGATGAAGCGGGTCTTATCGGAAATCCACTCTTCATTTACCCCGTCATGGTTGCGCGGGATGATGCGCATCACCTCACGCCCCTTGGTGTCGATGCGGATGTTCGACCCCAGCGCATCCATCACGTCGATGCTCTCGGTCTTGGTCAGCTCCCACGGACGGGCGGTAAAGGCATAGGGTTTGGAGGTCAGCGCGCCGACCGGGCACAGGTCGATGATATTGCCCTGCAGGTTCGAGTTCAGCGTCTCGTTCAGATAGCTGGTGATCTCGGCATCCTCACCGCGCCCGGTCTGGCCCATCTGGGTGATGCCGGCGACCTCGGAGGTAAAGCGCACGCAGCGGGTGCAAGAGATGCAGCGGGTCATCGTGGTGGCAACCAGCGGGCCGAGGTTCAGGTCTTCGCTCGCCCGTTTCGGCTCGCGGTAGCGGCTGAAATCGACGCCGTAAGCCATGGCCTGATCCTGCAGGTCACATTCGCCGCCCTGATCGCAGATCGGGCAATCCAGCGGGTGGTTGATCAGCAGGAATTCCATCACGCCTTCGCGGGCCTTCTTGACCATCGGGCTGTTGGTCTTCACCAGCGGCGCTTCGCCATTCGGGCCGGGGCGCAGATCGCGCACCTGCATGGCGCAAGATGCCGCCGGTTTCGGCGGGCCGCCGACAACCTCGACCAGACACATGCGGCAGTTGCCCGCAATCGTCAGACGCTCATGATAGCAAAAGCGCGGGATTTCCACGCCTGCCACCTCAGCCGCCTGGATGATGGTCATCGCGCCATCCACCTCGACCTCGATGCCGTCAATGCTGATCTTTTTCAGGTTCGTCATCTGCTTACTCCGCAGTCCTCATGGCATGAGGGTGGATCCCCCACCCCCGCGCCGTGTTCTGTGCCGGACGATACACCGCCCGGATGAATGTTTGTGCCGGGGTCATCGGGTCGACCTCAGCAGATAGCCGACCAGACTGCCCCGCGCGATCTCTGCCTCACCGGCGGCGCAATAGGCCGCCACCTTGCCGGGAACCGCGCCCTTGCTGGCCAGCCAGGCCGCCGCCTCGGCCTTGCCGCGCGCTTTTTCCGCCGGGTTCTCGACAAAAGCCCGCACCTCTGACGCGCTATAGCCCAGTCGCAGGGCATAGTCCCGCAGTTTCAGCAGCTCATTCAGCGCACGCAGCTTGCGCGGCTGAATGGTCGGGCAGGTGTCGGCAATCTGGTCGGCAATGAAGCCGCTGCGCAGGGTGTCGTTGATGGTCTTTTCCTGATTGATCGGCCCCAGCGCAAAGGCGGGCACGGCGAGCATCAGGGCAGCAATCGTCAGCGGGATCAGGGTCATCAGGGCCTCCTTGGCAGTCCATGCCAAGGACTGTGCGGCACCTGTCCCTGATAGGCCATGACAGCCGGGGCCGGTCACGCGGGTCTGAGGCGCTATCGCATAACAGGTCATGCACAGCCCTCCACATAGACCCAAGTGCCCGCCTCGAAGCGGTCATAAATGCTGGGCCGCAACCGGCGGCCCTGCGACGCACAGGTGGCATCCGCCACCCGGCGCGCGGCGGCACCTTCATACATGCGGAACGGTTGCCCCGCATTGGTCACCCGCAACGGTTCGCGCGCAGCCGCACCCTGACCCGCCCCTTGCGGGGCCGGTTGCACACAGGCGCCAAGCGCCAGCGTCAGGGAAAGGGCTGCCGCCACCCGCATCACTCCGCCGCGACGGCGCTGATGCGCCCGGTTTTCTTGGCCTTGATCCGGTCCTCGATCTCGTCACGGAACGCCCGCACCAGCCCTTGGATTGGCCATGCGGCGGCATCGCCCAAAGCGCAGATCGTGTGGCCCTCCACTTGCTTGGTCACGGAAATCAGCATGTCGATCTCTTCGACCTCGGCCTCGCCGCGCACCAGACGGTCCATCACCCGCATCATCCAGCCGGTGCCTTCGCGGCAGGGCGTACACTGGCCGCAGGACTCGTGCTTGTAGAACTTCGACAGCCGCCAGATCGCCTTGATCACATCCGTCGACTGATCCATCACGATCACCGCCGCCGTGCCGAGGCCCGAGCGCTGCTCACGCAGCCAGTCGAAATCCATGATCGCGTCGTCACATTGCGCCGCGTTCAGCAGCGGCACCGACGACCCGCCGGGGATCACCGCTTTCAGGTTCTTCCAGCCGCCGCGCACACCGCCGCAATGCCGCTCCAACAGCTCTTTCAGCGGGATCGACATCGACTCTTCGACCACGCAAGGCGCATTCACATGGCCCGAGATGCCGAACAGCTTGGTGCCCGCGTTGTTCGGGCGACCAAAGGACGCAAACCACTCCGGCCCGCGCCGCAGGATGGTCGGCACAACCGCAATCGACTCGACGTTGTTCACCGTGGTCGGGCAGCCATAGAGGCCCGCGCCCGCCGGGAACGGCGGCTTCATCCGGGGCATGCCCTTTTTGCCTTCAAGGCTTTCCAGTAGTGCTGTTTCCTCGCCGCAGATATAGGCCCCGGCGCCGTGATGCAGGTACAGATCGAAATCCCAGCCGGATTTGGCGGCATTGCGGCCCAGCATCCCGGCGTCATAGCATTCGTCGATCGCCGACTGCAGCGCCTCTTTCTCGCGGATGTATTCGCCGCGGATATAGATGTAGCAGGCGTTGGCGTTCATCGCGAAAGACGCGATCAGCGCCCCTTCGATCAGCGTGTGCGGATCGTGGCGCATGATCTCACGGTCTTTGCAGGTGCCAGGCTCCGACTCGTCGGCGTTGATCACCAGATAAGACGGCCGACCGTCGGACTGCTTGGGCATGAACGACCATTTCAGGCCGGTGGGGAACCCTGCCCCGCCGCGCCCGCGCAAGCCAGATGCCTTCATCTGCTCGATGATCTTGTCGCGACCGCGCGCGATGATCTCGGCGGTGCCATCCCAATGACCACGCTTCATTGCCCCGGCCAGGCTGCGGTCATGCATCCCGTAGAGGTTGGTAAAGATGCGGTCCTGATCCTTGAGCATTGCTTGCCCCTTCCTTCAACCCTGACGATTGCGCCAGATCTGATACGTCACAACCAGCGCCCAGAAGAACGCGGCTATTGCGGCAAAATCGAACAGAAAGACATAGCGGGGATCCCACCCCATCTGTCCGCCCAAGTATTGCGCGCCCATCCACAGCAGCATGGTCCCGGCCAGAACAATCGCGACAAGCCGGGCCTGATTGGCCAGTTTGCGCGCGTGCTTTGGGTCTGGCCGGGTCATTCAGGCCTCTCAGTAGTCGTTGGTTCTGGCCCGGATGCGGAATGCCTCCAGCCCGTCGGTCACGATGATCTTGGCCTGTGCCACCCATTTGTCACGGGTCACACGGCCACGGAAGCCCTTCAGGTTATGGTCCATCCAGGCAATGTCAGCCTCAGACCAGCCTGCGATCTGGTCGAAGTGGAAGATCCCAAGCTCATGGCACAGCTTTTCCAGCGCCGGGCCGATGCCTTCGATCTCTTTCAGGTCGTCCGCCATGCCACCACGCGCCGCAGCAAAGCCCTGCGGTTTGGTGCCAGCGGTCAAAGGCGGCGCAAGACCCGGCTCGGGCGGCAGGGCAACACCGTCTTCGGTGTCTTTGGTCGGGGTCGTGCCGGGGGCCGCCGCAACCTCGGTCGGTGTGCTGGCTGGCTCACCCTTGGAGATCGGCCGGCCCTTGGACTTTGCCGGAGCCTCCTGCACGGTCACGCCGGTCGCATCCGCCGGAATGCCCGCGCCGGGAGTCGGCTCGCTGGGAACGTCATCGGCGGCGTCAGAGGCATGCGGTGCCTCGGGCCGGGCGATCCACGGCGTGGTCAGCGGCACTTCGGTGCCGTCGATCCGTTTGACGGTTTCGCCAATGTCCACAGCCAGTTGCGCGCTTGCGTTATAGGGTTTGCGGCCGGCCTCATGGTCCTTGAGGCTGGTCAGACCCGTCACCGGCTCCGACGCATAGCGCCCGTTCTGCGGACCGGGCACCGGCACCTCACCTGCCGAGAACCGCGCGATCAGGTCGCGCAGCTTTTCGGGGGTCAGATCCTCGTAGTAATCCTTGCCGATCTGGGCCATCGGCGCGTTGGAACACGCCCCCAGACACTCAACCTCTTCCCAGGAAAATTTGCCATCCGCCGACACGGTATGCGGCTGCTTGGCGATCAGCTCCTGACAGACCGCAATCAGATCCTCGGCGCCGCAGATCATGCACGACGTGGTGCCGCAAATCTGGATATTGGCAATCGACCCAACGGGTTGCAGCTGGAACATGAAGTAGAACGTCGCCACTTCCAGCGCGCGGATATAGGCCATGCCCAGCATGCCGGCCACATATTCAATCGCCGGACGGGTCAGCCAGCCATGCTGCTCCTGCGCGCGCCACAAGAGCGGGATGATCGCCGAGGCCTGACGCCCCTCGGGGTATTTGGAAATCTGCCCCTGCGCCCAGGCCAGATTTGCCGGGGTGAACTCGAACGAGGCGGGCTGTTCTTTGTGAAGACGGCGGAGCATTAGCGGTCGATCTCCCCGAACACGACATCCATCGTGCCGATGATGGCAGAAACATCAGCCAGCTGATGCCCCTTGCAGATATAATCCATGGATTGCAGGTGCAGGAACCCCGGCGCGCGGATCTTGGCGCGGTAGGGTTTGTTGGTGCCATCGGCCATCAGATAGACGCCAAACTCACCCTTCGGCGCTTCAACCGCCGCGTAAACCTCACCGGCAGGCACGTGGAAGCCTTCGGTGTAGAGTTTGAAGTGATGGATCAGCGCCTCCATCGAGGTTTTCATCTCACCGCGTTTGGGCGGCGTGATCTTGCCCCGGGCCAGCACATCGCCCTTTTCAACCCGCAGCTTGGCGCAGGCCTGACGGATGATCGATGTAGATTCGCGCATTTCCTGCATGCGGCACAGATAGCGGTCGTAACAGTCGCCATTCTTGCCGATCGGGATCTTGAAGTCGAATTCGTCATAGCATTCATAGGGTTGCGAACGCCGCAGATCCCAGGCCAGACCCGACCCACGGACCATGACACCCGAATAGCCCCATTTCAGGATGTCATCCTTGGTGACAATGCCAATATCGGCATTGCGCTGTTTGAAGATGCGGTTTTCTGTCAGCAGCGTGTCGATGTCATCCAGCACACGCGGGAATTCAATCGCCCACTGGTCGATATCTTCCACCAGCGCGTCGGTCAGGTCGACATGCACCCCACCGGGGCGGAAATAGGCGGCGTGCAGGCGCGCGCCGCTGGCCCGCTCGTAGAACACCATCAGCTTTTCGCGTTCCTCGAAGCCCCAGAGCGGCGGCGTCAGCGCGCCCACGTCCATGGCCTGCGTGGTCACGTTCAGCAGGTGGTTCAGCACCCGGCCGATTTCGGAATAAAGCACCCGGATCAACGACGCACGGCGCGGCACAACGGTGCCGGTCAGCCGCTCGATCGCCAGACACCAGGCATGTTCCTGGTTCATCGGCGCCACATAGTCGAGGCGGTCGAAATATGGCAGGTTCTGCAGGTAAGTCCTGCTCTCCATCAGCTTTTCAGTGCCACGGTGCAGCAGCCCGATATGCGGATCGCAGCGTTCGACAATCTCGCCGTCCAGCTCCAGCACCAGCCGCAAAACCCCGTGCGCCGCAGGGTGTTGCGGGCCGAAGTTGATGTTGAAGTTGCGGATGCGCTGCTCGCCGGTCTCGAAATCGGTCGAGCCGTCGTCATAGGTGTTTCTGCGGATATCGCCGTCCATCAAAAGGCTCCCTTGTGGTCGCGGGCCATCAGAACGCTCCTTTATAGTCGCGGGCCATCACTTCGCCCCCGCCTTGTCATCCCCGGGCAGCACGTATTGCGCGCCTTCCCATGGCGACATGAAATCAAACTGCCGGTATTCCTGCACCAGTTTCACCGGCTCATAGACCACGCGCTTTTGCGCCTCGTCATAGCGCACCTCGGTATAGCCCGTGGTCGGAAAATCCTTGCGCAGCGGGTGGCCGCGGAAGCCGTAATCGGTGAGGATGCGGCGCAGATCGGGGTGGCCCGAGAACAGGATCCCGAACATGTCGAACACTTCGCGTTCGAACCAGTTGGCGCTGGGGTGCACATCGACCAGCGACGGCACCATATCCTGCTCGCCCACCGCGATTTTCACGCGGATGCGGTGGTTCTGGTACATCGACAGGAAGTGATACACCACATCAAAGCGCCGCTCACGGGTCGGGTGATCGACGGCGGTGATATCCACCAGTGACGAAAACCGGCAGGCCCCGTCGACCCGCAGAAAATCGCTGAAATCGGCGATATGGCTTGCCACTACCTCCAGCGTCAGCTCGCCAAAGGCGATATGCGACGCCAGCACATCATTGGGCCGCTTCAGCTCGATATGGGCGGCCAGTTCTTGGAGCGCTTCGGACATTGGTTCCTCCTCAGCGGGTCAGGGTGCCGGTGCGGCGGATCTTCCGCTGCAACTGCAGAATACCGTACAGCAGCGCCTCGGCGGTGGGCGGGCAGCCCGGCACGTAGATATCGACCGGTACGATCCGGTCACAGCCGCGCACCACCGAATAGCTGTAGTGGTAATAGCCGCCGCCATTGGCGCAGGAGCCCATCGAGATCACATAGCGCGGCTCCGGCATCTGGTCATACACCTTGCGCAGCGCCGGGGCCATCTTGTTGGTCAGCGTACCCGCCACGATCATCACATCCGACTGGCGCGGGCTGGCGCGCGGGGCCACGCCGAAGCGTTCCACGTCATAGCGCGGCATCGAGGTGTGCATCATCTCGACCGCGCAGCAGGCCAGACCGAATGTCATCCAGTGCAGCGACCCGATCCGGGCCCAGTTGATGATGTCCTCGGTCGAGGTAAGCAGGAACCCCTTGTCCTGCAGATCGCGGTTCAGGGCCTGGGTGGCAACCTCCATGTCGCCGCCCGCCGTGTTGGCTCCTGCCATCACTCCCATTCCAAGGCCCCCTTCTTCCATTCATAGGCAAAGCCCACCGTCAGCACGCCCAGGAACACCATCATCGACCAGAACGCGGTCATGCTGATTTCCCCAAAGGCGACCGCCCAGGGAAACAGGAACGCGACCTCAAGATCAAAGATGATGAACAAGATTGACACGAGGTAAAACCGCACATCAAATTTCATCCGCGCATCATCAAATGCGTTGAATCCGCATTCATAGGCCGACACCTTTTCCGGGTCGGGATTGCGCACGGCAAGCACCGCCGCAGCCAGAAGCAGAACAAGCCCCAGACCAATGGCAAGGGCGAGCAGAACGATTATGGGAAAATACTCTCGGAGAAGTGCGTCCACGAGATGCTCCTTCGGCTGGCGACTGCGAGCTGCGGATGCTGGCGACCCGCTTGCACTCTTGGCATTCGTTTACTCTGCTCCCCCAGCGGGGTCAACGGACGGGGCAGCGAAAACTCATGACTAACTTGGGTGAATTTCGTCGCATATGCAAAAGAATAGCCTTCGGGTGACAGATGCCCGGGTCGTGTTGCTGCGCTGCGGCGTCCGATTCCTGAAAACCTTCTGTGACATGCGCGGACCAGCCGTGCATTTCACCCGTCAATCCCCCATCCGCAGGGTCGTGACCGGTGCCACCTCACCCTGCCCCACCGTCAGCACCTCGGCCCGGATGATGCGCGCAATCAGTGCCACATCTTCGGGGCTGAAGGTCAGCGGCAGGCGCATGTCGATCAACCCGGCCAGCACCGCATCGGTCTGGGGCAGCCGTGGCGGCGCGGCATAGCGCCAATGCTCATACCGGCTGGTAAAGCCCATCGGTTCGGGCGCGCCAAACCATTTCAGCTCCACCCCCCGCGCGGCACAGCGCGCGACCAATGCGGCCACCCGCGCAGGTTTCCACCCCGGCAAACTGAACTGAAAGCTTGAGGCGACATAGCTTTCCGCTTCCGGGCGCGGGATCAGGCGCAGACCATTGGTCTGATCCAGCCCCGCCTCCATCACCGCATAAAGCGCGTTCCAGCGCCTGCGGCGATCGTCCAGCATCGCAATCTGTGGCCGCAGGATTGCCGCGCGCAGATTGTCCATCCGGCCCGAGATGTTCGGCACATCCAGCCGCATCGCCTCGAACACCTCGGGCGGCGGGGCGGCGCGGTGGCGGGAATACAGCATGTAGCTGCCCGACAGCAGCACCGACCGTGCCGCAAGCCCGGCGTCATCGGTCACCAGCAGACCGCCCTCACCCGAGTTCATGTGCTTGTAGGTCTGCGTCGAATAGCAGCCGATCACCCCATGCCGGCCCGAAGGCACCCCGTTCCACGCGGCCCCCATCGTATGGGCGCAATCCTCGACCACGCGCACGCCAAGACTGTCACACAGCGCCATCAGCCGGTCCATATCGCACAGATGCCCGCGCATATGCGACAGCATCAGCACCCGCGCACCGGTTTCGCGCGCCATCGTCTCCAGATGGGTGAAATCTATGGTCAGATCCGGCGTCGTCTCGATGAACACCGGACGCGCGCCCATGCTGGCAATCGCCCCCGGCACCGGGGCCAGCGTAAAGGCATTGGTCAGCACCGGCGCATCGGGGCAGACCAGCAATGCCCGCAGCGCCGTGGCCAGAGCATAACCGCCAGAGGCCACTGCAAGACAGTAGCGCGCGCCGGTATAGGCCGCGAATTCCTCTTCCAGCAAAGCCGTTTGCGCGATTTCATCGCCTGCCGTGTTATAGCGATGCAGACGCCCGTTGCGCAAAATCTGTATCGCAGCCTCGACTCCGGCTTCGGGGATTGGCTCTTGCTGGGTAAAACTGCCGCTGAAATGATCCATAGCTGTAAACATGCGGCGCAATACACATGTCGTCAATGCCTTGGCGCGGGCAGAGCGCTGTGGCACGGTGCGTTTCAGTAAAAAGGAATCCCCCATGCGCCAGATCTGTGCCGCCGCCCTGCTGGCGCTGACCTTTGCCACCCCGGCCCGTGCGGATCTGCTGATTGAGGGCCGCGCCGCGCAGGCGTTGCACTGCGCGGCGATGCTGTTCATCGTCTCGACCGAGCTTTATGATCTGGGTGAAATCTCGCGCAACTCACGCGATACGGCGCAACGCGCAGCCCTTGTGATCCTTGATCAGGTGCCGGGCACTGACGATCAGCGCAGGCGCGCGATGGTGCAGCGGTTTGAACGCATCATGACCAGCCGGACACCGTCACAACTGGCCAAGGAATACACCGACACCGCGCGCTGGTGCCGCAGCACCTTTTTGCCGTGAAGGTCAGACCAGCAGCCGCGCCGCAAGCTCTGGCAGATCGTCGAAATGATCCAGCAACGCCTCAGGCTGCAGCCGCGCGACGCCCCGCCCTTCGGGGCCAAAGGTGACCAGCGCCACCGGCACCCCTGCGGCCCGTCCGGTCATCCGGTCGGTTTCAGTGTCACCGATCAGCATCGAGCGCGCCACGTTGCCGCCCGCCTGCTGCACCGCCGCCACATAGGGCGCGGCATCGGGCTTGCGGGTGGACAGGGTGTCGGCTCCGATCAGCGCGCCGAACAGGCCCCGGATGCCAAGGCGCAAGGTCAGTTCCTCGGCCAGCCCCTCGGGCTTGTTGGTGCAGATCGACACCGCAAAGCCGTCACGCCGCAGGGCCTCTACCGCCTCCACCACGCCCGGATACAGCCGGGTGTGAACGGCGATGGCCTGCCCGTAAGCATCGAGCAAGACCGGATATTGCGCGTTGACCATCGCGTCATCCACCACCCCCAGCCGCGAAAAGCCCAAGCGCAGCATCGCCCGCCCGCCGTGAAAGGCGGTCAGCGCATCCGCAGGCCCCAGCAGATCGCCATGGCCAAGCCCGCGGAAGCACACATTCGCCGCGGCCAATAAATCGGCGCTGGTGTCTGCAATGGTGCCATCCAGATCGAAAACCACGGTGCGCATAGATTGTAACCTTGCGTGAGGAACACGGCCCTTGCGGCCAAGTGCCCCATGGGTAAAACGGAGGCACCAAGAAGGAAAGGGGCAGCATGCCGGTATCATTGGTCATTCTGGCGGCGGGTCAGGGCACGCGGATGAACTCCGATCTGCCCAAGGTGCTGCACAAGGTGGCAGGCAGCCCGTTGCTCCACCATGCCATGCAGGCAGGCCGCAGCCTTGGGCCAGAGCGGGTTGTGGTTGTCACCGGGCACGGTGCCGATGCCGTCACCCGCGCCACGCTCGCCTATGACGAAGACGCGCTGACCGTGCTGCAGGCCGAACAGAACGGCACCGCCCATGCGGTCGCGCAGGCCGCCCCCCTGCTGTCCGATGCCTCCGGCGATGTGATCGTGCTCTATGGCGACACGCCCTTTGTCAGCCCCGAGACGCTGGAGGCGATGCAGACCGCCCGCGCCCGGCATGCTGTGGTGGTGCTGGGCTTTCATGCCGCCGATCCGGGCCGCTATGGGCGGCTGGTGACCGAAGGCGACGCCCTGCTGCGCATCGTGGAATACAAGGATGCCACCGAAGCTGAACGGGCGATAAGCCTTTGCAATTCGGGCGTGATCTGCGCCGATGCCAAGGTGATGTTCAGCCTTGTGGCCGAGGTGGGCAAGGACAATGCGGCGGGCGAATACTACCTGACCGACCTGCCGGAACTGGCACGCAAACGCGGGCTGTCCGCTGGCGTGGTGATCTGCCCCGAGGCCGAGACGCTGGGCGTCAACACCCGCGCACAACTGGCGCAGGCCGAGGCCGCGTTTCAGGCCCGCGCCCGCGCCGAGGCGCTGGAAAACGGCGTCACCCTGACCGCGCCCGAAACCGTGTTCTTTGCGCTCGATACCGTGGTCGGCCGCGATGCCATCATCGGCCCGAACGTGATCTTCGGCCCCGGTGTCACCATCGAATCCGGCGCCGAGATCCTCGGCTTTTGCCATCTGGAGGGCTGTCACATCAGCCGCGGTGCCACGGTCGGCCCCTTTGCCCGCCTGCGCCCCGGTGCCGAACTGGCCGACGATGTGCATGTCGGCAACTTCGTCGAGATCAAGAACGCCATTCTGGATGAGGGCGTCAAGGTCGGGCACCTGACCTATATCGGCGATGCCGACATCGGCGAGCATACCAATATCGGCGCGGGCACCGTGACCTGCAATTATGATGGCGTGATGAAGCACCGCACCAAGGTGGGCAAGAATGCCTTCATCGGGTCGGATACCATGCTGGTCGCCCCGGTCCATGTCGGCGATGGCGCGATGACCGCCACCGGATCGGTGATCACCGAAGACGTGCCAGCCGAAGCGATGGCGGTGGCGCGCGCGCGTCAGGTCAACAAACCCGGCCTTGCCACCCGGCTTTTCACGCGCCTGCGCGCCATCAAGGCCGCGAAAGCGAAAGGATAATTTTATGTGTGGAATTGTTGGCGTTCTGGGCAATCACGAAGTCGCCCCCCTGTTGGTCGAAGCATTGAAACGGCTGGAATATCGCGGCTATGACTCCGCTGGCATTGCCACAGTGAACCACGGGCGGCTGGACCGCCGGCGCGCGGTGGGCAAGCTGGTGAACCTGTCGGACCTGCTGGTGCATGAACCCTTGGCGGGCAAGGCCGGGATCGGCCACACCCGCTGGGCCACCCATGGCGCGGCCACGGTCAGCAATGCGCATCCGCACAAGGCCGGTCCGGTGGCGGTGGTACACAACGGCATCATCGAAAACTTCCGCGAGTTGCGCGAACAGCTGGCCGCGGCGGGCTATGCGCAGGAAAGCCAGACCGACACCGAAACCGTGGCGCTGCTGGTGCGGCAGGCGATGGACGCAGGCGCCGGTCCGGTCGACGCCGCGCGCCAGACCCTGAAACGTCTGCACGGGGCCTTTGCGCTGTGCTTTCTGTTCGACGGCCAGGAGGATCTGCTGATCGCCGCGCGCAAGGGCAGCCCCCTCGCCATTGGCCATGGCACGGGCGAGATGTTTGTCGGCTCCGACGCCATCGCCCTCGCCCCGATGACCGACCGCATCACCTATCTGGAAGAGGGGGACTGGGCGGTGATCACCCGCGCGGGGGCCGAGATCTTTGATGACCACGACCGCCGCGCAAACCGCGCCGAGACCCGGATCCAGATCGACGCGACCCGGATCGAAAAGGCCGGTTACAAGCATTTCATGGCCAAGGAAATCGCCGAACAGCCGGTGGTGCTGGCGGCGGGGCTGCAACACTATTCGCAGGGCGGCGCGGATGGCGGGTTGAACCCCGCCCTGCATTTGCCCGAAGGCGTGGACTTTACCGGGGTGGACCGCATCGTACTGGTCGCCTGCGGCACCGCGTCCTATGCCTGCCACGTCGCGAAGTACTGGTTTGAGGCCTTGGCGGGCCTGCCCTGCGACATCGACATCGCGTCAGAGTTCCGCTACCGCGAACCGCCGCTGTCACCAACCCAATGGGCGGTGTTCGTCAGCCAGTCGGGCGAGACCGCCGACACCCTCGCCGCCCTGCGCTATGCGAAAGAAAAGGTGGCCCGCGTGGTCTCGGTGGTCAATGTGCCCACCTCCTCCATCGCGCGCGAATCCGACCTGACCCTGCCCATTCTGGCCGGGGTCGAGGTCGGGGTCGCATCGACCAAGGCCTTTACCTCGCAGCTGATGGTACTGGCGCTGATGGCGCTCAAGGCCGGGGTGGACCGGGGGCGGCTGGATGCGGACGCGCTTGCCGGGCATCTGGCCGCTTTGCACGCGCTGCCGGGGCTGATGAACCACGCGCTGGGCCAGTCGGCCGAGATTGCAAAGCTGGCCGAAGAGCTGGCGCGCGCGCAGGACATCCTGTTTCTGGGGCGCGGCCCGATGTATCCGATGGCGCTCGAAGGGGCGCTGAAGCTCAAGGAAATCAGCTACATCCATGCCGAAGGTTATGCGTCGGGCGAGCTGAAACACGGCCCCATCGCCCTGATCGACGCGCAGGTGCCGGTGATCGTGCTGGCCCCGCGCGATGCCTTGTTCGACAAGACCGTGTCAAACATGCAAGAGGTGATGGCACGGCACGGCAAGGTGCTGCTGATCTCGGATGCCGCCGGTCTGGCCGAGGCGGGCAGCGGCACCTGGGCCACGCTGACCATGCCCGCTGTCGATGCAATCTTTGCCCCGATCCTCTATGCCGTTCCAGCGCAATTGCTGGCCTATCACACCGCCATTGCGAAGGGGACCGATGTGGACCAGCCGCGCAATCTGGCCAAATCGGTGACTGTCGAATGACCCCCTATCAAGCCCTTGAGACGCTGGAAGCTTTGTCCGATCCGGCCAAAGCCGCCGAGGCCGCCGCCTATCACAAGGCCCCGCCAGAGGCGGAGCGGCGCTATCTGGGGCTGACCAACGCTCAGATTGACGAACACGTAGCGCAGTGGCGCGCCGATCTGTCGGTCGAGGGCCGGGTCTCGCTGGCCGATGGCTTGTGGAACACGAATGTGCATGACGCCCGTGTCGCGGCGGCCAAGCTGCTGACACAGGCGCGCCTGCGCCCGGATGAGGCGGCATGGGCATTGATCTGCGACTGGGTGCCCCAGCTCGATGTCTGGGCGCTGGCCGATCTGGTCACCATTGCCGGGCAAAAGCGGCTGATGGCCGACCGCGACCGCATCGCCGATCTGGAAGACTGGGTGGAAAGCCCCAATCACTGGGTCCGCCGCGCCGCGCTGATGATGCTGCTGCCCTGGGCAAAGATGAACAACCTCAAGGATCTGGATTACGACATCCGCGAAACCGGGCTGGTCTGGGCCGAGCATCTGGTGCCCGACCGCAACTGGTTCATCCAGAAGGCGATTGCGGACTGGCTGGGGGCCTTGTCCAAACATGACCCCGCCCGGACGGCGGAATTCATGGACGGCCCCGGTCTGGGGCTGAAAAGCTTTGCCCGCAAAGAAGCCGCCCGCCGCCTGCCAGACGTGCCGATGACCGACGACTGAACCGGCCAAGGTCGGCACAACCCCCCACCCCATCCCTCCCCACAAGGGGGAGGGAGCCGCGTGGGGCCCGCCGCGCCCTGAGCCATCAATGACAGCCGCCCACAGCAAGAGCTTCCTTTTCTTTCCCACAGGGGCGAGCGCGCAGCGTGGACCTGCGCCCCGCTGAACCATCAAAAACCACCACCCGCATCAATCGCCTCCCTCCCCCCTTGTGGGGGAGGGATGGGGTGGGGGGGCGCTCCGACAGGCCAATGCGCCTCACCCCGCCGGCAACGCCACCTCCGCCCGCCCGATCCGGCACAAAAAGCAATTGTTGCGGGCCGAGCGCACATCGACAAAGGCGATCTCTGGCCGCGTCAGCAAAGCCGCAGCATAGGCCTCAACCCCGCCCTGCGCCACCACCTTGCCGGTGCCATAGCAAATACGGTGATCCGCCGTGTAGCCTTTGAGCAGATAGTCCACGCTGCTGGTCAGGATCGGTGGCAGCCCCTGCCCCGACCAGCGCACACACGCATCGGCGCACAGGAACACCGGCCCGGTTTCGGCATAGGGTTGCAGCGCGGGAAACGGGCGATGCGCCAGAATGAGCATCCCCGCCCCTTCCGACACGTCGTTCAGACAATGCCGGCACGGCGTGCCGCTGCCGGTCGACACCTCCCGTTCGGGCGGCATCTCATAGGCATCGGGCCCCCCTGCGCGCAGGTTGTGCGCCAGATCGGTTGGCATGGCGTGAAAGGTGATTTCTGACATGGCGTGCTCCTCAAGCGTCAGGGCCACAAAACCCTGACGCCCCAAAGAACACGACCCGAAAGCTGCGCAATGCCCTCAGCCGGCGGTCACATCATGTTTGTAGAGCCAGTCAAACCGCTTCAGCGCCGCCCCCGGCGCCACCACCGACCCCAGCCGCAGCCCCAGATGCGCGACCCCGCGCGCCATCCCCGACAGGTGATAGACCCGCGCATTGGTATTGGCCGCCGCCACGATCCGCGCGCAGCGCGGCGCGCGCGCCGCCTGATAGGCCGCCAGACCCGCCGCAAGAGTGTCATGCGCCGCCAGCTGCTCTGCCAGCACCCAGGCATCCTCCAGCGCCATGCAGGCCCCCTGCGCCAGAAACGGCAGCGTCGGATGCGCCGCGTCGCCCAAAATCACCGCCGCCCCCTGATCCTGCACCGCAAACCATTGTTTTGCCACCGGATGCCGGAACAACCCCCAGAGCCAGACATCATCGACCTGCTCCAGCCAGCCGCGCACGCGCGGGGAAAACCCGGCAAAGGCCAGCTTCATATCCATGGTGTCATCGCGCAGGCTCCAGCCTTCCTCGACCCAAGTGCGCCGCTCTTCCACCGCCACGATGTTGCGCATCGTGCCGCCGCGCAGCGGATAGCTGACCAGATGCCGCCCCGGGGCCATATGCACCTCGGCCACATTCGCAGCACCCGGAGACTCGGGGATCAGCGCGCGCCAGGCCACCTGATGGGTGAAAAAGGGTGCCACCTTGCCGGTCAGCGCCACCCGCACTTTTGAGTGCAAACCGTCTGCCCCGATCAGCAGCGATGCCTCGCCAGTGCCGCCTTGCGCATTGCGCCAGCCGGGCCGCGCGCCCGACAGATCGACCGTGTCGATCTTCTGCAACAACCGCAACTCCACCCCGGCCTCGCGCGCGCCGGTCAGCAGCAGCGCGATCAGGTCGGCGCGGTGGGCGAAATGGTAGCCGCCCCCAACCTGTTTCCCCGCAGCTCCCGCCACATCCAGCCGCGTCACCAGATCGCCCGACGGCCCGTCGCGCAGTTCTACCGCCACCGCGCGGGTCGATACCGTCTCCAGCGCATCACCCAGACCCAAAGCCCGCAGCACCGCCGCCCCGTTCGGGCTGATCTGCAAGCCTGCCCCCAGCTCGCGCACCGCATCGGCCTGTTCCAGCACCGTGACCTGCGCTCCGCGCAAGGCCAGGGCGCGGGCCACCGCCAGCCCCGCCACGCCTGCGCCCAGCACCGTGACGCTTTGCCCGATCAGGCTCATCTGACTTCCCCACCGCAAATGCAAAACGCCGGACCATTGGCCCGGCGTCATTCTTTCAGCCCGCCCGCAAAGGGCTGGGCAAAAACCCCGACAGGCCTAGTCCTCGCGATGCACCTTTTCGCGGCGCTCGTGCTTTTCCTGCGCTTCCAGCGTCATCGTCGCAATCGGCCGCGCGTCCAGCCGTTTCAGGCTGATCGGCTCGCCGGTCATCTCGCAATAGCCGAATTCGCCACTGTCGATCCGGCGCAGCGCCGCCTCGATCTTGGAAATCAGCTTGCGCTGACGATCCCGGGTCCGCAGTTCCAGCGCGCGGTCGGTTTCTTCCGAGGCGCGGTCTGCCAGATCCGGCACATTGCGCCCGCTTTCGGTCAGATTGCCAAGGGTTTCCGCGCTCTGATCCATCAGCTCCTGCTTCCAGTTGACCAGTTTGCGGCGGAAATATTCCAGCTGCCGGTCATTCATGAAAGGCTCACTCTCGGCGGGGCGGTAATCGTCCGGGAGGAAGGCTTCTGGCTTCATTGCAGCACTCTCCAATGTGTCGGATGGCACCGACAGGTTGGCTTCTGTCATGGCGCACTCCTGTTGGCGCAGCACCTAGCCCGTTTCAATCTGAATGTCACTAGCTGTTGCGCGTTTTTGTGCGGCTGGATAGCGTGCCCCCCACAGAACCAACAAAGGCCACAACCAGAATGACATTTGTTTCAACCCAGAGTTACGTGGCCACCAAAGACCTCACCGTTGCCGTCAACGCCGCCGTCACGCTGCAGCGCCCGCTCTTGGTCAAGGGCGAGCCGGGCACCGGCAAAACCGAGCTGGCGCGGCAGGTCGCGGCGTCTCTGGGGATGGATCTGATCGAATGGCACGTGAAATCAACGACAAAGGCGCAGCAGGGCCTGTATGAATATGATGCGGTCAGCCGGTTGCGCGACAGCCAGCTGGGCGAGGCGCGGGTGCATGATGTGTCAAACTACATCCGCCGGGGCAAGCTGTGGCAGGCCTTTACCGCGCCCGAGCGGGTGGTGCTGCTGATAGATGAGGTGGACAAGGCCGATATCGAATTCCCGAACGATCTGTTGCAGGAACTCGACCGGATGGAGTTTCACGTTTATGAGACCGGCGAGACGGTGCGCGCCCTGCACCGCCCGGTGGTCATCATCACCTCGAACAACGAAAAGGAACTGCCCGACGCCTTTCTGCGCCGCTGTTTCTTTCACTATATCCGGTTCCCCGACCCCGAGACGTTGCGGGCCATCGTGTCGCTGCACTTTCCGGGCATCAAAGAGGCGCTGCTCACCACCGCGCTCACCCAGTTTTACGAAATCCGTGAGACGCCGGGGCTGAAGAAAAAGCCATCGACCTCCGAAGTGCTCGACTGGCTCAAGCTCTTGCTGGCCGAAGATCTGGCGCCCGAAGACCTGCGGCGCGATGCAAAATCGGCGCTGCCGCGCCTGCATGGCGCGCTCTTGAAGACCGAACAGGATGTGCAGTTGTTCGAACGCCTCGCCTTTATGGCGCGCGGGAATCGGTGACTCGTTTGTTGCCCGCACAGCCCGAATCGGGCGTGTTTGCCGTGGTTTAGCCACAGTTTTGCCACAATGGCATCACGAAATGGCAGTTTTCTGAAATATTCAGAAATATCCCGTGTGGCCGGGCGGGTAGATGCGGTGTTTTCCCCGTATCCCGCCGCCATGGATAGACTCGCCCGACCGGCTGAAGATTCACATCATTGACACAGAGCCGCCCCGATGCGGACATTCAAAACCAGTTCACTGGAATTTGTCCGATCCGAGAAAAGGCGCGCCCTGTGGTCACTTGCACCAGCTTCCTGACTGATCCCGTCATCGCGTTGCGCGATGCGGCTCTGTCCGGTTGCGCGCCTTTGACCCGGATCGACGGGGCTTTGCCTGCGGCGATTGCCGCACCGCGGACCCATGCCATCCCACCGCTGGCTGCGCGCGCAAGCGCCGCACCAGACGGAGGGCGGGAATCGGGGGATTCCCGTCACCAGCCGCGTGGCCCTGCTGTCCGGTTCTGCCCGGACAGCGGCCACAGAATGAAACCGGGGGCGCGGGTCGCGCCGCCTCGTGCAAAAGAGCTGCCACTCTCATGCGCCTGTTCAAACTTCTCACCGCCCTGGTCCTCAGCACCGGCCTGACCGCCTGCGTTGCACCCCAAGCTGCCGATGTGTCAAAAAGCGTCTTTGACGATCCGGTGTCGCGTCCGGGCGCGCATGCCATGCACGCCTTTGCCTCTGGTCCCGCCATCGGTGTGATGCGCGGCAATACCGAAATCGCCAGTGATTTCCTTGACCTGCATTTCCGCATGGAAAGCGGTCGCGCCTTGCCGGTGATGACCCGGTTCGAGGGGCCGATCACCGTCGCCCTGACTGGCAGCGTGCCCCCCGCCGCGCGTTCCGAACTGGCCCGCCTGATCACCCGGTTCCGTACTGAGGCCGGGCTGGACATCAGCCAGACCTCTGGCCTCGCCGCGATCACCATCGACTTTCAGTCCAAATCCGCCCTGCGCCGCGCTGTGCCTTCGGCCGCCTGCTTTGTGGTGCCCAATGTCACCGGCCTTGCCGACTATAGCAAAAAGCGCAACACCGCCGCCGTAGACTGGGGCAAACTGAACCGGCGTGAGCGGGTGGCGATCATGGCCCCCGCCGATGCCTCGCCGCAAGAGGTGCGCGACTGCCTGCATGAAGAGCTGGCACAGGCCATGGGTCCGCTCAACGACCTGTTCCGCCTGCCCGATTCCGTGTTCAACGATGACAACTTCCACTCGGTGCTCACCGGCTTTGACATGCTGATGCTGCGCGCCACCTATGCGCCCGAGCTGCGCTCTGGCATGAACGAGGCCGAGGTGGCGGCCCGCCTGCCCGCCATCCTCGCCCGCCTGAACCCGCGCGGTCAGGGCATCGGCGGCAGCGCCAAACAGCTCAGCCCGCGCTCGTGGATCTCCGCGACCGAGGCATCTTTCGGCGCGCGCGGCGGCACCCGGCCCGACGCGGCAGAGCGGATGATCAGCATCGCCAAGGCCCAAGGCTGGACCGGCAACCGCATGGCCTTCAGCCTGTTCGCCCGGGGCCGCGCCCTCACCGGCCGCGACGCCCCCGCCGCGATCGAGGCCTATACTCAGGCCGCCCAAATCTGGCGCTCCATTCCCGGCGCGCAGATTCAGGCCGCCCATGTCGATATGCAGCTGGGGGCGTTTGCGCTGTCGGCGGGCCAGTTCGATCAGGTGCTGATGCTGACCGACCGCGCCATCCCGGTTGCGCGCAGCCATCAGAATGCATCCTTGCTCGCCTCCCTGCTCGCCATGCGCGCCGAAGCGCTGGAAGCGACCGGCCGCAGCGCCGAGGCGCGGCCGGTGCGTCTCGACAGTCAGGGCTGGGCGCGCTATGCCTTCGGTTCGGATGCGCAGGTGCGGGCCCGGTTGTCGGATATCTCGACACTGGCCCGGCGCGGCGGGCGGGGGTAAGGCGGCAAAGCTTCCCCTGCGGCAAAGCAAGGGGAAGCGGATGATCGTTCTGGCAGGTTTGGTCTTTGGGGCCGCATTCGGGGCCTATACCGCCAAAAAGCGCGGCGGCAACCGGCTCGACATGGCCCAATATGCCGCTGGCTACGCCATTGCCCTGATGCTGCTGGGCCTGTTCGTGACCATCTTCATCGAACGCGCGCTGACCTGATGGCCGCGCGCAGGAAAGCCTGACCGATGTTTCTGCCGTTCTTCGAATGCCTTCGAAAGACCGGCGTGCCGGTCAGTCTGCGCGAGTATCTGGCGTTTCTTGAAGGCATGGCCGCAGGGCTTGCCACCTATGATGTGGATGCGTTTTACTACCTCGCCCGCACGGCGATGGTAAAGGATGAGCGCCACATCGACCGCTTTGACCGCGCCTTTGCCGAGAGCTTCCGGGGGCTGGAACAGATCACCCCCGAACAGGTGCTCGATGCCATCGACCTGCCGCGCGACTGGCTGGAAAAGCTGGCCGAAAAGCACCTCACCGCCGAAGAACGCGCGGAAATTCAGGCGCTTGGCGGCTTTGACGCGCTGATGGAGACGCTGAAAAAGCGGCTGGAGGAGCAGAAGGGCCGCCATCAGGGCGGCAACAAATGGATCGGCACCGCCGGCACCAGCCCGTTCGGCGCTTACGGTTACAACCCCGAAGGCGTGCGCATCGGGCAGGACCAGTCGCGCCACCAGCGCGCGGTCAAGGTCTGGGACAAGCGCGATTTCCGCAACCTCGACGACAAAGCCGAACTGGGCACCCGCAACATAAAGATCGCCCTGCGCGCCCTGCGCCGCTGGGCCCGTGACGGCGCGGCACAGGAATTCGACCTCGACGGCACCATCCAGTCCACCGCCCGCACCGGCTGGCTGGATGTGCAGACCCGCCCCGAACGCCGCAACGCCGTCAAGGTGCTGATCTTTTTCGACATCGGCGGCAGCATGGACCCCTATGTAAGGGTGATGGAAGAGCTGTTTTCTGCCGCCAGGTCCGAGTTCCGCCACCTTGTGCCGTTCTACTTTCACAACTGCCTGTATGAGGGCGTCTGGCGCGACAACGCCCGCCGCTGGGATGCGCAGACCCCGACATGGGACATCCTGCGCAGCTACGGCCCCGAATACCGCTGCCTGTTTGTCGGCGACGCCGCGATGTCTCCTTACGAAATCCTCCACCCCGGTGGCGCGAATGAGCACTGGAACCCCGAAGCGGGCCATGTCTGGCTGGAACGCGCCTGCGCCCAATGGCCGCATCACCTGTGGATCAACCCGGTGCCGGAACCACATTGGCACTACACCCACTCGACCCGCCTGATCGCCGACATCTTCGCCAACCGCATGGTGCCGATGACGCTGGAGGGCCTGACCCGTGGCATAAGGCTGATCCGATGACCCTGCTGCGCCGCCATCCCATCCTGACCATTGGCTTTGCCATCGCCCTTGCCCTGACCCTGTTCTTTGCAGGCCGTTTTGTGGCGCAGGTGGTCTACTGGTCCGACCCCGCCCGGCAGGAACAGGAGGTGCAGGGCTGGATGACCCTGCGCTATGTCGCCAAAAGCTGGCGGCTGCCCCCGCGGGAGCTGTATGAGGCCGCAGGCCTGCCCGGCCCGGTCCGGGGTCGCCCGCAAACGCTGGAGCAACTGGCCGAAGATCAGGGCATCCCCCTGCCCCAACTGATCGCCGAAGTTGAGTCTGCCATCGACCGGCTGATCGCGGACCGCGCCAGCGAAGGGGCCGCCGCACCGTGACCGACTGGATGCTCTCTGCCGTGCCGACCTATGGGCCATGGCTGGTGGCGCTGGTCACCTTTTTGTCCTGCATCGGCATCCCGGTGCCAGCCTCGATGCTGATGCTGGCGGCGGGGGGCTTTGCCGCCTCCGACGATCTGGAGGTGTGGCAGGTGGCGCTCGCGGCGCTCGCCGGGGCCGCAATCGGCGACCAGAGCGCCTATTGGGCCGCGCGCAAGGGCGGCGCGCCCTTTGTCGACCGCTTTGCCAAAGGGGCCCGCGCCCAGCTGCTTGACCGCGCCCGCTCTCTGGTCGCCGAGCGTGGCACCATCGCGGTGTTCCTCAGCCGCTGGCTGATCAGCCCGCTTGCGCCCTATGCCAACCTGATCGCCGGGGCCAGCCGCATGCACTGGCTGCCCTTCACCACCGCCGCCGTGGCGGGAGAGCTGGTCTGGGTCGGGGTCTATGTCGGCGCAGGCTATGGCTTTGGCGACAATCTGGAGGCGGCAACGGAATTTGCCGGTTCCATCCTGGGCTTTCTGGCGGCGGGGGCGATTGCCGCAGGTCTGGGCTGGTGGCTCTGGCATCTGGCAAAACGCGGCGACTAGCCCTTTCCCTTTCGCGCCCCCCGCCCCATATTCCACGGCATGATCAAGTTCCTGCCCGTCATCCTCGCCATCGGCTACGCCCTGTTGATGTGGCGGTTTTCGGTGTGGCGCACCGCCAGGATGCTGGATCAGGAAAGTCAGCCGCTGACCGACCCCGCCATCACCCGGCTGGCCGACCGGATGGCGGCAGCGCTCGACATCCCCACGATCAAGGTCAATGTGTACGAGATCGACGCGGTCAACGGCCTCGCCGCGCCCGATGGTCGCATCTTCCTGACGCGTGGGTTTCTCAACCGCAAGGCGCGCGGCGAGGTCAGCGCCGAAGAGCTGGCCGCCGTGATCGCGCATGAGCTGGGCCATGTCGCCCTTGGCCACACCCGCCGCCGGATGATCGACTTTACCGGCCAGAACGCGGTGTTCATCATGCTTTCGGCGCTGCTGAACCGTTTCATCCCGTTTCTGGGCGTGTGGATCGCCAATCTGATCTCGACTGCGCTGATGGCCCGCCTGTCACGGCGCGACGAGTTCGAGGCCGATGCCTATGCCAGTGCGCTGCTGGTCAAGTCCGGCATCGGCACCGCGCCGCAAAAGTCGCTGTTCCGCAAATTGCAGGCGCTGACCGACAACGCCGGCGCCGGTATTCCCGCCTGGCTGCTCAGCCATCCGAAAACCGACGAACGGATCAAAGCCATCGAAGCCGCCGAAATCCGCTGGCAGGCCCGTTGACCTGCAACGGGCAAGCCCGTTGATCTTCAACGGGCAAGTCCGCTGACTTCAGCGGGCAGGTGCGCTGATCTGCACCTGGCAAGCCGACGCTGACTTGCGTTTCACGGGAACCCTGCGCCTCCTCGCGCGTTCCTTCTGTGTTCAGACAAAAGACACTTAAATGCAGGAGGCCCCATGTCCGCCCCACAAACCAACATCGAAAAGCAAAAGCGCCGCCACCGTGGCCCACTGATCGGCATGATCGTCGTGGTGCTGGCCGTCGGCCTCGGCTATTTGTGGTGGGTTGGCTACGAGGTTGCCGAAAGCGATCCGGCACAGGGCTCGCAAACCCAGATTGACAGCCGCACCGGCGATCAGGTGGTGCCAGAGACGACCCCCAACCAATCCGACCCGGTTGCTGTGCCGCAAGCCGATCAACCAACACCCGGCGTTCCGGCGCAGAACGTGGACCCGCAGACCGCAGACGACCTTCCCGCCGTCGATCCGGTTCCCGAGCCGACTGCGCCCCCCGCCAACTGATCCGCGCAAATGGACGCGGCAGTGGGTTATCCTTCTGCCGCGTCCAGGGCCTTGGCCAGCCGGTTCAGCCGCGCCCGTTTCAACAGGGACTTGCGGCTGAACGTTTCACCCGACAACCGGCAGGCAGTTGCGTGAACCCGGTTCACCACCTCCGCCACGGTATCCGGGGCGTGCGACCACAGCTCGCACAGGAACCCGTCCGGATCGCGCCGCTCCACCCCTTCTTCGGCCAGCAGATGACGGGGGAAATCCATAGCGTTGAAGGTCACGATGCAATCGGCAGAGCCGCCGATGGCGACCGCCAGCACATGCACATCATCGGGGTCAGGCAACAACAGTCGCGCCTCGATGTTACTGTATTCCCGCAGCACAGCCCCCGGAAATTGCGTGCGCAAGAGCGCCGCCTCGCCGGTGGCAATGTCTTGCTGCACCGCCCCCAGCTTGGCCGTCGCCCGCACCCATTCGCGCAGGATCCGCTCGGAAAACAGCGGTGTATACAGCCCCGCCGCTGCACAGCCCATCAGGATCTCACGCAATACCGTGGGATACAGCACGCAGGCATCCAGAACTGCCCTCATCGGGTACGCGCAGTCTTCGCCGGAAGGTGTAGGGCGGGGTTCACCCCGCCACCCCCGCCAAGCGATGACGGCCCGCAATCAAGGCAAGAGTGCCCCAGCATCAGCCATCCAGCCGGAAGGTCAGCGCCTTCAGATACCCCGATTCCGCCAGTTGCGGCAGCATCGGGTGATCCGGCCCGGCAAAGCCGGTGTGGATCAGCTGAGCTCGCCGCCCACCGCGCCCGATCCCACGCCCCGACGCATTGCGGAACGACGACAGGTCAGCCGCATGCGAACACGAGCACAGCACCAGATAACCGCCCGGTGCGACAAGCGGGGCCGCCAGCCGCGCCACCCGCTCATAGGCGCGCAATCCCGCCTCCAGCGCCGGTTTGGCGGGGGCAAAGGCCGGCGGATCACAGATCACCAGATCAAACTGCGCACCTTCGGTCCCCAAAGCCTCCAGCACGTCAAAGGCATCGCCCTGACGCGTGGCAAAGCGGGCCTCGACCCCCATCGCCGCCGCACCCTGCGACGCCAAGGCCAGCGCAGGTGCAGAGCCATCAACCGCCAAAGCGCTTTCCGCCCCGGCGGCCAGACAGGCCAGCCCGAAGCCGCCGACATGGGAAAACAGATCCAGCACCCGCGCGCCCTGCGCCAGTCGTGCCGTAAAGGCATGGTTGGGCCGCTGGTCATAAAACAACCCGGTCTTCTGCCCGCCCAACAGGTCGGCCATATAGAGCGCGCCGTTCATCGGCACCGTCACCGGCCCGTCCACCGCGCCGCGCACGACCGCAACCTCTTCGGTTAGCCCTTCCAGCACCCGCGAGCGGCCCGCGCCGTTCTTGACCACGGAACTCACCCCGGTCACCGCCACCAAAGCGGCCACGAGCATCTCCAGATGCGCCTCGGCCCAGGCCGCGTTCGGCTGCACCACCGCGACATCGCCGAACCGGTCGATCACCACGCCGGGCAAGCCATCGGCCTCGGCATGCACCAGCCGGTAGAACGGCGCGTCAAACAACCGCGTCCGCATCGCTTCGGCCCGCGCAATCCGCGTCTCGAACCAGGCCTGATCAATCACCGCTTCCGGGTCACGATCCAGCATCCGGCAGATGATCTTTGATTTCGGGTTGACCGTCACCAGCCCCAGCGCCCGGCGCTCGCCATCCTCCAGCACCGCCAGCGTGCCGGGGGTCAGCCCTTGGGTGCGCCGGTCGGTGACCAGCTCGTCACTATAGACCCAAGGGAAGCCATGGCGGATCGCCCGCGCCTCGGCCTTGGGTTTCAACCGCACCACCGGCATCGCACGGGGAGCATCATCAAAAGCGGAGTCGGGGGCGTCATGCGCAAAGGGAGGGGTCATCATCCCCTCCCTTTACCCGAACTTGATCCTTTGGGAAATGCCCCTCAGCGCAGGGTCACATCACTCGGCTGCGACAGCGCCCGGCTGATCAGCATCGGGTCTGTCACCCGCGCCGACAGCTCTGACCGGATCGCACTGGCCAGCCGCTCGACGACCACCACCCGCTGGGTGCGGCCCATCTGTTCCTCGGCCACCGCCTGCGCCCCGCCGGCCGCCTTGGCATCCGCCGCCACCAGACGCGGCCCGTCAATCACCATACCCGTGGCCGCATCCCGCACCGTCAGCGTGAACCGCATCGAATGGGTGCCGCCCACCGTGTAGCGGGTCTTTTCCGTCACCGAATGGAACCGCTCCACCTCGATATCCACCAGCACCTTGCGGCCCGTGGTCATCGTATGCGTCCCCCGGTCCATCGCTTCCTTGAAGATCGACATAACTTGCGCATGACGGTTGCCCATCGGCTCGCCGCGCCAGACAATGTCTGCCACCGGATAGAACATGTTGGCTTCCGAGACCTTCAGCTTGCTGGGCACCGAGATGCGGATGTCTTCCACATCATATTGCGCCGCCAGCACCTGCCGCACGGGCTCCACCGCCGCACCTGGCCCCTGCGTCGCCAGCGTCATCTGCGTCCGGTCCGACCGCATCACATCCGGCCCGCCACCCGCACAGGCAGACAGACCCATCACCACGGCCAACATAGGAAAAACAAACGTCTTCATCACCACATCCTCCGGGGGAGGTCTTTCCCCTTGCCCTGACAGGATTACCGGCCAAACATGGCACGATTGCGCGCGAATGCGTGCAAAAGCGGGGTATTGTGGTGGCCGGGGGGGCAAAAGCGCCCATTGCGAACACGCGCTAAAGCGACTTCGACAGGTGGGCTGTGCTGCCCTTTAGCGGCACATACCCACACCGCTCGTAAAACGCGCGGGCCGTTCTGGTGGTTTCAAGCCGGCATCGTTCGGCATGATGCCCCCGCGCGACATCCTCAAGCGACGCGAGCATCGCCTTGCTGACACCGCAAAACCGTGCCTCCGGGTGAACGCAGTTCAGAAGGATGTTTCCAAGATGGTCCACCATCCCCACACTGGCAAGTTTACCGGCCCTGTCTGCCACCAGCACGGTCGCGTCGTCACGATCAATCCACGCCATCCAAGAGGCTTCTGTCTTGTTGCGCAGCCACTGTGCGAGCCTGTGCGGATCGTCCTGATAATCAATCTCGCACAAGTCCGAAATAGATCGGCGCAAGGTCTCTACCGCCGCAGGTGCATCCCCTCGTGTGCCACGCCGAACCAGAATGTTCATAAGGTTCTCCGTCTGCCAGAGCGCCGTATTGAAGCGTCTCTGTTCCCGGCAACATCGGCCGGATTGCCCTTCCGGCCCGATCCTGCAAGCCTGAACATACACCGTTCGTTTGCCCACCCCAACCCTTGTTAGCGCTAACAAAATCTGCTACACTCCCCCCATCGCAAGCCACAACCCCAAAGGCCCGCCATGACCCTGCACCCCACCATCGCCCGCGTCACTGATCGCATCCGCGAACGCAGCCATGGCCGCCGGGGCGATTATCTGCGCCAGATGGCCGCTGCGGTGGCCGCTGGCCCCGCGCGCAGCCACCTGACCTGCGGCAATCAGGCCCATGCCTATGCCGCGATGGAAGAGGACAAATCCACCCTCGCCACCACCCGCGCCCCCAATATCGGCATCGTCACCGCCTATAATGACATGCTTTCGGCCCACCAGCCGTTCGAACGTTACCCCGACCTGATCCGCACCGCCGCCCGCGCCGCCGGGGCCACCGCGCAGGTGGCGGGCGGCGTGCCCGCCATGTGTGACGGCGTGACCCAAGGCCAGCCCGGGATGGAGCTGTCGCTGTTCTCCCGCGATGTGATCGCCCTCGCGGCCGGGGTCGCGCTGTCGCACAACACCTTCGACTCCGCCCTCTACCTCGGCGTCTGCGACAAGATCGTGCCAGGTCTGATCATCGCCGCCGCCAGCTTCGGCCATATCCCGGCGGTGTTCGTCCCCGCCGGGCCGATGACCTCCGGCATCCCCAACGATCAGAAATCCGCCGTCCGCAACGCCTATGCCGAAGGCAAGGCCTCGCGCGACGAGCTGATGGCGGCGGAAATGGCCAGCTACCATGGCGCCGGCACCTGCACCTTTTACGGCACTGCCAACACCAACCAGATGCTGATGGAATTCATGGGCCTGCACCTGCCCGGCTCCAGCTTCGTCAACCCCGGCACGCCCCTGCGCGACGCGTTGACCACGGCAGCGGTGGAACGCGCCGCGCAGATCACCGCCCTTGGCAATGATTTCCGCCCGGCGGGCGAGATCCTGGATGAACGCGCCTATGTCAACGGCCTCGTCGGGTTGATGGCGACCGGCGGCTCGACCAACCTGGTGCTGCACCTGCCCGCCATGGCCCGCGCCTCCGGCGTGATCCTCGATCTGCAGGATTTTGCCGATCTGTCCGATGTGGTGCCCTTGATGGCCAAGGTCTACCCCAACGGTCTGGCCGACGTGAACCATTTCCACGCCGCCGGGGGTTTGCAATTCCTGATCAACCAGCTGCTGGATGCGGGGCTGCTGCACGAAGACGCCAAGACCATTTCCGGCGAAGGTCTCAACGCCTACCGTCAGGAACCCACGCTCAAGGATGGCAAGCTCGGCTGGCAGGATGGCCCGCGCGACAGCCTCAACGAGAAAATCGTGCGCCCCGCCGCCGACCCCTTCGCCATCACCGGCGGGCTGAAACAACTCTCCGGCAATCTGGGCCGCGGCGTGATCAAGGTCTCTGCCGTCGCGCCAGAGCGGCACATTGTCGAAGCCCCGGCCCGGATCTTCCACACGCAAGATGCGGTCAAAGCCGCGTTCAAGGCCGGTGAGTTCACCTCTGACACCATCGTTGTCGTGCGCTTTCAGGGCCCCAGCGCCAATGGCATGCCAGAGCTGCACTCGCTCACCCCCACCCTGATGATCCTGCAGGATCGCGGGTTGAAGGTGGCCCTCGTCACCGATGGCCGCATGTCGGGGGCCTCCGGCAAAGTGCCCGCCGCCATCCACGTCTCCCCCGAGGCGGCCAAGGGCGGCCCCCTCGCCCGCCTGCGCGACGGCGACGTGATCCGGCTCGATGCGGTTGCAGGCACCCTCACCGTGCTGGCCGATGATTTTGACGCGCGCCCCGCCATCACCGCTGATCTTTCGGCCAACAGCCATGGCATCGGGCGCGAACTGTTCAACGTCTTCCGCCAGACCGTCGGCACCTCAGATACCGGCGCGGGCGTGGTGATCTGACCGGAACACCAACCGCCCCCCTCCGCGCGGCGCGCCCTCCCGCCGCGCGCAAAACCATCTCTGGACCTTTGCCCTTCATCTTGGCAAAAATACTCCCGCCGGAGGCTCCCTCCCCCACAGCCTCCCCTCCGCCCAAAGGACGATTTCCATGACCCCCTCCGAACAATCCGCCCGCGCGCTCGAAGTCTGCCGCCTGGCCCCCGTTGTCCCCGTGCTGGTGATCGACGATCTGGCCCATGCCAAACCCCTGGCGCAAGCCCTTGTTGCCGGCGGCCTGCCCGCACTGGAAGTCACCCTGCGCACGCCCTGCGCTTTGGATGCCATCCGCGCCATGGCCGAGGTTCCGGGCGGTGTGGTGGGCGCAGGCACCCTGCTGACCCGCGCCGATGTCAAGGCCGCCAAGGCCGCCGGGGCCACCTTCGGCGTCTCGCCCGGCGCCACCGACGCCCTGCTTGACGCCTGCGCCGAATATGAGCTGCCGCTCTTGCCCGGTGCCGTCACCGCGTCCGAGGTGATGCGCCTGCTGGAAAAGGGCTACACGGTGCAGAAATTCTTCCCCGCCGAACAATCGGGCGGTGCGGCCTTCCTCAAATCCATCGGCTCGCCGATCCCGCAGGTCAGCTTCTGCCCGACCGGCGGCATCAGCCTGAAAAATGCCCTTGATTATCTGTCGCTGAAAAACATCCTCTGCGTCGGCGGCTCCTGGGTCGCGCCAAAAGACGCGATGGAGCGCGGCGACTGGGCCGCGATCACCAAACTCGCCGCCGAGGCCCGCGCCCTGCGCGGTTAGGGCACCCCGCCTTTCAACTTGGCAAAAATACTCCCGCGCGGCGCGCTCCGGCACCCAGAACAGCAAACCGCCGGGGCCATTCCCTGCCCCGGCGGTTCTGTCATTTGTCCTGATCGCGGTCAGTCCAGATGACGCGTGTCCTGCAGCAGCACCACCAGCTCGTCGCGCATGTCGCGCAGCAGGGTCACATCGGCGGGCGGCATGCCGGCAGAGCCGATGGCATCGTCAAACGCCTCCAGCACATAGTTTTCGCCGTTGCGGATACTGTCCATCACATCGGAGTCGATGTCATCGAACAGTGCGCGCAGCGATACCACTGCCTTGTTCACGGTGCCCATGAAACTGCCATCCGCATCCGGCTCCACACCCTGGCGGATCAGCATCGCGGTCAGTGCGGCATTGTGGCGGTCGTGGATCGCGCGGTAGCGCTCTGCCACCGGGCGGAACGCCGGTTCGGCCTTGTCCACCATCGTCACATAGCCCGCCAGCGCATCCGCCGTCCGGCGTTGCAGCGCCAGCAGCGCGTCAGCGGCATCCGGGGCCGCCTCGGGCGACTCGCCCGTTTCGGTGTCAAGCATCATCGCAGCTGTGGTCGGGGTCAGCATGGAAACTCCTTTGATGAAAGGCTCCGGGGGGATCCGGGGGTCACGCGGCCGCGAAAGCGGCCTCTGCTGTGTCAACGCCGCCCTGCCCCGAAAAGTTCCTCCATCCATCCGCGCTTTCGCTTAGCACCAGCACCGCCTGACCCGCAGCCGTGATCTGGCCCTGCATCACCTCCGGCCCGGTCTCGCCCTCGTCCGCGCTGCAAAGCCGCCGCAGCCATGCCCCCTCGGGCAGCACAAACCCGGCATCATCGCCGGCGTTCAGGATCACCAGCACATCGTCGCGCGCAGGCCGGCGCAGCAGCAGGCCGAGCGGCCCCTCCTGATCCCAGTCGTCCTCACCCATCTCGCGGCCGTCGGCATGCAGCCAGACCGCCTCATCCGCCACGCCGTCGCCATCGCCCGCCCCGGCGGCAAAGCGCCGGTTGGCCAGACCCAGCTGTTGCCGCAGCGCGATCATCTGCGCCGTCGCGCGGATCAGCCCCGCATCGGCCTCTGGCCAGTCGATCCAGGCCAGCTCATTATCCTGACAATAGGCGTTGTTGTTGCCGTGCTGGCTGTTTCCCATCTCATCACCCGCCAAAATCATCGGCACGCCCTGCGACATCAGCAGAGACGCCAGCATCGCCCGCGCCCGGCGCGTCCGGCCATGCAGAATGCCGGCATCGTCAGTCGGCCCTTCGGCCCCCATGTTGTGCGACAGGTTGTTGTCATGGCCATCGGCATTGTCTTCGCCATTGGCCTCGTTGTGCTTGTGGTCATAGGACAGACAGTCCCACAGCGTGAACCCGTCATGCGCCGCCAGAAAGTTGACCGAGGTGGTCGCAGGCCGCCGCGAATGGTGGAACTGCACCGGCGAACCCAGCAGCCGCTCCGCCACCGACCCGCGCACGCCGCCATCGCGCCGCCAGAAGGCGCGCAGATCGTCGCGCGCCTTGTCGTTCCATTCGCGGAACGGCCACGGAAAGCCGCCGACCTGATAGCCGCCCTCGCCAATATCCCAAGGCTCGGCGATCAGCTTGACATGGGCCAGCACCGGGTCTTGCCGGATTGCATTGAAAAACGCGCTTTCGCGCTCGAACCCCGCACTCTCGCGTCCCAGCGTCGAGGCAAGGTCAAAGCGGAACCCATCCACATGCATCACCTGCACCCAATAACGCAGGCTGTCGAGCACCATGCGCAGCACCATCGGATGCGCCACGTTCAGCGTATTGCCGCAGCCGGTGGTGTCAAAGCTGTGGCGCGGATTTTCCGGCGACAGCAGGTAATAGGACGCGTTGTCGATTCCCCGGAACGACAGGGTCGGCCCCCTCTCATTGCCCTCGGCGGTGTGGTTATAGACCACATCCAGCAACACCTCGATGCCCGCCTCATGAAACCGCCGGATCGCATCCTTGATTTCCGACAACTGCCCGGTTTTGAGGTAAGGCGCATTGGGCGCAAAGAACGACAGGGTGTTATAGCCCCAGTAATTCGACAGCCCCTGCTCCAGCAGATGCCGGTCCTGCACAAAGCTCTGCACCGGCAACAGCTCCACCGCCGTGATCCCGAGCGCTTTCAGATGGTCCAGAACCGGGCGCGATGCCAGACCGGCAAAGGTGCCACGATCGGCCTGCACCACGCCGTCATGCCGCATGGTCAGCCCTTTGACATGCGCCTCATAGATCACCGTCTCTTCCCACGGGCGCAGAAGCGCGCGGTCCGCCGACCAGTCATAGGCCGGGTCCACCACCAGCGCTTTCGGCATGTACGCCGCTGAATCCCGGTCATCAAAGCTCAGATCATCGGTGCCGATCTCATAGCCGAACAGGCTGTCATCCCAGTCCAGCGCCCCGGTCAGCTGCCGCGCATAAGGGTCCAGCAGCAGCTTGTTGGGGTTGAACCGGTGCCCCTGTTCCGGCGCATAGGCCCCATGCACACGGTAGCCGTAAGCCTGCCCCGGTGCCAGACCGGGCAGATAGCCATGCCAGATCCCGCCCTCCATCTCGGGCAGATCCAGCCGGGCGGTCTCGGTCGCGCCGTCCTCGTCGAACAGGCACAGCTCCACCCGCTCGGCATGATCGGAAAACAGCGCGAAATTCACGCCACTGCCATCATATTCCGCGCCCAGCACCGAAGGCCGGGCCGAACTGCGGTCAAATGCCAACCCCTTCGGGGCCACCTTCAGCATCACGACACCGCCTGCTGAAACAGCGGCCGGCCAATGCCGCGATGGCTGCGCGGCATCCGCGCGGCCCGGCGCGACAGCATCTGCGTGGTCACCAGCGTCGTGCCGCCCGCGGTCACCCGGAACCAGCGCCGGTCTTCCGCCGGGTCTTCGCCCACCACCAGACCTTCGGGCAGCGTCACCCCCGGCGCGATCAGCGCCCGGGTCAACCTGCAGCCCGGCGACAGCCGCGCGCCCTCCATCAGCACCGACGCCTCCATCATCCCCCAGCCCGGATGCCCGATCCGGCTGCGCAGCGGCGCAAACAGCCGCAATCCCCCGATCGAGGTTGACATGCCAAACCGCGACAGCGCCGGAGCCACATCGCCCAGGTCGGGCGCAGGCAAAGCGCAGGGGGCATCGCCGGTTTCAAACTGCAACCAGGTCTCGCGCAGCGCATCCAGCGTGCCGACATCGCGCCAGAACACCGGACGCCCGGCTGCCGCCTCCCAGTTCCAGACATGCGCCTCACCGGCGAGCACCGCGCGGGGCATGATGTCATGGCCGAAGTCATGGCTGCTGCCCTCTGTCGTTGCATCCTCGGCCAGGATCTGCCGCAGCCAGTGCCAGTCACAGATATAGATCCCCATGCTGGCCAAAGCATGCTCGGTATCGCCCGGCAGGGTCGGCGGAATATCGGGCTTTTCCACGAAATCCGTCACCATCCCGGTGCCGCTGGCCGTGATCACGCCAAAGCCGCGCGCCTCATACCGGTCCACCACCTTGGCAGCGAGCGTGATCCTGGCGTCCGAGGCACGATGCGCCGCGATCAGCGGCCGGTAATCCATCTCATAGACATGATCCGCCGACAGGATCAGCACCTCACGCGCCCCGAGCGCATCAATCTGCGCCGCGTTCTTCCAGACCGCATCTGCGGTGCCCAGATAACCCGGTTGGGCCGCCGTCAGATCTGCGCCATCCGCGCCCCGCCGCAGGATCATCCCCGATGCCCCGATCCGCCCCGACCAGGCCGTATCCAGATGCGCCTCCAGCGTCTCGGGCCGGTACTGGCTGGCCACGATCACCCGGCTCAACCCTGACTGCACGATGTTTTCCATGGTAAAATCCACAATCCGCCGCCGCCGCACAAACGGCAGCGCCGGTTTGCAGGTCCGGTCGGTCAGCTCATACAGCCGCGACCCGCGCCCCCCGGCCAGCAGGATGGCGACAGGCGCACCTTTGGTCGCCAGAACAGGATCAGTCACATCAGACACATGATCGGCCATTTTGCGGAACTCCGGGCAAAAAGGGGGAAAGGGGCACGAGTGCGGGCAGAGCGCACCGGTCCGTTCGGACATCTGCACCACAACGCCGCAAACCCCTGAACGGTTTCATGGAAATCTGCACCCGACCCCAGATTTCTGCCCGACAGCACCCGCCACACACGCGCGCAGCCCCGGCCCCCTCTACAGCGGCCAGAAGAGCAGGATCGCAGGCACCCCTACCACCGTCACGATCACCTCCAGCGGCAATCCCATCCGCCAGTAGTCCGAAAACCGGTACGACCCCGGCCCCAGCACGATGGTGTTGTTCTGATGCCCGATCGGCGTCAGAAACGCGCAAGACGCCGCAATCGCCACCGCCATCAGGTAGGAGTCCGGGTTGGTCCCCGTCGTCTCGGCCAGCCGGATGCCCACCGGCACCGCCAGAATGGCGGTCGCATTGTTGTTCAGCACGTCCGAGATGAACATTGTCGAAACCATCAGCACCAACAACCCGACCCACGCGGGCAGCCCCGCCGTCGCTGTTGCCAAGGCCTCGGCCACCAGACCCGAGGCCCCCGTGGTATCCATCGCCACCCCCAGCGGGATCAGCGAGGCCAGCAGCACGATCACCGGCCAGTCGATATGTTCGTACAGATCCTCCACCCCCAGCACCCGCGCCAGCACATAGCCGATCACCACCGCGCCCAAGGCCACCGGCATCGTGACCAGCCCCAGACTGACCGCCGCAATCGCCAGCGCAAACATCACCACCGCCGCCACCGCGCGCCGCTCCATCGTCACCGACTCGCGCCGGCTCAGCGGCAGCAGGCGCAGCGCATCGGCAATCGCCTCGGCCTGGGTCTCGGGGATCAGCACCAGCAGAATATCCCCTGCCAATATCCGCGTGTCGCGCAGATTGTCGTGCAAGGTCCGGTCGCGCCGGAAAATCCCCAGCAGCACCGAGTCGTGATCCACCGCCAGCCGCGCCTGCCGCGCCGTGCGCCCGACAATGCGCGAGGTATTGGTGACCACGAACTCTGCCATCACCTCGCCCGCCAGCGAGATCCGGGGCGCATCCGCCGCCAGCCCGTCGGGATAGGCCAGCTTCAGCTCTACCCGCACCTCTTCCAGCAGCGTGGGCGATGCCTCGATCAGCAGAATATCCCCCACTTCCAGCACGATACCGCCCGGCGCGCCATAGACCCGCCGCCCCCGCCGCTTCACCGCGATCAGACTTGCCCCCAGCTTTTCGCAAGCGGCAAGCAGCTCTGCCTTGGTCTCGCCGATGCTGCCCGACTCCTCGGGCACCACCAGCTCGGTCACATAATCGCGCATCCGCGCCTCGGCATCCTCGGCCACCGGCCCGTCGTCGCGCTGCGGCACCAACCGCCAGCCGACAAAGGCCACGAACAGCAGCCCCGCCACCGCCACGATCCCGCCCGCATAGGCAAAGTCGAAAAACCCGAACGGCTCCCCCAGCGCTTCGCGCCGGAAGCTCGACACGATCAGGTTGGGCGGTGTCCCGATCAGCGTCAGCATGCCCCCCAGAATGGTGGCAAAGGCCAGCGCCATCAGCGTCAGCCCCGCCCCGCGCCCCGCCTTGCGCGCGGTCGCCACATCCACCGGCATCAGCAGCGCCAAAGCGGTCACATTGTTCATCACCGCCGACAACAGCGCCCCCACCGCGCCCAACCGCAGCACATGCAGGGACACCGGCAGCGCGGGATCAGACAGCACCCGCGCCAGCGCATTGATCGCCCCGGTCCGGATCAACCCCGCCGAGACTACCAGCACCAAAGCCACCGTGATCACCGCCGGATGCGCAAAGCCCGAAAACGTCTCCTCCATCGGCACCAACCCCAGCAGAGTGCCGACAATCACCCCGGCAAAGGCCACAATATCATGCCGCAACCGCCCCCAGATCATCAGCCCGACAATGGCCGCAAACAGCGCAAACAGAAGCATCTGGGGTTGGGTCACTTGGGGGAATACTCCGTGGGGTGAAAGATCAACGTGGCTGGGGAAAAGCGGTTCCGGCATCGGCGCCATGGCGCTGCGAATAAACACCTGTCTGACGCAGAGCGACAGGCGCAGGGGCTTATGCGGGTGTCAGCCACCGGCACCGCGCCCAGTCACCGACCAGCCCACCGTTTTGACGAATGGCTGGCATCGAATGTCAGCATTGCGGACGAAGCAGACGGTCAGCCCAGACTGATGTTAACCAGGAGTGAGACTGACACAAACATCAGCCATGCCGACGCTACGCGTTGAAGGATCATCAGCCTTTTGGTCCCAGCAGCCGATATCTGCGTCATCACGCCGAGGCCGCCCCATACCAGAGCGACACCGATCACCATCACAGCAAACAAAGCAAGATGCGGCACAAAGCCTTCGGTTTGGGGGGAAGGAAGCAGGACAAGGCTGAAGACAAGTGCCTTTGGGTTCAGGCATGTTGTGATGAAGACCCGCCGCGCGCTGATCTCCTTACCCTTCCCGCCCGTGGATAACGACCTCCATAGCTTGATGGCAAGAACAGCGATCCAGATCGCGGCTGCACCTTTGAGGACCAGTCCAAAGCCCGGAATTGCCTGAAGAAGGGCCGCTCCCAGAAATGATAGCGGCAGGATCGCCGTGGCATATCCCGCCAGTTCTGCAGGGATAAGCCGGATAACTCGGGAAAGCCCTCCTTGAGCACCTGCCAATCCCATAAGGGTGTTGGTGGGGCCAGGCGCAAGGAGTAGCGCCAATGCCCCGGAAACGAATGCTAAAGTTATCATCAAGACCTTTGATCGCCAGAGGAGAAAGCTGCTGTAACGTGGTAGAGGAGCGATGGCAGCACCAAGCAATGACCGCAATGGGCTCAAAGCACCCTCAAATCACCAGCTTTACTATCTCCCTCTGCGGTCGACCCCTCAACGCCCCGAATCTTCCCGTACCCCATCCCCAAACCTTAACAACCCCTTAACTCCACACAGACAACCCCCTGATAACACACACTTCCTTCCCCTGTAACACAGGGGGAAGCCATGGTCACACCCCCAGCCGTGCCGCGCGGCCGCCCTTGCGGCGGGGCGGCTCCGGCGCGACCAGCGCCTCGGTCAGCACCGCACTCATCGGATGCTCCGGGGCGGCCAGCGCATATTCGGCCAGCACCGCCCGCAACGCCTCGTCGACCTCCACCCCCGGCTGCAGGCTCAGCGCCCAGTCGATGAAGATCGACCGGCATTCCGGCCCGCTGATCCCCTCGATCCGGTAGCTCTCCCGCACCAGACCCTTGGGGTCCGCCTCATCCATCCGCATCACACGCCTCCCCAATCATGCCTCCATCAGCCCCGAGATCACCCGGTCCGCAAGCGCCGTCACCGTCTCCAGCCGCGCCGTCAGCGCCTCGGCGCTGGCCTCGCCGGTCTCGCGCAGCAGGAACGCCCGCCCGCCGATCCCAAGCTCATCCATCACCAGCGGCCCCTCGGTCAAAAGCCGGGTGCCGCATTGCAGCCGCCAGAGCAACCTGTAGGCATCCAGGAGCGCCGTCTGATCCGGTTGCGACACCCCAGCCGCTTCTCCCGCCCCAATCTGCCGCTCCACCCCGCGCGCCGGGCTGCCGCCGATCAGCGCCAGCATCTGCGCGCAGAGCTCCACATCCATCAGCCGCCCGGCGCCATTCTTGGCCTCCCAGCTGCCCTTGGCCGGCTTGGCCGCCTGCAACCGCTCGCGCATGGCGGCCACGTCGGCGCGCACCGTATCGCCCTTGCCCTTGCGCGCCAGCAGGTCGCGGCGAAACGCCTCCACCTCCGCCGCCAGCCCCGCATCCCCCGCCAGCACCCGCGCGCGGGTCAGCGCCAGATGCTCCCAGGTCCAGGCCTCATCCTCCTGATAGCCGGTGAAACTCTGCCAGCCCGTCGCCACCGGCCCCTGCCGCCCCGACGGCCGCAGCCGCATATCGACCTCATAGAGCCGCCCTTCCGGCATCTGCGCGGTCAGCGCCGTCACCATGCCTTGCGTCAGCCGCGCATAATAGGGCCGCGTGGCAAGCGGTTTCGGCCCGGAGGACTCCTCCACCCCCGCCGCATCATAGATCATGATCAGGTCCAGATCCGACCCCGCGTTCAGCCGCTGCGCCCCCATCGAGCCCATGCCGATCAGCACCGCCCCCCGCCCGGGCATCGGCCCGTGCCTGCGGGCAAACTCGGCTGTCACCACCGGCCAGAGCGCACCCACCACCGCATCGGCCAGATCGGCGTAAGCCTTACCCGCCTCGAACGCATCCTTGAGGCCGCGCAGATGGTGCACACCGACCCGGAAATGCCATTCCTTCATCCAGCGCCGGGCGGTATCGAGCTTTTTCTCATAATCCGGCACCGCCTCCAGCACTTGCGCCAGATCGGCGCGCAGCGCCGCCGTCCCCGGCCAGGCAGTCCAGAAACTGCCGCCGATCACCGCATCCAGCACGCCCGCATTGCGCGACAGATGTCGCGCCAGCGACGGCGAGGTGCCGGCGATGTCGATGATCAGCTCAATCAGCGTCGGGTTGGAATCGAACAGCGAAAAGATCTGCACCCCCGCCGGCAGACCGGCCAGAAAACCATCCAGAGCGCGCAGCGCCTCATCCGGATTGGCGGCGCGGTGCAGCTGCTTGAGAAGCTGCGGCCGCAGCCGCCGGAAAATCGCCTGCGCCCGCTCCGACCGCAGCGCGGGATAGTGAATCCATGCCCCCACGATCTTGCCCGCCGCCTCTGACAGCTCGGGCCCGGTCTCGGCCTCACCGGGGGCAAAGAACGCATCGGTCAGGGTATCCACCCGCGCAATCCGCTCCAGCAGCCCGGCGCGGAACGCGGCTTCGTCCTGCCCGCAAAACGCCGCGATCCGCGCCACCCCCTCTGCCGTGACCGGCATGTCATGGGTCTGGGCATCGCCCACCATCTGCAGCCGGTGCTCCAGCTCGCGGTGCGCGCGGTACAGAGTGGACAGCTCCGCCGCCACATCCGGTGGCACCCAGCCCTTTTGCGCCAGCACCGCAAGCCCGCCCACCGTGGTCCGGTCGCGCAAATCGGGGTCGCGCCCGCCCGCGATCAGCTGGCGGGTCTGGGTGAAGAACTCGATCTCGCGGATGCCGCCCTGCCCGAGCTTCATGTTGTGGCCTTCAACCGTGACCCGGCCGTTCAGCCCGCGATGCTCGCGGATCCGCAGCCGCATGTCATGGGCGTCCTGAATCGCGGCGAAATCCAGATGCTTGCGCCAGACAAAGGGGGTGAGGGTTTTCAGAAACCGCTCCCCCGCCGCCAGATCGCCGCCACAGGGCCGCGCCTTGATATAGGCCGCCCGCTCCCAGGTCCGGCCCACGCTTTCGTAATAACTCTCCGCTGCCGCCATCGACAGGCAAACCGGGGTGACGCTCGCATCAGGGCGCAGGCGCAGATCGGTGCGAAACACATAGCCCTCGCCGGTCAGATCCGACAACAGCGCCGTCATCTTGCGGGTGACGCGGATGAACGCCGCCCGCGCCTCCTGCTCCACGCCCGGATAGCGGCTCTCGTCGAACAGGCAGATCAGGTCGATGTCGGACGAATAGTTCAGCTCCCCCGCACCCATCTTGCCCATGGCAAGGCTGACCATGCCCGCCGCCGTGTCGGCATCCTCAGGCATGGCCCCGGGGATCTTGCCACGCCGGATCTCTTCCGCCACCAGCCGCACCATCGCCAGATGCACCGCCCGGTCGGCCAGCCCCGTCAAGGCACCCGTCACCGCCTCCAGCGGCCAGACCCCGCCCAGATCACACAGCGCCGTCAGCAGCGCGATCCGGCGCTTGGCCTGCCGCAGACCCGGCCCCAGATCCTCCAGCGACAGCGCGGCGATGCGGTCAAACTCCGCCGCCACCGCCGCTTCCGGCCCCCCGGCGAGCGCCGGGCGCAACCAGTCCGCCTCCCGCGTCATCAGGCTCTTGAGATAGGGGCTGCACCCCGCCGTCCCGGCCATCAGCCCGGCCACATCCGGTCCCAGATCGGCAAACGCGGCCCGCACATCCTCGCCGGAGCTGCGGTCATAAGGATGCGGAGAGCGGGTCAGCCGTGCTGAGAAATCGGTCATCATATGCGCAGCTTTGACCAAGGATGCGGCAGGGTCAATTCCTGACGCGCGGCACGAGGCCGAGCGGTGGATGGGGCTCTGCCCCCGCGCTGCGCGCGCCCCGGAGTATTTTTGCCAAGATGAAAGCCGAAACCCGGATTTGCAGCTTTCCCAAATACTCCCCGCGCGGAGCGCAGGCCGGAGCCGGTTGGCCGCAGGCCAGAGGCGACTGAAAAACAACGCGGCGCAGCCGCTCCATTTTCTTAAAGGCAAGCTCAGGCGGAAGGCGCGTCCTTGAACTTGATCGACTCGCCGCAGCCGCAGGCCTCGGCCACGTTGGGGTTGCGGAATTTGAAGCCGGCCTGCAGCAGATCAACCTCATAGTCGATCTCGGTGCCGATCAGGAACATCTGTGCCATCGGCGCGATCATCACCCGGGCGCCGTCCTGTTCGACCACTTCGTCCAGCGGGTTCACCTCGGACACATAGTCCATGGTGTACTCCATACCCGCACAGCCGCCTTTCTTGACGCCGATGCGCAGGCCCTTGCGGTCGTCTTTCGCCATCAGCCGGGCAATCTGCTTTGCGGCAATCGGGGTCAGGGTGACGGCGGCTTTGCCGGGGATGCCAAACATGTGGTGCTCCTTTGGTCTTTTCCCAATCTAGGGGGAAAGGTCAGGAATTCCAAGCGGCGGCAGTGCGGAAAGCAGCATCACCGTGCCGATTGCCATCAGCATCGCCCAGCCGAACGACGCAAGCGTGCCGATGATCACGTATTCCGACAGCCGCGACTCCTCTTTGACCGAGCCAAAGCGCAGCACCGATTTGGCCGCGATCAGAAAGCCGATGCCGCCCGGCTCGCCGCCGAGGATCAACAGAAAGATGATCCCGCGCTCCAGCATCCCGATGATCCGGCCGCCGCCGGGCAGGCCGTCGAGCCCGATGTCGCCAAAGGGCCGCATCAGCAGGCCAAGGGCAAAACCCCCGGCCCGGGTGGCCAGCACCGCCCCTGCGATCACCGTGGCGGCTGCGGGCAGCCAGAGCGGAGTATGGGTGGCCCACAGACCTTGGGCCCAGAGGTGCGGGGCCAGCGAGGCGACCAGCACCAGCGTGGCCAGATGCGCCGCCTGATCCGCCAGAAAGGCGGTGATCGCAGACAGCCGCGCGCCTGTCGCCACCTTGGCCACATCAATCGCCAGATGCGCCAGACTCAGCCCCGCCACCACGGCCGCCGCCTGCGGCGTCTGCACGCCCATCACCAGCGCCGTGACTCCGCCCACGATCCCGATATGTGCCGGCATCCAGCCCACGTGCCCCCCGGCCTTGGCCTGCGCCATGCGGCCCGGTTGCAGCACGAAATCGGCCAGCACATGTGCCAGCAGCAGCAGGGCGAGGGTTTCAGCCATCCCAACTCATCCCTTGCCCGAACAGTTTAAAGAAATCCCACGTTGCCGCGATAATCTGGGAAAAACCTGAAGATGCATGACGCGCGGCTACTGCCTGGCGCGAAATGCCCAGCATGTCGGCTATTTCTGCCTGTGTCCGCATCGGAAAGGTCTCCATGGCGATGGCAACCGCTGTCGCCTGCTCGATTGACCATTTTGACATGCGCTCATCTATCATCATGACCAGTCTGGAATGAAGGATATCCACACCTGTTCCTGCAAGGCCTAATCTTTCCCGCTTCGGCATTCCAGACAACGTCCTGCCCGATGCGATAAAAGCCGGGCCACTTGCCGAAGAAAGATCATCCAGATCGAAATGGGTCACGGGACCCAGACCAAGTGCAATCCGGCTTTCCAAACCACCAGACGAACGCAGCTCCGCGGCTATTCTGACCATTGCCCATAAGCCCTTTCCAGGGTGGTTCAAAAGAATTTGCCACCCATCGCCTCTGAATCGGGAAAACCCATGGTCTGCACCATAGAGTTTGGCGATCCGGTCCAAGCTGGAGTCCACCTCGGCACGTGAAGCACGTGTCGAGTCGATCAGATCTCCTGTCAGAACAGCAAAGTGTTGCGCCATGCCGCAAGTCATACGGCTTGCATTCAGGAAAAGCAAGCCAAATGGGTTGCATTCATCAGACGCAAGTCAAACGGCTTGCAAATGAAAAATGCAAGCCGGATGGCTTGCATTCAAAGGTTGACCAAGGAGGGAACGCTTACATAAAGCCCAGTTCCAGCCGGGCCTCGTCGCTCATCATTTCCATTCCCCAGGGGGGGTCAAAGGTCATCTGCACCTCGACCTGCTTGACCCCGGCCAGCGGTTCCACCGCATCAGCGACCCAGCCCGGCATCTCGCCCGCCACCGGGCAGCCGGGGGCGGTCAGCGTCATGGTCACGTTGACGGCGTTTTCGGGATCAATCTCAATGGTGTAGATCAGGCCGAGATCAAAGATATTGACCGGGATTTCCGGGTCAAACACCGTACGGCAGGCATCGACCACCGAGTCATACAACGGATGATCGGTGCTCGATGGCTTGATGAGCGGGGTGCCCTCGACTTTTGCTTCGCTGTTCATTCCGGCCTCATCAGGGGTTGTTGAGAGATTATATAGGAAATCGCGCCCGCCCCGTCCAGTGGGGTTCCCCAACTCGCGTCAGCCAGCCGCAGCAGCGGGGTCGGCAAGTGGGGGGCCGATCAGATCCCAGCGGTTGCCGAACGGGTCGCGCCAGACCGCCACCCGGCCGTAAACCTCATCGCGGGGAGGCTCTTCAAACACCACGCCCGCGCGCAGCATCGCCTGATGGTCGCGGTCAAAATCATCGGTGCGCAGGAACAGCCAGACCCGGCCGCCGCCCTGTGCGCCGATGGCGGCCTGTTGCACCGGGCCATCGGCCTGTGCCAGCACCAGCCGCGCGCCGCCCCCCGGCGGCTCCACCGTGACCCAGCGTTTGCGGCCCTGATCAATGTCTTCGGTCAGGCGGAACCCCAGCGCACCGCAGTAAAACGCGATGCCTGCGTCATACCCGGGCACGATCAGGGAAACTGCGGCCAGCACCGCACCAATGGTCATCGCTCAGTCCCGGTGCGGGCGGGCTTCGGGCAGGTTGATGCGGGCGACCTGTTCGGCAATCGGGTCCATCGACAGCGGATGCAACTCGGCCCGGTGCGCGGCGGGATCGCCCAGATCCTGCCATTCGCCGCCCTTGTAAATCTCCAGCGCGGAAAACCCGGCCTTGTAGCCCATCTTGCGGCTGCCGGGCACCCAATAGCCCAGATAGACGTAAGGCAACCCCGCCTCCCGCGCGATGGCGATATGGTCAAGGATGATGTGGGTGCCAAGCGACAGATCCACCAGATCGGGATCGTAAAAGCTGTAGACCATCGACAGCCCGTCGTCGAACACATCGGTCAGGCAGACCGCAGACAGCACGTGGCCACGCTCCCCCGGACCGGCGGGACGCGAATACTCGATCACCCGGCTCTTGATCGGGGTCTCCTCAATCATCGCGGCGAATTCGAAAATATCCATGTCGGCCATGCCACCATCGGCGTGGCGGGCATCCAGATAGCGGCGGAACAGGGTGAACTGGTCTTCGGTGGCCCAGGGGCTGGTGGCATTGCGGCGCAGATGGGCGGCGCGGCGCATGATCCGGCGCTGGGTGCGGCTGGGCTGGAAATCGGCCACCCGGATCCGGGCGGACAGACAGGCCGAACATTCGGAACAGGACGGGCGGTACAGCACGTTCTGGCTGCGACGGAACCCCTGCTTTGACAGCGTGTCATTCAACCGCTGCGCATGTTCGCCCTGCAGCGCAGTAAACAGCTTCCGCTCCATCCGCCCGTCAAGATACGGGCAGGGCTGCGGTGCCGTCACATAGAACTGGGGCGCAATGGGAAGGGTGTGGCGCATGGCTGACTGGTTGGGAAAGGATGCGTCACGTTAGCAAGGCGCGCGCCAGACGCCAAGACGGCATTTCGCGCGCGCAATCACTTGCCGATGACAACCCTGTCAGCGCGCCGAGGGGCTGTTGATCGCCACCGAGCCCAGAACCAGATCGCTCAGGCCCTGCCCGCGCGACGAGGTCAGCATCAAGACCACCGACACCACCTGCGGCATCACGAATGCCATCGACAGCGTATAGCCCAGCGTGTGCAGCAGCGCGGTCGCGCCATCAAAACGCTGACCGTTGCGGTCGAGAAACTCGATGTTCATCAGCCGCATGCCCCAGGTCGCCGAGCGCCCGGTCAAGGTGGCCCAGCGATAGACAAACCCCACCACCAGAAACAGGAACGGCAGGAAAAACAGCGCGGTAAAGGCGGTGAACGGCACGATCAGCGCGGTCACCAGACCGATCAGCACCAGGTCGATCAGCCAGGCCAGAAGCCGCTTGGGCAAAACACCTTCGTAAAAAGCGGCGTGGCGTTCGGGGTCGGGCTGCATATCTGACATCATCATGGGGGAAACTGTACGCATGGGCGTGGTCCTGAAACAAGGGGCCCGGAAACAACTGGGCGTGATCAACAAGGCGGGAAAAACCGGCGCATCAGCGGCCCCGTCAGGGGCCGCCGTGCGTCAGGTATCAGTATTCGCCGCGCGGCGAGTCTTCCGTGGTGGCGGCCGGACGGGCAGCCCCCTTGGCGCGGTCTTCCATGAACGAGTCGAATTCCTGCTTGTCCTTGGCGTCACGCAGACGCTGCAGGAAGGATTCGAACGCGCCCTGCTCATCTTCCAGACGGCGCAGCGTATCGGCCTTGTAGGCGTCAAAAGCGCTGTTGCCCGAAGACCGCCAGGCCCCATGGCGGCCCATGGATGCGTCACGGCGGCTGCCGCAGAACTTGCCTTTGAACATGCTTTTGCTCCATTTGTTGGCGTAGGTCATATAGATCAGAAGGGCGAGGCCGACCGGCCAGACAAAGACAAAGCCCAGCACCATGGCGGCGATCCACGCCCCCCGGCCCCGGGAATCCATCCAGTCTTCGGCACTGCGCAGTCGGTCCATCAGGCCGCCGAGCGCGGACGCTTTGGCGGTGGTCTCAGAGGAATAGGTCATCGGCGTCTCTCCATCTCGGCGGCTACGGTCCCGTTCGGCACTTGGTGTGCCTCCGGTTCAATGTGAATGTCTTTCACATGACCCAAGATGCGCATCATCCGCCCCGGGTTCAAGATGCGATGTAAAACATTTTTACATTTTTTCCGGGCCGGGAGTCCGCCCGGCCCGGCCCCGGCTGTCAGGCACGGAAAGGCAGCAAAGGCTGGGCATTCCGCAGCAGCCCCGCTATCAAAACGCCATGACTCCACCGATTGCCCGCCCCTATACAGCCGCAGATCACCCCGCCTGCTTGGCGCTGTTCGACAGCAATGTGCCGCAGTATTTCGCGCCGTCCGAACGCCACGACTTTGACAGCTGGCTGCAAAGCCTGCCCCGCTCCGACCGCCCCTATCTTGTGATGTCGCAGAATGGCACAGACATAGCCTGCGGTGGGCTGATGCTTGACCCTGCGGCGGGTCAGGCCACGATGGTCTGGGGCATGGTGGACCGGCGGCTGCACCGGCAGGGGGTCGGCACGGTTCTGACACGCGCGCGGATCGATCTGGCGCTGGCCTGCCCCGGCATCACCCGGCTGCACCTGTCTACCAGCCAGCACAGCACGGCGTTCTATCAGCGCTTTGGCTTTGTCACCACGCGCATCGTGCCCGACGGGTTCGCGGCGGGGCTGGATCAGTATGACATGACCTTGCCGCTATCGGCGGCGTAACGGGCCGCCCGTCTGCACAACTCCATCAGGGGTTTTGTCGCTTGTGTCACACAGGTCGGCGACTATGATCGCCGCGACTGAGTGACCTGTGGGAGAACACGACATGCGCAAGCTGGCGGCTGGAAACTGGAAAATGAATGGCACGGGCGCCAGCCTGTCAGAGGTGGTGACGCTGCTGAACGCGCATCCCTCCCCGGAGTGCGAGATGCTGCTCTGCCCGCCCGCCACACTGCTGGCGCGGATGGCGGATCTGGCCAAGGGCACTGCCCTTCTGGTCGGCGGGCAGGATTGCCATGCCAATACCAGCGGCGCGCATACCGGCGATCTGTCGGCGGGCATGCTGGCAGAGGCCGGGGCCACGCATGTGATCGTCGGCCATTCCGAACGCCGCACCGACCATGCCGAGACCGATGCGCAGGTCATGGCCAAGGCCAAGGCGGCACAGGTGGCCGGTCTGGTCGCGGTGGTCTGCATCGGCGAGACCGAAAGTCAGCGCGATGCGGGCGACACGCTGGATGTGATCGGCCGCCAACTGGTGGGCTCGGTGCCCGAAGAATCCAGCTCTGCCACGCTGGTGCTGGCCTATGAGCCGGTCTGGGCCATCGGCACCGGGCGCACGCCCACGCTGGCCGAGATTGCCGAGGTGCATGCCTTTATCCGCGCCCGCCTGACCGCCCGCATCGGCGCGCAGGCGGAGGGCGTGCGGCTGCTGTACGGCGGCTCGGTCAAGCCCTCGAATGCCGCCGAGATTTTCGCGGTGCCACATGTCGATGGCGCACTGGTCGGCGGCGCCAGCCTGAAGGCCGCCGATTTCGGGGCCATCGTCGCGGCGCTGTCAGCGGCCTGATTGCACCACCGGTCTGTCGCGGGCTGACAAGCCCGCGCCGGATTGGCGGGGCATCACTGAGCGCATGACGCATGCCCCTGCCCTCCTGCCCCCTTCGTCGCTGCCGCTGGCCCATCTGGCCTGTGCGGCCTCAATGCTGGTCTGGGCGGCAGGGTTGCCCGCCGCTGATCTGCTGATCCCGCATGTGCCCGCCATTACCCTGACCACCGCCCGCATGGGGCTGGCGGCGATGGTCCTCTTGCCGCTGTGGCTTCTGATCGACGGGCGGCGCGCGGTGCTGGGCGCGGCCTGGGGCACCGGGTTGCTGATCGGCGCGGTCACCTGTCTGGGCGCCTTTGGCCTGATCCTCGGGCAGGCGCGGTCAGATGCGGTGACGGTTGCCATCGTTTCCGCCGCGATGCCGATCGTCGGCATGGGGATCGAGGTGGTGTTCGATGGCCGCCGGATCACCCCCGCGCTGATCCTGGGCATGGGGCTGAGCCTGCTGGGCGGGCTGATCGCGCTGGAGGGCGGAGGGAGTGCAGGCGGCGGCACGCTGCTGGGGGCGCTGTTGTGCCTTGCCTCGGTGGTCGTCTTTACCTTTGGCTCGCGTCTGACCGTCACCGCCTTTCCCGGCCTGTCGCCGCTGGGGCGCACCACGATCACGCTCTGCGGTGGCGCGCTGAGCGCGGGAGTGTTGGCGGGTCTGGCCAGCCTGTCCGGCCTTCCCGCCCCCGACTGGTCGGCGCTTGGCGCGACCGAGGCGGGGGCGCTGATGGTCTACGCCTTTGCCGGGCTGGCGCTGTCGCAGCTGTTGTGGATCGTCTCGGTCGGACGGCTGGGCATTGGCCTCGCCTCGCTGCACATCAACGCCACACCGTTCTATGTGATGCTGATCCTGTTTGCCGTCGGCGGCCCGTGGCTTTGGCATCAGGTGCTGGGCGCGGCGTTGGTGGCGCTGGGGGTGATGGTGGCACAAGGCCTCTTGCACCCGGCCCGCGCCCGGGGCTAAGCCTTTGGCCATGCAGACCCTTGCCCAATCCCCGACCGCGCCGGATTTTGTCCAGAATCCCTATCCGTTTTACAAACGTGCCCGCGCGGGGGGCCCGTTCTTTCACTGGCAGGACTATGACCTGATCTGCACGCCGAGTGCGGCAGCGGCCAACGCGATCTTTCGCGACCGCCGCTTTGGCCGCGAGGTGCCGCCCGAGCTGGCCCGCCCCATCGCGCCGCACACAGCACCTTTCTACGCGGTCGAGGCGCATTCGATGCTGGAGCTGGAGCCGCCGCGCCACACCCGCCTGCGCAGCCTCGTGCTGCGCGCCTTTACCTCGCGCCGGATCGCCAGCCTGCACGGCGATGTCGAGAGCCTGAGCCACAGCCTGATCGACACGCTGCCCGAGGGCGAGTTTGACCTGATCGCCGGCTTTGCCCAACCGCTGCCGGTGATCATCATCGCCCGCCTGCTGGGCGTGCCCGAGACGATGGCGGGGCAACTGCTCCGCTGGTCGAATGCCATGGTCGGCATGTATCAGGCCCGCCGGACGCAGGCTATGGAAGTGGCCGCCAGCGACGCCGCCCGCGCCTTTTCCGATTTCCTGCGCGGCTATGTCGATGAGCGCCGCAAAGCCCCCGCCGATGACCTGATCACCCAGTTGATTGCAGCGGAAAGCGAGGGCGAGCGGCTGTCGACCGACGAGCTGATCACCACCTGCATCCTGCTGCTCAACGCAGGCCATGAGGCCACGGTGCACACCATCGGCAATGGCGTGAAAACCCTGCTGCAAACCGGCACGGTCTCGCAGATCCTGTCCCCCGACACAGTGCCCGGCACGGTGGAAGAGATCCTGCGCTTTGACCCGGCGCTGCACATGTTTACCCGCACCGCCTATGAAACGGTCGAGGTGATGGGCCACACCTTTCAGCGCGGCGATCAGGTGGCACTGCTCTTGGGGGCCACCAACCGCGACCCGCAGGTCTGGGACCGGCCGGACCAGTTCCTGCCCCGACGTCCCGCCAAACCCAACCTGAGCTTTGGCGCGGGCCTGCATTTCTGCGTCGGCGCCCCGCTGGCCCGGCTGGAATTGCAGATCGCCCTGCCGATCCTGTTCCGCCGCCTTCCCGGCCTGCGTCTGGCCGGGGTGCCGCGTTATGCGGATGTGTATCACTTCCACGGGCTGGAACGGTTGATGCTGACCCGGTGAGGTCTGCGCCATCCCCCCCACCCCAGCCCTCCCCCACAAGGGGGGAGGGAGGCGCGTGACGGGCAGGCCGGCCACATGCGGCGCTGTCGGAGCCTCCGGCGGGAGTATTTGGCAAGCAGCAATGCGGGATTTTTCAGCACCGTCGCGGTTAAGGCGTGACTTACAGCGGCAGGACGGTGGTCGACTTGATCTCTTCCATGCTCAGAAGCGCCGTGACGTTGTAGATCTTCACCTCGGAAATCAGCGCCTGATAGAACTGGTCATAGGCGCGGGCGTTTTTTACCCGGACTTTCAGGATATAGTCGATGTCGCCCGCCAGCCGGTGCGCCTCCAGCACTTCGGGGCGCTCGCGCAGGGTTTTCAGGAATTTGCGCTGCCATTCGGCCTCATGCTCTGATGTGCGGATCAGCACGAAGAAACACGCCTCCAGCCCAAGCGCCTCGGCATCCAGAATGGCGGTCTGGCGGGTGATCACGCCCTGTTCGCGCATCCGGCGGATGCGGTTCCAGACCGGGGTCTTTGACGACCCCACCTTGCGGGCGATTTCATCCAGCGACTGGCTGGCATCCAGCTGCAATTCGCCAAGGATTTTCCGGTCCAGTTCGTCCAGTTGGGCCGCCATTCACCATTTCCCCCGTTTTGCGGAACCCCTGCCCCGCTTTGCCGCAGTATCGGAACAGGTTTCCTTATCTGCAAGAGGGCATGGCCTTGAGCAGGGAAAATATCCTATATTGAGCGGTGACAACCCACAGGATTCCGCCATGACCCCGTTGCACCAGCCCTTGCTGCCCGCTGTCACCTTTGCCGGTGCTGGTCCGGGTGCGGCAGAGCATCTGACACTGGGGGCCTTGCGGGCGCTGCAAGAGGCCGAGGTGGTGATCCATGACCGGCTGGTCGGCGACGAGGTTCTGGCGCTGATCCCGCCGCATGTGACCCGGATTGATGTCGGCAAGCACGGCTTTGGTCCCTCGACCCCGCAAGCCACCATCAACGCCACGCTGGTCGCGCAGGCGATGACCGGCGCGCGGGTGGTGCGGCTCAAGGGCGGCGATTGCGGGATTTTCGGGCGCCTGGACGAAGAGATGGACGCGCTGAGTGCGGCGGGCCTTGCGTTCCGCATCCTGCCCGGCCTGACCTCGGCCAGCGTGGCTGCCGCCACCATCGGTCAAAGCCTGACCCGGCGCGGGCGCAATGCCAGCCTGCGCATCCTGACCGGGCACGACATGGCGGGCTTTGCCGAACAGGACTGGCGCGGTCTGGCCCGTGCGGGTGAGGTTGCGGCGATCTATATGGGCAAGAAATCCGCCCGCTTCATCCAAGGCAGGCTGATGATGCACGGCACCGCGCCCGGCACCGCCATCAGCATCGTCGAAAACGTCAGCCGCCCCGATCAGCGCATCATCGGCACCACATTGGCCCAACTGCCCGAGGCCATTGCCGACTGCGACGGGCCTGCCGTCATCCTTTTCGGTCTCGCCCCGCGTGAGGCCGGTCATTCCCTTGCCCAGCTGAAAGAAGCCAAAGCATGAGCCGCCGTTTCACGCCCAAAGTCGTCACCGCCAACCGCCTGCGCGAAGGCGATGTGGTCTACCTTACCGCCGATGACCAATGGTCGCTATTTCACCATGAGGCGGAGCTGATCGACGATGAGGCGCATGCGCAACTGCGCCTGCTGCATGCATCGAGCCAGAAGTTGCTGATCGTCGGCCCCTATCTGGCCGATGCGAAGTCAGGCCCGAACGGGCCGGAGCCGGTGCATTTCCGTGAGGCGTTCCGTACCCGTGGCCCGTCAAACTATGACCACGGCAAGCAAGCCGATTTCCCTGCAGATCTGGGGGTTTGAGATGTATTCCTATTCCGATTTCGACGAATCCTTCGTCCGCGCCCGCGTCGCGCAATTCACCCAACAGGTCGAACGCCGGCTCGATGGCTCGCTGACCGAAGAAGAGTTCCGCCCGCTGCGCCTGATGAACGGCCTCTATCTGCAACTCCACGCCTATATGCTGCGGGTGGCGATCCCTTACGGCACCATCAGCCCGCATCAGATGCGCCAGCTGGCCTATATTGCCGACACATATGACAAGGGCTACGGCCACTTTACCACCCGGCAGAACATCCAGTTCAACTGGCCCAAACTGCCCGACGTGCCCGCGATCCTGTCGGCTTTGGCTGATGTAGAGATGCACGCGATCCAGACCTCGGGCAACTGCGTGCGCAACGTGACCGCTGACCATTTCGCCGGGGCGGCTGCGGATGAGATCGAAGATCCCCGCCCCTATGCCGAATTGCTGCGGCAATGGTCCACCGACCATCCGGAGTTCCAGTTCCTGCCGCGCAAGTTCAAGATCGCCATCACCGGCGCGCCGAATGACCGCGCCGTGACCCGCGCGCATGACATCGGGTTGCGGATGGTGAAGAACGCTGCAGGTGAGTCCGGCTTCGAGGTGATGGTCGGCGGAGGTCTGGGCCGCACGCCGATGATTGCGCACACCGTGCGGGAGTTCCTGCCCGTGGCCGATCTGCTGCCGTATGTCGAGGCGGTGCTGTCGGTCTACAACACGCTGGGACGGCGCGACAACAAGTACAAGGCCCGCATCAAGATCACCGTGCATGAGACCGGGCGCGAAGAGATCACCCGCATGATCGAAGAGCGGTTTGCCGAGCTGCGCCCGCTGTTCGGCGGCCATGATCAGGAGCTGCTGGACGACATCCGCGCCGCATTTGCGCCGCCCGCCTTCCGCAATGCGCCGGTTGATGCCTATGATCAGTTCTACAAGGCCGATCCGGTGTTCCGGTCCTGGGCTGACACCAACCTGGCCGCGCATCGCAACGACCAATATGCCATCGTCACCATCAGCGTCAAAGCCCATGGCCAGACCCCCGGCGATGCGTCATCCGATCAGATGCGCGCCATGGCCGATCTGGCCGAGCGCTATGGCCATGGCGATCTGCGCATCAGCCATGAGCAGAACGTGATCCTGCCGCATGTGCATAAATCAGACCTGCCTGCCGTGCATGCCGCTTTGGCGCAGGTCGGGCTGGCCACCGCCAATGTCGGGTTGATTTCGGACATCATCGCCTGCCCCGGCATGGATTACTGCGCCCTCGCCACCGCCCGCTCGATTCCCATCGCCACCCAGATCGCCGAGCGCTTCAAGGCGCTGGATCTGGAGCATGAGGTCGGGCCGCTGAAGATCAAGATCTCGGGCTGCATCAACGCCTGCGGCCACCACCATGTCGGCCATATCGGCATTCTGGGGCTGGACCGGGCGGGGGTGGAGAATTACCAGATCACCCTTGGCGGCGACGGGTCGGAAACCGCTGCCATCGGCGACAAGACCGGGCCGGGCTTTGCCTATGACGAGATCGTGCCTGCGGTGGAACGCATCGTGCGCGCCTATCTGACGGTGCGTGCAGCGCCCGAAGAGTCGTTCCTCGAAACCTTCCGCCGTCTGGGCATGGACCCGTTCAAGGCAGCACTTTACGATCACGAAAGCGCTCAGGATGCCGCGTGATCTGCACACCGGCCCGGTGGCGGAACGGGTGCAGGCGCTGAACGCGCGCTACAAGCACCATTCCGCAACCGCCGTGCTGGAACACTCTCTGCGCGATGCGGATCTGGGCCGCGTGGCACTGGTGTCGTCCTTTGGGGCGGAATCGGTGGTGCTGCTGCATCTGGTCTCGGTGATCGCCCCGGAAACTCCGGTTTTGTTCATCGACACCCGGATGCTGTTTGCCGAGACGCTGGAATATCAGCGCGAGCTGGCGGAAAAGCTGCACCTGTGCGACGTGCGCACCATCCGCGCCAATCCGGTGCGGGTGAACTTTGAAGACCCCGACGGCACGCTGCACCAGTTCAACACCGACGCCTGCTGCGCGGTGCGCAAGGTGGAGCCGCTGGAACGGGCGCTGTCAAAATTCGATGGCTGGATCACCGGGCGCAAGCGCTATCAGGCCGACACCCGCACCACGGTCGATTTCTTTGAAGCCGAAGGCGACACCCGCATCAAGGTCAACCCCCTCGCGCATTGGGGCCGCGAAGATCTTGAGGAATACATCGTCAACAACCGCCTGCCACGGCATCCGCTGGTGGCAAAGGGCTATCCCTCCATCGGCTGCGCGCCCTGCACCAGCCCGGTGAAACCGGGTGAAGACCCGCGCGCAGGCCGTTGGCGCGGAACCGAAAAAACCGAATGCGGCATCCATTTCATTGATGGCAAGCCGGTTCGCATCACAAAGGACACCGCCGCATGAGCGTGATCGTCACCGATACGGGCTTTGCGCCCGCCGCACCCGTCAGCAGCGTCACGCTGGACCAGATCGCCGCCCATCAGGGCGCGCTGGACCTGACCCACACCGATGATCCGGTGGCGGTCGGGCCCTGGCTGTCTGCGCTGTCGCTGATCCGCATCTCCTTCCCCGCCTTCAGCGATGGCCGCGCCTTTACCGTTGCCCGCCGGTTGCGGATGCTGGGCTACACCGGCGAGATGCGCGCCACCGGCCCGGTGATCGCCGACCAATACGCGATGGCCCGGCGTGTCGGCTTTGACTCGGTGGAAATCCCCGACGATCTGGCCGCGCGCCAGCCCGCCGAGCAATGGGTGTTCCGCGCCGACTGGCAGGCCCACAACTATCAGGCCCGCCTGCGCGCCTGAACCTGCCCTGAGACACCCCGCCGCTTTCCTCTGATCCGGATCATAGCTAAAAGGAAGATGCCGGTGTATCGCCGGACACAACTCTCATGACCGAAGTGACCCTGATGACCGATGCAAGCCCCGCCGCCGCCCCCGTCAAACCGCATCTGCCCGACGCGGCCAAGGTGACTTCGGTGACCCATTGGACCGACCGGCTGTTTTCCTTCCGCGTCGAGCGTCCGCGCACCCTGCGCTTCCGCTCGGGTGAGTTCGTGATGATCGGCCTCTTGGGTGACACCGGCAAACCCCTGTTGCGCGCCTATTCCATCGCCTCCCCCGCCTGGGACGAAGAGCTGGAGTTCTATTCGATCAAGGTGCCCGATGGCCCGCTGACCAGCCGCTTGCAGCACATCAAGGTCGGCGACGAGATTATCCTGCGCCCCAAACCGGTCGGCACGCTGGTGCATGACGCGCTGTTGCCCGGCAAGCGGCTGTGGTTTCTGGCCACCGGCACCGGCATCGCACCGTTTGCCAGCCTGATGCGCGAACCGGACACCTATGAGAAATACGACCAGATCATCATGATGCACACCTGCCGCGAAGTGGCAGAGCTGGAGTATGGCCGCCAGCTGGTCGACAGCCTGAAAGACGATCCGCTGATCGGCGAGATGGTGGGCGACAAGCTGTTGTATTACCCCACCACCACCCGCGAACCCTTTGCGCGCATGGGCCGGGTCACCGACAACCTGTCGTCGGGCAAGGTGTTTGCCGACCTCGGCCTGCCGCCGATGGACCGCGCCACCGACCGCGCCATGGTCTGCGGCAGCCTCGCGTTCAACGTCGATGTCAAAGCCATTCTCGAGAGCTTTGGCCTGCGCGAAGGCGCCAATTCCGACCCGCAGGAATATGTGGTGGAAAAGGCCTTTGTCGGCGACGGCATCTGAGCCTGTCACCAATGCTGCAATGAAAAAGGCCGCGCAACCTGCGCGGCCTTTTTCGTTTCCGTCGGTTCGTATCAGAGGCCGAGGGCGGCTTTGACCTGTGTGATCACACCCTGCAGCAGCGCCGGGTTCGACGCCGCCGCATCCACGGCCGATTTCAGCGTGGTCTTGGTGGTAGCATCCAGCGACGAGCCATCAATCAGACCCTTCACCGCATCAGCGTTGAAGTTGTCCGGGTCAAGCGCGGCAGCGCCTGCGGTGGCGGCACTGGTCGCCGCCTCATCAGCCGCATCGGCGGCGCCTTCGGCAGCTTCAGACGCCGCATTCGCAGCAGCAGCGGCCCCGTCAGTGGCTGCGTCTGATGCACCCTCGACAGCCTGAGCCGCAGCAGCAGCAGCGCCTTGGGCGGCCTCGGCGGCGGCGGCAGCAGCCGCTTCGGCGGCAGCGGCGGCTTCTTCAACCGCTTGGGTGGCTGCGGCGGCTTCGGCTTCGGCGGCGGCGGTGGCAGCCTCGGCCTCGGCGGCGGCCTCGGCTTCTGCAGCGGCCAGAGCGGTGGCGGCCTCTTCGGCGGCGGCGGCAGCGGCGGCTTCGGCCTCTACTGCGGCAGCGGCGGCAGCGTCCTCAGCGGCGCGCGCTTCGGCCGCGGCGGTCGCGGCAGCCTGTTCGGCGGCCTGTTGTGCCGGCAGGTAGCTGAACTGATAATATCCGCCTGCCGCCAGCAAGATAACCACCGCGCCGATGATTACGCTTTTGTTGAATCCAGCCTTCTTCTCTGCTTCAACCTTGTTGATGTCATTGTTATTCATATTCCGTACTCCCATCCCCGGGTGTCCCGCCCGGTTGTGCGGTTCATATGGCATTTGACACCCCCGTTGAAAAGCCACTTGCCGCAATGCGGCATCGATTCCCCCCTGTCTTTGGGCGATTGGACCGAATTTCCATGCGTTTCCGGGGCAGTTCGGCAATGAATCGCATTGAACCCAAAGCAAGGGAAGACTATCTTGCCTGCGCTTGAGCAAACCACAAAAGGACGCACACCATAGCCCGCAGACCCCATAACGCCCCGCCACAACGTGACACCGGCCCGCGTATCAATGATCGGATCCGCAGCCCGGAAATCCGCCTGATCGGTGCGGATGGCGAAAACGTCGGCGTCGTGACGCCCGCCCGCGCCATGGCCATGGCGGAAGAGGCTGGCCTCGATCTGGTCGAAATCAGCCCCAATGCCGAGCCGCCGGTCTGCAAGATCATGGATTTCGGCAAGTTCAAGTATGAGACGCAAAAGCGCGAAGCCGAAGCGCGCAAGAAACAGCACATCATCGAGATCAAGGAAATCAAGTTCCGTCCCGGCACCGACACGCATGACTATGATGTCAAGATGCGCTCGGTGCTGAAATTCCTGAGCGAGGGTGACAAGGTCAAGGTGACCCTGCGCTTTCGGGGCCGCGAGATGGCCCACCAGGATCTCGGGCTGGAACTGTTGAACCGCGTCGCCGCCGATGTCGCCGAGGCCGAGGCGGGCAAGGTCGAATCCTTCCCCCGGCTCGAAGGCCGGCAGATGGTCATGATGATCGGTCCGAAGTAAGGCCTCGAATTTTCGCAGAAAATTCGTATCGGAACGCGGGGGCCAAGGCCCCCGTTTTCATGTCCGCGCGCGGGCCTCACGCGGGTGCGGGCGGATCGGGATCTCCTTCAACAGTCCCCCCACCCCCATCGCCGCAACATCGGCGTCCGTCAGCACCAGCCCGCAGGCCAGCCGTTCCAGCACCCAGTCGGCCCCGTTCAGCGCCGGGCTGCGCGCGCATCCCGGCAGGCCGATCACCGGGCGCAGGCCCAGCGTTCCGTGAAACAGCAGATTGCCCGGATCCACCGGCATGCCGAACCGCGCGACACGCCCACCCGCACGGCGCAGCCCTTGCGGGGCGGTATCAAACAGGTCTGACGTGGCCGATCCGGTCAGGATCAGCACCATAACACCTGTGCTCGCGGCAAGTGCTGCGGCAATCGCCGCCTCGTCATGCGGCACCGTCACAGACTCCGCCAGACGCATTCCCAGCGCTTGCAGCCGCGCTTCTACCGCCGCGCGCCCTTTGCTGGCCAGCTTGTCCGGCAGTCCCGGCACCTCGGTCAGGATCAGGCTGGCATCGGGCAAGACCACCGGGCGCACCCGGATTGCCGCCCGCGCCAGATCGCAGGCCCGCGCCAGATCGGCGCCCGAAACGGCATAGCTGATGATCTTGACGGTCCCCGCCAGCGTTCCCGGCTCCACCCGCGTAAAGGGCGCCAGTGTCGCCAGCGTGATCGACGGATCAACCGCATTCAGCGCATGGATCGCTGCGACATCCAGCTCCACCACGCCCGGCCCTGCCGCGTTCAGATTGACCCGTCCGGTAAAGGCGGCGGTCAGTGTCAGGCCTGCGGCCACCGGGTCCGGCACCAGCGCCTGCGCCAGCCGGGTCGCGGCGCTGTTCTCATCGACATCGCCGGGTTCCAGCCGTGCCACCATCACCCGCGCGACACCTGCCGCCCGCAGCTGCGCCAGATCAACCGCGCCCAGCACCACGCCCTTGCGCAGCCGTCCGCCGCCTTCCATCACCGAATGCGCCAACACCCCGCCCTCCGCCTGATCCAGCGCCACTTCGGCAAAGATCATGCGCCCCTCCGCAGGGTCAGGGTGATCTGCGCCAGCACCGACACCGCGATTTCCGCCGGGGTCTTGGCGCCGATATCCAGCCCCACCGGCGCATGGATGCGCGCGATGGCAGCCTCCGTCACCCCCGCCGCCCGCAACCGCTCCAGCCGCTTGGCATGGGTGCGGGTGGAGCCGAGGCAGCCGAGGTAAAAGCACGGGCTGTCCAGCGCGGCCAGAATGGCGGGGTCGTCCAGCTTGGCATCATGGGTCAGCGTCACAACCGCTGTCCGCGCATCGGGGGCAAGCGCTGTCATCGCCTCATCGGGCCAATCCTCCACGATCTGTTCGCCCGGAAACCGCGCGGCGCTGCCAAAGGCCGCGCGCGGGTCGATCAGGGTGGGCGCATAGCCGCAGGCCCGCGCCATGATCAGGAGGGGCTGGGCAATATGCACCGCCCCCACCACGATCAGCCGCAGGGGCGGATTCTGCACCGCGATAAAGCGCCCGTCCTCCTCCATCCCGGATTTGTCTGACCGCAACCGGGCATCCACCGCAGCCTCCTGCCCCGGTTCCACCAGCCTGCGCGACCAGCTCTCCAGCGCAACAACATAGCCCCGCGCCAGACGCTCTGCGCGCGCCGCCACCAGCGCCTCCAAAAGCTCCGGCGGCAGGCGGTCGCCGCCGTCGCCTACCGGCTCCACCAGAACCCGGATCGTGCCGCCACAGGCCAGCCCGACCGCAAAGGCGCTGTCATCGCTGACACCAAAGGTCAGCAGACGCGGCACGCCATCCGCCATCGCCTCCAGCGCCTCGGTCACCACCGCGCCCTCGACGCAGCCGCCAGAGACCGAGCCCATGATATCGCCCGCGCCCGAGATCGCCAGCTGACTGCCCGCCTGTCGCGGGGCAGAACCCCAGGTCTCGACCACGGTGGCAAGCGCCGCTCCGCGCCCGGCGCGATGCCAGTCCAGCGCAATCTCGGGAATACGGTCGTGGTCAAGGGCGGTCATGGTCATCCTCACTCCGCAGGCAGGCGGGCTTTGCCCGAGTATGGGCCAGAGGTTTGCGCTGTGCCACTGCCAAAAGGTGGCATGCGCCGCAGGGCCGGGAGCGGACACACCACAGTGGCTCAGTAAAACGCCGCGGGCACAAAGCCCGCGGCGCTCAATCGGTTTGTCCTATCCAGCGCGCCTTTAACGCAGCGCGGCCGTCCGCATCAGCGGCGTGATCACCCGTACCACCGCGCGGCGGTTGCGCCGCTCGTCTGCCTGCGTATCAACCCGCAGTTCCGACTCGCCATAGCCCTGCACCACCATGTTTTCCGGCGGGATGCCGTAATATTCGGTCAGTGCCAGAGCCACCGATTCCGCGCGACGGTCCGACAGGGTAAGGTTGTAAGACCCGGCCCCCACGGCATCGGTGTGCCCTTCGATCAGGAACACCTCACCGGGATTGTCCAGCAGGATGTCGTCAATGATCCGGCCAATCGAGGCCAGCTTGCGCGCCTCGGTCGGGCGGATGACCGCCGAGCCGGAGTCAAAGGTGATGTTATCGACATCAATCGTCGCCGCCAGATCCCGCACCTGCGGAATCTCGCGGATCTGGCGCAGGCTGAAGGTCCGGCCCAGGGCGCGGGCCTCTTCGCGGGCAAGGGCTGCCTTCATCGCCGCGTTGCTGTCATTGGTCGAGATCGTCACCCGGTCCGGGCGCGGACGCGGCAGGGTCGACACGTCGATCTGCTCTTCGCGCTCCAGATCGTCGATCAGCACCACCTCATTGCCCCGGTCATCATAGGTGGCCCGGCGCAGAACCCGGCCTGATGCATCGCGGATCGTCACAACCTGCACCCCATCTTCACGGTCAACGGTGGAACGCGTCGAGCCATCGTTGAAGGTTTCAGTCCGCACGGTGGCACCCGGACGGCGCAGCAGCGTGTCGTCATCCTTGTAGACCTGGAAATTGCCCTGCGGATCACGCACCACCACGCGGTCGCCGGTGTTTTCCACCACTTCGCGCCCGTCGCTCAGCACTTTACCGACCACCAGCGCGCCAAGCGCCAGCAGACCGACCTTTTCCAGATTGGACAGGCCGGATTTCTTGTTCTCACCCACCGCTGTCGGGGCGGCGGTGAATTCTTCGGCAGAAGACCGGGTGGTGTCTTCGGTCACGGTTGTGACCGTCACGTTTTCCGGTTCCGGCGCAGCAGCAGGAGCGGCCCCGTCGCCAGCTTGCTGACCCAGAGCGGAAATCGCCGCTGCAAGGTTGTTCACAGGTGCCCCCGGCTCTCCGCTGCCATCCGGAGCCGTCAGAAGCTGGAACAGCGACTCGTTTTCCGCTTCGGTCACAACCGGCGCGTCGACCGGAGCGGGTGCAGGTTCGGGGGCAGCTTCCGCGACAGGTGCTGGCGCGGCTGGTGCGGCCTCGGCGGGCGCAGGTGCTGCGTCCGGCGCGGTTTCTGCTGTCGCCTCCGGTGCCGCAGGCTCTGCCGGAGCCTCGGGTGCGACCGCTTCCGCCTCGGCCGCAGCGGCTTCCGCCTCTGCCGCTGCGGCTTGCTCGGCGGCCAGGCGCTCTGCCTCCGCCGCCTGCTCTGCCGCAGACTGCTCTGCCGTTGCGGCCTCATCTGCGGCGGTTTGCTCTGCCGCAGCGGCTTCCGCCTCGGCTGCGGCTTGTGCCGCCTGTGCAGCCTCGGCCTCTGCCGCTGCGGCCTGTTCTGCCGCCAGTGCAGCTTCTGCCGCTGCGGCTTCGGCTACGGCCGCCTGTTCAGCCGCTGCTGCATCTTCGGCCGCGCGGGCCGCCTCTGCAGCGGCGGCTTCTTCAGCCGCTACCGCCGCAGCTGCCGCCGCCTCATCATTGGCCACATCCGCCACATCGGCTGCGACCGCAGCCTCCGCCCCGGCGCGCGCGGCATCCAGCGCCGCTGCCGCTTCGGCTTTCAGCTGTTCTGCATTCCCTGCCAGAAACTGTATAGCAATCTGGTCCATGTTGCAGACCTGACCGGCCGGCACCGAACACAGCACCGATCCGTCCTGCGTCAGAATGGAGCCATCTTCGGCAACGGTCAGCTCGTCCCCAAAGCCCTGCGCCATCAGCGGCCAGGGCGTGATCGGGGTCAGGGCAAGTGACAGAACCGTGGTGGTCGAGAGCAATCGTTTCATGGTCTTCCTTTCGCGTGGATCCAGCCCGTATCGCACCCGCGACTCGGACCGCCGTTAAGCGTGGACGGACCCTAGGGCGCAGGGCTTTGCTATGCGATAACAAGCCCCGGAACAGCCGGGAACCACACCAACTTACGCCCGCTAACGCGCAAGCCTGCGGTCAGGTTCCCGACATCATGCGCAACAGCCGTTGTTTCTCACCGCCGTCGCCGGGATCCGAGATCACCGCGCCCAAGGCCTCCAGCGAGGCCACCGAATGCCCGGCGCGAAACGCATCACAATGCGGCAGCATCGCGCGGATACCTTGCGCCTTTGGCGCAAAACCATCCCACCGCAGCAGCGGGTTCAGCCAGATCAGCCGGCGACAGGACAGATGCAGCCGCTCCATCTGGCGCGCAAGCTGGCCGGTATCGTCGCGGTCCAGCCCGTCGGTGATCAGCAGGACCACCGCCCCCTGCCCCAATACCCGCCGCGACCAGTCGCGGTTGAAATCCGCAAGGCAGGCCCCGATCCGCGTGCCGCCCGACCAGTCCTGTGCCTCGGCCCCGGCGGCCCGCAACGCGGCATCGACATCACGGGTCTTCAGATGCCGGGTGATGTTGGTCAGCCGTGTGCCAAAAGTAAAGCCATGCACCTGCGCCCAGCCCTGCCCCTGCCGGTTCGCCACCGCATGCACAAAATGCAGCACCAGCCGAGAATACTGGCTCATCGAGCCAGAGATATCGCACAACACCACCAGATTGGGCCAACGCAGGCGTGGGGCTTTTAATGCCAGCCGGGTAATCTCGCCGCCCTGCCGCAGGCTGGCGCGCAGGGTGCGGCGCAGATCGACCTGCGTGCCTGAATGCGCCGCGCGATAGCGCCGGGTGATCAGCGGTTTGACCGGCAGCGACAGCCGCGCCAGCATCCGCTTGGCCTCGGCCACCTCATCCACCGACATCTGCTCGAAATCCAGCGTCTTCAGCCGCTCCTCATGGCTCATGGTGGCGGATGCGTCGATGTCGATTTCGGCGTCCTCCTCCGGGGCGTCGTCCCGCTCCGGCAGATCCCGCTCCACCCCGTCGAGCAGCGCCTCTGCCGCCCGCTTTTCCGCCGCCGCCGCCGCCCGGTCCTCCTGCAGCCCCTGAACCTGCGGCAACAGCAGGCTCATCATGTGATCCAGATACTTAGGATCGCGCCAGAACAGCCGGAACACCTGCTCAAAAACCACCCGCTCTTCGGGACGGCTGACAAAACAGGCGTGCAGGGTCCAGTAGAAATCCACCCGCTCGGAAAACCCCGCCACCTCCACCGCGCGGATCGCATCGAGCACCCGCCCCGGCCCGACCGGCAGCCCTGCCTTGCGCAGTGCGCGGGCGAAATGGGCGATGTTCTGCGCCAGCTTGCCGTCATCAGGAATGTCAAGCGGAGCGTAGGTTGCCATCGTTGCACCGGGGGGTTTCACACCCCCCGGCCCCCCCGTGGGATATTTTTACCAAGATAAAGGAACAGGGAAGAGTGCCGCAGGATCATGCCGGGATCAGTTCCTGGCGGACCTGCTCCAGCAGCCTTCTGGCCTCCGCACCGCTGATCTTCTGGATGTCATCCTGATATTTCAGGATTGCCCCCAGCGTATCGGCGATCACCTCGGGCGACAGCGCGATCACATCCAGCGCCAGCAGGCACTTGGCCCAGTCAATGGTTTCCGCCACCCCCGGTTTCTTGAACAGATCCTCACGCCGCAGGCGCTGAACAAAACCGACAATCTCGCGGCTCAGCACCTCTTGCGCCTCCGGCGCGCGGGCATGCAGGATCTCCATCTCGCGCGCGAAGCCGGGGTAATCCACCCAATGATACAGACAGCGCCGCTTGAGCGCGTCATGCACCTCACGCGTGCGGTTCGAGGTCAGGATCACGATCGGAGGCTCGGGCGCGCGGATGGTGCCCAGTTCGGGGATCGTCACCTGCGCCTCAGACAAAGCCTCCAGCAAAAACGCCTCAAACGGGGCATCGGTGCGGTCGATCTCGTCGATGAGCAAGACCGGCGCGCCGCCCGGCTGCGGCCGCATCGCGGCCAGCAGCGGGCGTTCGATCAGGAACTCTTCGGTAAACAGATCCGCCTTGGCGGTGCCACCCCCTGTCGCCTCTGCCGCCCGGATCGCCACCATCTGCGCGGCAAAGTTCCATTCCGCCACCGCCGAGGCGGCATCCAACCCCTCATAGCATTGCAGCCGGATCAGCCGCCGCCCCAGTGCTGTGGCAAGGGTCTTGGCGATCTCGGTCTTGCCGACCCCGGCTTCACCTTCCAGAAACAGCGGGCGGCCCAGCTTCAGCGACAGGAACACCACCGTCGCCAGCGCCCGGCTGGCGACGTAGCCCTGCCCTGCCAACAGGATTTCGGTCGCGTCTATCGTGGCCGGAACAGCACTCACCCAGCATCCTCCCCTGAACCCGGCCATGCTGGTCACAAGCCGCGGCAGGGTCAAGCCGACATGCGCGCAGCTACGACCAAGGCACTAGACCGCCCTCTTTGCATTGCTGCTTGCCAAATACTCCCGCCGGAGGCTCCTCCGCCCCAGCCGGGTGCAGGGCTTACAGGCTCAACATCCCCTGCCGGATATACCTGTTGTCCCCCCGCGTCAGCACCCAGCGGCCCAGCTTGCGCGCAAGGCCGGGCCGCCCCCGGTCCAGCGCGCGCTTGAACAGCTCGCGCTGATAGCGCGGAAAGGTCTTGCGGGCGCGCAAGGTGCGATAGAACTCGGCCTCGGTCAGCGTGCCGTTCAGTGCGGCCAGCGTGATCGGGGCCAGAATGCCCATCTGTTGCAGGCTCGACCCCAGCCGGTGACCCAACAGCGGGGTGCGCAGTTTGACAACATTCGCACCGGTGAAACGGTCGGCGTGGCCGGTATCCAGCGGCTCATAGGGATCATAGAGCAGAAACACCCGCCCCGCCGCCCGGCTGACCTGCGCCGCATCGCCGTAGGCGCCCAAATAATCCCGCCCCCAGGCGGTGTGATAGCGGGTTTCCCAAGGCACCAGCGCCTTGTCCAGCGTCGATTGCGGCGAGATCGCCACCACATCCGCCCCCGGACAGGCCGCGACAAACGCACAGGCGGCATAGCCGCCCATCGAGGCGCCGTAAAACACCACCCGTTTGAATTGCTTGAAAAAACCCGAGTCGCGCAGGTCATCAAACTGCTGCCAGACCCAGGGGTCGCGATACCAGGTCCAGCCGTTCGCCATCACCCCCAGCATCGACCAGCCCTGCTTTTCGATGAAGGAAAATCCCCAGGGGCGGCGATCTTCGCGTTTGCCCATCGCGATGTCGAGGTTGTCAAAGGTCACGACCAGCGTGTCGGAGCGTTTGATGAACAGGAAAGAATGTTCCGGGCCGTCGCGGAAGAAGCCTTCCTGCCCGGCGAGGGTGGTCGCTATATCGGCCCAACTGCCCTCTTCCAATGGCTTGGGAGCCTCTTGCACAACCGCCTGCGGTCCGGCGCGGAACAGCGCGCGGGTGATGGTCACGCCATCGGCGTCGCGCGTCGTCACCGTCTCGCAGCTGCCATAGGCATTGAGCAGCGGATAGGCCCCCGAGCCTTTGCGGATGTCGGTCAGCATCTGGGTCTGTGCATGAAGTGATGCTTTAAGAACCACCTCCAGATGCTTGACTTTATTGATATCTCCAAAGCCTGACAGATTGGCGATCACATCCACGGGTCGCAAAGCTCCGGCATGGGAAATGCGGGCGATCTTTGCCTCTGGCACGCCATGCGCGGTCAGAAACGCGGTGTAGGGCGCGACCCAGGGGGATGGTGTCTCGGGCCAGTTGCCCTTGTGATCCAGGTCGATCAGGTGAATGTCGCAATCCCACTTGCTCCACGCCGCGAGCGCGAGGGATTGCGCATTGCCGCCCAGATCGGCGAATGTTTCCGCATCGGCAAGGTCCAGACGGTCCACCAGACCGGCATCAAACACATGCTTGCCACGCCCCTTGATCGGCGCGGAATCGGGCTGAATGTCATGCAATCTCAGCAGCTTGTCGAGATAACTTCCCGCAGGCGGCACCCCGTGGTGGCGCAGGCCCAGCTCGCGCTTGTTCGACGCCCACAGATGCAGCGCCGTGGTGTGCGGCGTGATCATGCCCTCGGTCACCGCTGCGGGGCGCAGCAATTTCAGCCGGTCGGGAAAGGTCACCGGATAAAAAGCGTCCAGCGGCTGCACCTGATCTGCCAGCCCGAGTGCATGGGTGAAATGGGTGACCATCATCGGCCCCCAGACCCCCCAGGGCTGCTGGCTGACATGCACCGGAGCGCCCGCTGCGGCTGCCGCGCGATACTGATCCTGCAGCCTGCCCTTTACAAAGGGCGGAATGCCGTGAACATCCGAGGTATAGTCTAGCATCGCCCGCAACAGCGGCCCATCCGCTGGCAGGCCCAGCACCGCGTTGTTCACGCGCGCGCCACCCGGCAGCTCAAACCCCAGGACGTGATCGGTGTCATACCCCATCGGGCGCAGGCAATAGACATCGGTATCGACCCAGATCATGCCGGGATTGCGCGCGATCATGTGCAGGCGGAACAGATCGGCAAACAGCGCGAAGCTGTCTTTTTTCTCATATTTCAGGAAGTTATCGGTATCCAGAACCTCGCGCCCGTCGCGGCGGATCACGCCTTCGGGCACGTTGGGGATCGGTTCATAAGAAAACAGGGTGATCTGCTGGCCCCGGTCGACAAAGGACTTCAGGCACAGCTGCTCCATCCATGACAGGCTGCCGCCGATCCACAGCGTGCCGACTTCCCTGACCCTGCCCATGCCTGCAACCAACCTTCAACCGACCGCTCATTGCGGGCCATAAAGAAGCAGTCTGGCGAAATTACGGCGCTTTGCCAAGGGAATGGCGCAGATCTGGCCGTCATATCTTTGCCGTGATCCTGCCGTCATGCTATGGCATCGGCCAAGGGCGGCAACAGACCGCAGCGGGACAAGGTGACAGGGCATGGCAGGCCGGCCAAAGGGATCAGGGGCAATCGTCCTCCATCGCAGCCTTTCGGCGCGCGAGCTGGGCCATGATGGTCTGACACGGCTGCTGGATTGCGTGCAACTGCCCGATGGCCGGGTGTTTTCCACCTTTGGCACCGGCACCCACCCTTCGGCGTTTCTGCCCGATGGCGCACCGGGCTGTGCCACGCCGCTTGATCTGCGCGAGATATCCGGCGGGGCTCTGGTGGTGACCGGGGGCACTGGTCCTTTGGCGCTGACCAGCGGGACCACGCTGGCCATGGCCCCCGTTTCCGCCGAACCCGAGATTTTCGCCGGGCTGAACACCATCTTTGGCTTTCGCATCGACGAAACCCCGGCGCAGGTGGCCGAAGGCCTGATCTATCACGCCCTGCACCACCGGCTGCACGCCGCGCTGATTGTCAGCCGCACGCCGGACGGGGCCGGGTTTGCCAAAGCCCTGGCCAAGGCGCTGGGGCAAACCGCGCTGACCGTTGTGGTGCTCGACAGCCCGCTGCCGTTGGGCAAGCCGGATGAAGGCCCGGTCAACCACCCGTGGTTTGCCCCCGATGCCCCCGGCAAGGACCGGATGGAGCCGCCCGCCCCCGACCCGTGGCGATCGGGTCTGTCGGAACAGATCCTGTTCGAGGCGTTGAAATGGCGGTTCCTGTCGCAGGCGCGCGCCGTGCTGACGCTGGATGTGACCGATATTCTGGCCCCCGATGCCCCCAACGCCTTTGATCTGTGCCTTGCGGCCCGGCATGGCGTGATCCTGCTGGCCGGCCGGCGGATCTACCCTTGGCGGGTGCGACCAAAGGGCGAGCCGCGCTTTGGCGACCACATCTGCCGCCAGTTCGACGCGCGGCGCGGCATCGCACGCTGGGGCGTGGCCCCGGCGGTTGCGGGGCTGGAAAACACCTGGCGCATGGTGCGGGTGGCTTATGCCAAGCCGGACCCGGCAGAGGCGGTGCCGTTTCTGCGCGCCATGTCGATCCGGGTGCCGGGGCGGCAGCCGGGGGAGCTGGCCCCCAAGACCTCGCTGATCGAAGACCCGGCGCTGATCGCAATGTCGGAACAGATTTTCAGGCACAAGCCGGTGCGCCCGCCCAACTCGGCCCCGCGCAGGGCCCCGCAGGCCGCTTCGCTTGGCGGGCGCACAGCGATTGTGACCACGATGAAGAACGAGGGGCCGTTCATTCTGGAATGGATCGCCTATCACCGGGCCATCGGGGTTGATGACTTCCTGATCTACACCAATGACTGCACCGATGGCACCGACACGATGCTGGAGCTGTTGCAGGCGAAGGGGGTGTGCCAGCACCGGGTCAACCCCTGGGTGCCCGGGGGCGATCTGAAGCCGCAGCACGCGGCCCTTCAGGCGGCGGAATCCGAGCCGGTGATGCAGAATTGCGGCTGGGGCATCTGCATGGATGTGGATGAGTTCATCAACATCAAGATTGGCGACGGCACCTTGCGCGCGCTTTATGCCGCCATGGGCGCGGCCAACATGATCAGCCTGACCTGGCGGCTGATCGGCAATTCCGATGTGGCCGAATACCACGACCGGTTTTTGCTGGAGCAGTTCACCGACTGCGCCCCCGAGGTGATCCGCAAGCCGCATCAGGCCTGGGGTTTCAAGACGCTGTTCCGCAACATCGACATCTACAAGAAACTGGGGGTTCACCGGCCAAAAGGGTTGAGGCCCGATCTGTGGGATCAGGTCAGATGGCTGAACGGATCAGGCCGGCCGATGCCCAAAGAGCTGTTCCGCAACGGCTGGCGATCAACGCTGGAAACCTATGGCTATGACTGGGTGCAGTTGAACCATTATGCGGTGCGCTCGGCCGAAAGCTTTCTGGTCAAGCGTGACCGGGGCCGGGTCAATCATGTCGACCGGGATCAGGGGCTGAATTACTGGTTCCGCATGAACCACAACGCCGACCGCGACACCTCGATCCAGCGGATGATCCCGGTACTGCGGGCGGAATACGACCGGCTGCTGGCCGATCCGGAGATCCGGGCCGCCCACGCGCATTCGGTGGCCTGCCACCGGGCAAAGATCACCGAGCTGAGGCAGACGGAAAACTATCAGGCGTTTTATGCCGAACTGACGGGGGCGCGGATGAAAAGGCTGTGCCGGTTGCAGCATCATTTCGGATCGGCGGTGTTCAATGCCGGTCCGGGTGTGATCCCGCCCGATCTGCACGAGCGCGATCTGCCACCTGATTTCTTCTTTACCGTCGAGCATAGCGGCGAAGCGGAGCACTGACCCCACGAATTTTCTGCGAAAATTCTGCTTTTCAGATTTTCTGCGAAAACCTTGCCCTGCGCTGCGCGAAACTTTCGCAGAAAGTTTGATCTGTTGATCTTTCGCAGAAAGATCGTCGTGATCTGACAAGCGGCAGAGTTTTGCCGGTCACGCAGACAGCAGCCGGCGGGAAACAGTCTGTCGCGGCGACAAGCCTTGCCTCAAATCTGCCAAAGTCAGAGACTACTGATAAAGATCCCTGCCACAACCCTGCGCGAGCGCCTCCCCCACTCACGCGTCCCCTACGGAGATGATCATGTCGGATACGCTTTCCCCGCCCCGCACGGCGGATGTGGCCGCAACGCCAGCATCCGAAGTGTCGGCGACCGCGCCCGACTCGCGTGAAAGCTGGCTGGCCCTGCTGGATCAGATTGGTGAAGATGCCGGTTATTTCGAGCCGCTTGGTTCCCGGCACTGGGCGTTTTTCATTGACGAAAAACCGACCCTGCTGGTCAGCTTTGAGCAGGCCGATGACATCCGCGCCCGTCCCGGGCAAATGCCTTTGGGCCATGACATTGCCAAGGATAACGGCTGGTCGCATCTGTGCCTGATCGCCGATGGCGACACCTGGTATCGCGACCCGCGGGTGTATGGCTATTTCGACCGTCTGGTCGATGACGCGTTTTTTGAGGATTTCGATTCGGTCTTGTTCATGGGCGCGGGCGTGCAGGGCTATGCTGCGGCGGCCTATTCCGTCGCGGCCCCCGGTGCCACGGTTCTGGCGTTGAGCCCGCGCGCCACCCTGTCGCCCGACACCGCCGGCTGGGACAAGCGGGCGATGAAATCGCGCAAGCTGGATTTCACCAGCCGCTACGGCTATGCGCCCGATATGGTGGATGGGGCGGGCCGGGTGTTCATCCTGCATGACCCGGACGTGCCGGAGGATGCCATGCACGCCGCCCTGTTCCGGGGCGAGCATGTCATCCATCTGCGCTGCCCCCGGCTTGGCAGCCGTCTGGACGTGGCCTTTGCCCATATGCAGATCGTGCCACGGCTGGCACAGGCGGCAATGGCGGGGACGCTGACCCGGCACAGCTTTGCGCAGCTTTGGCGCGGGCGGCGCAATTTCGGCCCCTACCTGCGGGTTTTGCTGACGCAGACCCAGGCCGGGGGCCGGTTGAAACTGGAAAAGATGATCTGCCAGAACGTGACATCGCGGGTCAATGCACCCCGGTTCCGCAAGCGTCTGGCGGATATTCTGGCGGCTGAAGCGGAGCAATCCCTCAAAGAGTGACCCCGGCGCGGCAAAGCCGCCCTCAGCCCTCGATCCCGGCGGCAAGTGTCCACAGATCCTGCGCGCGCTGTTCGGTCAGGCGCGCCTTGCAGCCAAAAACCAGCAAGGGTTCTGCCGATCCGCCGCGCATCTGAAAGCCTTCGGTCAGGCAGGCATTGTCGCGGAACGTGATCCAGGCCCGTTGCGCATCGCGCAACGCGGTCTCACCGCCGGCCTGACTTGCGTCGAGTTCGCCATCAATCCGTCGCATGGCAGCGCGCGCCCGCGCATAGGCGGCATTCAGATCCTTGTCGGCGGCATCAAAGGCGTTCGCGGCGCAGGCGTTCATATCCATCTGGGTCATGGCGTTGTCGCAATCCACGCTTTGCGCGTGCGCTGCACCGGCAAAGCCCGCAGCAAAGACCACCGCCGCCACCGTCAAAATCCGCATCTCTCCGCTCCAGTCATTCTTCTGCCCGGCACACAAGGCATGGTTGCGGGTCCGACCCGCCGCAAAGCAAGGTCAGGCCCCATCGTCAGTTCGCAAAAACGGTCACTTCCGGCAGGGCCGTCAGCGACAGGCCAAGCGCCACATAGGCCGGCAAAGACAGTTGCGCCGCCCCCTGCCCCGGCAGCAGATCGACCGCAACCGACTGGCCCGAGGCGGTGAGAACGCGGCCTTTTCCGGGCGCGCTGACCAGTGAGCTGCGCAACCAGATACCGGGTTCTGCCGGACTGCCAAGGCTGACCGCGACCTTGCCCAGAGACCGCTCGCCGCTGGCGGCGGGCGCGGCAAGGGCCGCCTGCTTTTGCGCCTCGGTCGTGGTGTCGAGCGCGGTGGCGGTCGCGCCCGCGCCCATGACCGGGGCCGGGGCAGCTGCCCCCGGCTCAGCGGCGGCAGGTGCCTCGGATGCGGGTTTCAGACGGTCCAGCACCGCGCATCCGGAAATGGCGGTCAGGGCGAGGCTCAGGAAAATGATATTGCGCATGCCAGGACGATAGTATGCCCCCGCCGCGCCTGCAATGCCGCGATCACAGCTTGTCAGAGCGTGAGCGGAGTCTTACCTTCCCCTGATGACCCAAGCCACCGCCCCCCTGATCGACCCCTTTGCGCGTGCGATCTCTTATCTGCGCGTCTCGGTCACCGATCGCTGCGATTTCCGCTGTGTCTATTGCATGGCCGAGAACATGACCTTTCTGCCCAAGGCCGATCTGCTGACGCTGGAAGAGCTGGACCGGATGTGTTCCACCTTTATCCGCATGGGGGTGGAAAAGCTGCGCATCACCGGCGGCGAGCCTTTGGTGCGCAAGGGCATCATGACGTTTTTCCGCGGCATGAAACGCCATCTGGACTCCGGCGCGCTGAAAGAGCTGACGCTGACCACCAACGGCAGTCAGCTTGCAAAATATGCGGCCGAGCTTGCCGAATGCGGGGTCCGGCGGATCAACGTGTCGCTGGACACGCTGGATACGAAGAAATTCGCCGACATCACCCGCTGGGGCCGCCTGCCGCAGGTGCTGGATGGGATCGCGGCGGCACAGGCGGCGGGGTTGCGGGTCAAGATCAACGCGGTAGCGCTGAAAGGTTTCAATGAGGATGAACAGTTCAGCATTACCGACTGGTGCGCGCGAAATGGCCACGATCTGACCTGGATCGAGGTCATGCCGATGGGCGATCTGGGCAATGAAAACCGGCTGGACCAGTATTGGAGCCTGAAGGATCTGCGCGCCCGCTACGCTGACCGTTTCACCGTGACCGATCTGGCCGAACGCTCCGGCGGCCCGGCGCGCTATGTCCGGCTGGAGGAAACCGGACAGAAGATCGGCTTCATCACGCCGCTGACGCATAATTTCTGCGAAAGCTGCAACCGGGTGCGGCTGACCTGCACCGGCGAGTTGTATATGTGTCTGGGTCAGGAAGACATGGCCGATCTGCGCGCGCCGTTGCGCGCCAGCACCGATGATGCGGCGCTGGAAACCGCCATCCGCACCGCCATCAGCCACAAGCCCAAAGGCCATGATTTCGACTATTCGCGCACCGGCGTCACCGGCCAGATGACCCGCCACATGAGCCACACCGGCGGCTAAGCCGCGGCTTGCCGGCGGCTGACCCACCCACCCGTGACCGCTGGTCGCACCGGGTTTTCCACCTGACTGACTGGCCCTAGATTGGGGTCAACAGCAAAGGTGTATGATGGACACGTTTTTACTTTCGCGCATCCAGTTCGCGGCAAACATCAGTTTTCACATCCTGTTTCCGACAATCACGATCGCCCTCGGCTGGGTGCTGTTGTTTTTCCGATATCGCTTTGCCCGCACCGGCGACGGCAAATGGATGGACGCCTACATGTTCTGGGTCAAGGTGTTCGCCCTGTCCTTTGCGCTTGGCGTTGTGTCGGGCATCACCATGTCTTTCCAGTTCGGCACCAACTGGCCGGGCTTTATGGAGACGGTCGGCAATGTGGCGGGCCCGCTGCTCGCCTACGAGGTGATGACGGCGTTTTTCCTTGAGGCGGTGTTTCTGGGCATCATGCTGTTTGGCGCGCGCCGGGTGCCGCCCTGGCTGCATATCCTGGCCACCTTCCTGGTCGCCTTTGGCACCACGATGAGCGCGTTCTGGATTCTGGTGCTGAACTCGTGGATGCACACACCGCAGGGCTATGAGCTGCGCGACGGTGTGGTGCATGCAACCGACTGGTTTGCCATCGTGTTCAACCCGTCGCTGCCGTATCGTCTGGGCCATATGCTGCTGGCCTCGGGTCTGACCGTGGCCTTTCTGATCGCGGGCATCGCGGCCTTCCGCCGTCTGATCGGTGACCGGCAAGAGGCGACCCTGACCCAGCTGCGCTTTGGTCTGATCCTGGGCGCGATGCTGATCCCGGCTCAGATCCTGATGGGCGACATGCACGGGCTGAACACGCTGGAGCATCAGCCCGCCAAGGTCGCCGCGATGGAAGGCAACTGGGACACCGGCCCGAATGTGCCGCTGCTGCTGTTCGCAATCCCCGACGAGGCCGCCCGCATCAACCGCGCCGAAATCGCGGTGCCCAATGGCGCAAGCCTGATCCTGAAGCATTCGGTGGATGGCGTGGTGCCGGGGTTGAATGACTTTGTCGCCGAAGACGGCACGGTGATGCACCCGCCGGTCGCCCCGGTGTTCTGGGGGTTCCGGGTGATGGTAGGCACCGGCATGGCGATGCTGGCGCTGTCCTGGCTGGGTGTCGCGCTGATCTGGCGGCGCGGGGCCGAGGCCCTGCCCCGGCCCTTCCTGATGGCTGCGACCGCGATGGCGTTCTCGGGTTGGGTTGCCACGCTGGCGGGTTGGTATGTCACCGAAATCGGCCGCCAGCCCTGGCTGGTGACCGGAGTGCTGACCACCAAAGCCGCCGTCGGCGATGTCGCCGCCCCGATGGTGATGGCGACGCTGATGACCTATCTTGCCGTCTATCTGGCGCTGATGATCGCCTATATCGGCGTCATCCTGCACCTTGCGCGCCGCGCCGCCGAGGGCAAGCGCCCGGTCCGCGAAGAAGTGCGCGACGACCCGATCACCGTTCCTGCGGAGTAATCCCATGACCCTTGATGCCACCACCCTGCCCGTGATCTTTGCCGCCCTGATGGGGGTGTCGATCCTGCTTTATGTCATTCTCGACGGCTTTGATCTGGGGGTGGGGCTGCTGTTCCCCTTTGCCGGGACCGAGGAACGCGACCGGATGATCGCCTCGATCGGGCCGTTCTGGGATGCGAATGAAACCTGGCTGGTGCTGGCGATCGGCATCCTGCTGGTCGCCTTTCCCACCGCGCATGGCACGATCCTGACCGCGCTCTATTTGCCGGTTGCCATCATGCTGATCGGGCTGATCCTGCGCGGCGTTGCGTTCGAATTCCGCGCCAAGGCCCCGCTAGCGCACAAACGGTCGTGGGACCGGGCGTTCTTTACCGGCAGCCTGATGACCTCGGCCGCGCAGGGGTTCATGCTGGGCATGTATGTGATGGGGCTGGAATGGACGCTGTTTCATGCAGGCTTTGCGCTTTTGACGGCAGGTGCGCTGACCGTGGCCTACAGTTTTATCGGCGCGGGCTGGGTCATTCTGAAAACCGATGGCGCGTTGCAGATCAAGGCGGTGGCTTGGGCGCGCGGCGGAATCTGGGGCATGGGCTTGGGTCTGGGGGCGGTGTCCCTGGCGACCCCCTTTATCAGCACCCGGATCTTCGAGCGCTGGTTCAGCTTTCCCGAAGTGGTGCTTCTGGCGCCGCTGCCGCTGATGTCTGTCGCGCTGATCGTGCTGGTCTGGGTCGCGTTGCGGCATCTGCCGACGAAAAACGACCATTTTGCATGGTTTCCCTTTGCCGGGGCGACAACGCTGATGGTGCTGGGATTTTTCGGCATGGGCTACAGCTTTTACCCCTATATCGTGCCCGAGCGGCTGACGATCTATGAGGCGGCCTCCAGCCCGGAAAGCCTGAAGATCATCCTGTTCGGCGCGCTGATCGTGCTGCCGATGATCATCGGCTATACCGTGCTGTCCTACACCGTGTTCCGGGGCAAGGCGACCAGCCTGAGCTATGACTGAGCCGTTGAGGGGGGCTGTCTGCCCCCCGCGCTTCGCGCCCCCCGAGAGTATTTTTGCTAAGATGAAACCCCGGCGGCAGGGTCTGTCAGGCCGAGGGCATCCGCGCCTCGACCATGCCGGCATACCAGCTGGAGCCAAACGGGATGGCATTGTCGTCAAAGTTATAGGCCGGGTGATGGACCATGGCCGTGTCGCCATTGCCAAGGAAGATATAGGCCCCCGGGCGCGCGTTCAGCATGAAGCTGAAATCCTCGGCCCCCATCAGGGGTGCTGTGTTGTCATCAACCTGCCCGGAAACGGATTGCGCCACCGCGACCGCGTGGCGGGTGTTTTCCTCGGCATTCACCGTCACCGGATAGCCGCGCTGATAATTGACTTCGGCTTTCGCGCCCAAAGCCGTGGCGGTGCCGGTCACGATCTCGGTGATCCGCCGCTCGACATAATCCTGCACTGACGGGTCCATGGTACGGACGGTGCCCTTGAGCTTGACCACCTGCGGGATCACGTTATGCGCGGTGGAATCGGTCTGCACGGTGCAGACACTGACCACCACCTGTTTCATCGGATCGACCCCGCGCGAGGCGATGGTCTGCAGCGCCACGATGATATGGGCGGCAACCACGGTGGTATCAATACAGTCATGCGGCTTGGCGGCATGGCCACCCTTGCCGGTCACGGTCAGCTCGAACTGGTCCGCCGCCGCCATGATTGCGCCCGGGCGGATGGCAAAGGTGCCCAGCGGAATGCCGGGCATGTTGTGCATGCCATAAACCTCCTGCACGCCAAACCGGTCCATCATGCCGTCATCGACCATTTCCCGCCCGCCGCCGCCGCCTTCTTCCGCAGGCTGGAAGATCACCACCGCTTTGCCGTCGAAATTCCGCGTTTCCGCCAGATATTTCGCCGCCCCCAGCAGCATCGCGGTGTGGCCGTCATGGCCGCAGGCATGCATCACGCCGGGCGTGGTGGAAGCGTAATCGACACCGGTCTGCTCGATGATCGGCAGCGCGTCCATATCGGCGCGCAAGCCGATGACCCGGCCCGCCGTATCGGTCTTGCCATGGATCACGCCGACCACCCCGGTGCGGCCGATGCCCGTCACCACCTCGTCACAGCCGAACGCGCGCAGCAGGTCAGCCACCTTCGCCGCCGTGCGATGCACCTCGAACAACAGCTCCGGATGCGCGTGAAAATCGCGCCGCCACTCGGTGATTTCGGGGAGCATTTCGGCGAAACGGTTCTTGACGGGCATAACGGCCTCCTCTCGGTCAGGGTGCGGGGATGGTGGTCCGGAAAGCGGACAGCATCAAGAGGCGCGCGAGGCTAATCTGACCTTTTGATCAAGGCGAGGGCCGGGCCGACCTGTGGCGCGCTCCCATCGCTGAACCGCGACAGGCGGAACCGGGACAGATCATGCCCCGTCGCCCGCCCCATCACCAGATCGGCGACCACCCGCCCGATGCCGGGGCCGATGCCAAAGCCATGCCCGCTCATCCCGGTGGCGATGGTCAGGCCGGGGATGGGCGCGTGACCGACAATGGGCACCACATCGGGCATGGTATCGATCATCCCGGCCCAGGCGGATCTGAGCTTCGGGCGGCCCAGACCGGGAAAGGCGGCGGCAAAACGGTCCTGCACGCGGGACAGGCTGGCCCGGTTGGGTGCGGGGTTGAGGATGCGCATCGCCTCGAACGGGCTGGGGCCATCGCCCCAGCGGCGCGGTGTGGTCCAGGCGTCGGGATAGCCCTTTGGGGCAAGGGCGCGGAAGTGGGTCGAGCGGAAATCCTGTTTCAGAACCGGCAGATACCGGCCAAAGCTGCCAAAGGCATCGGGGCCGATGAAAAAGTCATGCTCCGCCCCCGGTGCCAGCGTGTAGCCGCCATCCATCCGGCGGCGAAAGGCGAAATGGTCATCCGCAGCGGCACCGGGGAAGATCTCGGGCATCGGTTCGGATTGCGCGACACTCGCCAGCACCGACAGCTGCGGGATCGCCACACCATGAGCCGCCAGAAACAACCGCGACCACGCACCACCCGCCACCATCACGCGCGCGGCGCGCACCCGGCCCTGTTCGGTCACCACGCCCACGACAGCGCCCGCCTGCACATCCAGCGCCCGCACGGCGCAATTCTCCACGATGCACACCCCCGCCTCTGCCGCGAGGTCCGCCAGCAACGGCACTGCGACAAAGGGTTCGGCCCGCGCATCCGACGGCGTGATCATCCCGCCTTTCCACTGGGCGGATGTGCCCAGCAGCGCCTCGATCTCGTGGCGCGCCATCATGCGGGTATCGACCCCGTTGGCCTGCGCATGCGGCAGAAACGCCTCGTACCCCTCCAGCGCTTTGTCGGTATTGGCGAGATAAACCACGCCAGTCTGGCGAAACCCGAGCGCGTCGCCAAAGCGCTGCGCAAAGCCCTGCCACAGCCGCATCGATTCGACCACGATCGGCAATTCGTCCTTGTCGCGGCCCTGTTGCCGGATCCAGCCCCAGTTGCGGCTGCTTTGCTCGCCGGCGATCCGGCCCTTTTCGCACAGGACCACCTTTTGCCCGGCCAGAGCCAGATAATAGGCGGTCATCACCCCTATGATGCCGCCGCCCAGCACCACCACATCGGCAGCCTGTGGCAGCGGGCCGGGAAAGCGGATCGGTGAGTGAAGGGTGATCGGAAAGCTCATGACAGATCCGCCAGCAGGTTTTCCATGAAGGCCTGACCGGCGTGAAATTCGGACAGTTCCAGATATTCATCCGCCTGATGCGCCTGCGCAATATCACCCGGGCCGCAGACCACAGACGAATAGCCACCGGCCTGAAAATGCCCGGCCTCGGTGCCGTAGCTGACGACATGGGTGGCATTGTCGCCGGTCAGACGGCGCACCAGCGCCTCGGCCGCGCCCTGATCTTCGGGGACCAGCGACGGCACGTCAAAGAACCGCTCCAGGACCACATCCGCCTCGGGGCGCACCGCCTGCATCGCCGCGCGCAAACCCGCCACCTCGGCCTCGAAGGCCTGACACCAGTCTTCCGGGGACTCTCCCGGCACCACCCGGAACTCCATCACATAGCGGCAATCGGCGGCGGTGATGTTGTGCGCGGTGCCGCCCGAGATCATGCCGGTGTGCAGCGTGGTAAAGGGCGGATCGAACAGGGCGGCCACCGCTGTTGCAGGCTTCGCCCGGTTCTCAGTGTTGCGGTCGTTGGCCCACATGATCAGCCGGGCCGCCTCCATGATGGCGCTGACACCTTGGGGCAGCAGCGAGGAATGCACCTCGAACCCGCGCACATGCACGCGGTAGCCCGCCCCGCCCTTGTGGCCGTTCACCGCCTTCATCCGGCTGGGTTCGCCGATGATCGCAAGCTCGGCCTTTGGCAGCACGGCCTGCATCGCGGCGATCAGCGGTGGCGCGCCCATGCAGCCGGTTTCCTCGTCATAGGACAGCGCAATCTGCAACGGGCGGCGCAGGCCGCGCTGGTGCCCTTCGACCAAGGCCCAGATCGCCAGCGCGTCAAACCCCTTCATGTCGCAGGTGCCGCGCCCGTAAAGCCTGCCACCCCGTTCGGTCACCACCCAAGGGTCCGAGGTCCACGCCTGCCCGTCCACCGGCACCACATCGGTATGCCCCGACAGAATCACCCCGCCCGCCACCTTCGGCCCGACATGGGCAAAGAGCGCCGCCTTGCTGCGGTCTTCATTCCAGTGGCGGTGCGTGGGGATGCCATGGCTGGCCAGATACGCCTCCACCCAATCGACCAGCGGCAGGTTGGTGTCACGGCTGACGGTTGGAAAAGCCACAAGCTGGTCAAGGATCTGGCGGGAGGAAAGCGGGTTTGTCATCGGGTCGTCCTTGATGCGTTCGGAACCAAGGTGCGCCGCTTAAACAGGCAAGGTCAAGCCTGCACCCGCTGACGCAAGGGCAGTGCAAACATGCCGCTTGCGGGATGGATAAAAATATCTAACACTTGGTCAAATCACCGGGCGAGCCTTTGCTATGACACCGGAAAAACAAAGAAAAAGAACGACTTGGGGGTTACCATATGGCCGATGGGGCCGCGCCCGTCCTTGATGTCCGGGGGTTGAAAACCGTATTCCGCACCCGCGGCGGTGAAGTGCATGCCGTCAATTCCGTAAGCTTTCATCTGAACCCCGGTGAACTTTTGGGCGTTGTCGGCGAAAGCGGTTCGGGCAAGTCTGTAACGATGATGTCGCTGATCGGTTTGCTGCCCTCGCCGCCTGCCGATGTGCGGGCCGGAACGGTGATGCTGGACGGTCGCGATCTGCTGAAAATGAGCGCCGATGACCTGCGCGATGTGCGCGGTGCAAAGGTCGGTTTCGTGTTTCAGGACCCGATGACCAGCCTGAACCCGGTATTCACCGTCGGCAATCAGATCATGGAGCCGCTGATCCGCCACATGGGGCTGACCAAACGTGAGGCGCAGATCCGCGCGGCGGAACTGCTGGCGCTGGTCGGCATCCCCGATGCGGCAGCCAGGCTGAAATCCTATCCCCACCAGTTCTCCGGCGGCATGCGGCAGCGGGTGATGATCGCCATCGCTCTGGCCTGCGACCCGGATGTGCTGATCGCCGACGAGCCGACCACGGCGCTGGATGTGACGATTCAGGCGCAGATTCTGGAGCTGGTGAAAGACCTGCGGCAGAAACTGGGAATGGCGATTGTCTGGATCACCCATGATCTGGGCGTGATCGCGGGCATCGCCGACCGGGTGATGGTAATGTACGGCGGTCAGGTGGTGGAACAGGCCCCGGTCAAAGAGCTGTTTGCCAATCCGCAGCACCCCTATACTCGCGCCTTGCTGAAAACCATTCCATCGCTGACCGGCGAGCGCGAAGCGCGGTTGCAGGTGATCGAAGGCCAGCCACCGATCATGGTCGGAGAGCCGACCGCCTGCCCGTTCCGCGCCCGCTGCGCCCATGCCTTTGCCCGCTGCGAGGTGGAAAACCCCGAGCGCCGCGCCATTGACGGTCGCCCTGTGGGGCAAGGCCATGATGTGGCCTGCCACTGGTCAGCGGAGGTGGCGCATGTTTGACCCGCGCGCTCTTCCGCCTTTACAGTCGTCATCGCTGGCCACCCACCGACAAGCGCGCGCCAGCGAGCGAGGAGGCCGCCATGTTTGACGCCCCCAAACCGATCACGCCGCTGGTGCAGGTGCGCGGGCTCAAGATGTATTTCCCGATCTACACCGGCCTGTTGCGGCGTCACACCGGCGATGTCAAAGCGGTCGATGGCGTCAGTTTTGACATCATGCCGGGCGAAACCCTTGGGCTGGTCGGCGAATCCGGCTGCGGCAAATCCACCGTGGGCCGCGCCTTGCTGCGGCTCTATGAGATCACCGGCGGCAATGTGGTGATCAACGGCACCGATGTGGCCACGCTGGGGCCAGAGGCGCTGCGCAAGGCGCGCCCGCAGATGCAGATGGTGTTTCAGGACCCGCAGGCCAGCCTCAACCCCCGCATGACCCTCGCCGATATCATCGGCGAGCCGCTGGAGGAACACACCGACTGGGACAGCGCCCGCAAACTCGCCCGGGTCTACGAGCTGATGGATGCGGTCGGTCTGAACCGCCGCTTTGCCAACCGCTTCCCGCACGAGTTTTCCGGCGGCCAGCGGCAGCGCATCGGCATTGCCCGCGCGCTTCCGCTGAACCCGCGCTTTATCGTCTGTGACGAGCCGATTGCCGCATTGGACGTGTCGATTCAGGCGCAGGTCGTCAACCTGCTGGAGGATCTGCAGGACAAGCTGGGCCTGACCTATCTGTTCATCAGCCATGATCTGTCGATGGTGCGCCATATCGCGGACCGGGTGGCGGTGATGTATCTGGGCCGGATCGCCGAGCTGTCGCCCCGCGATGCGCTTTATGCCCGCCCGCTGCATCCTTATGCCGAGGCGCTGCTGTCTGCCGTGCCGGAGCCTGACCCGACGCTTGCCCGCGCGCGTCAGCGCATCATCCTGCAAGGCGATGTGCCCTCGCCCGCCAATCCGCCCAAGGGCTGCAACTTCTGCACCCGCTGCCCCAAGGCGTTTGATCTGTGCCGCCAGATCAAACCCGAACTGGCCGAGGTGGAGCCGGGCCGCTTTGTCGCCTGTCACCTGTTTTCCGATACTGCCGCCTTTTCCGATACCAGAGCCGCCGGATCAACCGGCGCATCCGAGGCCAAAGAGCACAACCAACAAGGAGTCACTCAATGAAACTGAAAACCGCCCTTCTGGGCGCTGCCGCCAGCTTCGCCTTTGCGCCCGCCGCCTTTGCGGAACGCGGGGCCGATGGCAACGTCAAGGTCCTGTATTCGCAGGCCGTGTCGATCATGAACGCCTATCTGTCCTCGGGCACCAAGGATGTCGAAGTCGGCAGTCTGGTGCTGGAGCCGCTGGCCGGTTTCGACAACGAAGGCAACGTGATCCCGCGTCTGGTCACCGAAATCCCCTCCGTGGAAAACGGCGGCATTTCAGAGGATCTGACCACGATCACCTGGAAACTCACCCCTGGCCTCTTGTGGTCGGATGGCACGCCGGTCACCTCGGCCGATGCGGTGTTTTCCTATGAATACTGCACCCATCCCGAAGGCGGCTGCGCGCAGGCCGCGCGGTACGAGGGCATCGAAAAGGTCGAAGCGGTCGATGAGCTGACGGTCAAGATCACCTGGACCGCGCCGAAACCGAACCCGTTCACCGCCTTTGTCGGCGCGACCTCGCCGATCCTGCAGGCCGCGCAATTTGCCAACTGCCTTGGCACCGCCGCCCCGACCTGCACCGAGCAGAACTTCAAGCCGATCGGCACCGGCCCGTTCATGGTCACCGATTTCAAGGTGAATGACGTGGTCGAACTGGCCGCCAACCCGAATTACCGTGACCCGGCCAAACCGGCCTTTGCTACCATGACCGTCAAGGGCGGCGGCGACGCCGCCGGGGCCGCCCGCGCCGTGATGGAAACCGGCGAATTCGACTACGCCTGGAACACCCAGATCAACCCCGAGCTGCAATCCCAGATGGAAGCCGGCGGCAAGGGCGTGTTCGTCTCTGCCTTCGGCACGCTGGTCGAGCGGATCGAGATGAACCTGACCGACCCCTCGCCCGACCTGCCCGAAGGCGAGCGGTCGACCGCGATGCACCCGCACCCGATGTTGTCGGATATCCGCGTGCGCAAGGCGCTGTCGATGGCGATTGACCGCGAATTGCTGATCGAAGTCGGCTATGGCAATGCCGGCCGCGCCACCTGCAATCTGGTGCCTGCCCCTGCGCAATACGCCTCGCCCAACACCGACTGCATCGCGCAGGACATGGAAGGCGCAAAGGCCCTGCTGGATGAGGCAGGCTGGACCGTGGGCGCCAATGGCATCCGCGAAAAAGACGGCAAGCCGATGAAAATCCTGTATCAAAGCTCGGTCAACGCCGTGCGTCAGGACTTTCAGGCGCTGATCAAGGGCTGGTGGAATGAACTCGGCGTCGAGGTCGAGCTGAAGTCGGTTGACGGCGGCGTGTTCTTTGGCGGCGATCCGGGCTCGCCCGATACCTTCCAGAAGTTCTATGCCGACGTGGAAATGTACGCCAACAACTTCGACGGCACCGATCCCGAGCCTTACCTCGCGCAATACCTGTGCGACAAGGCGCCCAAGCCGGAAAACGGCTGGCAGGGTGAAAACGTCAACCGGTTCTGCGACCCGGCCTATGATGCGCTGGTCGAAGAACTGGCCACCACCCGCGAAATGGACAAGCGCGGCGAAATCGCCATCCGCCTGAACGAGATGCTGACGAAAGACAGCTATGTCATCGTGCCGCTGGTCGACCGTGGCCGTCTGTCGGCGCATTCCAACACCTTGGGCGGTGTTGTGCTGAACACCTGGGATTCCGAGCTGTGGAACGCCAGCGACTGGTTCCGCATCCAGTGATCTGACCTCAGGGCGCGTCCGGCACGAATTTTCTGCGAAAATTCCCGAACGCGCCCTTTTCCTTTTCTCACCCCCGCGCCGGCCTGAATTTTCGCAGAAAATTCGTGCCCGCCCGACTGTTGACCCGAGGCGTTGCCCCATGCTCACCTTTACGATCCGTCGGTTGCTGATGGCCATACCGACGCTTCTGTTCATCAGTCTGGTAATCTTCCTGCTGGTCGATTTCGCCCCCGGATCGCCGATGAGTCAGATCCCCCTGACCGTCCCCCCCGAAGTCCGGCTGAAAATCATCGAGGCCATGGGGGCGAATGACCCGTTGTTCGTGCGCTATCTGCTCTGGCTCAAGCAGTTCTTCTGGGTCGAGCCTTTGGTGATGATCGACGGCCTGTTCGGCACGACCTATTCCGAGGGCATGCAGCGTATTGTCAGCTGGCAGTCGCGCAGCCCGGTGATGGACATCATCTGGCAGCGCCTGCCGCAGACCCTGTCGGTCGTGGGCTCTGCCTACGTGATCGGGGTGCTGATCGCGCTGCCGATCGGGATCTATTCCGCCTACCGCCAGTATTCGTGGTTTGACCAGCTGGGCACCTTCATTGCCATGATCGGGTTTTCGGTGCCGACCTTCTTTACCGGCGTGGTGCTGATTTTGGTGTTCTCGGTCTATCTGGGCTGGTTCCCGTCGATCTATGACACCAGCCTGCGGGTCACGGATTGGGAGAGTTTTCTGAAACAGGTCAAACAGATGGCGATGCCGGTCGCGGTGCTGGCGCTGTATAACGCGGCGCAGATCAGCCGCTACATGCGCTCGTCGATGCTGGACAATCTGGCGCAGGATTATGTCCGCACCGCCCGCGCCAAGGGCATGGCCGAACGGGTGGTGGTGCTCAAACACGTGCTGCGCAACTCGCTGATTCCGGTGGTGACCGTAATCGCGCTTGGCATTCCCACCATCTTTGGCGGCGCCATCATCACCGAACAGGTGTTCAAGGTGAACGGGCTTGGCGCTCTGTTGATCAACGCCATCCATGGCTCTGACCTGCCGATGGTGCAGACCCTGACCTTCATCTTCGCGGTGCTCATCGTGATGTTCAACCTGATCGCCGACGTGCTCTATGGCATGCTCGACCCGAGGATCCGCTATGACTGACACCACCCTCATCGAAAAGCCCCGCAGCCAATGGGCGGATGTCTGGGCGCAGTTCAAGACCCACAAGGGCGCGGTGGCGGGCCTGACGGTGTTTGTGGCACTGATCCTGTTCGTCACAATCGGCCCGTTCATCTGGACGGTCGATCCGACCTATATTAACCCCAACGCGGCCGAGATGATCCGCACCCGCAACAAGCCACCCAGCTGGCAGTTTCCCTTGGGCACCGATCAGCTGGGCCGCGACATGCTGGCCCGGATGATGAAGGGGGGCCAGGTCTCCATCGCGGTGGGACTGGTGGCGATGGCGATCTCGATCCTGCTGGGCACGCTGGTGGGGGTGACGGCGGGCTATTTCAGACGGCTTGACGGGCCGCTGATGCGGCTGACCGATCTGTTCCTCGCCCTGCCGCTGCTGCCCCTGCTGCTGGTGATGGTCATGCTGTTCCGCGACCCCCTCGCGCGTGCCATGGGACCAGAGGCCGGCACCTTCCTGCTGATCGTCTTTGCCATCGGCGTCACCAGCTGGATGCAGGCTGCCCGCATCGTGCGCGGCGATGTGCTGGCGCTGAAAGAGCGTGAATTCGTGCTGGCCGCCCGGTCGATCGGCACACCGTCACGCCGGATGATCCTGCGCCATATCCTGCCCAATGTGGTCAGCCCGATCATGGTCTCAGCCACCCTCGGCATTGCAAGCGCCATCATCACCGAAAGTGCCTTGTCCTTCCTTGGCCTTGGATTTCCTCCCGATTTCCCGACATGGGGGCGGCTGTTGTTCGACGGGGTGGACTACATCCAGCAATACCCACAGCGGGTCATGTGGCCGGGCATCGCCATTTCACTGACCGTGCTGTCGGTGAATTACATCGGCGATGGTCTGCGCGATGCGCTCGACCCGCGGATCAGGGGGCGCTGACGCGACAAACCGCTTGTCGGCCGGGATGTCGCCGGGCACGCCCTTGTTTCGCGCCGGTCACGTGCATTACATATTGGTAAACGCATCTCATGCAGGACCAAGCGATGTCTCTTGACCGGCTGACAGACCAGAGCGACGCCTCCCCCTCCGTGCAGGTTACGCCGGGCGGCAATGCCCTGCCACCTTCTGCGATGGAGGTGCAGGCCGCGACCGCCGCCAGCTTTCTGAAAGCACTCAGCCACGAGGGCCGGCTGATGATCCTGTGCCACCTGTCCACCGGCGAAAAGACGGTGACGGAACTGGAGCGCCTGCTTGACAGCCGGCAGGCCGCCGTCAGCCAGCAACTGTCACGCCTGCGGCTTGACGGGCTGGTGTCGTGCCGGCGTGAGGGCAAGGCGATCCATTACGCGATTCAGGATCCCAAGGTCAGCCGCACCATCGCGCTGATGTATGAGATGTTCTGCAAGCCGGGTCAGGGCTGAAACAGCCCTGACCCGGCGCAGAGCGCTCAGCCACGCCCCAGATAGGGCATGTCGCGCGCCATGATGGTCATGAACGGCACATTCACATCCAGTGGCAGGTTGGCCATGTGCAGCACCGCCTCGGCCACATGCACCACCGGCATCAGCGGCTCGGGCCGCATCTCGCCGCTGGCTTGCGGCATGCCGCTGGAAAACCCGGCCGTCATCTCGCTGGCGGCGTTGCCGATGTCGATCTGACCGCAGGCAATGTCAAACCGCCGCCCATCCACCGCAAGCGTCTTGGTCAGCCCGCTGACCGCATGTTTCGACATGGTATAGGGGGTCGATCCGGGGCGCGGACGATCGGCGCTGATCGAGCCGTTGTTGATGATCCGCCCGCCCTGCGGGCTTTGCCGCCGCATCAGACCAAAGGCGGCGCGGGCACACAGAAACATGCCGGTGATGTTCACATTCGACAGCGCCAGCCAATCTGCCACCGCAATCTCGTCAATCGGCTTGCCGGGCAGCGACATGCCCGCATTGTTGAACAAAACGTCCAGCCGCCCGAACGCCGACTCGATCTGCGCAAAACCCGCATCGACCTGCGCCTCATCGGTCACATCCATCGGCAGGATCAACGCCTCATGCGTACCCGCCGTTTCGCGCAGCGCCGCTTCACGCCGCCCGGCCAGTGCCACCTGCCAGCCCGCCGCGATAAAGCCGCGCGCTGTGGCCCGCCCAATGCCAGACCCCGCCCCGGTGATCAGAATGCTGCGCTGCATGATGGTCCCTCCTTCTGTTCAAGAAGGAAAGCTTAACGGGCGATCTGCACGGGGGCCAGACCGCCGTTCAATGCAGCCGGAATTCCCCCACCACATTGCGCCATTCATTCGGGCCGATCAGCCGTTTGTGGCTGAAACGCACCGAATGCAGCGGCCCCTCGATCTTTTCCTGCCAGTATTCAATGAACTTGAACAAACGCGGATAGTCGGGCGCAAGATCATAGTCCTGCCAGACGAATGTATTGAGAACATTGCGATAATCCGGCAGGCGATAGAACATTTCCGCCGTGGTCAGGCCATAGCCCTTCAGCATCAGCTCGGTTTCAGATCTTTCCATATGAGTCTCCTGTTCGGCCTCCCCCGAATAGAATCATGCCAAAGACAGATTAAAAATCAATGATTTCAATTTGTTGGCACTGTCATTCGCTGGCTGCCAATTCCCCCGGCGGGGCGGCATTGCACCCCATCCCTTGCTTGGTGTAAGGTTGCTGCAACAAGATATAGCCCCCCCGCAAGGAAGGCACCGAGCACATGAGCGACACGCCCGAAGATACTGATACCAAAGACGAAATGCCGCAAAAGCCGGTTCATTCCGGCCCGCAGATCGACATCAGTGCCGAGATGAAGACCGCCTATCTGGATTACGCGATGAGCGTGATCGTCAGCCGGGCGATCCCTGATCTGCGCGACGGGCTCAAACCCGTGCACCGCCGCATTCTTTTCGCGATGAGTGAATCGGGCAACAGCCACGACAAGCCCTATCGCAAATCCGCCCGTCCGGTGGGCGATACCATGGGGAAATACCACCCCCACGGCGACTCGGCGATCTATGACGCGCTGGTGCGGATGGCGCAGCCGTTTTCGATGTCTTTGAAGCTCTTGGACGGTCAGGGCAACTTTGGCTCGATGGACGGCGATTCTGCGGCGGCGATGCGTTATACTGAAGTGCGGATGGACAAGCCGTCTGCCTTTCTGCTGGCGGACATCGACAAGGAAACCGTTGATTTTCAGGACAATTACGACGGCAAAGACCGCGAACCCACGGTCCTGCCCGCCCGGTTCCCCAACATGCTGGTCAATGGCGCGGGCGGTATCGCTGTCGGCATGGCGACCAACATTCCGCCGCACAACCTTGGCGAGGTCATCGACGGCACGCTGGCGCTGATTGAAAACCCCGATCTGTCGTCCGAGGCGCTGATGGAGATCATCCCCGCCCCCGACTTCCCGACCGGCGCCACCATCCTTGGCCGCGCCGGCGCGCGCAAAGCCTATCTTGAGGGGCGCGGCTCGGTCATCATCCGCTCGAAAACCCATATCGAAGAGGTCCGCAAAGACCGCTACGCCATCATCATTGATGAGGTGCCGTATCAGGTCAACAAAGCCACGATGATCGAGAAAATCGCCGAACTGGTCCGCGACAAGCGGATCGAAGGCATCTCTGCCGTCGCCGACGAATCCGACCGCATCGGCATCCGCGTTGTGATTGAACTCAAACGCGATGCGACGCCCGATGTGGTGCTGAACCAGCTGTTCCGCTTCACCCCGATGCAGACCTCGTTCGGCTGCAATATGCTGGCCCTGAACGGTGGTCGCCCCGAACAGCTGACGCTGCGCGATTTCCTCACCCATTTCATCACCTTCCGCGAAGAAGTTGTGGCGCGCCGCACCGCGTTTGAGCTGCGCAAGGCGCGGGAGCGCAGCCATATCCTCTGCGGTCTGGCCGTCGCCGTGTCCAACGTCGATGAGGTGGTCCGCACCATCCGCGCCTCGGCCGACGCGGCGGAAGCGCGCGAAAAGCTGATGACGCGCCGTTGGCCCGCCGCCGATATCGCGCCCTATATCCTGCTGATCGACGACCCAAGCCACACCATGAATGACGATGGCACCTATAACCTGTCCGAGGTTCAGGCCCGCGCCATTCTGGAACTGCGTCTGCAACGCCTGACCGCCATCGGCGTCAAGGAAGTGACGGACGAGCTGGAAGAACTGGCCCGCAAGATCAAGGAATACCTGGAAATTCTGGGATCACGCGACCGGATCATGGCGATCATCTCGGACGAGCTGCGTGAGGTGAAACAGCTGTTCGCCGTGCCGCGCCGCACCGAAATCGTCGACTGGGCCGGCGATATGGAAGACGAAGACCTGATTGAGCGTGAAGACATGGTCGTGACGATCACCTCCGGCGGTTACATCAAGCGCACGCCGCTGGCCGAATTCCGCCAGCAGAACCGCGGCGGCAAGGGCCTGTCGTCGATGGCGACCAAGGAAGACGATGTGGTGACGACACTTTTCGTCGCCAATACGCACACTTGGCTCTTGTTCTTCACCACCGACGGCATGGTCTACAAGCTGAAAACCTGGCGCCTGCCGCTGGCGGGCCGCACCGCCAAGGGCAAGGCGATTGTCAACATCCTGCCGATCCAGCCGGGCGTGTCCATTGCCGCCCTGATGCCGGTCGATGTGCCCGAAGAGGAATGGGCCACCCTGCAGATCGTGTTTGCCACCTCTGATGGCGATGTGCGGCAGAACGATCTGTCCGACTTCACCAATGTCAAACGCAACGGCAAGATCGCGATGAACCTGCCCGAAGGCGTGTTGCTGGTGAACGCCGCGATTGCCGATGAAAATGACGATGTGATGCTGGTCACAGCACTGGGTCGCGCGATCCGGTTCTCCACCACCGACATCCGCGTGTTCAAATCGCGCGGATCGACCGGCGTGCGCGGCATCCGTCTGGCCGAGGGCGATAAAGTGGTCTCAATGGCGATCATCCGCCACTTCGAGGCCACCCCGGAAGAGCGTGAGGCTTACCTCAAGCAACGCCGCCTGATGGCCGGCGCTGTCGAAGACGAGGCCGAAGCGGATGACGAGGAAGAAACCGTGCAGGCCGGGCAGCTTAGCCCCGAACGCTATGCCGAAATGTCAGCGCTCGAAGACCTGATCCTGACCATCACTGCCGGTGGCGCCGGCAAGCTGTCGTCGAGCCACGGCTATCCGGTGCGCGGGCGCGGCGGCATGGGCGTGATGGCGATGGACAAGGCGATGCGCGGCGGCCGGCTGGTCGCCTCGTTCCCGGTCGATCCGTCGGATCAGATCATGCTGGCCACCTCCACCGGCCAGTCGATTCGGGTGCCGGTCGATCAGATCAGCTTCCGCTCGCGCTCCGCGGGCGGGGTCCGGGTGTTCAACGTCGGCAAGGACGAGGTGGTGGTCTCGGTCGCCCGCGTCGCCGAACAGGGCGATGAGTGAGCTTGAGGACCGGCTGGCGGCGCTTGCCGCTGCCGGTCAGACCATAACTTACGGCGCGTTGGCCCGTGATCTGGGCTGGCGGATGGGGCAGCTGACAGCAGCACTTGAGGCGCTGATGGCGACAGACGCGCGCACGGGGGTCCCCTTGCGCGCGTCGCTGTGTGAGGCGCGGCTTGGCAACGGCCTGCCCGCGCGGGGATTTTTCGACACGGCGGCAGCGCTTGGGTTTGATGTCTCCGACCCCGCCGCTTTCGTGGCAGATCAGCGGCGCAGACTTTCTGATCCCGGTTAAGAGCTCTGAAAGGATCCCGACCCTATCCTGTGCCAAAGGGAGACGGCACGGATGAACCTGTATCACTGCATGATCGAATTGCGGCAAGACAGCCGCGCGCTGGCCTTTGCCAAGGCCACCGATGGCTGGATGAGCTATCTCAAGGGCCAGGGCCTGATCACCGGCTGGCGGTTGATGCGGCGCAAATTCGGCCTCGCCTCGGGCGCGCACCCCGATTTCCTGCTGGAGATCGAGGTGCCGGGCATGGCCGCGCTGGATGATGCCTTTTCTGCCCTCGCCGCTGCAGACGATGAGGCAAGCCGCCGCTATGACCTGATGCACCAGCTGATCGCACGGGTCGATACCGGCCTCTACCGCCCCTACCCCGATAGCAGCCAACGCGAACGCATCGCTCTGGTCTGACCCGGCCAAAGCCATGGCTTGAAAGCGGCAGGGCGGCGGGATATCTCCCGTTCATGAACAAAACACTCCACATCATCGGCGGCGGCATGGCCGGATCAGAGGCGGCATGGCAGGCCGCCAATCAGGGCGTGCAGGTCGTGATCCATGAGATGCGCCCGCAGGTCGGCACCTTTGCCCATCGCACCGGGCATCTGGCCGAAATGGTCTGCTCCAACTCTTTCCGCTCCGATGACCACGAAAGCAATGCCGTGGGTCTGTTGCATTGGGAAATGCGCGCTGCAGGCGGGTTGATCATGGAACAGGCGGCCGTCCACCGTCTGCCCGCAGGCGGCGCGCTGGCGGTGGACCGCGACCCCTTTGCCGAAAGCGTCACCGCCCGGATCAAGGCGCATCCGCTGATTTCCGTGTCCTATGAGGAAATCACCGAGCTGCCCGAGGATGGCCACTGGATCATCGCCACCGGCCCACTGACCTCTGGCGCGCTGGCCGAAAGCATCCGCACGGCCACCGGGGCCGAGGCGCTGGCGTTTTTCGATGCCATCGCCCCCATCGTCTATGCCGATACCGTCGATATGTCGGTGGCCTGGATGCAGTCGCGCTATGACAAGGGCGAAACGGCCGAGGAACAGTCCGCCTATATCAACTGCCCCCTCACGCGCGAACAATATGAAGATTTCATCGACGCGCTGCTGGCGGCGGAAAAGACCGAATTCAAAGAAGGCGAGACAGCGGGCTATTTCGACGGCTGCCTGCCGATCGAGGTGATGGCAGAACGTGGCCGCGAAACCCTGCGCTTTGGCCCGATGAAGCCGGTCGGTCTGACCAACCCGCATGCACCCGATGTCAAAGCCTATGCCGTGGTGCAGCTGCGCCGCGACAACAAGCTGGGCACGCTGTTCAACATGGTCGGCTTTCAGACCAAGATGAAATACGGCGCGCAAGCGCAGGTATTCAAACGGATTCCCGGCCTGACCAATGCCAGCTTTGCCCGGCTGGGTGGCATCCACCGCAACACCTTCATCAATTCCCCCACGCTTCTGGACAATCAGATGCGGCTGAAATCGCATCCGCATATCCGCTTTGCCGGGCAGATCACCGGGGTCGAGGGCTATGTCGAAAGCGCTGCAATGGGTCTCTTGGCCGGTCGCATGGCCGCGGCTGAGATCAAGGGCGAAACCCTGCCACCACCGCCACCGGAAACCGCCACCGGCGCGCTGATCACCCATATCACCGGCGGCGCGGAGGCGAAAACGTTTCAGCCGATGAACGTCAACTTCGGCCTGTTCCCCCCGATCGACGCAAAAGGCGGGCGGCGGGGCCGCAAAGACCGCTACAAGGCCTATACCGACCGGGCCAAAGCCGCCTTTACGGCATGGTTGGCCTGACCCAGACCGCGCAGCGGGCGTTCATCACCCGCTTCGCGCCCTCGCCCACCGGCCCGCTGCATCTGGGTCATGCGTATTCCGCGATTCTCGCGCATGACATGGCGCGGGCGGCGCAGGGCCGGTTCCTGCTCCGGATGGAGGACACCGACACCGAGCGCAGCAAATACGCCTATGAGGCGCAGATTCTGGATGACCTGTCCTGGCTCGGCCTGACCTGGGACGGCCCGGTGCACCGCCAGTCCGAGCATATTGCCGATTACACCGCCCGGCTGGAGCCGCTGGCTGCGCGCGGTCTGCTCTACCCCTGCTCCTGCACCCGGTCCGACATCCGCGCCGCGCTGGCCGCCCCGCAAGAGGGCACCATTCACCCGCATTACCCGGGCACCTGTCGCGGGCGCCCGATGGCAAGCCGCCAACCCGGCGATGCGCTGCGCCTCGACCTTGCCGCCGCCCTCGCCCTTGCCCCCGACCTCAGCTTTACCGAAACCGGCGCGGCCCATGCCGGTCAGCACCGCATCGACCCCGCCGCGGCCACTACGCGCATCGGCGATGTGGTGCTGTCGCGCAAGGGCGAGGATATCGTGGCCTATTTCCTCGCCTCGGCGCTGGATGATGCCGACCATGGCGTCACCCATGTAATCAGGGGCGAAGACCTGTTCGACTTCACCCCGGTTCAGGTCATCCTGCAACACCTGCTGGGCCTGCCGACGCCCACCTACCAACACCACCGCCTGATCCGCGATGAAACTGGCAAACGCCTCGCCAAACGCGACGACGCCCGCGCCCTCTCAAAATACCGCGCCGAAGGGGCCACGCCGCAGGATATCCGCCGCATGGTCGGCCTTTAACTTTATCTTAAACTTTATCTTGGCTTAAATATCCTCCGGGGGTCTGGGGGTGGAAAACCCCCAGTGCACCGCCTACAACTCAGACCCCGGCCGGGCTGATGTGCTCAACAGCCCCATCACGTACCCCGCCACCGACCGGAAGCACACCAGCGTGAAGCCGCCGTCTTCGGCCCAGAACGCGGCGGCAACCTGTGCGGCGCGGCTGCGGCGCAGCTCGCCCGGCTCCAGCCGGTCGAAATCCACCGGCGACAGCTTGCGCAGCACCTGATCGGCCTTTGCGCCCTCGATCCGGAACACCGCGCGCGCGTCCGACACATCGACCGCCAGATGGTGCTGGCCCTGCAACGCCGCGGCAATGCTGGCCAAGGCCGCCGCCACATCGGCATAGGGCACCACCAGCAGCAGCTCATCCGGGCTCATCCAGCCGGCTGCACAATCGCCTTGCCGGACAATGCGGCGCACCGCAGGCAAGCCGCAGCCGGTGGCGGCCTGAACTGCCGCCTCCAGCCCCGGGGTGCCGGTCTTGGCGCGCAGGGTGATCATGCCAAGCGGCCCGATCTCGCGCACCGCGGCAAAGCCGTCATAGCTTGCGCCCGAAAGCGCGCTGACCGGATCAGACATTCTGCTTCTCTCCGTCCTTGTCAAAGAACACCGAGTTGACCACCCGGGCCTGCGTCTCGCCGCCGTTCATTTTGGTAAATGTCACCACTTCACCCATCCGCTGCGGACCCTGCCGCAGCAGGCCCATGGCAATGCCGCGCCCCAAAGTCGGCGAGTGGTAGGTCGAGGTCACCCGCCCCTGCACGCGGCGCTGACCGTTGGCATTCACCCCATGCTCGGGAATATAGGCGCCATCCTCGATCACCGATCCGTCCAGCGTCTCGAACCCCACCAGCTTCCAGCGGTCGGGGTTGGCGAGGAAGGTACGCTCCTGCCCGCGTTTGCCGAGGTAATCGGCCTTTTTCTTCGAGATCGCCCAATCCAGCCCCAGATCCTGCGGGATGATGGTGCCGTCGGTCTCGTCGCCGATCATGATAAAGCCCTTTTCGGCCCGCATCACATGCAGCGCCTCGGTACCATAAGGCATCGCGCCAAGCGCTGCCCCGGCCTCATGCAGCAGCGCCCAGAACGCAGCCCCATGGCTGGCGGGCACTGCGATTTCATAGCTGAGCTCGCCCGAGAAACTGATCCGGTACACCCGGCACGGGAACCCGCCCAAGGTGCCATCCGCCCATTGCATGAACGGCAGCGCCTCTTTTGACACGTCCATACCGCCGAGCGATTCCAAGAGCTTGCGGGCATTCGGTCCGACCACTGCGACCTGTGCATATTGCTCGGTCACATTGGCGGTATAGACCTGCCAGTCCCACCACTCGCATTGCAGCCAGTCTTCCATCCACGCGTGGATGCGGTCAGCCCCGCCCGATGTGGTGTGGCACAGCCAGGTGTCGGCGTCGATCCGCGCCACCACGCCGTCATCGGACAAGAAGCCCTGTTCGTTGCACATCAGCCCGTATCGGCATTTGCCGATGGGCAGGGTGCTCATCACGCCTGTGTAGAGCATGTCGAGGAACCGCCCGGCATCCGGCCCCTTGACGATGATCTTGCCAAGGGTGGACGCGTCAAGCAAACCAAGGGCTTCGCGGGTGTTCTTCACCTCGCGGTGCACCGCTTGCTCGGCGGTTTCACCGGCGCGCTGGAAGCAATAGGGTCGCCGCCAGTGGCCCACGGGTTCGAAATAGGCCCCGTGCTGCTGATGCCAGTCATGCATCGGCGTCTTGCGCAGCGGCTGAAATATCTCGCCCCGCGCTTCCCCGGCCAAAGCCCCAAGCGGCACCGGCGTATAGGGCGGGCGGAAGGTGGTGGTGCCAACCTGCGGGATCGCCGCGTTCAGACTGTCGGCCAGAATGGCCAGACCGTTGATATTGCTCAGCTTGCCCTGATCGGTCGCCATCCCCAGCGTGGTATAGCGCTTGGTATGTTCGACACTCTCATAGCCTTCACGCGCGGCGAGCTGCACGTCCGACACTTTGACATCGTTCTGGAAATCCAGCCACATCTTTGAGCGCAGGGCAATCGAAGCCCCTTGCGGCATGATCCAGACCGGCTCCAGCGGCGACTCTGCCGGCACATCGTGAACCGGAGCCGAAGCCTTTTCGGCTTTATAGCCAAGCGCTTGCAGCGCGATCCTTACCTGAGCATCCGCATCCGCGACAGCCTCCCGCAAGGCCCCATTGGCCGCCCCGGCGGCCATAACCATCGCCGAGCCGTCTTCATGCAGCGGCGGGCGGGCCGGGTCGGGGCGGAACATTGCGCCCGACTCATCCCAGATCAGCTTGCCGCCGCAATGGCTCCACAGATGCACCACCGGTGACCAGCCGCCGGACATGGCAACGGCGTCGCAGGGCAGCGTGGTGCTGGCCGCACCCTCGCCCGCCTGCAGGCAGATCTCCACCGCCTCCACCCGCTTGCCGCCCTTGACCCGCGCAATCGCCCGCCCGGTTTCTACCCGGATGCCAAGCGCGCGCGCCCGTTCGGGCAAAGCGCCAGTGGCGATGGGGCGCGCGTCAATCACCGCCGCCACCTCCAGCCCCGCCTGATGCAGCGCGATGGCCGTGCGGTAAGCGTCGTCGTTGTTGGTCACCACCACCGTGCGGTCGCCGGGCGACACCGCCCAGTTCACCGCATAATCGCGCACCGCCCCGGCCAGCATCACGCCGGGAATATCATTGCCGGCAAAGGACAACGGCCGCTCGATTGCGCCGGTCGCTGCGATGATCTTGCCCACCCGCATCCGCCACAGCCGATGCTTTGGCCGCCCGTCGCCGGGGGTGTGATCGGCGAGCTTTTCGTCCAGCAGCACATAGCCGTGATCATAAGACCCCGCCGCCATGCAGCGAAGGCGCAGCGTCACCTGATCCATCGCCGCCAGTTCGGTCACGGCGGCCGAAACCCAGGCCTCTGCCGCCGTGCCGTCGATCACATCGCCATCCACCGGGGCGCGCCCGCCCCAATGCGCGGTCTGCTCGATCAGCCAGACCCGCGCGCCCGCACGGCCCGCCACCAGCGCGGCCTGCAAACCAGCGACACCGCCGCCGACGATCAGCAGATCGCAAAAGCCATAAGCCTGCTCATACCGGTCCGCATCGCGGTCTTTTGGCGCAGAGCCGAGGCCCGCCGAGTGCCGGATGATGGGTTCAAACACATGTTTCCACGCCGCGCGCGGGTGGATGAAGGTCTTGTAATAGAACCCGCCCGGCAGGAACCGCGCGGCGTAGTTGTTCACCACCCCGACATCATACTCCAGCGACGGCCAGTGGTTCTGGCTCCGCGCCTCCAGCCCGTCGAACAGCTCTGTGGTGGTGGTTCGCTGGTTCGGCTCCAGCCGTGTGCCCTGCCCCAGATTGACCAGCGCATTCGGCTCTTCGGCCCCGCTGGCGACAATCCCGCGCGGGCGGTGATACTTGAACGAGCGGCCGACCAGCATCTGGTCATTGGCGAGCAGCGCCGAGGCCAGCGTATCGCCGGTACAGCCGCGCAACCGCTTGCCGTTAAAGGTGAATTCGACTGTGGCAGAGCGGTCGATCAACCGACCGCCGGTTTTCAGGCGGGTGCTCATGAATAGCCCTTCCAATCAGGGCGCTTGGCCTTGATTTTGTCAATGATGTCCGCAGGTGGTTCCGGGGTCTGGGCGGGATAGGTGCCGAACACCTCCAGCGTGGCGGTGCAGCGCGCGGCCAGAAACCATTTGCCGCAGCCATAGGCATGCCGCCAGCGTTCGAAATGCACACCTTTGGGGTTCTTGCGGGCGAACATATAGGCCTCAAAGTCATCATCATCCGACCCCGGCCCGAACCGCTTCAGATGCGCTTCACCGCCGGGGGTCAGTTCGGTTTCTTCGGCGCGCACGCCGCAATAGGGGCAGTCCAGGATCAGCATGGGGCACCTGTAGACATGAATGAGGCGGGCACCGTGAAGCGCCCGCCTTGCAAGGACAGAGAGAGAGAAGAAAAGGTGTCAGTTGGCCGGAGCCGGAGCAGCTGGATCAGCCGGAGCCGGAGCGACAGGATCGGCTGGTGCCGGATCTGCCGGAGCAGGGGCGACCGGATCGGCTGGTGCCGGAGCAACAGGATCGGCAGGTGCCGGTGCGATCGGATCGCTGGGAGCCGTGCCATCAGGGACCGGGCTGACCGGACCACCCTCAGGCGCGGTTGCCGGGGATTCAATGGTGACGTTGTTGCCGGTTGTTGGCTGGGTGTCGTCACCCGACATGAGCCAGGCCACGATACCGACCGCAATGACAGCCCCGCCCAGCAGATACACAAACCAGTTGGTTGATCTGGTTTCGTGAATATGGGTCGTGCTGGTGTTGCTTGAATGGGGCGGAACGTTGGGCGGGGTGGTTGTGGTATAGGTCGGGTTCTTTGGTGGAATGTGCGGGTCGGCCATGACTGGTCCTCCATGCAATACGTTATTGCAGGACAAACCCGGCGCACCGCGATTTGGTTCCCGGAAAACATCAATGCGCTACCCCGGCTGCCACCGACTCGTCGATGAACCGGCCCTCACGGAACCGCCACATGTCGAATTCCGCCGCCAGTGGCCCCGGCTCACCGCGCGCCATCAGATCGGCCATCGCCCAGCCGGAACCGGGAATGGCCTTGAACCCGCCGGTGCCCCAGCCGCAGTTGATAAAGCAGTTCCCCAGCGGGGTTTTGCTGATGATAGGCGAGCGGTCACCCGTCATATCCACGATCCCGCCCCATTGCCGCAGCATCTTGAGCCTTGAAATCATGGGGAAAGTCTCAACCAGTGCCCGCAGCGTTTCCTCGATATGGTGGAATGACCCGCGCTGGGTATAGTTGTTGAACCCGTCGGTGCCGCCGCCGATCACCATCTCGCCCTTGTCGGACTGGCTCATGTAGCCATGCACGGTGTTGGCCATCACCACCACATCCATGCAGGGCTTGATCGGCTCTGACACCAGCGCCTGCAGCGCCAGCGATTCCACCGGCAGGCGGAAGCCCGCCATTTCGGCCACCTGGCCCGAGTGCCCCGCCACCACGATGCCCAGCTTTTTCGTGCCGATGTATCCTTTGGTGGTTTCCACCCCCGTCACCTGCCCGTTCTCGGACCGGACCCCGGTGACCTCACATTGCTGAATGATGTCCATTCCCATGTCGGAACAGGCCCGCGCATAGCCCCAGGCCACCGCATCATGCCGCGCCGTGCCGCCGCGCGCCTGATACAGCGCCCCCAGAACCGGATAGCGCGGCCCGTCAATATTCATGATCGGCACCAGCTGCTTTACCCGTTCGGGCGTGATCCATTCGGTCACCACACCTTGCAGGTTGTTGGCATGTACCGTGCGCAGATAGCCACGCACCTCATGATGGGTCTGCGCCAGCATCAACAGCCCGCGCGGGCTGAACATGATGTTGTAGTTCAGCTCCTGCGAAAGCGTCTCGTACAGGCTGCGCGCCTTTTCATAGATCGCGGCAGACGGGTCCTGCAGATAGTTCGACCGGATGATCGTGGTGTTGCGCCCGGTATTGCCGCCGCCCAGCCACCCCTTTTCAATGATCGCGACATTGCGGATGCCATGGTTCTTGCCAAGGTAATAGGCGGTGGCCAGCCCGTGCCCGCCTGCCCCGATGATCACTGCGTCATAGGACGCTTTCGGCACCGGCGATTTCCACGCCCGCTCCCACCCCTGATGGTGGGTCATGGCCTCACGGGCGATGGCAAAGACCGAATAGCGTTTCATCTGACCTGTCTCCGGGCTGCCGCGTCTGTCTGACGCTCTTACTGAACCCATAGCGCGCTTGCGCCGCAGCCCCAAGCGGCACAACAGGGAAATTTGCGACATCGCCGCCGATTGCCCCGCGCCCTGCTGTCGCAGGGTCTGTCAGGCCGGTTCCGGGCCAGATCGGCCTGCGGCCAATTCCCGCCTTTTGTCGGGGGCGTACAGGCCTTACATGGGGAACAGGGCAAACGAGGGCGTGACGATGGGAGTATGGGGATTCTGGGCAGCGGCGGCGCTGCTGGTCGTGGGCATCGGGGCCACGCTGCTGCGTGCCATGACCCGCGCGCGCAGCGAAGAGCGTGCTCCGGGCAGCTTTGACCTTGCCGTCTACCGCGACCAGCTGACCGAGATCGAGCGCGACATCGCCCGTGGCACCATCCCGGCAGATGAGGGCGCACGCCTGCGCACCGAGATCCAGCGCCGGTTGCTGGATGCCGACCGCGCCGCGCGCGCTGCTGTGCCCTCGGGCGAGAGCCGGGCCGGACGCGGCTACGCCATGCTGATCATCGCCACCCTGCTGGCTGGTGTGGCGGGCTACTGGCATCTGGGTGCGCCGGGCTACCCGGACCTGCCTCTGGCCGACCGCTTTGCCCTGTCGGAACAGATCCGCGCCGATCGCCCGTCGCAGGCCGAAGCTCTGGCGCAGGCTCCCGCCGCCCCGGTGCGCGACGACATTGACCCCGCGTTTCTGGAGCTGATGGGGAAATTGCGCCAGGCCGTGCAGGACCGCCCCGACGATCTGCGCGGGCTGGAACTTCTGGCCCGCAATGAGGCGGCGATGGGCAATCTGGTGGCGGCCACCGCCGCGCAACAGGCCATCGTGACACTCAAAGGCGACACGGCCACCGCGGAAGACCACGCCGCCCATGCCGAGCTGCTGATCATGTCCGCCGGCGGTTATGTCTCGCCCGAGGCCGAGCAGGCGCTGGTCCGCGCGCTGGAGGCTGACCCGCCCAACGGCACCGCCCGTTATTACACCGGCACGATGTTCGCCCAGATCGGCCGTTTTGACCGCACCTTTACCCTGTGGAACCGCCTGCTGACCGAAAGCCCGCCCGACGCCCCCTGGGTCGCGCCAATCCGCAGCCAGATCCCTGACATCGCCGCCCGCGCCGGGGTCAACTATACCTTGCCCCCGGTCAACGCCGCCCCCGGCCCCACCGCTGGCGACATTGCCGCCGCCGCAGAGATGACGCCCGAAGACCGGCAGGCGATGATCGAAGGCATGGTCGACCAGCTCGGCGCGCGCCTGGCGCAAGAGGGCGGCCCGGCCGAAGACTGGGCCCGTCTGATCACCACACTGGCCCGGATCGGCCGCACCGATCAGGCCCGCGCGATCTATGCCGAGGCACAGACCCGCTTTGCCGGGCGCACGGTGGAATTGTCCGGCCTGCGGCAGGCCGCAGTCGAGGCGGGGGTCGCGGAATGATGGAGACACTATGATCCTGCCTGACATCGCCGCCTTCGTCACCCTCCTGCCCCGCTCCGGCGGCATCGCGGGCCTTGATCTGGGGGACAAGACCATCGGCGTCGCGGTCTCTGACCTGCGTCGCATGGTTGCCACGCCGGTCGAGGTGATCCGGCGCGAGAAGTTCACGCTGGATGCCACCCGGCTTCTGACCCTCCTGACCGCGCGCGGGGCCACCGGCATCATCCTCGGCCTGCCGCTGAACATGGACGGATCCGAGGGGCCGCGCGTGCAATCCACCCGCGCCTTTGCCCGCAATCTGGAAAAGCTCACCGCCCTGCCGATCACCTTCTGGGATGAGCGTCTGTCCACCGTTGCCGCGACCCGCGCGCTCTTGGAGGCGGATACGTCGCGTAAAGGTCGCAAAGAGGTGATCGACAAGGTCGCCGCTGGTTATATCCTGCAAGGAGCACTGGACCGCATGGCATATATGGCAGCAAGGCAGGATGATCCGTGAGTGACGAGATCTGGAAACGCGACGAGATCGAGTCGCCTTGCGTCAAACTCTGCGTGGTCCACCCCGAAGCCCGGCTCTGCGTCGGTTGCCTGCGCAGCATCGACGAGATCACGATGTGGTCCCGCATGACCCCCGACACCCGCCGCGCCATCATGGCCGAACTGCCCGCCCGCGCGCCCCTGATCGCCAAACGCCGCGGCGGCCGCGCCGCCCGCCTGCAAGGCTGAGCACGGGCGGACATCGCGACCGCTCCGCGGGGAGTATTTCAGAAAGGTGCAATATCAAGAGCGGACAGGTGGATTGCACCTTTCTGAAATACTCCCGCCGGAGGCTCCGCCCTCACAGCCGGCGCAGCCTTCGGCGCACAGACCTACGGTGCCGTGATCCATTCGGCCACGCTGGCCAGCATCGGGCGGAGATAGGCGATGATCCGGTCGCCCGCTTCCGCGCCCTGCCACGGGGCGACGCCATGCACGGTCAGACGGTGCAGCAGCGTGGCCTCGCCTATGCCTGCGGGCAGCTCTCTGCGCGGGCAGGATCGGAACACCTCGGCACGGGCCGCCTGATAGGCAGCGGTCACGTCGATATCGCCCCAATGCTGTGGTGGATGCGGGCGCAGCGCGTCTTGCAGCGCTTGCGCCATGATCCGGTGGCTGCCCTCCCACACCACCAGAGGGGCGGCGCGGATGTCGGTCAGCGGCAGGCCCAGGATCCACGCATGCGGCTCGCGGATCATCCGGCGGCGGGCGGGGCCGACCGGCAACAGACCGTCCAGATGGGCGGCGTCACGGGTCTGGCGAAAGCGCAAGGCGCTGGCCGATTCGTCAGGGGACGGTTGCGGATAGCCGGGGCGGATCACCGAAAGCTGCGCCGGATGCAGCGGCACCGGGGTCAGCGGCAGCGCGGCCCAGGGGAACGCCGCGCCCGCAACCGCGCCATCAGGGCCATTTGGCAGCGCATCGACGCCGACAAACCATGTCCCGCCACAGCGCCAGGGCTCTGCACTGTCCGCGATTGCCTGCTCTGCCACCGGCAGCGCCGCGCGCGCCCAGTCGGCAATCGCCGGATCTGGCCCGATCCTGCACCACCCCGGATCGGTCAATAGCCCAGCACCTTGCGCAGCATGTTCAGCGCGACCAGCGTGATGAACACCGCAAACACCCGTTTCAGCGGCTTGGGGTCCATCGCATGCGCGAGCTTTACCCCCCAGGGCGTTGAAATCATGGTCATCGCAAAGATCAGCGCAAAGGCCGGCAGGTTGACCGCGCCCAGCGTATAGGGCGGCGCACCTGTCACCGGCAGGAACAGGAACACCAGCACCGAAGGCACCGCGATTGTCATGCCAAAGCCAGAAGCGGTGGCGACGGCGCGGTGGATCGGCGTGTTGTAAAGGCTCATCAGCGGCACGCCAAAGCTGCCGCCGCCGATGCCCATCAGCACCGACAAGAACCCGATCATGCTGCCAAACCCCGCGCGCTTTGCGCCCTTTGGCATCCCTGCCCCAAGCCGCCAGTCTGACCGGCCAAAGGCCATGTAGAGGCCGACGATAATGCCCAACACGCCAAAGATCGCCTGCAAGGTCACCGATTTCAGCGCCGCCGCCGTGAACACCCCGATCACCGCGCCCACGCCGATATAGGGGGCCCAGCTGCGCAAGATCTCCCAGTCCACCGCGCCGCGTTTGTGATGCGCCATGACCGAGCGCGCCGAGGTCACCACGATGGTGGCGAGCGAGGTTGCCAGACAGACCTGCATCAGCTGCGGGCCGCCAAAGCCCAGATAGCCGAAGGCATAGAAAAAGGCCGGCACCAGCACGATACCGCCCCCGACCCCCAGCAGCCCGGCGATGACGCCCGCAAACAGGCCGATCACGGCCAGCAGACCGATCATCGGCAAAAGAAGGCTCAGGTCTGGCATCGGCAATTCCTATGGCAACGGTGCAGGGCGCGTGTGCAACCGTCATAGCGCTCTGCCTTGGCCGGGGCCAGTGCAGGGTTACTGCGGCCGCGCAAAAGGTGTAGTCCTGTCACACCATTCCCCCGATGCGAGTCGTTCCCCATGTCCTCTTCGTTGTTGCGCCCCGCGCTTGTGCTGGGGCTGTTGTCCTGCGTTGGTCCCTTTGCCATCGACATGTATCTGCCGGCGATGCCCGATATCGGGGCCGATCTCGGCACCAGTGTTGCGGCGATGCAGGGCACGATCACCGCGTATTTTCTGGCCTTTGGCGTGGCGCAGCTGTTTTACGGCCCCTGGGCCGATCAGGCCGGGCGCAAGGCCCCGCTCTATGCCGGGCTGGCGGTGTTCCTGCTGGGCACGCTGATCTGTGCGTTGGCTCCGACGATTGGCTGGCTGACCGCCGGGCGGTTTGTGCAAGGGCTGGGCGGCGCGGCCGTGATGGTGGTGCCGCGCGCGATCATCCGCGACATGGCCACCGGGCATCAGGCCACGCGGCTGATGGCGGCGATCATGCTGGTGATCTCGGTCTCGCCGATGCTGGCCCCGCTGGCGGGGGCCGGGGTGATGGCCATCGCCGACTGGCGCTGGATTTTTGGCGTGCTGGCCATCGCGGCGCTGCTGTCGCTCTTGATGATCCGCTTTGTGCTGACCGAAACCTTGCCGATGGCGCAGCGGCAGCGGTTTGACATGGCCGACACCCTGCGCGGCGCAAGACGGCTGTTCAACGACCGGACTTTCATGGCGCTGACCTTTCTGGGCGGCTTTGCCATGGCGAGTTTCTTTGTCTTCATCGCCTCTGGCCCCTTTGTCTACACGCAAGCCTTTGGCCTGTCGCCGACCGGGTTCTCGCTGGCCTTTGCGGTCAATGCGATCGGGTTTTTCTCGGCCTCGCAACTCGCCGCCGGCTTTGGTCAGCGCTTTGGGGCGACACGGGTGGTGCGGGTGGCGGTGGTGGGGTTCTTTGCCAGCACGGTCTGTCTGGCGCTGATCGGAGCCATGGGGTTCGCCAATCTTGCGGTAGTGATGGCCGGGCTGTTTGTCGCCAATGCCTTCCTCGGGCTGGTCATTCCCACCGTGATGGTGCTGGCGCTGGAGGATCATGGCGACATCGCGGGTCTGGCGTCCTCGCTCGGCGGCACGCTGCAGATGCTGGCGGGGGGCGTGATGATCGCGGTGACCGCTCCGTTCTTTGACGGCACAGCACTACCGATGCTGGCGGCGATTGCCATCTGCGGGGCGATTGCCCTGGCGCTGTCGCGGCTGGTCCGGACTCAGGCCGCGGTGGCCTGAACCTGCGCCAGAGCGTGGTCCAGCAGGTCCAGCCCTGCGCCCTCACGCGTGGCCCCTTCGGACAGCACCCGCCGCCAGCCGCGCGCGCCGGGGCGGCCGGTGAACAGGCCCAGCATATGCCGGGTGATCTGGTGCAGCCGCCCGCCCGCCGCCAGATGGGCGGCGATATAGGGCTTCATGTCCAACACCACGCGGTGGGCATCGGGCGCATAATCGCTGCCCCACAGCGCATCGGCCCCGATCAGCGTGGCCGCCGGGTCGTGATAGGCCGCCCGCCCCAGCATCACCCCGTCAAGCCCCTGATCCAGCAGATCTTTGGCCTGTGCCAAGGTGGACACCCCGCCGTTGATGCAAATGGTCAGCTCGGGAAACTGCCGCTTCATCCGCAGCACCAGCGGATAATCCAGCGGCGGGATCTCGCGGTTTTCCTTGGGTGACAGCCCCTTCAGCCAGGCCTTGCGGGCGTGGATCACGAAATGGCTCACCCCGGCCTGCGCAACGGTTTCGATGAACCCCGGCAGCACCTCCTCCGGGATCTGGTCATCGACCCCGATCCGGCACTTCACCGTCACCGGCACCGCAGATTCCGCGATCATCGCGGCCACACAGTCGGCCACCAGCGCCGGACGTTCCATCAGCACCGCGCCGAAACAGCCCGATTGCACCCGGTCCGACGGGCAGCCGACGTTCAGGTTGATCTCGTCATAGCCCCAGTCGCGCGCGATCCGCACCGCCTGCGCCAGCTCGCGCGGGTCCGAGCCACCCAGCTGCAACGCCACCGGATGCTCCACCGCGCTGAAATCCAGCAGCTTCGGGCGCGGCCCGTGCAGGATCGCCGGGGCCGTCACCATCTCGGTATACAGCATCGCGCGCCGCGTCATCATGCGGTGAAAGACGCGGCAATGACGGTCAGTCCAGTCCATCATGGGCGCCACGGACAGTCTGTGCGTTTGAGTTTCAGTCATTTTCATCGTATCTTCAATCCGTTGACCCGTGCGGTCCCTCACGCCGTGACGACACCCCCAAGTGGGCGCACACCGGGACATTGATATATCAGGGGCTGCCGACCAACCGCGTCCTGCCCCGCCTGCACAGTTGTGGCGACCTGTTTGACGTGTCTATAGCCGATATATGCGCCGTAGGGAAACCTCCCTGCAGAAGCACCGCAACCACTCTCGCGACGCCGAAGCGCGGCCGGTCACGTAGCGCGGGGCATCAACATTGACGCTATTCAATACCACGCGCAGACAGCATGGGCGGGGGGCGTGTCATCCGGCAACGTGACAGTTTTCAAAGGACTCACAGGTCAATCACATTTGCTTCCGGGCAGACGGATCTGGCAATGTCGCAAAGGTGGCGGTGGTGCGTCAGATAGATCACCTGACCGACGCGCGACATTTCGGCCAGCAGCGCAAAAGCGGCGGCCGAGCGCGCGTCGTCAAAGGTCTCCATGATATCATCGGCGACAAAGGGCACCGTGGGGCGGCTCTGGGCCAGCTCGTGATAGCCTGCGATGCGCAGCGCGAGGTAAAGCTGGAACCGGGTGCCCTTTGACAGATCAACCGCAAGTTTTGCGCCGCCCCCGGCAGCGAGAGCGACCAGAACCTCTTGCTGACCATCGGGTTGCGCGGCGAGGCCCGAATAAGCGCCTTGGCTGAGCCGGCTGAAGGCCTCTGACGCCCGTGTCAGCATGGCGCTGCGATGCTGGTCCCGGTAGCGGCGCAGACCGGCCTCAAAGGCAATCAGGCCAAAGCGACCGGCCAGATGGGCCTCGGCCCGTTCGCGGATGTCGAGCAAAAGGTTTTCACGCGTGGCTGCAATGCGGGCCAGCGTGTCATCGCCGCCCACCGCCTCGATCTTGCGCTTTGCCTCCTGACAGGTGCCGTATCGCGCTTCGGTTTCACTGCGCAGAAGCTGCTGATCGGTTTTCAGGCGGGCCATCTGTTGCCGGATGGATCCGATATCCTCTCCCTCTGCCGGGGCCGGACGGTCAAGCAGATCGTTGCGCAGGCTTTCGATGGTCCGGCGCAGGGTGGCTGCCTCGCAGCAACGCGCGATATGATCGCCGAGGCTGCCATCCGCTGCGGACCAGCCAAGGGTCGCGCCAAGCGCCTCGGCCGCGGCAGTGCAGGCGTCCAGGGCGCGGCGATCCCCGGTCTCTTGCTGCTGCTCCCGGGCGATCTGACCGGCGAGTGTGTCGTGGTCGCGCGCTGCGTCCTGCGCGCGCCGCAGACGGGTCAGGACATCGGCCCAGGGCACAGTCTGATCCAGAGCCAGCCCGGCCAGAATGCTGGCTCTGGCTTCGGCAAAGCGGTGGCGATTGGCCTCCATCTTGTCGATACGGTCGTTCAGCCCGGTGGCAGTCTGATCCGCGACGTTCAGTTGGGCCAGCAGCTCCAGAGCGGTCCCAAGGCCGGTGTCTTCGTCGGAATATCCCGCAAGGATGCTGCCACGGCTGGCAGCACTCCACTCCAGCCGCCAGCCCTCCAATGCGGTGCGGGCGTCGGTTTCGGCCTGCCTGCGTTCACGCAGGTCAGAGCCCAGCGTCACCAACCGTTGCCGCGCTTCGCGGCGGCGTTCCGACGCCTCGGTCCGGGCCACGGCCTCGGCCAGCAGAGCCTCAAACCCAGCGGGGCCTTCGGTGGCTGGTCTTTGCAGCGCGGTGCTGAGGGCGCGGATTGCAGCCTCCAGCGCGTCTTCACAACGACTGACGGCGGTTTCAGCATCCCGCAGCGCCCGGCGCTCAGTCAGCGCGGCAATCCGCAGATCAAGCCATGTCTTCAGGCCAGACAGCGATTCCCCTTGCAGAGTCAGGGCCGAACAGGCGGCCCCGATTGCGGCCCGGGTGTGGGTCTGATCGGCCAAAGCGGCGGCGAGCCGGGCCTCGGCCTCTGCCAGCCGGGCCGCTAAGGCTTTTTGTGTGACCTGATCCAGCGCCTCACGCCGTGCGTCGGCCATGGCTTCGGCAAGCACCGCAGCAATCCGGTCGTCCTCGCGCAGGGCCTGTTCGAACTGGCGCGCGCTGTCCGCAGACAAGTCTGCCAGATGCGCCGCCCAAAGCGCTTCGCGCATGCTGCGGGCGCGTGCGGCATCGGCAAGGGTCATGCCACTGGCCGATTGCGCCGCCGTGCGCCCGGACGCCCCGGATTGCAGTCTGTTCAACTCATCGCGCAGGGCTGTCACGTCACGCCGAGCGTCAAGCTCTTGCTGGCGGGCAGTTTCCTGCGCTTGATCCCATGCTTCAATCTGCCAGCCCGGAGGGACGGTGAGTGCCGCCAGGCTGTCGCCATCCCCTGCCCAGGGCGCCAATGCGCCGAGGGCGCTTTGCAACCTGCCAAGGGCCTGATCCCGGTCCCGCCGCGCGCGGGCCAAGGCATCAACCGGGTCCTGCGCGCGCAGCCGGGTGAGAAGCGCTGCAAGCGCAGCCTCGTCTTCGGCGGGGCCGGGATCGCCCAGCCGCTCACGCTCACGCTCCAGCAGCACGGCGGCTTTGCGGGTTTCTTCGGCGCTGGCGGAAACCCTGCCTTGCAGACCCGAGCGCGCCGTCAGAAGTGTCCGCAGCGCAGAAATCTGCGCACCCGGCAGACACAGACCGGAGGCGTCGGCACCCGCATGGCCCAGCTGTGCCACCAGCGACTGCACGCAGGCATTGGCCTCCTGCGCCTCCTCCCGGCGGCGGGGCAGATCCTTGATTGCAGTGTCATGTTCAGGCCGCAGGGCTTCGGCCGCTTCAATCGCAGCGGCCTGCGCCAGAGCGTCAGGATCAACGGCCAGCGCGGCAAGCTGCTCCTCCAGCCCCTTTAATCGCAATGCCCGGTCGCGGATGCGGTTGGTCAGATCCCGCCTGTCGGTGTCGATCCGCCCGAACTGCTCCTGCACCTCGGGTGCGGCATCGGGCAGGTGCTGCAAGGGGGCGAGCCGCATTTCCAGCCCCGCCAGTTGGGCCAGCAGCGGCAGTGTTCCTGCAATTTCCTGCAAGTGGTCAAGATCTGCCTGCACCGCGTCTTCGCGCGCGCGGGCGTCTCGCCAGTCCTGTTCGGCGGCTGTCGCCTCACGCAGCAGTTTTTGCAGGGCACCGGAAGATACCTCCAGCCCCCGGCGCTGCGTGTCCAGTTCCGCGAGTTGCTTTTTGGCGTCATAGAGCCAGCCACTGCGCTTGCCGCTGCGGTGGAACCCGTCAAGACCGGCGCGCAGGGTTTCAAGCTGTGGGGCAAGGCTGGACAGACCGGCGCTTGCCGAAAACAGCATCTCGCCCAGATCGCCACGGCTGGCGAGAATACTGTCGCCCCCCCGTTCCAGCGTCTCGTCATCCAGCGAGAACATGGCCGAATACCCCTCACGCGACAGCCCGCCCAATGCGCCTTGCAGCACGGCTTCGGGGATCGGGGCATCGTGCCGGTCCAGCAGGCTGGCGGTGTTGCGTTTGAGCCGTTTGAAATGCAGCCCGGATCCGGCATGGGTCAGCTCTGCACCGATCTGCAGTGTCGGACCCGGATGAAGAAAATCATATCTGGTGCGGGTGGGGATTCCGAACAACAGGTCGAGCCAGGCCGCGAACAGCGTGGATTTTCCGGCCTCATTCGGGCCGTAGACGATGTGCAGATCAGGCGCGCCGGGGCTAGGGGATGCAAAGGACAGGCTGCGGTCGGTAAAGCGGCCATAGCGCGTCAGGTTCAGGCAATCGAGCCGCATCAGGCGGCCGTGTCCGGGGTCAGCCCGGCCAGAATACGCGGAGCGCCTTGGGCCAGAAGGTCACGGCACCGTTGTGCCAGCGCGGCCTCATCCTGCCCCAGAATGTCGCGCAGATCCGGCGGAAGATCGCGGAGCAGCTCCTGCGCGGCCACCTGAAGCGCGGTCACCAGCGCGGGATCCTGTGGCAGGTCTTCCAGAACCGTCCGGACCAGATCGGCAGGCAGATGGCTGTCTGCGGTGGCTGTGACATCGCCGGTCACGCGCAATTCCAGCTTGTCGATCCAGACCCCGGCAGCGGCGGCCATGATGCGCGCTTCTTCGGTCAGGCGATCCAGGTCGCGGGCCATCCGCCAGACCAGCGGCATGGCACCCCGCAGGACAGGGCGGATCACGAGATGATCCGCGCTGCGTACGCCCTGCCCCGCATGGCGGATTGCACGCTCAAGCGCTGTCAGCAGCTCCGCCCAGTCGGCAACCCCGGTACAATCGAGGTCGAGCCGGTCGAAACGCAGGCAGGCCACCGGGCGCTGTTCCAGCGTGACCGTATTGTCATCCGCCACAGTGACCAGAGTCACCGATGCCGGCCCCGCCTCGCCGATGTCGCGGCCCTGTGGAATACCGGGCATGACGATCGTGGCGCGCCCGACGTATTCTGCACGGCGATGAATATGGCCAAGCGCCCAGTAGTCATAGCCATGCGCCTCCAGCTCGGCGACGCTGCAGGGCGCGTAGTTATCATGGCCGGGGCTGCCGTTCAGGCTGGTGTGCATCATGCCAATGTTGAACGCGCCGGGTCGTGGCGCCGGATAGCGCGGCAACAGGCTTTCCGGGGCATGAGGATCACGAAAGCTCAGCCCGTGGATGGCAATAAGGTGGCCGTCCCTCTCCAGCGTTTCGGTCGATGCTCTGCCCCCGAAAAGAAAGGTATTGTCCGGCAACTCCAGCTCGCCCGTCTGGCGGGCGAGGGCATCATGGTTGCCACGGATGATGAAGCATCGGATGCCGGCGCCCTGCAGCCGCTGCAATTCCTGTTTCATGAACCGGGGGGTCTTGGTCGAACTGTAGGCCCCATCCCACAAATCACCCGAGATCAGCAAGAATGCGACCGCCTCTTCGATGCACAGATCCACAATGCGCGAAAAGGCGGTGCGCGACGCCACCCCGACCTGCTGCGCCAGATCAGGATCCCTCAGCGCAATGGCCTTCAACGGTGCATCAAGATGAAGATCGGCGGTATGGATGAAACGAAAGGCCAAAAAAAACACCTGAAAAGTTCTGGTCAGGCGAACTATGGGGCGGGCTGAAACATCCGGCAAGTCTCTATTCGGTTGAATTTCAGGCATATCTTTGCGCCCGCTTCCGCTTCGGGGCACCTTGATCCAGTGCCACGCATCAGGACAATGATGGCCGGTGTCATGTCAGCAAGGCTATGGGCCACATCACGATCTGCGGGAATGCCGCAACCATAACCGCCGCCGCCAGATTGATCGCGTAGAACGGCAGACTTGCGACCACCAGCCGTTCGGTCGGTATTTTGGCGACATAAGCCGTGGCAAACAGGCAGGTGCCGACCGGGGGCGTGGCTAAACCGATGGCAAGGCAGGTGACCATGAAGATCAGGAAATGCATCGGATCGACCCCGGCGGCAACCGCCGCGGGCATCAGCACCGGGATCAGCATCAGCGCCGCCGCCACGATATCCATCAGCATGCCGACGATCAGAAAGATCACCCCCATCATCAGCAGCGTCACAAAGGGCGATCCGCTGATCAGCGACAGCAGGCCGGATGCCTTTTGCGGCAGCAGATCCACGGTAAAGATAAAGGTCGCAGCCGAGGCCACCATCAGGATCAACAGCACGGTCCCCGCCAGTTGCCCGGCCTTGATCGCAAGCTCGATGAAATCGCGCCAGCCGATTTCGCGGTGAACAATCCCGCCGACAAGCAGGGTGTAGATCACCGCAAGCCCCGCGCCCTCGGTTGGTGTCACGATGCCGGAAAACATGCCGGTCAGGATGATGACCGGCGCGCCGACAGAGGGCAGCGCCCGCAGGATCGACCGGGCAAACCGGGCGCGGTCAAACGGCACCACCGTGCCATAGCCGCGCTGGCGCGACACCACATAGTTGTAGACAGCCAGCGACACCGCAAGAAGGATACCCGGCCCAAGCCCCCCGGCCAGGGCCGCGCCAACCGACTGGCCCGCCGCTGCGGCAGCAACGATGATCAGGATCGACGGCGGCACCAGCGTGGCAAGTGTGGCCGTGATCAGCGTCAGCGCCGCCGCATACGGCAGCGGATACCCGCGTGATGTCATCGACTTGATGGTGATCGGCCCCAGACTGGCAATGTCGGCCACCGAAGAACCGGAGATACCGCCGAACACAAAGGATGATGCGATATTGACGTGACCAAGCCCGCCGCGAAACCGCCCGACCATGGCTTCGGCCGCGTCAAAGATACGCTCGGACAGCCCGCCACGCTCCATGATCTGACCGGCAAGAATGAACAGCGGAACGGCGATCAGCAGAAAGGAATTGATCGAGGTGGCAAGGGTCTGGGTGATCATCGACAGCGGTAGTCCGTAAATCTGCAGGGTGATGACCGTCCCAAGCCCCAGAGCCACCGCCAGCGGCACGCCCAGTGCGGCCAGAATGGCAAAGCACAACAAAAGCATCAGGCTCATTTGCGGGTCTCCTTGATGGCATGGCTATAGTCGCTGCCTTGCACGCCATGGATCAGCGCACCGATGACGGCCAGAGCAGAGCCAAGCACCAGCGGCAGCGTGGCCAGCCACATGCCGACCCGCAGGATCGGAGAGGTTTCGCCAAAGCGGATCTGCTGGGCCAGAAGGCTCCAGCCGTAATAGGCGACAATGGTGAACAGGGCGGCTGCGGCCACAGCCGGGATCAGGTCGATCACCCGGCGGCTTGCCGGATCGGTGACCAGATCAGACAGCAGGGTCACGGCGGGGTGCTGCCCGGTCCGGAAACTTGCGGCCACCCCGAACCAGATTGTCCAGATGAACAAAAAGCGCGACAGCTCTTCGGTCCATGGAACGGAACTGCCCCAAAGACGCGACACCACCTGCAGGGCAATCAGCCCGATCATCCCGGTGATGGCGATCAGCAGCACGGCATCGACAAGCCGCCAGATCCATCGGTCGATGGTTTTCATCTTCACTCCCCCCAATCTTTCCGGCTTTTGCCGCCACCGGCAGGCGTCAGGCAAAGGGTGGGGCAGTCTGTACGCGCCCCACCCAAAGCGTCACCCTGTCACTGTGACACGAAGTCGATGCTTTTTTGCATGAACTCGGGTGTGATCTGCGCTTCGAACTGCGGATAGATGCCCCGCGCGACGGTCTGGATCTTTTCCAGCTCGCCGTCGGCCAACTGGTTCACCTGCATGCCCGCCGCTTTCAGCTTTTCGATGATTTCGGCCTCTTGCGCAATTTCCTGCGCGTCCTGTTCCGCAATCATTTCGGTGGCTGCCGCCTGAACCGCAGCATGGTGGTCAGCCGGAATCTTCTGCCACGCCGCAGACGACAGCGCGACAAGGAAGCTGTCGGCCAGATGCTGGGTGATGTTCAGATGCCCCTGCACCTCGTAAAGCCGGTTGTTGAACGGCACTTCGACCGGGTTTTCCTGTCCGTCGATCGCCTTGAGTTGCAGGGCGGAATAGACTTCGGAAAACGCCATCGGTGTCGGGTTTGCGCCAAGCGCCTGAAACAGGCTGACGAACAAGGGGTTGTTCGGCGTGCGCAGGTTCAGACCGGCAAAGCCTTCGGCGGTGGTGATTGCGGTTTCGCGCGTGGTCACGTTGCGGAAGGTGCGCAGGAAAAAGCCAAGCCCCTTGATGTTCAGCCGCTCCATCGAGGTCAGCAGCTCCTGCCCCGGTGCGCCCGCCAGATAGGCTTGCAGCTGGTCATAGTCGGAAAACAGATAGGGCAGCGAAATCGCGTTCATCTTTGGCTCGAACGACGCATAGACCGATGTGGCCAGAATAAGCCCGTCCAGCGCGCCGGACCCCAGCTGGTTGATCGCGGCGTTCTGATCCTTGCCATAGAGGATGCCATCGGGGAACACCTGGATGACCACCTCGCCGCTGGTTTTCTCTGCGACCAATGCAGCAAAACGGGTGGCGGCACGACCGACCGAGCTTTCGGCCGGGTCCGGCACGGCCATGCGCAACTGGGTTTCGGCCAAAGCGGGGTTGGGGGCCATCATCCCGGCAAGCATCAGGGCCACGGCAGCAGCCCCCTGCATCAGGGTGCGGCGGGTCAGGTGATATGTCATCAGGTTTCCTCCCATGTGACTTAGGTTATTATTTCAGATCAGCGCCTTGGGGCGCAGACCGTTGCGTCGTTCAAGTTCAAGGATCAGGGCCGAATGGTCCAGATCGCCGCCGCCATGCGCGACCAGATCGGTGAACAGCTGATCCGCCAGTTCCAGCAGCGGCAGGTCCAGCCCCAGCGATTGCGCCAGTGTTCTGGCCGCCCCGGTGTCCTTGATCTGGTATTTCGCGGGTCCGCCGGGCGTAAAGTCACCCGCGATCATCCGCGCACCATGCAGCTCAAGGATGCGCGACCCGGCAAAGCCCCCCATCAGCGCCTGACGCACCCGTGCGGGGTCCGCCCCGCCTTGACGCGCCAGCAGCAGCGCTTCGGATACGGCACAGATCGTGGACGCGACCAGCAGCTGATTGACCAGCTTGGTCAGCGCGCCCGATCCGTCCGGCCCGACATGGGTGACCGTGCCCATCGCCGACAGAACCGGATGCACGGCGGCAATCTCATCCGCGTCACCCCCCGCCATGATCGACAGCGTGCCCGCTTTTGCCGCGACCGTTCCGCCCGAAACCGGCGCATCCATCCAGACCAGTCCCATGTTCCGCGCCGTGCGGGCCATCGCCTGTGCCTCGTCAAGCGAGACAGAGGACATGACGATCAGGCTTGCACCCCTGTCCATCGCAGCCGCAGCACCGCCTGACCCGAACAGCACCGCCTCACAGACCGGGCCAGAGGACAGCATGACGACCACCGCCCGCGCCCCGCGGACCGCCTGTTCCGCCGTTGTGCAGACCGTCACGCCGTCGCCTGCGGTTTTGGCCTTTTCAAGCGTCCGGTTCCAGACCCGCAGACTGTGCCCGGCGGCGGCCAGATTGGCGGCCATCGGGCCGCCCATCAGCCCGGTGCCCAGAACTGCGACTGTCCACCCCGTGCTCATGGCACAACGCGGTCCAGAAACCGCACCGGCTGTTCGTCGCACAGCACCAGTGCATCGCGGAACGCTGCCAGATGCGGGGTTTGCAGATGCGCGTCAAAGGCTGCGCGGTCGGTATACACCTCGTAGAACAGCACGCGCGCCACGCCCTCGCCCTGCTGCACCACCACATCGAATTGCAGGCAGCCGGGTTCATCGGCCAGTGACGCCTCGGCATCGGCCCGTGCTGCCGCCAGAAAGGCGGTCAGCTTGTCGGGCGCGACATGGAATTCTGGCAGGACGACAAAGCTCATGCCGCTTTCTCCGCCTTTGGCCCCATCGTCACCACCTGTTCGCGGCGCAAGGCAACCACGTCCAGATCATCGACAAATTCCACATCCGACATCCGCACGATCTGGTCGCGTGCAATGTCGTTCTTCAGCTTCACATGATGTGCCAACCCCATTGGCAATGCGTCAATGGCGGTAGAAATCGTCGCCGGAATGGCTTTGGCCCATGTCGCAAAACCACCCTCGCCATCCAGATAGGATCCCGCCTTCAGGTCTGACTTGGCGGTCGCAACCGCATCGCCCCGGAACTCTTTCGAAGAGCCTGTCGGCTCATGGCGCAGCACCGCCGAAAGCACCGAAACCGAGGTTTCCAGCCCGATCAGATGGAACGGACGCCACATCGAGCCATACCAGCCCGATTTGTCGGTCAGCAGGCCATATTGCTCAAAGCAGCCCTTGGTGTACTCGTCCGGCGCGCGGAAGGTGACGAACATGCCATACTGAATGTTGTTCACCACCTTGCGGCCATCGGGTTCGACGCTGGCGGCAATATCAACCAACCCGTTTGATGGCAGGCGACCGCCTTCGGATGCGGGTTTGAACACCTGCGCCAGATCGTGCAAGCCGGTGGGATAAAACGCCAATCCGTCATCCGGGCAATCGAGGCCGGTGCCATTGGCCACCGCCGCCATTTCGATCGCGGCCTTGGTGCCATCGGTGAAAGAGTTGTACATCTTCGGATTAAAATCGCCCTTGGCGACGAATTCCTCGCTCCAGCCGAAATAGCCCCAGACGGTATCCGGCGTCGAATAGCGGAATTCGGGACGGAAGTTCATGCCCTTGCCGGCCGAGGTCAGCTCGAACCCGCAAGAGCGCACCCAATCGACCAGCTCGCAGATGAAGGCAGGCTGATCGCCATAGGCCATCGAATAGACCAGACCCTTGTCCCGCGCCATCCGGCCAAGGATCGGGCCGCACATCACATCGGCCTCGACGTTCACCATCACGATATGCTTCATTCCGTCGATGGCCATCAGCGCGTGGCGCACCCCGGCAATCGGATGGCCGGTGGCTTCGATGATGCATTCGATGCCGTCAAACGCACACAGGGCTGCGGCATCGTCGGTCACAAACGTGCGCCCGGTGTCCATCGCATCGCCCAGCGACTTCGCCGCGTATTCTTCGGGTTGCCAGCCGGTGCGCACCAGCGACGCCCGGGCCTTGCCTGCATCCAGATCAGCCACGCCGACGATGTGATAGCCCGCAATCTTGCGCGCCTGTGCCAGCACCATCGAGCCGAATTTACCGGCGCCGATCAGACCAACGCGGATCGGGCGGCCAGAGTCGTTGCGGGCTGACAGCATCGAGTACAGATTCATGGGTCATCTCCAGAAACAGGCCGACATCTGCGTCAGACCCGGAATATTGCGCACACGAGGAAAGCACAGCCGCGCGCGCCCAAAGCGGGGCGGGTCACATCAGTGTCGGTCTGGTTTTCCCCCTGATCGGCCATGACTGCGCCATCACCGATGCTGTGACTGTCCCGCACCTGAGGCGTGAGAACAATTTATTCTTTCTCACTCTTTGATTAGAAATTCTAAGCGTTCGCGCCAATGCGCTGCCAGTCACGTGCCTGTTCACGCACCCAGTCCAGAAACCGCTTTACCCGCCTGCGCCGCAGGTTGGCATGGGGGCAGACCAGCCATTGCGTCGTCACCCGCATTTCCGGCACCTCGCGCAACGGCACCACCAGCTGCCCGGTCTGCAATTCGCGCTCCATCATCAGGGTGCTTTCCAATGCAACGCCCAACCCCAGAACCGCCGCATCCACCGCCATGTGCGAGCGGTCAAAATACAGCCGCTTCATCACGCCCTGATCGCCGATGCCAGCCTTCTGGAACAGCGTGTTCCACTGCACCTGCGCCTTGACCGAATGGATCAGCCGAAAGCCCGCCAGATCCCCCACTTGCAGCGCGCCCTGCCCCGCAAGCGACGGCGCACAGACTGGCACGAACCGTTCTTCGACCAGCGGCTCTATGTGCAGCCCGGTCCATTTGCCGGTGCCATGCCGGATTTCAACATCCACCAGATCACGGGCGAAATCGGTCGGTTCATTGGTGCCATCCAGCCGGATGTCGATGTCGGGATTGGCGTCCAGAAACGTGGGCAGACGCGGCAACAGCCACTTGGTCGAGATGGTCGGGGTGGCCCGGATCGTCAGCAGGGTCGAAGGTTTCGCGCCCTGAATCAACTGCGTTGAGGCAATGATGCCTTCAACCTGTTCGGCGATCATTTCAAAATAACGCTCGCCTGCCTCGGTCAGCCGGATCTTGCGCCCCACCTTTGTCACCAGCGAGGTGCCGATCTGCTGTTCCAGCGCCCGCAGTTGCTGGGTCACCGCCGACGGCGTGACGCCCAGATGTTCGGCCGCCGCCGCCACTGAATTCAGCGTCGCCACCTGATAGAACACCGATATCGCCCGGAACGGTACCAAGACGTGCCCCTTGCCGCTGGATATGACCCAACCGTTAGGGGAAAGGGGCCGCCTTGTGAACCCGTTGAACCGGATCAGCGGTGCTGAGCCGCATGCTGCGGGCATCACACAGGCCCCGGTCAGCCCGGCAGCGCCCGGTCAGGCGCCCCGGTCATAGGCGGTCGTGTCGCCTTTGGGTCGTTGCTCGGCAGGCAGCGTGCCGGTGACCAGATAGATCACCTGTTCGGCAATTCCGGTCGCATGGTCGCCCACCCGTTCGATGTTCTTGGCGATGAAATGCAGATGCATGCAGGCCGTGATGTTGCGCGGGTCTTCCATCATATGGGTCAGGAATTCGCGGAACAGCGCGTTGTACATCTGGTCCACTTCGGTGTCGCGCTGACGCACCTCGATGGCCAGCGTGGCATCGCGTTTGATATAGGCGTCAAGCGCATCCCGGATCAGCTGTTGCACCAGCTTTGCCATGCGCATCACCGAACCGGCAGAGTCCCCGATCGGCGCTGTCTGGTTCAGCACCGTCGACCGCTTGGCCAGGTTCTTGGCATAATCGCCACAGCGCTCCAGATAGGCGGCGATCTTCATCACGGTCAGCACGGTGCGCAGATCGGTGGCGGTGGGCGAGCGCAGGGCAATGATGCGGGCGCATTCAAGGTTCACCTGTTCTTCCAGCGCATCAATCACAGCATCGCCCCGCACCACGCGGCCCGCCAGATCATTGTCGCGCGCATCCAGCGCTTCGGCGGCGCGGACGATGGCATCCTCGACAAGGCTGCCCATTCTCATCAGCATCGCCTGTACCGTTTCAAGATCGCGGTCAAACGCCCGCATGATATGCGGCTCAGAATTGATCATGGTTGCCCCCGTCAGCCGATCCGGCCGGATATGTATGATTCCGTGCGCGGATCGACCGGGTTGGTAAAGATCGTGCCGGTCTCGCCGTATTCCACCAGATGGCCGAGGTGGAAAAAGGCCGTGCGCTGTGACACGCGGGCGGCCTGTTGCATCGAGTGGGTCACGATCACCACCGAGAACTGGGTGCGCAGCCCGTCGATCAGCTCTTCGACCTGGGCGGTGGCGATCGGGTCCAGCGCCGAGCACGGCTCGTCCATCAGCAACACCTCGGGCGAGGTGGCGATGGCCCGCGCGATGCACAGCCGCTGCTGCTGGCCGCCCGACAACCCGGTGCCGGGGCTGTCGAGCCGGTCCTTGACCTCGTTCCACAGCGCGGCCTTGCGCAGGCAGGCCTCGACGATCTCGTCCAGATCGGCCTTGTGCCGGGTCAGGCCGTGGATTTTCGGCCCATACGCCACGTTGTCATAGATCGACTTGGGGAACGGGTTGGGCTTTTGAAACACCATGCCCACCTTGGCGCGCAGCTGCACCGGATCCACCCGCTTGTCATAGATGTTCTCGCCGTCGATCAGGATCTCGCCCGTCACCCGGGCCGAGGCCACGGTGTCGTTCATCCGGTTCAGACAGCGCAGAAACGTGGATTTGCCGCAACCCGACGGACCGATGAACGCGGTCACGGTGTTGTCGAGGATATCGACATCGACATCCTTCAGCGCATGCGTGGTGCCATAATGCACCTGCACCCCCCGCGCCGTGATCTTGTTCTTGTGGCTCTCCACCTGACTCTCCGCAATCCGCATGTTGTTCATCTGGATCTGACCTTTTTCAGCCCGTTCTTACCAGCGCCGCTCAAAGCGACGGCGCAGGATGATGGCAATGATGTTCATGACCAGAAGAAAGGCCAGCAGCACGATGATGGCGCCCGACGACCGCTCGATAAAGGCGGGGTCCGAGCGCGAGGCCCAGGAATAGACCTGCACCGGCAGCGCGGTCGCAGGGTCAAAAAAGCCGCCGTCCAGCGGGCTGGCCGGGTAGTTGGCGACAAAGGCCACCATGCCAATCAGTAAGAGCGGCGCGGTTTCGCCCAGAGCCGAGGCAAGGCCCAGAATGGTGCCGGTCAGGATGCCCGGCGCGGCCAGGGGCAGCACGTGATGGAACACGGTCTGCATCTTCGACGCCCCCACCCCCAGCGCCGCATCGCGGATCGATGGCGGCACGGCACGCAACGAGGCGCGGGTGGCGATGATGATCGTGGGCAGGGTCATCAGCGTCAGCACCAACGCGCCGACAATCGGCGCGGACGCCGGCAGTTTGGCAAAGTTGATGAAGATCGCAAGGCCAAGGATCCCGTAGACAATGGACGGCACGGCGGCGAGGTTCGAGATATTGACCTCGATCACATCGGTCCATTTGTTCTTGGGCGCAAATTCTTCGAGATAGATCGAGGCTGCGACCCCGATCGGCAAGACCATGATCGCCACCAGAAACATCATGTAAAGCGAGCCGATGATCGCGATGCCCAGACCCGCAGATTCGGGGCGCTGGTCCGAGGCGTCGGGGTTGGTCAGGAACCGCCAGTTGAAGGCGGATTTCAGCACCCCCGCCTCGATCAGCCGGTCGGCCAGCTGCAGCTGTGCGGGCGTGATGTTGCTGTCGAGCTCCGCCGAGGCCATCGTCACCCGACCCTTGATGTAGCCGTCGATCCGGCCCGAGGCAAAGGCGCCAAAGCGGATGGTCTGGCCCAGCAGTTCGGGATCGGCCAGCACCATGTTGCGCAGACGCGCCGGGGCATCGCGCGAGATGAACTCGCCGACCTGCCGCTCGGTCACGCCCTCGACCGAGATATTGCGCTCGGTCATGTACTCGTTGAGCGCAGATGACAGCAGGTTGCCATAGCCGATGGTCGTGACCTTGGTGACCGAGGCCAGGCTGCGGTCGCCATCGGGGTCCAGCCGCGCCGGGTCCAGCGTCACCGTCAGTTCCAGACTGGCCTGACGGAAGGCCGACACGCCGTCCGAAAAGATCGACCACAGGGTGATCGCCAGCATCGCGAGGCTGACCGAAATCGCGGCCACACCGTAGTATTTGAACCGTGCCTCGGTGGCGTTGCGGCGTTTCATCAGCTTGTCCTGCCTGAGCAGAGACGAACCCGGCGCGTGAGACTGGGCAGGGATGCCAGAGGAGGTGGCGTCGGTCATTCGTACTGCTCCCGGTACTTGCGGACGATGAAGAGGGCAAAGACGTTGAGCCCGAGGGTGATGACGAACAGCGTCATCCCAAGGGCAAAGGCCACCAGCGTTTCAGGCGAGTTGAATTCACCGTCGCCGGTCAGCTGGCTGACGATCTTCACCGTGATGGTGGTCATGGCCTCGAACGGGTTGAGGTCAAGCCTGGCAGAGGCCCCTGCCCCCATGGTCACGATCATGGTCTCACCGATGGCGCGGCTGGCGGCCAGCAGGATGGCCCCGACGATCCCCGGCAGGGCCGCAGGCAGAATGACCTGACGGATGGTTTCGGATTTGGTCGCACCAAGGCCATAGGAGCCGTCGCGCATCGACTGCGGCACGGCGTTGATGATGTCATCGGCGAGCGACGAGATGAACGGGATGTTCAGGATGCCGATCACGATACCGGCGGTCATCACCGACGAGCCGGAATTGCCAAGCCCAAGCGGCTGGGCGAACCAGTCCCGCAGGAACGGGCCGACGGTGACCAGCGCGAACAGGCCGAACACCACGGTCGGGATACCCGCGATCACCTCGATCAGCGGCTTGACCACCGCGCGCACCGCCGGAGAGGCGTATTCGGCCAGATAGACCGCAGTGAACAGGCCCATCGGCACCGCCACGATCATCGACACGGCACTGATATAGAGCGTGCCCCACAGCAGCGGCGCAAGACCAAGCTCACTGTTGCCCCGGAAATTGGGCGACCAGGTCAGGTTGAAGAAGAAGTCCTGCCACGGATACATGGTGAAAAAACGCATGCTCTCGCTCAGCATCGAAAAGACGATGCCGATGGTGGTCAGAATGGCAATGGTAGAGGCGGCCATCAGCAACGCCAGAACCACCTGTTCGACCCGGTTGCGGGCGCGGAAATCCTTGTCCGTCACCTTGATCGCATAGGCGAGCCCGGCAAACGCCGCGGCCAGTGTCAGCACAGTGCGCCACAAGGCGCCCGATGTGTTCAGCTCGCGGCTGCGCTGTGCGGCCTGCAAGACCTGCGGTGACACCTCAGAGCCGAGCGCCACGCCGACCGATGCCAGACGGTCGCGGACAGAGCCGAATTCGGTGCGGATGTCTCTGGCCTGATCTTCGGTCAGCGCACCACGGCTGACGGCGACATCAAGCCCTTCGGCGACCCGGCGCACATCGGACATGATCAGCGTGCGGGCGGCATCGCTTTCGACAGTTTCAGAGGGAAAATAGCTGACAAGCTGACGCTCGACCACAAGGGGCTGGGCGATCAGCCAGACGGCGAGGATCAGCAGGGCCGGCACAGCCGCCATGATCGCCCCATGCCAGCCGTAATAATTCGGCAGCGAATGAAGGACGCGGATATTGCCCTGGGCAGAGGCTACGGCGCGCTGGCGCCCGACCACATAGCCCGCGATGGCCAGTACAAGAAGGATTGTGAGAATCAGGGCGACGGTCATGGGCGATCCTGCGCGCAAAAGGGGTGAGGGCGGCACTTGCGTGCCGCCCCCGGGTCGGTTGGATCAGTTCAGCGGACCCATCGGGGTGCGCGCGGCAACCATTGCCTGGGTCGCAGCCAGTTCCGGGTCGGACACCAGACCGTACTGGGCCAGCGGGCCATCGGGGCCAGCCATGTCGTTCGACACGAAGAACTCGACATATTCTTTCAGGCCGGGGATCACGTCGAGGTGGGCGTTCTTGACGTAGAAGTAGAGCGGACGCGACACCGGATAGTCACCCGAAGCGATCGACTCTGTCGAAGGAACCACGCCACCCATGGTGGCAACGCGCAGCTTGTCGGTGTTGTTCTGATAGAACGACAGACCGAACACGCCGATGGCGTTCTTGTCGTTTTCCAGACGCTGCAAGGTCTCGGTGTAGTCGCCGTCGATGTCGACGTTGCGGCCATCGGTGCGCAGCTTGGTGCACTCGTCTTCGGCTGCATCTTCATCCATGCCAGCTGCCATGAACGCGGCCAGAGCGCCCGAGTCTTCACAACCCTTCAGAACAACGCGCTGGTCGAACACTTCGCGGGTGCCATGCTTGGTGCCGGGCGACAGAACCAGGATGTCCTGAGCGGGCAGAGCCGGGTTGAATTCAGCCCACTGGGTGTAGGTGTTGGCAACCACAGCGCCGTCCTTGACCACCTGACCAGCGACAGCGTTGTAGATGTCGGCGGCGGTGAAGGCGAACTCCGGGCCGTTCACGTCAGAGGCGAACACGATCCCGTCATAGCCGAAACGGACTTCCATGACTTCGGTCACGCCGTTGGCGGCGCAGGCGTCGATGTCTTTCTGGGTGATGCGCGACGACGAGTTGGCGATGTCCACGGTGTTGGGGCCAACGCCTTCACACAGTTTCGCACGGCCAGCGCCCGAACCGCCACCTTCCACGACCGGGGTCGGGAAGTCGAAGTTTTCGCCGAAGGCTTCGGCAACGATGGTCGAATAGGGCAGTACGGTCGAGGAACCGGTGACCTGCACGTTGTCGCGGGCGGCGGCTGCGGATGCCGACACAGCCGCAACGGCCAGTGCCGACACGGTGATTTTCATGAGATTCATGTCACTCTCCAGTGGATTTCTCGGGCCAGCTCTCGTTCGGCCCCACGGGTTCTGCTAATCCGTGCCTGCTACAGTTTTACAACACGTTTGTGACAGTTTTACGAAGTGACGACGTTGCGCCCCGGAATCTCGGTGCGGCGGGGATCAGGGCGAAAGGCATGGCCACGCCTCCCCCCGGCAAGCCCTCTCACGCAGGCCGCTCGCCCCGTCCGGCAACCGTCTCCAGCAGCGCAAACAGGATCAGGCTCTGTGCCGCCAGCACCAGCAGGGCTGCAAACATCAGGTCGGTCTGCCCCCGGCCATTCGCCATCAGCATCAGATAGCCCAGGCCCCGCGATGAGCCGACCCATTCGCCGATCACCACGGCAAAGGGCGCATAGACCACCGCCAGCCGCAGGCCAGACCCCAGCGCGGGCAAGGCCTGCGGCACCTGCAGCAGGACCAACCGGCGCAGCGGCGTGGCCCGCATCATCTGTGCCAGATCGGCCAGCGGTGCAGGCAGCCGCATCAGCCCGTCAAAGAACGCCGAAGTGACCGGGAAATAGACCACCAGCATCACGATCACCACCTTGGACGCCGCGCCGTAACCCAGCCACAGCGTCAGCACCGGGGCCAGCGCAAACACCGGCACCGCCTGCGCAAAGATCAGCATCGGGCGCAGCAACAGCCGCGCGCCGGGCGACAGCGCCAGATTGAGCGCGGTCACCACCCCCAGCGCCACGCCCGCCGCCAGCCCGCTCAGCAGATTGACCGCCGTGAACTGCGCATGCTCCCAGAGCAGCGGTGCATTGGCCCACAGGCTGCTCGCCACCCGCCCCGGCCCCGGCAGGATGAACGGCGGCAGCGCCGTCAGCACCACCAGCGCCTGCCAAAGCCCCAGCGCCAGCAGCGGCGCGGCAAGGGCTGCCACAACCCGCTTCACGCCGCCGCAAACCCGGCCAGTGCAGCATCGAAAAACGCCCGCTCCAGCCGCGCCGCCGTGGTGAAGCGCTCTTCCACCGCGCGCTGCTGCGCCGGGGTCAGCCCGGGCCAGACCGTATCCAGCTGACCGCGCAGATAGGCCACAAACCCTCCAAACCCCGGCCCGGCGTGCAGGTCGATCCAGTCGCCGAACCAGAATGGCAGGTGCGGGGCTTTGGCCGCATGCGGGCTGGCCCAGTCCAGATAGCTGCCCTCTGCCACCACCAGCACCGCCAGCATCTGCTCATACCGCCCGGACCCCACCGCCGCGCGCATCAGGCTCTGAAACTCGACCGTCACCGGATGCGGCGGCGCAGGTTTCGCGGGGTCGCCGCCCAAAGCCGCAATCGCGCGCTGGAAATAGGTGTTCTCCGCGCCGCAGATCAGCCCCATGAACTGCCCCGCCGGCACCGCGTCGGCCAAACTGGGCGCATGGGCAATCATCGCGCCCAAGAGGCGGGTGAAGTCTTCGACAAACAGGTAATCCTGCCGCAGATAGCCCAGCATCAAGGGCTGGGGCAGCGTGCCATCGACCAAGGCGTCGGTAAAGGCATGGCGGGTCGCCGCCGCCCAATCCGCCGCGCACAGGGATAAAAGGTGGTCAGTGGGCCGCATGGCAAGGCTCCTTCCGGTCGGTTTTCACACTCTGATCGTGCAGCCGCGCCAGCAGACGCGCTTGCGCGGCCAGCGTGTCAGCCGCGCGAAAATCGCGGGGGGTTGGGCCTGCGGGCAGATCCAGCGCCTGCGCCCCGCCCGGCCCCAGCAGCCAGCCCAGATCCGCCAGCCGGATCGCCTCCAGCGGGTCATGGGTGATCAGGATCACCGTGCGCCCGCAGAGCAGCCGCGCCGCCAGATCCTGCATCGCCAGCCGCGTCACCGTATCCAGCGCCGAAAACGGCTCATCCAGCACCACCACCGGGCACTCTTCGATCAGCACCCGCGCCAGCGCCACCCGCTGCCGCTGCCCGCCCGACAGCGCGGCGGGGCGGCGCGCCTCCATCCCCGCCAGCCCGACCCCGGCCAGCAGCGCGCGGGCGCGGGCGCTGTCGGGCCGCGCCCCGCGCAACCGCGCGCCGATGGTCACGTTCTGCACCAGATCGGCCCAGGGCAGCAGCTGCGGCTCTTGCGCCAGCATGGCCACCCGCCCGGCCAGCGCCAGCCCGTCTGCCGCCGTCAAGGCGCCCTCCAGCCGGTACGGCCCCGGCAACCCGGCAATCAGCCGCGCAATCGTCGATTTGCCCACCCCAGATGGCCCCAAGAGGCAAGACCACTGGCCCGCCGCAAAGCCCAGCGCCAGACCCCGGATCAGGGGCTTGGCCCCGATCCACAGATTGCCTTGCAGCTGTACCCCCGTCATGCGCCGTCCAGCCCCATCTGCCAGAACCCGGCCTCCAGCCGGGTCGCGGTGGCAAAGCGCTGCGTCAGCCGGGCAAAGCGCGGCATCCCGGCCCAGTCCGGTCCCAGCCGGTGCAGCAGCGCGCCGTCGATCAGCGCGCCGACATCGCGGCACAGCGCCTGATACTCCGGCCCGCCATAGGTCTCGATCCAATCCGCATAGGCCCCGCCCCGGCCCGCCAGCCGCGCGCCGATCTCGCCATAGCCCAGCACACAAGGCGCAAGTGCCGCCAACAGGTCGAGAAAATCGCCCGAATACCCCGCCTCCAGCACATAGCGGGTATAGGCGAGGTTGGCGGGTGCTTCCTCGGTCGCCTCCAGCATCGCGGCATCAATACCTGCGTCAGCACAGATCTGCACATGCAGCGGCATCTCAACATGCACCAGCGCCTGCACCGTGGCCGAGGCCGCCTGTAGTTCCGCCAGCGTATCGGCCTTGGCCGCCGCCAGTGCCCAGGCGCGCGCGAAATGGATCAGGAACACATAATCCTGCCGCAAATAGTGCAGGAAGTTCGCGCGCGGCAGATCCCCCCGGCCCAACCCCTCGACAAAGGCGTGATGGGTATAATCCTGCCACGCCGGTGCCGCCGCGCGCCACAGGGCAAAGGCCCGGCCATACTCCGGCCCGCTCATGGCGCAACCTCTGCGGTGACATCAATCGCCAACGCCGAGACCGGCAAGCCGCCGGGCGTCGCCCCCTGCGCGGCCAGAAACGCCTCGAACCTATGGTAGCGCCCCGCATCCATCGCCGCCGGGCGGCTGGCAAAGCGTGGCCAGGTGTCGGCCCAGGCCCGCCGGTTCAACTCGGTGCGCAATTCCGGCGCGGTGGCGGCAAAGATCTCCCACGCGGCTTCCGGCTGGTTCAGGATATACCCGGTCGCCCGCTCCGTCGCCTCCAGAAACCGCGCAATCACCGCCCGGTCCATCGTGTCGGGGTTGGCGACATAGATCAGCTCGTCATAGGCCGGCACGCCCTCTTCCTCGGGGTAAAAGCAGCGGCCTTTCATCCCCTCCAGCTGCAACTGGTGCAGCTCGAAATTCCGATACGCCCCGATCACCGCATCCACCTGCCCCGACATCAGCGCGGGCGAGATCGAAAAGCCGATGTTGATCTGTTCCACATCCGCAGGCTTCAGCCCATGATGCGCCAGCATCGCGTTCAGAATGCCCTCCTGCACCCCGGCCACGGCAAAGCCCACCTTGCCGCCGCGCAGATCGGGGATGGTCTGCACCGGGCCATCGGCCAGCACCACCAGACAGGTCAGCGGTGTGGCAATCAACGTGCCGACCCGGCGCAGCGGCAGGTCATTGTGGCGGCTCAGATGCAGCTGCGGCTGATAGGTGACCGCCAGATCGACCCGCCCCGCCGCCGCCATCCGCGGCGGATCATTCGGGTCCGATGGCGTGAGGATCTCCACCTCCAACCCGGCCTCGGCAAAATACCCCAGCTCTTGTGCTAGAATGACCGGGCCGTGGTCGGGGTTCACGAACCAGTCCAGCATCAGACTGATCCGGTCCTGAGCGGCGGCGGGCGCTGACAGCGACAGGCTGAGCGCAAGGGCGGCGATAAGGGGTCGCATGGGAGTCCTCTCAGTCATGAACGGCCAGCAAGGCAATCTCGCCCGGCCAACGGGTTTGCAGGGTTTGCCCGGCATTGTGGGCGCGCAGGCCGGTGGCACAGGCCAGCACCACACGCCGCCCGTCGGGCGGGGTCAGATCGGGCATCGCCTCGGGCGGGATATGGCGGGCCTGCGGGCTGAACGGCGCGGCCTCGGCGCGCAAATCGATCAGCAGATCATCAGCGCGGATCTGGCTGCGCCCGATGAAGGCCAGCGGCCGCAAAGGCTCAGGCGCGGCGTCAAAGCCAAACCCGCCCATCCGCCAGCCCAGCGCATCCAGACTGATCAGACGGCCCAGCGGCGACGGCTCCAGCCCCAGCAGCACCGCCAGCGCCATCTGCGCCTGCAACGCCCCCACCGCGCCCACCACCGGCCCCATCACCCCCGCCGTGGCACAGGTCGCACCGCGCTCGGGCAGGTCGGGAAAGACCGCGCGCAGGCTGGGGGCCGGGCCACAGCAGCCCGCCACATAGCCCGACAGCGCCAGCGCCGAGGCGGTGATCAGCGGCACACCATTGTCGCGGCAGGCGTCCGACAGCGTCAGACTGGCGGCAAAGGTATCAGCACAATCCAGCACCACATCGACCAAGGCCACCAGCCCCGGCGCATTGGCGGGGTCCAGATACCCCACCAGCGGCGTGACCTGCACCTGCGGGTTCAGCGCGGCCAAAACGGTGGCCGCCGCCCGCGCCTTGGGTTCGCCGATCTGGTCCATCCGGTACAGCGGCTGGCGGTGCAGGTTGTGCTCTGCCACCACATCGCCATCCACCAGCGTGATCTGCCCCACCCCGGCCCCGGTCAGATACTGCAACACCGGCCCCCCCAGCCCCCCGGCCCCCACCACCAGCACATGCGCCCGGGCCAACCGCGCCTGCCCTGCGGCCCCGACCTGCGGCAATACGGTCTGGCGTGCATAGCGGGTCATGCGCAGACCCTCAGCCAGTCGCGCATCCGTGCGTCCGGATCGGGGTGCAGCGTGATGTCGGTGACCGCCGCCACCAGATCCGCCCCCGCCGCGAACGCCCCCGGTGCGCGCTCGACCGACAGGCCGCCGATGGCGCAGAGCGGGATGTCGCCCACCAGCCGTTTCCACTCGGTCACCCGCTCCAGCCCCTGCTGATGCCATTTCATCTGCTTCAGGATTGTCGGGTACACCGGGCCCAGCGCGATGTAATCCGGGGCCAGCGCCAAGGCACGCTCCAGTTCGGCATGATCATGGGTCGAAATCCCCAGCCGCAGCCCAGCGCGGCGGATCGCGGGCAGATCGGCGCTGTCCAGATCCTCTTGCCCCAGATGCAGCCACTCTGCCCCTTCGTCGATCGCCAGCTGCCAGTGGTCATTGATCACCAGCGCCGCGCCATGCTGCCGCGCCAGTGCCACCCCGGCGCGGATCTCGGCGCGCAGCGCCTCGGGCGGGCGGTCCTTGATCCGCAGCTGCACCAGCCCCACGCCCAACGGCAAAGCGCGCTCCAGCCAGGCCAGCGAGTCAAACACCGGATAAAATCGCGCCAAAGTCATAGCCATGCCTTTCCCAGAACGGGGGTGGAGGGCACCGCCATCTCGCGCGGCTCCATCGGGTCCGCCCCCCGCGCCAGCGCCCCCGCCTGCACCGCCAGCCCAAAGGCCCGCGCCATGGCCACCGGATCACCGGCCTGCGCCACCGCCGTGTTCAGGAGTACCGCGTCAAACCCCAGCTCCATCGCATCCGCCGCATGGCTGGGCAGACCCAGCCCTGCATCAATCACCATCGGCACATCGGGAAAGGCCGCGCGCAGCATCTTGAGCCCATAGCGGTTGTTCAGCCCAAGGCCTGAGCCGATGGGCGCGCCCCAGGGCATCAGCACCTGTGCCCCCGCCGCCAGCAAGCGCCCGGCCAGCACCTGATCTTCGGTGGTATAGGGAAACACCTCGAACCCGTCCGCCGCCAGAGTCTCGGTCGCCTCCAGCAGCCCGAACGGATCGGGCTGCAAGGTGTCAGCATGGCCGATCACCTCCAGCTTGATCCAGTTGGTCTCGAACATCTCGCGCGCCATGCGGGCCGTGGTCACCGCCTCCTGCGCGCTGTGGCACCCGGCGGTATTGGGCAGCACATGCACCCCCAGGCTGCGGATGATCTGCCAGAACGCCTGCCCCTTGCCCGCCTCGCGCCGCAGCGACACCGTGGCCACCGAGGCCTTTGAGCCGCGAAACGCCGCCTCCAGAACCGCAGGCGACGGATATTGCGCCGTGCCCAGCATGAGCGGCGTCTCCAGCCTCACCCCGTAAAATCTGCGCATCGCTCAGCCCCCCTGCATCGGGGCCAGCACTTCCAGCCGATCCCCCTCGGTTACCGCCATCGTCGCGCGCGCGGCCTTTGGCACGAACGCGCCGTTCAGTGCTATCGCCACCCGCGCCTCGCCCCAGCCCAGCTCGGCCAGCACCCCGGCCACAGTTGCGCCCTGCACATCACGCACAGCGCCATTCACCTCAATCTTCATGAACAAGATCCCCCTTGATGCCCTTGGTCAGATACTCCACCGCCTGCAACGCCAGCGCCGGGGCCATCAGATAGCCGTGCCGGAACAAGCCGTTCAGCTGCAAAACCCGTCCCCGCACCTGCACACGCGGCACATTGTCGGCAAAAGCCGGGCGCAGATCGGCGCCGGTCTCCAGCACCTCGGCCTCGGCAAAGCGCGGGTCCAGCGCATAGGCGGCACTCAGCAGCTCCAGCATCGACCGCGCCGACACCCCGCGCCGGTCCTCGCTTTCGATCTGCGTGGCCCCCAGCATGAACACGCCACCCGCCCGTGGCACGATGTAGAGTGGGTGGCGCGGATGCAGCAGCCGCACCGGCCGCGACAGCCGGATCTCGGGCGCGCGCAGCACCAGCATCTCGCCGCGCACCCCGCGCAAGCCGGGCAGGCCCGCCGCCATCCCCCGCGCATCAATCACCGGGCCGGTTATGGTGTCCGGCGTGGCCTCAGCCTGGGTGATCCCCACGCCCCGCGCCGCCAGCGCAGCGACCAGACCGCCCAGCGCCGCGCGCGGGTCCAGATGCGCCTCGGCGTCAAAGAACAGCCCCTGCCCCGCGCCGGCCAGATCCGGCTCCAGCTCCGCCAGATCCGCCACCGCCCGGTGCCCCGTGGTCCGGCGGGCAAAGCGCGCAAGTTCCCCCTTGTCGCGCTGCATCGCCACGACCAGCGTGCCGCGCTGCGCAACCTCCGTCACCCCGGCCCAATGCGCTGCGGCCTGCGCGCCGTGCCGGGTGATCACCGGCTCGGCCACAGCCCCCTCGCACCAGGGCGCGAGCATACCGCCCGCCCACCACGAACAGCCATGCGGGCCGGGTGCGCCAGCGCCGTCGATCAGACGCGGGGTCAGTCCAGCCAGACACAGCGCATGCGCCGCCCACAGCCCCGCCACCCCGGCCCCGATCACGGTGACATCGGCCATGCGATCAGCCATTCGCCCACACCGCATGAAAATGATGCACCGGCCCCTGCCCGGTGCCCACGCCCAACCCATCCGCAGCGGCAATCGCGCCCTGCAGATAGCCATGCGCCCGCGCCACCGCCTCGGGCAGCGCCAGACCCCGCGCCAGCCCGGCGGCAATCGCCGCCGACAGGGTGCAGCCGGTGCCATGGGTGTTGCGGGTGACCTGCCGGGGCGCGCTCAGCCGGATGATACCCTCCGCCGTGATCAGCAGATCGACACACTCCGCGCCCGCGCCATGCCCGCCTTTCATCAGCACCGCTTGCGGCCCCAGCGCGCGCAGCGCCTGCCCCTGCTCCCCCATCTCGGCCTCGGACCGGGCCGGGGCACAGCCCAGCAGATCGGCGGCTTCGGGCAGGTTGGGGGTCAGCACCGTGGCCATCGGCAGCAGCAGCGCGCGCAGTGCGGCCAGCGCCTCCTCAGGCAACAGCCGGTCGCCGGATTTCGCCACCATCACCGGATCCAGCACCACCGGCACCGCACAGCCCGACAGCCCTGCCGCCACCGCCGCAATCGCCTCCGCCCCGCCCAGCATCCCCAGCTTGACCGCGCGCACCGCCAGATCGTCAAACACCGCCGCCATCTGCGCCGCAATCATCGCCGGGCTGACAGCCTCGATCCCGCGCACGCTGCGGGTGTTCTGCGCCGTCAGCGCAGTGATCACCGAGGCGCCATAGACGCCCAAAGCCGAAAAGGTCTTCAGATCGGCCTGTATCCCGGCGCCACCCCCGGAATCAGAGCCTGCAATCGTCAACGCGATGGGAACCATGCTCCCCTCCTTGCTTCATCAAAATCGCAAGGAGACGGAGTCCGGGCGCTCTGCGCCCTCGATGCACCGTTCCCTACGCCGGTATGACCCGGATCAGGTTCGATGGGTTGGCTGAACGCCTCTCAGCCCCATGACAGGGCACCCCAACGGTTGTGCCCCAACGCTAGACCGAAGATTTCCGGCTGGCAAGGGGGCAAGAACCGGGTGCACACGCCCCGCCCCGACCGCCGAACTCCCTACTGGAAACCGCGCAGAGTTTGCGGTAACCCGAGCGGCATGACCCATTCCCTCACGCTCCGCCGCCCCGATGACTGGCACCTGCACCTGCGCGACGGCGCGATGTTGCAAGGGGTGCTGCCCGAAACCGCGCGCCACTTTGCCCGCGCCATCATCATGCCCAATCTGGTGCCGCCGGTCGTCACCGGCGCACAGGCCGCCGCCTACCGCGACCGCATCCTCGCAGCCCTGCCTGCGGGTGCGGCGTTCGAGCCGCTGATGACGCTCTATCTGACCGAGACGACCGATGCCGACGATGTGGCCGCCGCCCATGCCTCCGGTCTGGTCAAGGCGGTCAAGCTCTACCCCGCCGGGGCCACCACCAATTCGCACGGTGGTGTGCATGACGTCGATAAAGTCATGCCGGTGCTGGAGAAAATGGCCGAAATCGGCCTGCCGCTCTGCGTGCATGGTGAGGTGACAACGCCCGAGGTCGACATCTTTGACCGCGAGGCCGTGTTCATCGACACCGTGCTCGACCCGCTGCGCCGCCGCCTGCCGGGGTTGCGCGTGGTGATGGAACATATCACCACGCAGGACGGGGTGGATTACGCGCTCTCCGGTGGCCCGGATCTGGCGGCCACGATCACCACGCATCATCTGATCATCAACCGCAACCATATCCTGGTTGGCGGCATCAAGCCGCACTACTACTGCCTGCCGGTCGCCAAGCGCGAGCGTCACCGCCTCGCCCTGCGCGCCGCCGCCACCTCTGGCGCGGGCCGCTTCTTTCTCGGCACCGATTCCGCCCCGCATGTCGATGCGGCCAAGGAACAGGCCTGCGGCTGCGCGGGCTGCTTCACCGCCACCAACACCATGCCGCTGCTCGCGCATGTGTTTGAAGAAGACACCGCCCTCGACCGGCTGGAAGCGTTCACCAGCCTCAGCGGCCCGGCCTTCTACCGCCTGCCCGTCAATGAGGCCCGCCTGCGGCTGGTCAAGCACGACACCCCGCAAACCTGGCCCGAAAAGATCTACACCGAGGCTGGCCCGGTCACCGTCTTCAACCCCGGCTATCCGGTCCATTGGACCGTAGAGGCCTGATTTGCACCTTTCTTCAAATACTCCCGCCGGAGGCGTCGACGGCAGCGGCAGGAGCCTCCGGCGGGAGTATTTGGAAAAGCTGCAATCCCGACGCGTCAAAAGGATGATCCGATGATCCCCACCTCTTTCCCCCCCCGCGAAGAAATCGCCCGCCTGACCGCCCGCGCGCTGCTGGAAATCAAGGCGGTGCATTTCAACGCCGAGACGCCCTTTACCCTCGCCTCCGGCCTGCCCTCGCCGACCTATATCGACTGCCGCAAGCTGATCTCTTACCCGCGCATCCGCGCGATGCTGATGGATTTCATGGCCGTCACCGTAATGCGCGACGCAGGCTTCGAGGCGTTTGACAACATCGCGGGCGGCGAGACCGCAGGCATCCCCTTTGCCGCGCTGGTGGCCGAGCGCCTTGCGCTGCCGATGACCTATGTGCGCAAAAAGCCCAAAGGCTACGGCCGCAACGCCCGCATCGAGGGCGCGATGACCGAGGGCCAGCGCGTGCTTCTGGTCGAGGATCTGACCACCGACGGCGGATCAAAGCTGTCCTTCGTCGATGCCATCCGCGAGACCGGGGCCACCTGCGCCCACACGGCGGTGATCTTTTACTACGGCATCTTTGACGGCACCACCGAACGTCTGGCCGACCACGGCGTCGCCCTCCACCATCTGTGCACCTGGTGGGATGTGCTGGCCGAAGCCCGCGATCAGGCCATCTTTGACGAAGCCACCCTCACCGAGGTCGAGGCATTCCTCAAAGCCCCCCGCGCCTGGCAGGACGCCCGCAAAAGCTGACGCTACGGCACCTGCGCCATTTTCCGCCGGCGCTGTGACGCGCCGGTGGAAAACCCTGTGCACAGCATGTGGACAACCTGTCGCCAGAATCGAAAAGCCCTGCTAGTCTGACCCATCAACCGCTACATCTTGGGGCAGTCCTGTGGCCTGACACGATCTGCGGTCTCCGCCAAGGACCACGCACAGGGTTATACACAGATTTGTCCCGGCTTGCCCCGGCCCGCCCTGACAGTTTAAACCGCATACTTCATCCGGGGGGCAAGGGCAGGACATGAACGAAGTAGCCAAGATCAGAACTGACCTTCCCGCCACCTCGCCCGATGCCGATACCTTGCCGCACAACATCGAGGCCGAGCAGCAGCTTCTGGGTGCGATCCTGACCAACAATGATGTCTATGACCGCATCGCCAGCACCTTGAAATCCGAGCATTTCTACGATCCGGTCCACCAGCGCATTTATGAGAAATCCGCCGCCCGCATCCAGAAGAACGCCCTCGCCAGCCCGGTCACGCTGAAGCCGTTCTTCGAGGATGACGACGGGCTCAAGGAACTCGGCGGCCCGGCCTACCTCGTGCGTCTGGCCGGGGCCGCGATTTCGGCCTATGCCGCCCGCGATTACGCGCAGATGATCTATGACCTCGCCGTGCGCCGCGAGTTGATCGCGCTTGGCAAAGACATCAGCGCCAAGGCGGCCAAGGTCGACATGGCCTCCGAGCCGCGCGAACAGATCGTCGAGGCCGAACAGCGGCTGTACAAACTGGGCGAACAGGGCGTGGCCGAACGCGGCTTTCAATCGTTCCTCAAGGCGGTCACCGATGCGGTGAACGTGGCCAACGCCGCCTATCAGCGCGGCGGCGGCCTTGCCGGCATTTCCACCGGCCTCACCGATCTCGACAAGAAACTCGGCGGCCTGCACGAATCCGACCTGCTGATCCTCGCGGGCCGTCCGTCGATGGGCAAAACCTCGCTCGCCACCAACATCGCCTTCAACATCGCGAAAGCCTACAAGCGCGGCCGCAAACCCGATGGCCATGAGGGTGCTGTCGAAGGCGGCGTCGTCGGCTTCTTCAGCCTCGAGATGAGCGCCGAACAGCTCGCCGCGCGGATTCTCTCCGAGGCGTCTGAGGTGCCCTCCGAACAGATCCGGCGCGGCGACATGACCGAAACCGAGTTCCGCCGTTTTGTCGAGGCTGCCAAACAGCTCGAATCCTGCCCGCTCTACATTGACGACACGCCCGCCCTGCCGATCAGCCAGGTCGCCGCCCGCGCGCGCCGCCTCAAGCGGACCCATGGCCTTGACGTGCTGATGATCGACTACCTGCAGCTTCTCAAAGGCTCGGCCAAAAGCTCCGAAGGCAACCGCGTGCAGGAAGTCTCGGAAATCACCCAAGGGCTGAAAGCCATCGCCAAAGAGCTCAACATCCCGGTCATCGCCCTGTCGCAGCTTTCGCGTCAGGTGGAAAGCCGTGAAGACAAACGCCCGCAACTGTCGGACCTGCGCGAATCCGGCTCGATCGAGCAGGATGCCGATGTGGTGATGTTCGTCTACCGGGATGAGTATTACAAAGAACGCGAAAAGCCCGGCGATCACGAGCTGGAAAAGATGGCCGCCTGGCAGACGGTGATGGAACAGGTCCATGGCAAGGCCGAGGTGATCATCGGCAAACAGCGCCACGGCCCGATCGGCTCGGTCGATCTCAGCTTCGAGGGCCGCTTCACCCGCTTCGGCAACCTCGCCAAACCCTGGCAGGGCGACGGCCCCGGCTACTGATCCGGCCCCACGACCGCGCACGACCCGTTGCATTGCAGCTTTTCCAAATACTCCCGCCGGAGGCTCCGCCCTTCCCGCCACGCCACACCTCAGACCTATCCTGCGGCAGCAGCGGGCGCGGGGGGCTCGATGCCCCCAAGCCCGCCCCTTTCCGCCGAAACCCCGTTTTCCGCTTGACCGTAACCCCTGATCCGACAACAAACCCCCATGACAACAGCGACCCTCTCCATTGATCTTGATGCCATCGCCGCCAACTGGCGCGCGCTGGACCGTGCCTCGTCCTCCGGCGTGCAGACTGCGGCCGTGGTCAAGGCTGACGCCTACGGCCTTGGCATCACCCGCGTCGCCCGCGCACTGGCGCAGGCCGGGGCGCGGCGGTTTTTCGTCGCCGTGTCCGAGGAAGGCGCGGCCCTGCGCCAGGCCCTTGGGCCGGGGCCGCAGATCTGCGTGATGTCGGGCCATATGGCGGGCGACACCGAAATGGTGCACGACCTCGACCTGTGCCCGATGCTGAACAGCATTGATCAGGTCACCCGCCATCTTGAATCGCTGCCCGGCCTGCCGTTCGGCGTGCAGCTCGACACCGGCATGAACCGGCTCGGCATGGAAGAGGCGGAATGGGAGGCGGTGGCCCCCTTCGTGCTGGAGGCCGGGCCGGAACTGATCATGTCGCATCTGGCCTGCGCCGATGAGCCGGATCATGCGCTCAACGAGCTGCAGCTTGCCACCTTTCACGCCATGACCGATGGCACCGGCGTGCCGCGCTCGCTGGCGGCCACGGGCGGCATCCTTTTGGGGCCGAAATACCATTTCGACCTGACCCGCCCCGGCATCGGCCTTTATGGCGGACGGCCCTATGAAGGGGCCTCCCGCGTGGTCGGCCTGTCGCTGCCGGTGATCCAGACCCGGGTGGTGCAAGCCGGGGAATCGGTCGGCTATGCCTGTGGCTGGACCGCCGACGTGCCCAGCATGATCGCCACCGTCTCCGGCGGCTATGCCGACGGTCTGCTGCGCGCGCTGTCCAACAATGCCGTGCTCTGGGATGGCGACACCCCCTGCCCGCTGGTGGGCCGGGTCTCGATGGACCTGATCACGGTTGACATCAGCCATCTGTCCTATGTGCCGCGCAGCCTCGACATTCTCGGCCCGCATCAGACGGTGGACGATCTGGCCGATATCGCCGGCACCATCGGCTATGAGATCCTGACCTCGCTCGGCTCCCGCTATACCCGCCGCTATCAGGAGGGCAGCGCGTGAGCGCAGCCCCGGACCCGCGGCGCCTGGGCCACCTTGGCCTCGCCCTGCGCAGCATCGGGCGGTCTACCCTTGGCGCGCTGGCGGCCATCGGGCGCGTGGTGCTGTTTGCCGCCTCGACCCTTGGCCATCTGGTGCGCCCGCCATTCTACTGGCGCGAATTCGGCGCGCAGGTGCTGCAGATCGGCTGGTACAGCCTGCCCGTCGTCGGCCTGACCGCGCTGTTCACCGGCGGCGCGCTGGCGCTGCAGATCTACTCGGGCGGCGCGCGCTTCAATGCCGAGGCCGTGGTGCCCTCGATCGTTGCCATCGGCATGGTGCGCGAACTTGGGCCCGTGCTGGGCGGGCTGATGGTCGCCGCGCGCGTTGCCTCGTCCATCGCAGCCGAGCTTGGCACGATGAAGGTGACCGAGCAAATCGACGCGCTGACCACCCTGTCGACCAACCCGATGAAATACCTTGTCGTGCCGCGCGTGCTGGCGGCCACCCTTGCGGTGCCGGTGCTGGTCGGCGTCGGCGATGCCATCGGCATCATGGGCGGCTGGCTGGTCGGCGTGACCCGGCTGGACTTCAACTCGGTCACCTACCTCAAGAACACCATCGACTTTCTGGAGGTCTGGGATGTCGGCTCCGGCCTCGTCAAGGGGGCGGCCTTCGGCTTTATCGTGGCGCTTCTGGGCTGCTACCACGGCATGACCTCCGGTCGCGGCGCGCAAGGCGTGGGCAAAGCCACCAAATCCGCCGTCGTCGCCGCATCGGTCCTGATCCTCGCCGCCAATTACCTGCTAACCGAGGTGTTCTTTACCTCATGATCACCCTGTCAGATGTCAGAAAATCCTTTGGACCCAACCACGTATTGCGCGGGGTTAATCTGACGATCCCCACCGCCAAAAGCATGGTGATCATCGGCGGCTCCGGCACCGGCAAATCGGTGTTGCTCAAATCCGTGCTGGGTCTGGTCACGCCTGACAGCGGCACCATCGCGCTGGATGGGCAAGACGTGCGCCGCGCTGAACGTGATGCCTTTCTCGCCCGGTTCGGCATGCTGTTTCAGGGGGGGGCGCTGTTCGACTCGCTCCGGGTCTGGGAAAACGTCGCCTTCCGCCTGATGCGCGGTGCTGCCCGCCGCCCCAAGGATGAGGCCCGCGCCATCGCGCTGGAAAAGCTGCGCCGCGTCGGCCTTGGCCCGCAGGTGGCGGACCTTTACCCCGCCGAGCTGTCGGGCGGCATGCAGAAACGCGTCGGGCTCGCCCGCGCCATCGCCGCCGAGCCCGAGATCATCTTTTTCGACGAGCCCACCACCGGGCTGGACCCGATCATGGCCGGCGTCATCAACGACCTGATCCGCGAGATCGTGGTCGAGATGGGGGCCACTGCCATGACCATCACGCATGACATGTCCTCGGTCCGCGCCATCGCGGATGAGGTGGCAATGCTGCACGAAGGCACCATAAAATGGACCGGCCCCGTCGCGGAAATGGATGATTGCCCGGACCCTTACGTGCAGCAGTTCATCCATGGCCGGGCCACCGGCCCGATCAACGCAATCCGGTAGGCGCGCGCCATGGACCCGCTGTTTCAGGTTGATCTGTCCTTCGTCTTTGAACAGGCCTCGATCTGGCGCACCTTGGTCCAGACCCTGATCCTCATCACCCCGCTTGCCATTGCGCTGTCGGGCTATGCCACATGGCGCATCGGTGACCGCCGGGGGCTGCTGCTGATCGCTGCTGTCGTGCTCTATACGCTCTGGATGCTCTGGCCGCAGCTCCTCGCTCCCGAACTGGTGTTGCCGGGGCGGGTGGTGTCGGTGATCGGCTGGTTCTGGCTGGTCGCTGCCTGGGGGCGGCAGGCCAGATGGCATGAGCCTTTCCTGCTGGCCGCCAACAGCGTTGTGGTCACCTTCCTGATCACACTCATCCTGACCACAGCCGTTGCGCTGATCCGCGATGCCCTCGGCTTTGATGCCCCGCTCTGAGCGCACAAGTTTCCAACGCGGAAACAATGCTCTCTATCCACCTGTTTTTGTTGGCGGCCGTCTCAGGCAAAACCAAAATCATTTGCCACTCACGCAGGCCGTTGCATAGTTAACGCCGCGTCTCAGGGGTGGTGTGAATGTTTGGTGATCGTGCGGGGTTCTGGCCGCTTTTTCTGTCTGTGCTGCAAAATCTGGCGCAGGCCGTGGTGCTGGCCGTAGCTGTCGGCCTCGTCGGGGCCAGCGTCATCGCTGCCATCGGCTGGATGCCCTGGCCACAGATCGCGGTCTCGCTTGGCGGCACCCCGGTTGCACAGGCGGGCATGTGGGCGCAGCTCACGCTGACGCTGCTGGCGCTGCTGTTGCTGATCTACCTGCCCGCGAATGCCCGGATGGCCCGGCTTGAACGCTCGCACCGCAGCTTTGCCATGGGGATCGAGGATGTCGCCCGCGCCTACCGGCTCGCCCATGCCTCCGACCGCGCCGGTGTCTTTGCGCTGTCTGCCGAATTCGACTCGGTCCGCGCCCGGATGGAGCATCTGCGCAACCACCCCGATCTTGGGCATCTGGAACCCGAATTGCTGCAGATGGCGGCGCAGATGAGCCATGAGACCCGCGACCTGGCGCGCGCCTATTCCGACGAAAAGGTCGCCCGCGCCCGCCTGTTCCTGCGCCAGCGTCAGGAAGAGGTGCATGCGCTGACCGACCGTCTCGCCGCGGCCCGCCTCACCTGTGACGAGTTGCGCCGCTGGATGCAGGATGTCGACCGCGAGGAACGCCAGGCGCAAACCCAGCTGCGCCGGCTGGAGGCCGATCTCAAAGAGATTCTCCCCACCCTCGGCTATGATTTCGATATCGAAGACGCGCGCGACGTCAACGTGGTCAGCCTGCCCAAACCGCAGAAAGAGGCTTGACCGCGCGACACAAGACCATGACGACAGGCCATGAAATGGCTCAACCTCAGCTTGCTGATCCTGTTCCCGCTGTCGTGGTTTGCGCCACTGTTGCGCGCGGGCCTGTTGCCGCTGTTCGGGCTGGACGAGATTTCCGTGATCACGGGGCTGCAATCGCTCTGGGCCAGTGATGTGGCACTGGCGCTGGTGGTCACGGTCATGGCGATCGTGGCACCGATGGCCAAGACGCTCGGGCTGGCGCTGATTGATTTCGGGCTGATGTCTTCCCGCGCCCTGCCCGGCCTGCGGCTTCTGGGAAAACTGGCCATGGCCGAGGTCTTCCTGATCGCGCTTTACATCGTCGTGGTCAAAGGCGTCGGGCTGGCCACGGTCGAGGCGGCCTGGGGCCTCTATCTGTTCACGGCCTGCATTCTGCTCAGTCTGTTTCTGTCCCATCGTCCGGACCGGAGCTGACCGGCCACGCTGACCCGGCCCAGCAGGCTTGAAGACCGCCCCGGTTCCGCGCTAGTCAGACGCATGAGCAAATCCTCCTCCAGCTTCACCTGCACCGCCTGCGGCGCCAGTTCCAAGAAATGGCAGGGCCGCTGCGACGCCTGCGGTGCATGGAACACCATCGTTGAGGAGGCCCCGCTTTCCGCTGGCCCCAAATCGCTGGGGCACAAGGGCCGCGCCATCCACCTCACCGACCTTGCCACCGAAGAAGACCCGCCGCCGCGCGCCTCATCGGGCATAGACGAGCTGGACCGCGTGCTTGGCGGCGGGCTGGTGCCCGCCTCTGCCATCCTCGTCGGTGGCGACCCCGGCATCGGCAAATCCACGCTGCTGTTGCAGGCCGCCGCAAGTTTTGCCCGTACCGGCCTGAAAGTCCTGTATATTTCCGGCGAAGAGGCGGCGGCACAGGTCCGCATGCGGGCCCAGCGTCTTGGCCTGCAGGATGCCCCGGTCGGCCTTGGCGCCGAAACCAACCTGCGCGACATCCTGACCACGCTGGATGCCGAACGCCCCGCCCTTGCGATCATCGATTCGATCCAGACCATGTGGCTTGATACGGTCGAGGCCGCCCCCGGTTCGGTGTCTCAGGTCCGCGCCGCAGCACACGAGCTGGTGACCTTCGCCAAAAAGCGCGGCGTGGCGGTCATTCTGGTGGGCCATGTCACCAAGGATGGCCAGATCGCCGGCCCGCGCGTGGTCGAACACATGGTCGACACCGTGCTCTATTTCGAGGGCGAGCGCGGCCATCAGTTCCGCATCCTGCGCGCGGTGAAAAACCGCTTTGGCCCCGCCGATGAAATCGGCGTGTTCGAGATGACCGGCAATGGTCTGGCACAGGTGACCAATCCTTCGGCGCTGTTCCTGTCCGACCGCGACCGCCCGGCCCCCGGCTCTGCCGTATTCGCGGGCATCGAGGGCACAAGGCCGGTGCTGACCGAAATTCAGGCGCTGGTCGCGCCCTCCACCCTCGGCACCCCGCGCCGCACCGTGGTCGGGCTTGATTCGGGGCGGCTGTCGACGATTCTCGCGGTGCTGGAGGCGCGCTGCGGTATCCCGTTTACCGGCCTTGATGTGTTCCTCAATGTCGCCGGGGGCCTGCGCGTCAACGAGCCCGCCGCCGATCTGGCCGTCGCCGGTGCGCTGCTTTCCGCGCGTGAGGATGTGGCAATTCCGCCAGACATGGTGCTTTTCGGGGAAATCTCGCTGTCGGGCGCGCTGCGTCCGGTGGGGCAGACCGAAAACAGGTTGAAAGAAGCCTCGAAACTTGGTTTTCAGCAGGCCACCCTGCCCACGGGGTCGAAAACCGTGGGCGGAACAGATATGCGTCTGCGTCAGATGCCCGACCTGACCGCCTTTGTCGGCGAGATGTTCGGCGCAGGCTGACGCGGCACAAAGGAGCGGATGAATGGAAGGCTTTACTCTGGTAGACGGAATCGTGGCGGGCGTAATTGTCCTGTCTGCGATCCTTGCCTATTCACGCGGCCTTGTGCGCGAGGCGATGGCTATCGCGGGCTGGATCGGGGCCGCCGTGCTGGCCTTCATCTTCGCGCCCGCAGCCCAGCCGCTGATCAAGGAACTGCCGGTGGTCGGCGACTTCCTCGGCGACAGTTGTGAGCTGTCGATCATCGGGGCCTTCGCGCTCGTCTTCGCGGTCGGTCTGGTCATCGCGGCGCTGTTCACGCCATTGTTTTCCAGCGTCGTGCAACGCTCTGCCATCGGCGGCATCGACCAGGCGCTCGGCTTTCTGTTCGGCGTGGCGCGGGGCGTGATTCTGGTGGCGGTGGCCTTCATCGTCTACGACCGCGCGGTGGCCGCCAACACCATCCCGATGGTCGATAATTCCCGCTCTGCCAAGGTCTTCGCCAGCTTTCAGGCCAATATCGACAGCACCATCCCCGCCGACGCTCCGGGCTGGATCGTCTCGCGCTACAACGACCTGACCGCCGCTTGCGCCGTGCCTGCCACCACGCCCACCGCCGAACCGACCCCTGCCGGAAACTGATCCGGCCACGCCTGACGCCGCATTGCAGCAAATTGGCACCGTCAATCTGCTGCAATGCACGTGACACTGGCGTGACCATGCCGTAAAGGGTGGCGCATCTGACCCAGATGGAGCAGCCCCATGCGTCCCTTCCTGTCCCACCCCTTTGATGATGACAAGTTGAAGGAGGAATGCGGGATCTTTGGCGTCATCGGCGTCTCCGATGCGGCAAACTTCACCGCGCTTGGCCTGCACGCCCTGCAACATCGCGGGCAAGAGGCGGGCGGCATTGTCGCCTACCACCCCGAACACGGTTTCAACTCGGCCCGCCGCTTCGGCTATGTGCGTGACAACTTCACCAAGGCCGACGTGATGGACACGCTCCCCGGCCAGCTCGCCATCGGTCATGTCCGCTATTCCACCGCCGGGTCCAAGGGCGCGACCGCGATCCGCGACGTGCAGCCGTTCTTCGGCGAATTCTCGATGGGCGGCTGCGCCATCGCGCACAACGGCAACCTCACCAACGCGGCGGCGCTGCGCAAAGAGCTGATCGAGCGCGGCTCGATCTTCCAGTCCTCCTCCGATTCCGAATGCATCATCCACCTGATGGCGCGCTCGATCCAGAAGAACCTGTCCGAGCGGATCAAAGACGCCCTGCGCGCCTGCGAAGGCGCGTTTTCCGTCGTCGCCATGACCCGCACCAAGCTGATCGGCGTGCGCGACAGCCTCGGCGTGCGCCCGCTGGTGCTGGGCCGCATTGGCGATTCCGGCTGGGCGCTGTCGTCGGAAACCTGCGCGCTCGACATCATCGGCGCCGATTTCGTGCGCGAGATCGACCCCGGCGAAATGGTGGTGATCGAGGGCAACAAGGTGATCTCGTCCCGCCCGTTCCACCCGGCGCAATCGCGGTTCTGCATCTTCGAGAAGGTCTATTTCTCCCGCCCCGACAGCATCATCGGCGGCCAGTCGGTCTATGAGACCCGCCACCGCATTGGCATGGAACTGGCGATCGAGGCTCCTGTTGATGCCGATCTGGTCTGCCCGGTCCCCGATTCCGGCACGCCCGCCGCCATCGGCTACTCGCAGCAATCCGGCATCCCCTATGCCATGGGCATCATCCGCAACCAGTACATGGGCCGCACCTTCATCGAACCCACGGAATCGATCCGCAACATGGGTGTGCGCCTGAAGCTCAACGTCAACCGCGCGCTGATCAAGGGCAAGCGGGTGATCCTGGTTGACGATTCGGTGGTGCGCGGCACCACCAGCCGCAAGATCAAGGACATGATCCTTGATGCGGGGGCCGCCGAGGTTCACTTCCGCATCGCCTCGCCCCCCACCGCCTGGCCGTGCTTTTACGGCGTCGACACGCCCGAACGCTCGAAACTCCTCGCCGCCACCATGTCCGAGGATGAGATGCGCGACTGGATCGGCGTCGACAGCCTCAAATTCATCTCGCTCGACGGCCTCTACCGCGCCGCCGGTGAGGCGGCGGGCCGCGACCCGCTTGCCCCGAAATTCTGCGATGCCTGCTTCTCCGGCGACTACCCTGTCACCCCCTCTGACAAGATCGCCGAGGGCTTCGAGATGAAAGCGGCAGAATAACCGCCCCGACCCTGCCCCCCTTTATCTTGGCAAAAATATCCCACGGGGGTGCGGGGGTGTGAAACCCCCGCTTCCGACACCAGCCAGCGGAGCCGTCCATGTCCCAGAAAATCGCCCTCATCACCGGCGCCTCGCGCGGTCTGGGTTCCGCCATGGCCGAACAGCTGGCCTTGCGCGGCTGGCATGTGGTGGCGGTCGCGCGCACCGTTGGCGGGCTGGAGGATCTTGATGACCGGGTGAAAGCCGCGGGCCTGCCCGGCGCGGGCGGCCTGACCCTCGCCCCGATGGATGTGACGAATGAGGATGCGATGCGCCACCTCTGCCGTTCCATTCACGACCGCTGGGGCGGCTTGCAATTCTGGGCGCATACGGCGGTGCATGCGACCGCACTTGCCCCCGCGCCGTCGATCGACATGAAGGAACTGGATAAATCCCTCGCCGCCAATCTGCGCGCCACCGCGTTTCTGATCACCATGGTCGAGCCTTTGTTGCGCGCGAAAACCGGCACCGCGATGTTCTTTGACGATCCGGTTGCCGGACAGAAGTTCGGCGCAGCTTATGGGGCCAGCAAGGCCGGGCAGATCGCCCTCGCCCGCAACTGGCAGGCGGAATCCGCGCGCATCGGCCCGCGCGTGCTGGTGGAAACCCCGCGCCCGATGCCGACAGCGGTGCGCGCCCGCTTCTACCCCGGCGAAGACCGCGACGCCCTGTTCCCCGCGCGCGACGAGGCCGCCCGCCTGATCGCCCTGATCTGACTCCCCCGAAAGAGGAGCGGCCGACGCTCTGATGTAGGGCGGGGTTCACCCCGCCAGACCCTGCCTTCGGCCCAACACCCAAAGGGAGGGCGCAACGGCAGCCACCCTCGGTAGGGCGGGGTTCACCCCGCCACTGCGACAGGCGTTCAATCGAGCGCCGCCGCCATCCCTGCCCACAGCGCCTCCACCGGCTCCACCCCGACCGACAGCCGGATGAACCCTTCCGGCACCGCGTCGCCCCAGCGTGCCCGGCGTTCGCCCGCTGAATGGGTGCCGCCAAAGCTGGTCGACCGCACGATGTAGGGGCAGCGTTCCAGAAACCGCTCTGCCACGGTCGCATCTTTCAGGGTCATCCCGATCAGAAAGCCAAAGCCCTGCATCTGCTGCCGGGACAGCGCGTAAGACGGATCCTCCGGCAGCCCCGGATAGCGCAGGCCCAGCACCGCCTCATGCTCCGCCAGCCGCGCGGCGATCACCCCCGCCGAAGCGCACATCCGCTCCAGCCGCAGCTCCAGCGTCTCCAGCCCGCGATGCACCAGCCAGGCCTCCATCGACCCCGGCACCGATCCCGACAGCCGCCGCCAGTCGCGCACCCGCGCCATGCGGGTGGCATCGCGCCCCGCCACATGGCCGAACAGCGCATCCGAATGCCCCGCCGGGGCCTTGGTATCGGCGGCCACCACCAGATCGGCCCCCAGATCCAGCGGGCGCTGCATAAGCGGCGTCATCGTGGTGTTGTCGACAATCACAATCGCCCCCGCCGCATGGGCGCGGGCGCAGACATCAACAATGTCCACCACATCCAGACCGGGGTTCGACGGGGTCTCCAGATAGACCACCGCCGCACCAGTGAAATCCGCCGTGGCATAGTCCATCGTCCTGATCTGCACGACCTCGACGCCCAAAGGGGCCAGAAACCCCTCTGACAGCACCCGCGTCACATAATAGCCGTCCGACGGCAGAATCACCCGCTCCCCGGCGCGCAGCGTGGCAAACAGCGCCGCCGAAATCGCGCCCATGCCAGAGGGAAAGGTGACGACCTCGGCATCCTCCAGCAGCGACAGCTGCGCTTCCACCGCCGCCCAGGTGGGCGTGCCGTTGCGGGCATAGATATAGGGCGCGCCCTGCACCTCGGGCAGATGATAGCTGGTCGAGGTGGTCAGCGGCAGCGCCACCGGATCGCCCTTTTCCAGCCCCGCGCTGCGGTGATGCAACAGATCCGCCACCCGGCGCTGCATGTCGGTATTCATCCGCTCTATCCCCTGATGAGTCAGGGGCGATCATCGGTCAGCCCCTGCGCAATGACAAGAGCCGCCGGACAGCAGGAAATGTTAAAAATCAGTTAAATCAATACAGTCAAGCCATTGAGACTAAACAGGATGGCCCCGTGTCACACAGGGGGAAACCTCCCCGCACGACTGGCCTTCCCGGCGGGAAATCCCGCCGGAAAGGCCGCTTCATACCTCACTCCGCGACCGTCACGCGCTCCATGCGATCGGGGTCGGACACCTCGCCGTTGCCGCCGTCGCCCTTCTTGATCGCATCGACCACCTCCATCCCCGACACCACCCGGCCAACGACCGTGTACTGCCCGTTCAGAAAGTCGCCGGGGGCAAACATGATGAAGAACTGGCTGTTGGCCGAGTCCGGGCTTTGGCTGCGGGCCATGCCGACCACGCCGCGCTCAAAGCTCAGGTCCGAAAACTCTGCCGGCAGGTCGGGGCGCGACGATCCGCCCATCCCCGCCATCGACAGATCACCGCCAACCTTGCCATTGGCCACGTCGCCGGTCTGGGCCATGAAGCCATCAATCACCCGGTGAAACACGACGCCATCATAAGCGCCCTCTTTCGCCAGCGCGGTGATCTGCTCGACGTGCTTCGGCGCCACGTCCGGCAGCATGTCGATCACGATCTGACCCGTGGTGGAGCCCGCAACCTCGATCACCAGATTGGGGCCGGGGCCGTCTTCGGCCTGCGCCATCACCGGGGTTGCCATCTGGCTGATGCCATAGCCACCGACAACGGCGAGGCCCAGGGCGAAGATCCCGCCCGCGATGAACCGGTCACGCAACATCGGCAGCCACCCGCACGGTGATCATCCGGTCCGGACTTGCCGGGGGCTCGCCCAGAGCGATTTTGTCGACATGTTCCATGCCGGAAATCACCCGGCCATAAACGGTGTATTGCCCGTTCAGAAAGTGGTTGTCGGCGAAGTTGATGAAGAACTGGCTGTTGGCCGAGTTCGGGTTCTGGCTGCGCGCAGCCCCCAGCGTGCCCCGGTCATGCGGCAGTTTGGAGAATTCAGCCGGCAGATCCGGCTTGTCCGACCCGCCCGTGCCAGCCCGGCGCAGGTTGAAGTTGTTCTCCATATTGCCGTTTTCCACGTCGCCGGTTTGCGCCATGAAGCCCTTGATCACGCGGTGGAAGGCCACGTTGTCATAGGCTTTCGCGCGGGCGAGTTCCTTCATCCGCTCGGTATGTTTCGGGGCCACATCGGCCAGCAGTTCGATCACCACTTCGCCGTCTTTCAGCGTCAGGATGATGGTGTTTTCCGGGTCTTTGATCTCGGCCATCGGGTTTGGCTCCTTACTGTTGTCTGGCCCGGAACCTAAACATCGGCGGCCCACAAGGAAAGGGGGGCCTTGCGCAGATCGGTTGACCTGCGCGGCATTCCGGCGGAAACAGGGGGCGACATTTCGACAGGGGAGTCCGATATGGGCTGGAAAACACTCGACGACATCGGTCTGGCTGGCAAAACTGTGCTGGTCCGCGTTGACATCAACGTGCCGATGGAGGGCGGTCGCGTGACCGACACCACCCGGATCGACAAGATCAGACCCACGGTGGAGGATATCATCGTGCGCGGCGGGCGCGTGGTGCTGCTGGCGCATTTCGACCGCCCCAAGGGCAAGGTCGTGCCAGAGTTGAGCCTGTCGCACATTGCGGGCGCGCTGGAGGCCAGCCTTGGCCGCAAGGTTGTGTTCAGCCCGGAAAGCATTGGTACGGTCGCGACAGAAGCCATCGCCAGTGCCGGACCGGGCGATGTGGTGCTGCTGGAAAACACCCGCTTTCACCCCGGCGAAGAAAAGAACGACCCCGCCCTTGCGGCCGAAATGGCCAAGCTGGGCGATGTCTTTGTCAACGATGCGTTCTCGGCCGCGCACCGGGCCCATGCCTCAACCGCCGGTCTGGCGCATCTGCTGCCAAGCGCAGCGGGCAGGTTGATGGAGGCGGAATTGCAGGCGCTGGAAGCAGCACTCGGCACGCCCAAGCGCCCGGTGGTGGCGGTGGTCGGTGGGGCCAAGGTCTCGACCAAGCTGGATTTGCTGGGCAATCTGGTGACCAAGGTGGATCATCTGGTGATCGGCGGCGGCATGGCCAATACCTTTCTGGTGGCGCAAGGCATCGAGGTTGGCAAATCGCTGGCCGAGCGTGACATGGCCGACACCGCCCGCGAGATTCTGGCCAAGGCCAAGACGGCGGGCTGCACCATTCACCTGCCGGTCGATGTGGTGGTGGCGCGCGAATTCAAGGCCAATGCCGATCATGACGTGGTGGCCGCCGATGCCTGCCCCGCCGATGCGATGATCCTGGATGCCGGACCGATGAGTGTGGCGGCCATCGTCAAGGTGTTTGAGTCCTCGGCAACCCTGATCTGGAACGGCCCCCTTGGCGCGTTCGAGCTGACCCCGTTTGATGCGGCGACCAATGCGGCGGCGAAGTCGGCGGCGGCATTGACGCGCGAGGGCAAGCTGATCTCGGTCGCGGGCGGCGGCGACACGGTCTCGGCGCTCAATCAGGCGGGCGCGGCAGAGGATTTCACCTTTATCTCGACCGCTGGCGGCGCGTTCCTGGAGTGGATGGAAGGCAAAGAGTTGCCGGGGGTGGCCGCCCTGACCGCATAGGCGACCGCGCGCCGCTTGCAGCCACCCATCGGCATAAACCGGCCCGCCCGATGAACGGGACATGCTCCGGCAAGGACCGGCTTTTCCGGCGCGCTGTTAGCGTCACCATGATTGCAGGGCCGGTCGCATATGGCTATCCAAGGGCAACCTCCGACGTTTTCAAAGGATCACCGACATGACCTCTCCGCAAGCAGCTGACCAGATCGGCACGGGAAATGGCTTTATCGCAGCGCTGGACCAGTCGGGCGGGTCGACGCCAAAGGCGCTGCGTCTGTATGGCGTGACCGAAGATGCCTATTCGGGCGAGGCGGCGATGTATGACATGATCCACGCCATGCGGTCGCGCATCATCAAATCGCCGGCGTTTACCGGCGACAAGGTGGTCGGCGCGATCCTGTTTGAGCAGACGATGGACCGCGACATCGACGGCATTCCGACCGCGCAATTCCTGTGGGAGCAGCGCGGCGTGGTGCCGTTCCTGAAGATCGACAAGGGGTTGGAGGCCGAGGCTGATGGCGTGCAGCTGATGAAGCCGATGCCGGATCTGGATGCGCTGCTGGCCCGCGCCAAGGCGCTGGGGGTGTTTGGCACCAAGGAACGCTCGGTGGTGAATGCGGCCAACGCCAAGGGGATTGCCGCGATTGTGGCCCAGCAGTTTGCGGTCGGCGATCAGGTCGCGGCGGCGGGTCTGATGCCGATCCTGGAGCCGGAAGTGACAATCTCGATCACCGACAAGGCCGAGGCAGAGGCGATTCTGCAGCAGGAAATCCTGAAGCACCTCGACGCCCTGCCCGCAGATCGCAAGGTGATGCTGAAACTGTCGCTGCCGACGGTCGACAACTTTTACGCGCCGCTGGTCGATCATCCGCGCGTGCTGAAAGTGGTGGCCCTGTCGGGCGGCCACAGCCGCGAGGCGGCAAACGCCATTCTGGCCCGCAACCGGGGCATCATCGCCAGCTTCAGCCGCGCGCTGACCGAAGGTCTGTCGGCGCAGCAATCGGACGCGGAGTTCGATGCGGCTCTGGGGGCCGCGATTGACAGCATCCACGCCGCATCGGTCGCAGGCTGATCACAGGCAAACGTGATCGGAATTCCCCGCAAGGGGGATTCCTTTACCGAATCAGATGTGTCATGATTCGCCAAAGGCCGGAAAACACGGCCATAAGGGGCAGACAATGACGGCACAGGGCAGCCGCTTTCCGATTGGCGGCATTCTTTATCTGATTTTGGCGTTCCTGCTGGGGGCCTATTTCACCTTTGCCGCCGTTCAGGGCGATTACGGGGTGTTCCGTCAGGTGCAGATCCGGGCCGAGGCCGAGACGCTGCGCATCGAGCGGGACCGCCTGTACGAAGATCTGGCCAAGATCAGCAATCTGACCGCGCGCCTGTCTGACCGTTATCTGGATGTGGATCTGCTGGACGAACAGGTGCGCGATGTGCTGGGTTATGTCCGCGCCGATGAGATTGTGATCCGCTGATCCCCCTGTTCAGTTGCGCCAAGGCCCGCCGATCTGGCGGGCTTTTTGCATTTGGGTGCCATCTTCTGTCGCATCCGGGGATGATATTGTAGCATCCAGGGATGATATTTCTGTATCATCCGGGCATGATTTTTTTTGTTTTGCCCCACAAAACCCGATAGGCTATGAATGGTTTAATACTAAACTATTCAAGTCCCACGATCCAAGCCCCACGATCCAAGCCACTGACGGGAGGATGCCGCATATGGCCGCCAAGAAACCAGCCGAGAGGCCGAATGCCTCGAAGGAAGAGTTACTGAAATATTACCGCGAGATGCTGCTGATCCGCCGGTTCGAGGAAAAGGCCGGTCAGTTGTACGGCATGGGCCTGATCGGCGGCTTCTGCCACCTGTATATCGGACAGGAAGCGGTCGTCGTCGGGCTGGAGGCTGCGGCGAAAGAGGGTGACAAGCGGGTCACCAGCTACCGCGACCACGGCCATATGCTGGCCTGCGGGATGGACCCAAAGGGCGTGATGGCGGAACTGACCGGGCGCATCGGCGGCTATTCCAAGGGCAAGGGCGGCTCGATGCACATGTTCTCGAAAGAGAAGCATTTCTACGGCGGCCACGGCATTGTGGGCGCGCAGGTGCCGCTGGGGGCGGGTCTGGCCTTCGCCGACAAGTATCTGGGCAATGACAACGTGACCTTCACCTATTTCGGCGATGGCGCGGCCAATCAGGGCCAGGTCTATGAGGCCTATAACATGGCAGAGTTGTGGAACCTGCCGGTGATTTTCGTGATCGAAAACAACGGCTATGCGATGGGGACGAGCGTGAAACGCTCCACCAAATCACCCTCCCTGTGGGAACGCGGTGCCGCCTATGGCATCAAGGGCGAAGCGGTGGATGGTATGGACGTTCTGGCCGTGAAAGCCGCCGGCGAAAAGGCGGTTGCCGCCTGCCGTGCGGGTCAGGGCCCCTATATCCTTGAAATGATGACCTATCGCTATCGCGGCCACTCGATGTCGGACCCGGCCAAGTATCGCACCCGCGAAGAGGTGGAGAAGATGCGCTCGGAAAAAGACGCCATCGAACATGTGCGCGACCTGCTGCTGCAAGGCGGTCTTGCCAGCGACGACGACCTGAAAGCCATCGACAAAGAGATCAAGGCGCAGGTCAACGAGTCCGCCGAATTCGCCAAAGACAGCCCAGAGCCTCCGGTCGAGGAACTCTGGACCGACATCTACGCCTGAGGGGGAACACGACATGGCAACCGAAGTACTGATGCCCGCGCTTTCCCCGACGATGGAAGAGGGCACGCTGGCCAAATGGCTGGTGAAAGAAGGCGACGCGGTGAAATCTGGCCAGATTCTGGCCGAAATTGAGACCGACAAGGCCACGATGGAATTTGAAGCGACCGATGAGGGGATCATCGGCAAGCTGCTGGTGACTGAGGGCACCGCCGGGGTGAAAGTGAACACCCCGATCGCGATCATGGTCGAAGAGGGCGAAAGCGTCAGCGACACGCCCGCGCCAAAGGTGGCCGAAGCCGTCGCCCCCGCCGCAGAGGCCCCGGCATCGGTACCCGCAAAAGCGGCAGATCCGGCCCCTGCCCCGGTCCAGGCCGCCAAAGGCTGGCCGCACAGCGACCTGCCCGAAGGCCCGACCAAGACCATGACCGTCCGCGAAGCCCTGCGCGAAGCGATGGCCGAAGAAATGCGGCGTGATCCCAATGTCTTCCTGATGGGCGAAGAGGTTGGCGAATACCAGGGCGCCTACAAGATTTCCCAAGGCCTGCTCGACGAGTTCGGGGCCAAGCGCGTCGTGGACACCCCGATCACCGAACACGGCTTTGCCGGAATCGCGGTCGGCGCCAGCTGGGGCGGCCTCAAGCCCATTGTCGAGTTCATGACCTTCAACTTCGCCATGCAGGCGATTGACCATATCATCAACTCGGCGGCCAAGACGCTGTATATGTCAGGCGGCCAGATGGGCAGCCCGATGGTGTTCCGTGGCCCGAACGGCGCTGCCGCCCGCGTCGGCGCGCAGCACAGCCAGGATTACTCGGCCTGGTATGCGGCGATTCCGGGATTGCGCGTCTGCATCCCCTATTCCGCAGCCGATGCCAAAGGCCTGCTGAAATCGGCGATCCGCGACCCGAACCCGGTGATTTTCCTTGAGAATGAAATCCTGTATGGCCGCTCGTTCGACGTGCCGACAGACCCGGATTTCACCATTCCCTTCGGCAAGGCATCCATCATCCGTGAAGGCAAAGACGTTACCATCGTCAGCTTCGGCATCGGTGTGGCACATTCTCTGCTTGCCGCCGAGGCTCTGGCGAAAGACGGGATCGAGGCCGAGGTGATCAACCTGCGCACGCTGCGCCCGATTGATTACGACACGGTCCTGGCGAGCGTGCAAAAGACCAACCGCTGCATCACGGTGGAGGAAGGCTTCCCCGTCGGTTCGATCGGCGACCACATGGCCAGCACGATCATGCAGCGCGCGTTCGACTATCTGGATGCGCCGGTCATCACCTGCACCGGCAAGGACGTGCCGATGCCCTATGCCGCGAACCTGGAAAAGTTCGCGCTGATCACCCCGGCGGAAATCGCTGCCGCGGTGAAATCTGTCTGCTACCGGTGAGGAGGGCGCATCAATGGCAACCGAAATTCTGATGCCCGCGCTGTCGCCGACGATGGAAGAGGGCACCCTCGCCAAATGGCTGGTGAAAGAGGGCGATGTGGTGAAATCCGGCCAGATCCTGGCCGAGATCGAAACCGACAAGGCCACGATGGAGTTTGAAGCGACGGATGAGGGCACCATCGGCAAGCTCTTGGTGGCCGAAGGCACGGCGGGGGTGAAGGTCAACGCCGCCATCGCGGTGCTGCTGGAAGAGGGCGAAGACGCCTCTGCCGTCGCAGCCGCGCCTGCCCCAGCCGCAAAACCGGCCGAGGCTGCGGCTGCGGCACCTGCCGCAGCGGCTCCTGCTGCGGCTCCGGCCGCCGCTGCACCTGCTGCCGCTCCGGCGGCGTCTGGCGCACGGGTCTTTGCCTCGCCGCTCGCGCGGCGGATCGCCAAGGAAAAGGGCCTCGATCTGAGCGCGGTTCAAGGCTCCGGCCCGCATGGCCGTATCGTGCGCGCTGATGTCGAAGGCGCGCAGGCCGCGCCAAAGGCTGCGGCCCCTGCCCCTGCTGCTGCGGCAGCCCCTGCAGCGACCCCGACCAAAGCCGCGATGCCCACCGGCCCGTCGACCGAAACCGTGCTGAAGATGTACGCCGACCGCGAGTTCACCGAAGTCGCTCTCGACGGCATGCGCCGCACCATCGCGGCCCGCCTGACCGAAGCCAAGCAGACCATCCCGCATTTCTATCTGCGCCGCGACGTGCAGCTGGATGCGCTGATGGACTTCCGCGCGACCCTGAACAAATCGCTTGAATCGCGTGGCGTGAAGCTTTCGGTCAATGACTTCATCATCAAGGCCTGCGCGCAGGCGCTGCAAGCCGTGCCCGATTGCAACGCGGTCTGGGCCGGCGACCGGATCCTGAAGCTGAAGCCATCGGATGTGGCGGTTGCCGTCGCGATTGAAGGCGGCTTGTTCACGCCGGTTCTGCGCGACGCGGACAAGAAGTCGCTCTCTGCCCTGTCAGCCGAGATGAAAGATCTGGCCGGACGCGCCAAGACCAAAAAGCTGGCCCCGCATGAATATCAGGGCGGCAGCTTTGCGATCTCGAACCTTGGGATGATGGGGATCGACAACTTTGACGCGGTGATCAACCCGCCGCATGGCTCGATCCTGGCCGTCGGCGCCGGGGTGAAAAAGCCGGTGGTCAAGGCCGACGGCACCATCGGCGTGGCCACCGTGATGTCGATGACCCTGTCGGTTGATCACCGGGTGATCGACGGCGCACTCGGCGCCACTTTCCTGAAAGCGGTGATTGACGCGCTGGAAAACCCGATGACGATGCTGGCCTGATCCACCCTCCCCTGCCCGGCGATGCGCCGGGCAGGGGAGGTCGGGATCTTGAGTATTTAAGCCAAGATGAATGCAGGGCCCTGCGCGCCCCGGATTTCATCTTGGTCCAAATACTCAATTCTGACCGAAACCAAAGGCGCGCCGCTTGCAGGACATACGCCTGTCTGCGGTCCCTGCTCTATCCGCCGATCACCTGATCCATCGTCAGCGACGGGTTCGAGCACCCGGCTTCGCCCACCACACGGGCGGGCACACCGGCGACGGTCTTGCACGCCGGCACATCCTGCAGCACCACCGATCCGGCGGCGATGCGCGAGCAATGACCGATGCTGATATTGCCCAGCACCTTGGCCCCTGCCCCGATCAGCACGCCATCGCCGATCTTGGGGTGGCGGTCGCCGTCTTCCTTGCCGGTGCCGCCCAGCGTGACCGAATGCAGCATCGAGACATTGTCGCCCACCACCGCCGTCTCACCAATCACGATGGAATGGGCGTGGTCGATCATGATGCCGCGCCCGACCTTTGCCGCCGGGTGAATGTCGACGCCAAAGGCCTCACTCACCCGCATCTGCACGAAATACGCCAGATCGCGGCGGCCATGGGTCCAGAGCCAATGGCCGATGCGGTAGGCCTGCACCGCCTGATAGCCCTTGAAGAACAGGATCGGCTGCAGATAGCGGTGGCAGGCCGGATCGCGGTCAAACACCGCCATCAGATCGGCGCGCGCCGCGGCCCCCAGATCGGGGTCATCGTGATAAGCCTGATCCGCAATCTCGCGCAGGATCTGTTCCCCCATCTCGGGCGAGGCCAGCTTGAACGAAAAGCGGTAGGCCAGCGCCTGCTCCATCGTGGCATGGTGCAGCAGCGACGAATGGATCAGCCCCCCAAGCAGCGGATCATCCTTGATCGCGGTCTCGGCCTCATCACAGACCCGGCTCCAGACCGGATCAAGGGGCGACAGTTTCAGTTTGCGCTCGGCCATGGTACGACCCTTTCGGAAGATGTTGTCCGGAACTGTAGCAGTTTGACAGACGGTTCAACAGTCCGTTTGGAAAAACTTGCCGAACCGGAGTCATCGGCCGACAGAGGGCTTTACATTACAAAGTATTTTTGTAAGGTATTCACACAGCCAGTCCGGACGGGCCAGCCAAGTCCATGACCCCAGTCCGAAGGAAGTTCCATGACACCTCACCTTGCCCGAACGGCTCCGGTTGCGCCGGATTTCTCCGAACTTCTGCGCCAGTCGCTGGCCGGTCTGACGCCCAATGATCTGCTCGCCACGATCCTCGACCGGCTGGAGGGGCGCTCATGAACGCGATCACCGAGATCACCCGCCTTGCCGAGGCGATCCCCCTGCATGACGCCGTTGCTCTGACCGAAGGCGGGCGCGAGGCGCGGATCCTGTTGAACGGTATGGTCTATTCCCTGCGCATCACCCGGCAGGGCAAGCTGATCCTGACAAAGTAAAAGGGGGCCACACGGCCCCCTTTTACCCGTTCAGATGCCGACGCAACGCCGCAATATCGTCGCGCATCACCGCATGGCCCGCCCCCGGATAGACCTGCACCTCAACCGTCGCCCCAAGATCGCGCAAGGCGTCGGCGCTGTCCTGCACCCGTTTCAGCGGGATATGCGGGTCGCGCGCGTGGACCGACAGCCAGACCTGCCCCTGCCTGCGGCCCGGATAGGTCAGGCTCTTGTCGGCATGACCATAACGTGCCGGGCTGGCGCTGCCCTGATCTCCGGTGCCGACCAGCCCGCCCGAGAGCGCGAGCACCCCGGCCAGACCGATCCCCTGCCGGGCAAACGCCTCCAGCGCCAGACAGGCCCCTTGGCTGAAGCCACAAAACCAGATCGACGACCGGGCAAGCCCGGCCTGCTCCAGCGTTGCCACCGCATTGGCAACGCTGGCAAGACCACGCTGAACAAACGGCTCCATCTGCGCGGCAGGCGCCAGAAAGCTGCTGGGCCACCAGCTGTTTCCCGGCGCTTCCGGGGCCACCGCCGCCACATCGGGCAAGGCGGCATGGTCCAGCAGCGACAGAATGTCAGCCGCCGACCCGCCGCGCCCGTGCAGCATCACCAGCCCCTGCCTTGCCCCCTGTGGCAGACGCGCGATCACGACCGCACCCGCAGCGGCGGCAGAACCCGCTCGATCCGGTCGCGCATCGCCTCGTAGCGTGGCGGCAGTTTCAGCGCCTGACCCAGGGTCTCGGCGGATTCGTCGACCGAGAATCCCGGCGGATCGGTGGCAATTTCAAACAACACGCCGCCCGGCTCGCGGAAGTAGATCGCGTTGAAATACTGCCGGTCGGTGACAGGTGTGGTCCGGTGGCCGGCCCGCGCCAGCCGGTCCATCCACTCCACCTGCTCCGCATCATCCTTGGTGCGGAAGGCGACATGGTGAATGGTGCCCGCCCCCTGCCGCCCCGGCTGCGCCCCCGCGACACGGATCACATCAAGGATCCGCCCACGCTCCGCGCCCGGTGCGATCAGGCGCTGACGCTCGACAGCACCCTCCTGCTCGGTCCCCGCGTGCTGATAGCCGAACACATCGGTCAACAGCCGGATGGTCCGCTCCGGATCCCGCTCCCAGAGCGTCACCGAATGAAAGCCGTGCGCGTCCTGGGCGTCAGCGCTCTCGATCAGCTCCACCGGCGCACCATCGGGGTCGCGCAGCGTGACGATCCGCTCGCCAAAGCGCTGCCCGGCACCCGCCGTGGTCAGCCCGCGCACGGCCAGATCATCGCTGATCCGGTCGAAATCGGCGGTCGGGATCGCATAGGCATAGGCCGAGGCCATGCCCGGACCGGCCCGGCCGGGGCCGGCATCGGCAAAGGGAAAGAAGGTCAGGATCGTGCCGGGGCTGCCCGCCGCATCGCCGTAATACAGATGATAGGTGCCGGGATCATCAAAGTTGACGGTTTTCTTGACCAGCTTCTGGCCAAGGGCTCCGGTGATGAAATCGACATTGGGTTGCGGTGCGCCAGAAATGGCGGTGACGTGGTGGATGCCGGGAATACTGGTCATTTTGCCCTCCTGTCGCCCCGAAGCAGGGCGTTGAGGCAAAGATAACGCAAAGCCATTTGCAGATAAGACCGATCCGGACACGGCTGCTGTGCAGATTCGCACCGACCTTACATCACCTGAGCCGCGGTCCACTCCCGAAAGGCGATCAGGGGCGCACGCGGCGGCACATCCCGCGGCCAGACCAGATAGTAATTGCCCAAGCCCCGCCCCCGGTTCGGCCAGGCGGCAATCAGACTGCCGTCGCGCAGCGCATCCTCGATCAGGAACAGCGGCAACAGCGCCACGCCCAGACCATGGATCGCGGCCTGCGTCATGGTGGCGAACTGATCAAACAGCATCCCCGCCGGGCGCTGCCCCGGCACCCCTTGCTGCGCCAGATAGCGCCCCCAGGCCCCGGGGCGACTTTCCAGCTGCAACAGTGGCAGCGTCAGCAGTGCCTCGGCCCCCGCAACCGCCTCCGGCAGCAGCGCAGGCGCACAAACTGGTAGCACCTCTTCTTCCATCAGCAACAGATGCTCCGCCCCCGGCCAGTCGGCGCGGCCAAAATGGATGGCAGCATCAAAGCCCTCGGTGGCAAAGTCGAACGGGCGCAGCCGGGTCGACAGATTGACCGTCACCCCCGGATGCTGCCGTGCAAACCCCGGCAGACGCGGGGCCAGCCAATGCACCCCGAACGCCGGCAGGATCGCCAGCGACAAGCTGCCACCCCCCGGATTGACCCGCAACCGCAGCGAGGCCTGCGACAGCCCGGTCAGATGCACCCGCACCTGCCGCACATAATCCTGTGCCGCCGGGCTCAGCCGCAGCCGCTGGCGCTCGCGGATGAACAGCACCACTCCCAACTGCCCCTCCAACCCTTGCAATGCCCGGCTCACCGCCCCTTGGGTCAGCGACAGCTCTGCCGCCGAGGCCGATACGGTACCCAGCCGGTCCACCGCCTCCAGCGCCAGCAGCGCGGGCATCGAGGGCAACAGACGGCGTGATCCGATCATGCGTTTTCCTCATGAACTGGTGAGAAGACGTCGATAGCATTCGCCCCCGCTCTGCGCAATAAGGGGAGCAACCTCCCGGCAAGATCTCTTGCAATTGCAGCTTTCTCAAATACTCCGGGGGTCCGGGGGCAGCGCCCCCGGGAGACGTCACGCAGGCCACGGCTTCATGCACCAAAGCGATACCTTTCGCGCCTTTGCAACCCGTGGCACACTGACCTGAACCGGAGGATACCATGCCCCAAGACGCCCCGAAGCTGAAAGCCAAAGACGCCCCCGATCTGGGCCGTTTCGATTGGGAAGACCCGTTCCGCCTCAACGATCAGCTGACCGAAGAGGAACGCATGCTGCGCGATGCCGCCCGTGCATATGCGCAGGAAAAGCTGCAGCCGCGCGTCATTGCCGCCTATCGCGACGAATCCACCGATCCGGAGATTTTCCGCGAGATGGGGGAAATGGGCCTGCTGGGCGTCACCGTCCCCGAGGAATACGGCGGTCTGGGCGCGTCTTACGTCGCCTACGGTCTGGTCGCGCGTGAGGTCGAGCGGGTGGATTCCGGTTATCGCAGCATGATGAGCGTGCAGTCGTCGCTGGTGATGTTTCCGATCTACGCTTACGGCACCGAAGCGCAGCGGCAGAAATATCTGCCCAAACTCGCCTCCGGGGAATGGATCGGCTGTTTTGGCCTGACCGAACCCGATGCCGGGTCTGACCCGTCAGGCATGAAAACCGTGGCAAAGAAAACCGCCAATGGCTACGTGCTCAACGGCGCCAAGATGTGGATCTCGAACGCGCCGATCGCCGATGTCTTTGTGGTCTGGGCCAAATCCGAGGCGCATGGCGGCAAGATCAAGGGCTTTGTGCTGGATAAGGGCACCAAGGGCCTGTCGGCCCCCAAGATCGGCGGCAAGCTCAGCTTGCGCGCCTCGATCACTGGCGAGATTGTGCTGAAAGATGTCGAAGTCGGCGAAGACGCCCTGCTGCCGCATGTTGAGGGGCTCAAGGGCCCGTTCGGCTGCCTCAACCGGGCGCGCTATGGCATTGCCTGGGGGGTGATGGGCTCGGCCGAATTCTGTCTGCATGCCGCCCGTCAGTATGGGCTGGACCGCAAGCAGTTCGGCAAGCCCCTGGCGCAGACCCAGCTGTTTCAGCTGAAGCTGGCCAACATGATGACCGAGATCAGTCTGGGGCTGCAAGGCTGCCTGCAGGTCGGGCGGCTCATGGATCAGGCCAATGCAGCGCCCGAGATGATTTCGATCATCAAGCGCAACAATTGCGGCAAGGCGCTCGATGCCGCCCGGATGGCGCGCGACATGCACGGCGGCAACGGCATTCAGGAAGATTACCAGATCATGCGCCACATGGTGAACCTGGAGACGGTCAACACCTATGAGGGCACGCATGACGTGCACGCCCTGATCCTGGGCCGCGCAATTACCGGATTGCAGGCGTTTTTCTAAGCCCCCCTTTGCGCTTCCGGACGGCGTCTGTGCGCGCACAGCGCCCGAAGGGGGCGAAAGGCGCCACACAAAAATGGCTTGCACGGACGGGGCCGACATCTGCACGTGGCACAGTCCCTCCCGCGTCCGGTGGATTGCCGGAACGGGGACGCACCTTGCTGCGCTGAAAATGGTTAGAAGTTTTTACGTTAGGGGAAGCTTAGGAGCCCATACGCCACTCTGCTCACAAGCGGTTCCTGCATCGACTGGGTGTGGGGCCAATCAGGTTGGAGTGCAGCATGAAACGAACACGTCTGACGATCCTTCTCCCCGCCGTTTTTGTCGTGTCGATGCTGACACTGTTGGCTGGCTACGCCGCCTTTGTCTTGACCGACATGCGCAATGCCCTGACCGCGCAAGCCATCACCGGAACGGAGGGGGCTACGGCACGGGCAGCGCAACGGGTCGACCGCTGGTTTGAAGCGACAGAGCGGACTGTCACCTCTCTTGCCCGCTCCAAACAGACCCAAGACAGTATCCAGAAATTGTCGGTCATCCTGCGCGCCCAGGGCAACGATGCGGCGGGTTTTCTGAAACGCACATATGTTGACCCGAACCCGGCGACAGGAACCGCGCGCGATGAATTCGACTATTCGTCGGACCGCAGCGCCTATGGTCAGGTTCATGCCAAGGTGCATGACATCTATCGCAGTCTGCGGCGCGAACATGGATTTTACGACGTGTTCCTGTTCGATGCCGAGGGCAATCTGGTCTACACTGTCGCCAAAGAGGGTGATCTCGGGCAGAATGCCGTCAGCGGCGATCTGTCAAAGACCCCGCTTGGCGCCGCCTTCCGCCGCGCTCTGGAGGCTGCGCCGCCCAAGGCCGTGTTCGAAGATTTCGCTTCCTACATCTATTCGAACGGCGATCCGGCCGCGTTTCTGGCTCATGCCGTGGTTGACAGCGCCGGGCTCAGGATTGGTGTCGTGGCGATCCAGTTTCCGTCCGGTCAACTGGCGCGGCTGGTCAGTGATGTGGGGTACGACGCCGAGACCTACACGTTTACCTTGCTGGGTGCCAATGGTGACTATTGGACCAACCAGGGAGATGCGATGGTTCAAAGCCGTCAACCCGTGCAGACACCACAGGTGATGGCGGCACAGCGGGGCGAAACCGGCGTGATGCAAAGCACCACAAACAACGTCGGTACGACCGTTCTTGCCGCGTACCGGCCCCTGGAGGTCTTTGATGCGGGTTGGTCCATCGTGACTGAACTGGATGAGGCGCAAGTCTCAGCCCCTGTCAGGGAGGAGATGCGACACACCCTTTATGCACTGGGGCTGCTGGGTCTTGCGTCACTGACTGTAGGGCTCGCAATCAGCCACTGGATCGCGCGCCCCCTGTCGCATCTGACACAGGCTACCCTGTCAATGCTGGCGCGCCAGCCTGTTGAGATCGGCTTTCTTGGCCGCAAGGACGAGGTTGGCGAACTGGCACGCGGGCTGGAGCGGTTTCGTCAGGACCAGTCGGCCGCCGATGCAAACCGCATGGAAATGCTGTTCAAGGGAAAGGCATTTGCCACCACCAGCACAGCCATGATGATCTCGGATGCCCAAGGAAATCTGCTTTATGTCAATGATGCCCTGATCTCAATGTTTCGCGAACATATCACTGATCTTCAGAAACGCTTTGCCGGCCTTGACCCGGATCGGCTGATAGGCCGCAACATCTCGGTCTTTCACGGCAATCACCAGAACAACATGACCATGCTGGCAAACCTGACGAACGGCAAGATGGAGTCTGACATCGAGATCGGAGAGCAAGTGTTTGCCTTGTCGATCAGCGCCGTTGAGGATGACGATGGTACGCGCGCGGGCTTTGTGGTGGTCTGGGAAAATGTGCGCGAACAGCGCCGGATCAATGCCATCATTGCCGCCGTCAACACGGCTCAGGCGGTGCTGGAATTCGGGTTGGATGGGCGCATCCTCACGATGAATGACGTGGCCCTGACAGATTATGGCTATGACAGCGCAGCTATTATCGGTCAGCACGTCGGAGCTCTGTTCAAAGCCGGCAAACCCCATGCCGAAGAGGTTCTGGCCCGCGTGATCGCCCAAGGCCATGTCTGTGAACTCCAGCATCGCGTCGCCCGCGATGGCAGCGATCGCTTTGTGATCAGCAATCTGAACATCATCACAAACCGCCGGGGTGAGGCACAACGGATTGTCGCAATCTGTACCGATCAGACCGCAGAAACACAGTTCCGCACCGCCACCGAACGGTCTATGCAAATTCGTTCCGCCGAACAGCAAAAAGTTGTCGAAGCGCTGCGCGATGCTCTGGGGGCGCTCGCCGACGGTGATCTGTCGGCGCAGATTGCGACGCCATTTCCTGCCGATTACGAAAGCTTGCGCCTGAACTGCAATCAGGCCGCCCAAAGCCTGTCAGACACGCTGGCACACGTGGCGGCTGTAACCGCCGCCATTCTGGATGGGGCGAGCAACATTGCCGGTGCCGCAGCCGACCTGTCACGTCGCACCGAAAGCCAGGCAGCAACCCTTGAGCAAACCGCTGCTGCGCTCGACACCCTTACCGCGAATGTGCGCTCTGCCACCGATGGTACGCTCAAAGCCGGCAGCAAGGTCAGATCGGCCCATGACGAGGCCCGCAACAACGGTGGCGTCGTGCGAAAAGCAATCGAGGCAATGGCCGCGATCGAACAATCGTCCCATCAGATCTCGAAGATCATTTCGGTTATCGACGATATCGCCTTTCAGACCAATCTTCTTGCCCTCAATGCCGGGGTCGAGGCAGCGCGGGCGGGTGAGGCCGGACGGGGCTTTGCGGTGGTCGCAGCCGAAGTCCGGGCCTTGGCGCAGCGCTCGTCAGAGGCTGCAAAAGAGATCAAGACACTGATTTCCACCTCGGAAACCCAGGTCGGAACCGGCGCGGATCTGGTCAGCCAAAGTGGACGCGCGGTAGAAGCCATCGTCTCCGACGTTGCCGAGATCAGCAGCATCGTGCAGGATATCTCGCAGGCCGCTCAGGACCAGTCCAACAGCCTGGCCGAAATCAACGCCGGCGTTGCCGTTCTCGACAAGGTGACTCAGCAAAACGCCGTCATGGTCGAGGAATCGACCGCCGCAAGCGCCCTGCTCAAGCAAGAAGCGGACGAACTCTCAGCCCTTCTGGCCGGTTTCAACCTGAAGGATGCACGGGGGCGCACAACCCGTGCCGCCTGATCAGACCAGAACGCATGTGATCGGCGAAGACGCCCGCAACGGCACCGGCCGGGTCATTGTAATTGGGGCATCCACCGGTGGCGTAGAGGCACTGCACACCCTGCTCTCCGAATTTCCCTGCGACTGCCCCCCCACATTTGTGGTTCAGCACATGCGCCCCGGGTTTGTCGATAGTTTTGTCACCGGCCTGAACCGCGCCTGCGCCGCTGAAGTGGTGCTGGCCGAGGACCGACAGATTGCACGACCGGGCCGGATCCATGTGGCCCCGGCAGGCGACCTTCATCTTGCCCTGTCTGCGCAGACAGGTCTGATACTCCGGCTGATCGACGCGCCGCTCGTTCAGGGTCATCGGCCCGCCGTTGATCAATTGTTCCTGTCCGCAGCCCTGCTGCGCCCTGCCCCGGTCGCTGCCTTGCTGACCGGCATGGGGCGCGACGGAGCCCATGGCCTGCTGCAAATCCGCCGCGCGGGTGGACATACCATCGCCCAGGATGAGGCAAGTTCCGTTGTCTATGGCATGCCACGCGCCGCGCGCGACCTGGGTGCGGCAGCGCAGATCCTGCCTCTCAGATTGATCGCTGCTGCCTTGTTAAGGGCAGCTGACCCAATGTCCCCAAATTACGATCGCAGGCGGATTGACTGATGCAAAGTGGCGAGCGACTGAAGATTGTCATTCAGGGCGAATACCTTATTTCCTCAGACCCGCAGGATGTTTTGTCCACCATCCTGGGCTCCTGCGTGGCCGCATTTCTGCGCGACCCGGTGGCAGGCGTCGGCGGGTTGAATCATTTTCTGTTACCCGGCAATGACCCAAGTGACCGCAACGCGATGAAGTACGGTCTTAACGCCATGGAGCTTTTGATCAACAGCCTGATCCAAGCCGGGGCGCGGCGTGACCGGCTGGAAGGTAAACTGTTCGGAGGGGGCCGGATGGTGCCGGGCCTGACCGACATTGGAGCCGCAAACGGTCGCTTTGCCGAAGAGTTTTTGCAACGCGAGGGTATCCGCAATCTGGGTGGCAGTCTCGGTGGGGATCATGGTCGGAAAATCCGGGTTTGGCCGGTATCCGGCCAAGTCCAGCAAATGAAACTGCCCGCGGCGGCGGTCAGAGAGGTGTGTGTCAAGCCACCCCCGCGTAGCGAGATCGTGTTGTTCTGATGTGCGATCGCATTGCTCTGCGCCTTGCTTCTGACGGTCAGAAAATCACGACTTCGGAGCTCGGAGCCGTGCAATCATGGTCACGCAGAGCACGCGACAGGCTTTGCAGCCGTGGCATATCGACCAAAGCATCTATTGTCTGGTCGGGAGACTCAGACAAATGCGATGCCACGCCGACCAGGATATCGGACAATCCGGTCAGTTCCTGGATCATCAGATCAAGCGCCTGGAGACGCGATCGCCGTTCCCAACGCTTCTGCCTGGTTGTTGCCGACCCGGACAGGTCCACAGCGATCATGTCAGCCTCAAGATCGCGCAAACCTTGGGCGATCTGCGCCAGATGCAGGCCACTGCGCAACACTGCGAGTCGCCCACTCAGAACCGGAGTTTCATCTGACACAGCCGGCCCGGGACCGGCAGGGGAGCCGGAAGGACTGCCCATCAGATCGGCCCCACCACCCGCTCGATACAGTCGCGCATACCCTCACGGGTAAAAGGTTTGGTAATCATGTTGTTCATCCCCAGCGCACGTCCCTTTGCAACAACGGTTGCATCGGCCCTGCCGGTCACCAGAACAAACCCCATCCGCTCGATCCCGCGTGTGCGGCGTATCGCCTCCAGGAGACCCAGACCATCCAGACCAGGCATGTGGTAATCAGAAATCACCAGATGCACCGGCTTTTGTACCAAAGACCGCAAAGCCTCATCCCCGTCAGCGCAGGTGCGATAGCCTTCGATCTGCATCCAGTCGAGCGCTTGGGTGATAAGCCCGCGACTGACCGCCGTGTCATCCACCACCATGATTTTAAGGTCTTCCCGCTTCATTTCAGCCCCCTTGTGCTGTCTTGTCCCCGCCGCTGTTCAGCGGCGTCTATAGGTTGTCATGCCCTCGGTGCGAAACTCCGACAACGCGGCGCCAGTGATCCGTTCCGAATGGCCGATCATCAGGAACCCCTCCGGGGCCAGCAGATCAGAGAACCGCTGCCACAGCCGCTCTTGTGTCGGTTTGTCAAAATAAATCACCACATTCCGGCAGAAGATCACGTCAAACGGGCCCTTCATCGGCCAGGGGTCTTGCAAATTCAGTGCGTTGCATGTCACCAGCCGCTTGACCTTTTCGCTGACGTGCAAAGGTTCCCCGGACTTTGACTCAGCAAACAACCGGCGAGCCAGATCCGGTGCCATTCCCAGGGCCGCATCGGGCGGATAAGCCCCGAGCCGGGTTTTCTCAATCATCGTCCGGTCAATGTCGGTTGCCAGAATGCGCACATCATAGCGCTGTACGTCCGGGCTGACAGACAGCAGCGCTGCAGCAATGCTATAAGGCTCTTCGCCGCTGGAGCATCCGGCTGACCAGATCCGCACCCGTGCTCCTGCTTGTGCTTTGGTCATCAAAGGCGGCAAGGCAATCCTGGTCAAAGTCTCAAAGTGATGCTGCTCCCGAAAAAATGAGGTCACATTGGTTGTGACCGCAGAAATCAGTTCCAACCGTTCCGAATTGTTTCCAGGATCAGAAATGAAATCGGCATAGGCTGCAAAATTCGGCAAATGCAAGACCCGAAGCCGCTTTATCAGCCGCGATTGCACCAATGGACGCTTGGCTTCGGCAAGTACAATGCCGGCAAGGGTGTGAACAAGCTCAGCAATGCGCAAAAAGTCCCGGTCACTCAGCGGAACATCCATCTCTGACCCCGTTGCCCTGACCGCCATGTCAGGCGGCCGCATCGTCAGCTTGCGGCAACAGCTGCGCAACATCCAGCAACCGGATCAGGCGGCTGTCCTGAACGACAACGCCACGCAACATGTTGCGGGTGGTTTCGGACGCAAGATCGGGCGTTGGCTGTACGCCAGAGGCCGGGACAGTCAGAATGTCGGTAACGGCTTCCACCAGCAAGCCCACGATCCGGTTCTGGATCGCGGCGACAATGATGACGTTGCGATCCGTTTCTTCGATCGGTTCCAGTCCCAGCCGCCGGGCCAGATCAAGGATCGGCACCACGGCACCACGCAGATTGATCACCCCCTGCACATAGGTCGGGGCATGCGGCAACAGGGCCGGACGGCTCCAGCCCCGGATCTCGCGCACCGACAGGATGTCGATGCAAAAATCCTGACCTGCGGTCCGGAAGGCAACCAGTTCGCGGATATCAGGATCGGTGGCAAAACCAGAGGCGCGCATGACATTACTCCGCAGCGAGGGAAACGACGGGACGGGCCTGTATCGGGCCGGTGGCAGCAAGATCGGTAGGGTCAAGAATCAGCGCAACCGAGCCATCACCCAGAACCGTGGCCGCAGCGATGCCAGGGATCTGGCCATAATTGGCCTCCAGCCCCTTGATCACCACTTGCCGCTGATCGCGGATTCCGTCGACCATCAGGGCGATTGCGCCCTCATCACCCCGTTCGACCACAACCACGATTTCACCTTCACCCGGTTTCAGGCTGCGCCGGAAGCCGAGGGCCATACCGACATCAATCAGCGGCAGACAGCGCCCCCGCACGTCGAGGACGGAGTCGGTCTGGCCCAGATTGTGTCGCATCGACGCTTCGGGGCGCAGGGTTTCAATGATGGTCGAAACCGGCAATACTAGGGTTTGCCCCGCCGCTTCGAACACCATGCCATCCAGCACGGCAAGCGTCAGCGGCAGGCTGATGGTCAGCGTGGTTCCCTGGCCACGGACCGAAGCGATGCCGACCCGGCCGCCCAGTCCCGCGATTTCGGAGCGGACCACATCCATTCCCACGCCACGGCCTGACAGCGCCGAAACCTCAGTGGCGGTGGAAAATCCCGGCAGGAACAGCAGCGCGTCAATCTCTTGCGGAGAAAGCTCGGCCGTCGCGGAAACCAGCCCTTTTTCGATTGCGATCATCCGGACCTTGTCGCGGTCAATCCCTGCACCATCATCCTGAACAGTAATGACAATCCGGCCAGAGCGATGCGCGGCCGAAAGCTTGATCACGCCTTCATTCGGCTTGCCGATCTCATCGCGGCGCATGGGTTTTTCCAGCCCGTGATCCACCGAATTGCGAATCATATGGGTCAGCGGATCAGCCAGACGCTCGATGATGGTCTTGTCCACCTCCGTTCCCTCACCTTCGGTGACCAGACGGGCGGATTTTCCTGCTGCCATCGACGCTTCACGCACAATCCGGTGCATCCGGTCGAACAGCGGTTTCACCGGCTGGGCGCGGATCGCCATGACCGATTCCTGAATTTGCCGCGACAGCTGGCGCAATTGGTCCAGACTGCGATCCACCTCAACCGAGCCAAAGCCCGGCGATTGTTCAATAGCCTCGGTCAGCATTGCCTGATGTATCACCAGCTCGCCCAGAATATCGACCAGCCGGTCCACACGGTCGATATCCACGCGTATTGTCGGCCGCGGCCCGGCACCGGAGGCGGGTCCTGCGGATGGGGGCGGCGCAGTGGCGGCAGGGGGCGGCGGTGACTTGGTCGCGGCAGGCACCGGCGTGGCGGATACAGGCGCAAGAGCCGGAGAAGCAATGCGGGGGGCAGGCAGAGGCGGGTTATTCCTTGGTTCTGTGGAGGTGTCCGAGGCAAGCGTCAGGTCGCAACTGCCCTCAATAAACTCGAAAATCGCAAGCAGATCCTTGTCGGAACGCTCCGTTTGCAGCGTGACCGTCCAGCCCAGATAGGATTGACCGGGATCAAAATTTCCCGCCTCTGGCAAGGTACTCAGATCAAGATCAACCTCAACCTCATCCTCGGCGCAAAGGTCGCGCATGAGCAGCGCGGGATCATGGCCCGACGCAAATGAGCCCGCATGCGGCCTGAATGTCAGCGTCACGCGACGCCGCCCGGTGACCAACGGCATGGGCGAGAATTCCATGCCAAAGGGGCCATCAAGTGCCAGCGGCTCAAAGACAAACGCCTCCTCCTCTTTGTGGCCGCCGCCGCCCGCCTGCGCCTCAAGGGCCATGATCACCCGTTCATCCAGCTCTGGATCGGTGTTTGTGCCCTGACGCGACGCGGAAATCATGTCAGCCAGATGATCGCTGGCATGCAGCAACGCCCCAAGCAGCGCCGGTTCCGGTTGCAACTGACCGGCCCGCAGCGCGTCCAGCACGGTTTCAAACCTGTGGGCAAATCCGACCAGCGCCTTCAGGTCAAATGCCCCGGCACCGCCCTTGATCGAGTGAACGGCGCGGAACACGGCGTTGACAGTATCCGCTTCCTGCGCGCCGGTCTGAATCGCGCGCAACCCTTCTTCGAGTGCCGAAAGCAATTCGTCCGCTTCGACAAAGAAAATATCCTTCAGATCAACCGGGCCTGCCATCCCACCCTCACACAGCTGCAACGCGACGAATGGTGGAGACGAGCGATTGTTCATCAAACGGTTTGGTGATCCAGCCGGTCGCACCAGCCGTGCGGGCACGGTCCTTGAGCGTGGCGGCACTTTCGGTTGTCAGCACCAGAATCGGCACCCGGGCATACAGATCGCCATTGCGCACGGCGTCAATCAGACCAAAGCCATCCATTTTCGGCATATTCAGATCGGTCAGGATCAGGTCAGGCTCCGCGCCCGGCAGACGCTCGAGCGCGTCAAGACCATCTTCGGCCAGAACCACCTGAAACCCCGCTTCGGTCAGTGTCTGCCGCAGCATTTCGCGCATGGTAAGGGAATCGTCTACTGCAAGGATCCGCAGGCTCATGCCGCATCCTCCCCGATCAGGGACGATGCACCCATGATCCGCAAACAGTCGATACATTCAGGCGAAGGAGAGGCGAGCACCAATGCGCCGCCATCCCGCACCGCACGTTTGCGCGCCATCAGCAGCACCTGAACCGCAGCAGCGCTCAGGTGCCGGACGGCAGCGGCCTCAATGGTGATGTCGGGCTTCGCCCCGGCCGCATCAAACCGGCTTTCCAGTTCATACCACAAGGCCTGCGCCGAATCCGGTGTGACCTTCGCTGCAAGTTCAATTCTGCGCATCGTTTCATGACCCTCTGATCCGCCTCAGAGGGGCTGTTGCGACCCTCCGTGGGATCAAGGGGTAGCGCTGAAAGCCTGAAGGAACCGTTTAACTGCGCCACATATTGCAGGGTATTTTAACTGCTTGCGCCGGTTCCTCTGCATGTCGGGCCACTCACGGATGCCGACGCCGCACCGTATCCGACCGCCCCGGCAATACCAGCCGCGTGTCATTGCGCCGCTTTTCCGCTACGACCCGCCCCTTGGACACCACCGCCAGACGGTCCGGCCGCAGGCGCAACGCCTCAACCGGCGACCCGGCATCCAGCACCACCAAAGACGCGATGCATCCGGGGGTCAGCCCATACTCCTGCAACCCCATGACTGCAGCATTGTCCTGCGTCACCATCCGGAAACAGCGCGCCATCTCGTCCGGGTGGGTCATCTGCGCGACATGCAGGCCCATGAAGGCCACATCCAGCATATCCGCCGTACCAAGGCTGTACCACGGGTCCAGCACGCAATCCTGCCCCCAGCCCACCGTCACCCCCGCCGCCTGCAATTCACGCACCCGGGTCAGCCCGCGCCGCTTGGGATAGCTGTCATGCCGTCCCTGAAGGGTAATATTGATCAACGGGTTGGGGATCGCACACATCCCCGACTCCGCAATCAGCGGAATCAACTTGGACACGTAATAATTGTCCATCGAATGCATCGAGGTCAGATGCGACCCTGCTGCCCGCGACCCCAGACCATGCCGCGTCACCTCGCGCGCCATCGTCTCGACATGGCGGCTCATCGGGTCATCGGTCTCGTCGCAATGCACATCCCACATCAGACCACGCTCGGCCGCGATGCGGGCCAGATCGCGCAAGGACTCGGCCCCCTCCTCCATGGTGCGCTCGAAATGCGGGATGCCGCCCACCACCTCCACGCCCATATCCAGCGCGCGCAGCACGTTCTGCCGGCCCGTCGCGCTGCGATACAGGCCATCCTGCGGGAAGGCCACCAGCTGCAGATCGAGGTAGGGCGCCACCCGGCGCTTGACCTCCAGCATCGCCTCCACCCCGCGCAGATGGTCGGGCGTGGTGTCAACATGGGTGCGGATCGCCAGCAGCCCCATGCTGACCGCCCAGTCGCAATAGCGCAGGGCACGGGCCGCCATTTCCTCCACCGTGGCAACCGCGCGCAACTCGCCCCACAGCGCGATACCCTCCAGCAGCGTGCCCGAGGCATTCACCCGGGGCAGGCCATAGGACAAGACCGCGTCCATATGAAAATGCGGGTCGACAAAAGGCGGGCTGACCAGATCACCGCTGGCCTCGATCACCCGGCCTGCCTCGGCCGCGATCTGCCCCACCTCGACAATCCGGTCGCCTTGGATGCCGATGTCGGCCACCCGGCCATCCGGCAAGGTGCCGCCCCTGACGATCAGATCAAACATCACCGCTCCCCCTTGGTATAAGGCACCATCAACGCGGCTGGCACCTGCGCGCGGCGTGACATCACCACCAGCGCCAGAATGGAAAACACATAAGGCAGCATCAGGAACAGCTGATACGGCACCACCGCGCCCATCGGCGTCTGCTGCAAGCGGATCTGCAACGCATCGAACCCGGCAAACAACAGCGCGCCCAGCACCGCCTTGCCCGGCCGCCAGGCCCCGAACACCACCAGCGCAATACAGATCCAGCCGCGCCCGTTGACCATCTCGAAGAAAAACGACGAAAACGCCGACAGCGTCAGAAAACTGCCCCCCACCGCCATCAGCCCCGACCCCACCATCACCGCGCCGATCCGCACCCCGGTCACCGACACGCCCTGCGCCTCCAGCGCCGCCGGATTCTCGCCCGCCGCCCGAAGCGCCAGCCCCAGTGGCGTGCGATAGAGCACATACGCCACCAGCCCGGCGCAGGCAAAGGCGGCATAGGTCAGCGGCGTCTGCGCAAACAGCGCGGGGCCGAGCAGCGGAATATCCGACAGAACCGGCACCTCCCAGACCTGAAATGGCACGATCTTTGGCGGGCTCGTCACCTGCGGCAAGGCCAGCCGATAGGCAAAGTAGGCGGTCGCGGTCGCCAGCAGCGTCACCCCCAGCCCGACCACATGCTGGCTGAGGCCAAACGGCACCACCAGCACCCCATGCAGCAGCCCGAACAACGCCCCGGCGCCAAAGGCCACCGCCACCCCGCCCCAAAGCGGCAGGCCCAGATAAACCGCCATCCACCCGGCAAAGGCTCCGATCACCATGATCCCCTCGATCCCAAGGTTTAGAACCCCGGCCCGCTCGCAGATCAGCTCACCCATGGTGGCAAAGATCAGCGGCGAGGCGATGCGCAGCACCGCCGCCCAGAAACTGGCCGAGATCAGGATCTCAATCACCTGTTGCCCCATTCATCTTGGCAAAAATACTCCGCGGGGGTCCGGGGGCGCGAAGCCCCCGGCGGCTGGCCCAAGTCACGACATCAGTCATCCCCGCACCACCCGCACCTTTGTCAAGGCAATCGCCAGCACCATGAACAGCAGCGCCACCGCCAGCAGCATGTCGGCGATATAGGTCGGCACCCCGGCGGCGCGGCTCATCGCGTCGGCCCCGACAAACACACCCGCCACGAACAGCGCCGTCACCACCACGCCCAAGGGATGCAGCAGCGCCAGCATGGCGACGATGATGCCGGTGTAGCCGAACCCCGGCGACAGATCCAAAGACAGGTGGCCCTTTGCCCCTGCCACCTCGGACCAGCCCGCCAAAGCCGCCAGCCCGCCCGACAGCAGCGCGGTCTTGACCAGCACCGCGGTCACCGGCATGCCGGCAAAACGCGCGGCGCGGATGTTGGCCCCCACCGCCCGCATCTCGAATCCCAGCGTGGTGCGGGTATGGATCACCCAGACGATCCCCGCCGCTATCAGTGCCAGCCCAAAGCCCCAATGCAGCCGCAGACCCTCAACCATGCGCGGCAGCCGCGCCTCCGGGATCAGCGCGGCGGATTTCGGCCAGCCCATGCCCATCGGGTCTTTCAGCGGACCTTCCAGCAGATAGCTGACAAACAGCGCCATGATGAAGTTCAAAAGCAGCGTGGTCACCACCTCATCCACCCCCAGCCGCACCTTCAACAGCACCGGCACCAGCAGCAGCATCGCCCCGGCCAGCAGCGCCACCACGGCGCTGACGGGCAGCACAAAGGGCGCGCCCAGCGCCCCGGTGCCCAACAGCACCGCAATGATCGCGCCCGCATAAAGCTGGGCCTCGGCCCCGATGTTCCACAGCTTTGCCCGGAACGCCACCGCCACCGCCAGCCCGGTAAAGATCAGCGGCGTCGCGCGGTTCAGCGTCTCCAGCACCGCAAAACGCGACCCCACCGCCCCGGTCACGATCTGCCCCAGCACCGCCAGCGGATTGGCCCCGGCCAGCAGCGCCAGCGCCATGGCGACCAGCACAGTGGCCCCCAGCGCCAGCGCGGGCAGGCCCAGCTGGCGCAGCAGCGTCGGGTTGGCGACGGGTTCAAGCCGCATGTGCGAACCCCTGCCCGGCCATCCACAACCCCAGCTCCGCCTGGCTCAGCGCCCCGCGCGGAAATGCAGGCGACAACCGCCCCTCACTGATCACATGGATCACATCCGCCAATCCCATCACCTCGTCCAGATCCTCCGAGATCAGCAGCACCGCCGCACCTGCATCACGTGCCGCCACCAGCCGGGAATGCACATAGGCAATCGCCCCCACGTCAAGCCCCCGCACCGGCTGATTGGCGATCAATATGCCGGGGGTCTCTTCCATCACCCGGCCCAGGATCAGCTTTTGCATGTTGCCGCCCGACAGCAGCCTTATGCGGGCCTCCGGCCCCGGGCAGCGCACGTCATAGCCCGCAATCAGGGCCACCGTGTGCGCCCGCACCGCTGCCCAGTCGATGAACCCCAGCCGTGCAAAGCGCTGCGCATAGGTCTCCAGCACTGCATTTTCCGCCAGCGTGAAATCGGCCACCGTTCCGGTCTTGTGGCGGTCTTCGGGAATGCGCCCGACGCCTGCCGCAATCGCTGCGCGCGGGGTCCACTGCGCCACGGGCGCGCCGTCCACCCGCATCTCGCCCGCCTCTGGCCCCAGCGCGCCGCCGATCAGATCGGCCAAGGCCGCCTGCCCGTTGCCCGACACGCCCGCCAGCCCGGTGATGGTGCCCGCCCGCAGCTCCAGTGTCAGGTCGCGCAACGCGCCCGCCCGCACGCCCGTCAGCGACAGCCGGACCGGCCCCGGCACGCCCGGCGCGACGGTGGCCTCGGTCATCTCGGCCCCCACCATCAGCGCGGCCAGCGCGCGGCGGTCGGTGTCGCGGGTTGCCACCTGCCCCACCACCCGGCCATGGCGCAGCACCACGCAGGTATCAGAGTGCCCCATCACCTCGTGCAGCTTGTGACTGATGAAGATCACCGACAGCCCGCGCGCCGTTGCCAGCCGCAGGGTCTGGAACAACGCCTCGGCCTCTTGCGGGGTCAGCACCGCCGTCGGCTCATCGAGGATCAGGATGCGCGCGTCGCGGTACAGCGCCTTGAGGATCTCCACCCGCTGCCGCTCGCCCACTGACAAATCGGCGATGCGGGCCATCGGCGCTACCGCCAGCCCGAAATCGCGGCTCAGCGCCTGCACCTTGGCCAGCGCCGCCGCCCGCCCCCGGCCAAGGCTCCACAGACTTTTGGTGCCCAGCGTGATGTTTTCCAGCACCGTCAGCTGATCGGCCAGCGTGAAATGCTGGTGCACCATGCCGATGCCCGCCGCCAGCGCGGCTTTCGGCTGGCCCGCAGGCAAGGGCTGGCCAAAGACGGTCACTGACCCTTCATCGGCCAGATAATGCCCGAACAGAATGTTCATCAGCGTGGTCTTGCCCGCGCCGTTTTCACCAAGCAGCGCCAGCACCTCACCCTTGTGCAGCGTCAGGCTGATGGCGTCATTCGCCACCAGCCTGCCAAACCGCTTGGTGATCTGGTCAAGGCGGAGGACGACCTCCGCCCCGCTTTGCGCAAAGCTCACGACGATTTCGGCTCGCTGTCGTCAATGGTCACGGTAAAGCTGCCATCCATGATCGCCGCCTGCCGTGCCGCCACCAGCTCCATCGCCGCCGCTGGCACCTTGCCCTCGAAGGTTCCCAGCGGGGCCAGCGAACAGCCGCCCGCCTGCATATAGCTGTAAACGCCATAGTTTTCCGCCGCAAAGCTGCCCGCCGTCACCGCAGCCACCGCCGCCTCGAACGTCGGCTCGAAATGCCACAGCGCCGAGGCGACCACGGTTTCGGGGTAATCCGCTTGGGTGTCGATCACGTTGCCGATCGCCAGCACACCCTTTTCCGCCGCCGCATCGGCCACGCCGAAGCGTTCGGCATACAGCATATCCGCCCCGGCCTCGATCATCGCGAACGCCGTTTCCTTGGCTTTCGGCGGGTCGAACCAGGATCCGATGAAGGTGACCTGGAACGTCGCATCGGGCCGCGTCTCGCGCACACCGGCCATGAAGGCATGCATCAGGCGGTTCACCTCGGGGATCGGAAAGCCGCCGACCAGCCCGATATTGCCCGATGTCGTCATCGCACCCGCGATGATGCCCGACAGATAGCTGGCATCCTGAATGTAGTTGTCGAACACCGCCAGATTGGGGTTGGCCGCCGCATCCGGCATGAAAGACGACCCCATCAGGAACGCCACCTCGGGATATTCCGCCGCCACTTCGCGGGCCTCGGCCTCGACCCCGAAAATCTCGCCCACGATCAGTTTGACGCCGCTTTCGGCATATTCGCGCATCACGCGCGGATAATCGGTGTTGGCCACGTTTTCGGTATAGCTGTAATCGACCACGCCCGCCGCCTTGGCGGCCTCGGCGGCCTGATGGATGCGCCCCGCCCATTGCTGCTCCACCGGCACGGTGTAGATCCCCGCCACCTTCAGCGGCTCCTGCGCCAGCACCGCGCGGGGCAGGAATGCGGCCCCAAGGCCCAGAACCCCGCCGCCCAAAATCATTCCCCGCCGCGACACACCCCGTTTCATCCCGATCATCCTTGTCATCCCCCTGTTGTCGTTCTTGTTTGTTTGACCATACGGTAAAACCCATTTCCGATTCGCCACAAGCAATCGTTCCTCAGGGGGCCCGCGCATAGCAAACGCGCAATCATCACAGGCGTAAGGGTTGATGTGATGAAAGTGCGGGCAGCGGGGAAACAGCGCGCCGCGCGCGGTGGATGGCCTGCGTCAAAGCCTCCAGCGTGACCGGCTTGGTGATCACTTCGGCAAAGCCGGCCTCGTGGTATTCCTGCAAGTGCTGCGCCATGGCATTGGCGGTGACCGCCAGCACCGGCGGCAGACCGTCACGACCCGCCTTTTCCCGCAGCTCGGCCAGCGCGGAAAGTCCGTCCTTGCGCGGCATCGAAATGTCCAGCAGCACCAGATCAAACCGGCCGGGGGCCCACATCTCTACCGCCTCATCGCCGTCGCAGACCAGCATGACCGATATTCCCAGCCGCATCAGCATGGCGCGCATGATCAACCGGTTGGTCGGGTTATCCTCGGCCAGCAGGGCATTCAGCCCGGCAAGCTGACCGTCTGTCTGCGGTTCATCAGACCTGTCTGCCACCGCGTCCTGCACCGCGACCAGCGGCATCGGAAGCGTCACGGTCACTGTGGTCCCCTGACCAAAGGCGCTGACCAGCGCAATCTCACCCTCCATCAGCGCCACCAGCCGCCGCACGATCGGCAGGCCCAGTCCGGTGCCGCCAAAGCGCCGGGTGATGGAATCGTCGCCTTGGGTAAACTCCTCAAACACCCGCGCCGTCTGATCACCGCTCATCCCGATGCCGGTGTCTGACACCACAATGACCAGCTGACCGTCTGACGTGGCATGTTCGCAGATCGTCACCTCCACCGACCCAGCCTCGGTGAATTTTACCGCATTGCCGACAAGGTTGTGCAGCACCTGCAACAGCCGCTTTGCATCCCCCATCCGCAGCCTGTCGGCACCGGGACCAAGGGTCACGCGCAGGTCAACCTCTTTGCGCCGCGCAGCAAGACCGTGCATGGCATCAATCCGCTCCGCCAGTTCCCGCACATTCACCGGGGCCGGATCCAGCACCAGCTTGCCGCTTTCGATCTTGGCCAGATCCAGCAGGTCATTGACCACCGACAACAGATGCACCCCGGATTCGCGGATCGCGTTCAGCATGGTGCGTTGCCCGGGATCAAGCGTGCCGCCCGCCAGCAATTCAGCCATCCCCAGCACGCCGTTCAGCGGTGTGCGCAGCTCGTGGCTCATATTGGCCAGAAACTGGGATTTGGCCCGGTTGGCCGCCTCGGCCCGGTCAATCGCCGCGCGCAGATCATTCTCGGCCTGCGCGGCTGCTGTGATGTCGGTGATGGTGCAGACCACCCGCGCCGTCATGCCCGGATCAGGCAGTTCCGCCGCATTGACCGACAGCACCTTCTCCCGCCCGTCAGCCATCGCGATACACAGCCGCAGATCGCGGACAGCCTGCCCTTCGGACAGTGCCACACGACAGGGCAAGCCGGAAAACGGCAACGGTTGGCCATCACAATCGGTCAGACGCAACAACTCTGAATCGCAGACCTGATTCAAGAGCGCCTCGCCGGGCAGTTCGAAAATACGCTGCACCTCGCGGTTGAAGAACACGATCCGCGCATCCTCATCCACCGCCAGAATGCCCGAGCCCGAGGTTTCGGTCAGCGTCGCCAGAAAGTCGCGCTCGGCCTCCAGATCGCCCTCCAGCTTCTTGCGCGCGCTGATATCAAGATGAACGCCCGAAGTTGCCGTCACATTGCCCTGAGCGTCCCATGCGGTGATATGCCCGCGTGACGCGACCCAGACCCAGTGGCCATCCTTGTGGCGCAACCGCAATTCATCCTGAAACTGGTTGCTGCCGCTCGCCATGCGGGCCTGCATATTGCAGTTCAGCATCCGCCAGTCATCGGGATGCAGCAGGCCCTGCCAGACCTCATCGGTCACCGGCCCCAGCTCTTCCAGCGTATAGCCCAGCATCCGGACCCACAGCTCGTTCACATGGCAGATGCCCGCCAGCATGTCATGGTGCCAGATCCCCGCCTCGGCGCCCTCGATGATCTGTTCCAGCCGCTGCTCGGCCGCCTTGAGCGCCGAGACATCGACATGCACCCCCGACATGCGAACCGGCAGGCCATCGGCATTGCGCAACGACACCTGCCCACGCGACTGCACCCAGACCCAGTGCCCCGCCCGGTGCCGCAGCCGAAAAACCACATCAAAGCGGTCTGTTTCCCCCTGTGCCACACGCGCCACACAGGCCATCGTCGGCTCCAGGTCATCGGGGTGCAGCAGGGCCTGCCAGGTGCCCAGATTGATCGGCGCCAGCTCTTCACAGGTCCAGCCCAGCATTTCGGCCCAACGCGCATTGACCCGGTTTTCCCAGGTCAGGAAATCACACTCCCACGTCCCGGCCTGCGACCCGTCGATCACCTGCGACAGCCGGCGTTCATTGTCGCGTTCGGCAGTGACATCAATGCGCAGACCGACACGTCCGCCCGTCGGCGTCAGGCGGTCGAGGATCCGTATCACCCGGCCGTCCTGCAACTCGGACAATTTCTCGATGAACGGTTCGCGGCGGCGGGCCATCACCTCCTTTATCAGGTCTTCTTCCTGTCCGGGCGTGGCGGGCCAAAGCCCGATTTTCAGACCCGCGCGCAGCAGGTCTTCGTAGCGGCTGCCCGGCACCATCAGCGGCGCAAGCTCGGGGTACATGTTCACCATCTGGGTATTGACCATGACAATACGGCCTTCGGCATCGCACAGCATGAACCCGTGCGGCAAGGCCTGAACCGCCGTATGCAGTTCGGCCCGGGCGCGCACCGCCTCGTCGCGCACAGCCTGCACCTCGGCCAGATGCGCGCGCAATTCGCTCACATCCTCGACCATCAGCCAGACGATCTTCTGTCCTTCCCCACCGGTCAGCAGCAACCCCCGCAAAATCGCAGGAAACCCAGAGCCGTCGGGGCAGATGAACCGCTGGTCAAACGGACCAAACCTGCCGCCCTCATCCAGTTCTGCCACCGCCTGACTGATCGCAAGCGCATGATCAGGATGCAGGATCGAGCGGATGTTGACCCCGACCAGCGACTCGCGCGACCAGTCGCCAAAATCCATAAAGGCGGTGTTGGCTTCAAGGATGGTGCCGCTTTCAAAATCAATCAGCACAACACCAACCGGCGACAGATCAAACAACCGGCGCAGCAACTGGTCGCGCCGGGTAATCCTTGATGCCACCCACGCCGCCTGCGCCTGCCGCACAGAGGCTTTTGCCGCTGTATGATACAGCGCGATGACCGCCCGCAGGCCTGACTCCAACGCTTTGTGTACAGGGGCCGACAGCGTCTGTGGCACCCCTTCCAGACACCCCCCGCTATGGATGATCTGCCCCGGCCCCGGCTGCCCGGTCTGCCAGACCCGCTCTCCGATCTGCAGGCGCAGCGGCACGGACAGCGCACCCGACAGCTGGTTCAGCGCGTTTTGCACCGCCTCTTCAATGGCGGCGGGCCGGTAATCCGACAGCCCGGCCTCTGCCAGCCCGGCCAAAACCTCGGGGATCACCAGGAGCAATGCCCCGGCGTCGGTCACCGACAGGCTGTTCCCGTCCATCGCGTTCAGTGCGCATCCTCCGCCCGGCTTCGCCTTAAGATTGCAGCATGATCCAGCGGCTCGTTTCGCGCAAGGCTTTAGCGCTTGCCGTAATACAGACCCACCACATGCTCGGCCTCGGCAAAGAACAGCCAGCGGTGCGCCAAGGCGCCCAGCAGATGCAGCGGCACCGCGACATAGGGGCCATAGCGGCCGGGCAACAGCAGCATGGCCAGCAGCGGCAGGACCACCGCCAGCAGCAGCGCCAGCACGCGCAGCTTTGCGGCATGACGCCTCCCCACCACGTAAATCATCTCGCGCAGCAGGTAATTGTCCGCCGTATGGGCCGGTTCAAACACAGAGACGCCGCCCAGAGTGCCAAGACCCGTCGCCGTGCCCATCGTGCTGCCCGCGCGGGCAAAGGCCCCGTCGCCCACCCGCCAGTACAGAACCATCAGCGCGCCAAGCACCAGCAGGGCCAGCAGCGACAGATCACGCAGCCCCGCCAGCAGACTGCCCCCGGCACAGGCAAAGGCCACGAACAGCACCGGCACGGTCCAGTGATGCCAGCGCGGCACGGCGCGGATACTGGCATAGATCATGCCACTGGCGGCAACCGTCGCCACCGCCAGCACCGCCCCCGGCCAGCCAAAGCCGCGCGGCAGGCCAAGATCCAGCCAGTCCGACAGCGCCACCGGGGCCAGCGCCAAGAGCGCCAGCACCGCACCCCAGGCCTCGCGGCTCAGCCAGCTTGACCGCCACTGCGTGAACGCCCGCCACGCGCGGGCCGGATTGCCAAGGTGAAATGCCGAGGCCGCAAGCCCGATCGTGGCCAGCGCATAGCCGACAAACCAATGCCAGAACGCCGCGATGCCACTGTAGTCATGCACCGTGGCCAGCAGCGCCAGATAGCCAAAGCCCATGCCTGAAAACACGGTGAAGATGATGACAGAAGGTGCCGGATTCATTCAGATCTTCCTCAAAACCCGGTCCAGCCAACCGGCAAAGCCCGTTGCCTGTATGTCCAGCAAGGGCGCCAGCAGGCTGGCCTGATCGGGCCGGTCCTTTTTGCGCGGGGCCAAGTATTTGTTGACCGGCTTTGTGCCCTGCTCCGGCATCAGATCATAGCCCCCCCGCGCCGCGACCAGCTGGCTCACGGCACTCTCCGGATCGCCCAGATCGCCGAAATGCCGCGCCCCGGTCGGGCAGGTGCGCACGCAAGCCGGTTCGCGGTCTTCTTCGGGCAGGTTTTCGTTGTAGATCCGGTCAACGCAGAGCGTGCATTTCTTCATCACCCCCGCATCGGCATCCATCTCGCGCGCACCATACGGACAAGCCCAGGCACACAACCCGCAGCCGATGCAGGCATCTTCGTTCACCAGCACGATCCCGTCCTCGACCCGCTTGTAGCTGGCCCCGGTCGGACAGACGGTGACGCAAGGCGCATCCGCACAATGCAGGCAGGATCGCGGGAAGTTCACGATCATCGGCGCCGCCTCAACGGGTTGCACCTGATAGCTGTGAACCCGGTTGAGGAACGTGCCCGAAGGGTTTGATCCATAAGGGTTCTGATCCGACAGCGGCGCACCATAGCCCTGATCGTTCCAGCCCTTGCAGGCGGTCACACAGGCCTGACAGCCGACGCAAGTGTCCAGATCAATCACCAGCCCCAAGGCCTTGTCGGTTTTTCCCGGCAGACAGGTCATCGCTTGCCCCCTTCCGGCACCACACGCGGGATTGCGCCAAAGGCAGGCAGGCTTTCGCCCTCGGGCGGCGGCTCTGCCCGCTCGATCCGCACCCGCAAATCGAACCACGCCGCCTGCCCGGTCACCGGGTCAGAATTGGAATAGCGCATCCCGTCGCCCTTTGCTGGCAGCAGTTCCGAAATCAGATGGTTGAGCAGAAACCCCTGCTTTGCCTCCGGTGCCGCCTCGTTCAACGCCCAGGCTCCCTTGCGTTTGCCGATCGCATTCCAGGTCCAGACCGTGTTTTCATTCAGCGCCGCCATATGCGCGACCGGCACCGTGATCTGCCCGGTGGGTGAAGTCACGCGCGCCCAATCGCCCTCCGAGAATCCATGCTCCAGCCAGATTTTCGTCGGCACGAACAACGGGTTATGCCCTCGGATCTGCCGCAGCCAGGCGTTCTGGCTGCCCCAGGAGTGATACATGTCCATCGGCCGCTGGGTCAGGGCATGGACGGTGAAGCCAAACGGCTCCGCCGCATCGCCAAACGGCTCATACCAGACCGGCAGCGGGTCCATCGCCAGTTTCAACCTTGCGCGCAGATGGTCAGGCGGCTGCACCGCGCCGTGCCCCTCTGCCGCCAGCTGAAACCGGCGCATCGGTTCGGACCAGATGTTGAACAGATAGGGCTGCGGCGTGTCAAACAGCCCGACCTCCACCGCCCAATCCTGATAGGCCATATTCCAAGGCTTGAAAAACGCAGCCTCCTCCGGCACATGCGCCTGATAAAACCCGCCGTTCTCGATGTAGCGCGCCATCTGGTCGGGGTTGGGCGCGCCCCGCCCCTCGCCATCGCCGTTACCCCGAAAGCCCATCAACGGCCCCACACCGGGGCGGCGCTGATGGTTGACGATGTAATCGGCGTAATCGCTGAACTTTGCCGAGCCATCCTCGTTCACCATACCCGGCAGGCCCAGCCTTGCCCCCAGATCCAGCAGCACCGACTGGAACCCGCGCACATCGCGGTCAGGCTCTACCACCGGCCAGCGGATCGCATCGCCCGCCGCGTCCGGCTCGCTGACGGGGCGGTCGAGCATGCTGATACAGTCATGCCGCTCCAGATAGGTGGTGTCGGGCAGGATCAGATCGGCATAGGCCACCATCTCCGACGCATAGGCATCGGAATAGATGATGCGCGGAATGGTGTAGCTGCCATCCGCCTCTTGCGCGGTCAGCATGCCCATGACCTGCGCGGTGTTCATCGACGAATTCCACGCCATATTGGCCATATAGAGAAACAGCGTATCAATGCGGTACGGGTCGCCTGCATGCGCATTGGGGATGACCATATGCATCATGCCATGCGCCGAAAACGGGTTTTCCCAGCTGAAGGCCTTGTCGATCCGTGCCGGAGAGCCATCGGGCAGCAGCGCCAGTTGCTCCGGCCCGCGCACATAGCCCAGATGTGGGCCGGACAGCGGCTTGCCGGGCACGGTGACGAAATGCGGCGTCGGATGCGCCTCCATCGGTTTCGGGTACGGCGGTTTCATCCGCCAGCTGCCGGGGGTTTCCACCGCGCCCAGCAGGATCTGCAGCAGATGCAGCGCGCGGCCGGTCTGAAAGCCGTTGGAATGCGCCGAAATCCCACGCATGGCGTGGAAACTGACGGGGCGGCCGATCATGGTGGCATGTTCGTCGCCCCGGAAATCCACCCAAGGCTGCGCGATTTCAATCGCCTGATCAAAGGCCACGCTCGCTAGCTCTGCCGCCAGCTGCCGGATCCGCAGCGCCGTGACTCCACAGCGCCCTGCCACCGCCTCCGGTGCATAGTCGGGCGACAGATAGCGTTCAGCCATGTGCTGAAACACCGTGCGATACCCCTGCCAGCTTGCGCCCAGATCGGGCTGCACGCCCTTGGCCTCCCAGGGCGCAGGCATGCCGGTGCGGCGGTCGATCACAAAGGGTTGCGCCTCGGCGTTTCGCACGAACAGGCCCTTTTCCGGGCCTTGCGTGTCGTTGATCAGGTAGGCCGCATTGGTAAACCGCGCCAGATACTCCAGATCGACCTTGCCCGCCTCCAGCAGGCAATGGATCAGCGACAGGATCAGCAGCCCGTCGGTGCCTGGCGTGATCCCGATCCAGTCATCGGCCACCGCATTATAGCCGGTGCGGATCGGGTTGACCCCGATCACCCGCGCACCGCGATCCTTCATCTTGCCGATGCCGATCTTGATCGGGTTGCTGTCATGGTCTTCGGCGACGCCAAACAGCACGAACAGCTTGCTGCGCTCCCAATCGGGGGCACCAAATTCCCAGAACGCGCCGCCAAGGGTGTAGATCCCCGCCGCCGCCATGTTGACCGAACAAAACCCGCCATGCGCCGCATAATTCGGCGTGCCAAAAGCCTGCGCCCACCAGCCGGTGAACGATTGCGACTGATCGCGCCCGGTGAAAAACGCGAGCTTTTCCGGCGCGGTTTCCCGCAGCGGCCGCATCCAGTCCACCGCGGTTTGCAGTGCTTCTTCCCAGCTGATCGGCTCAAACGCGCCAGAGCCGCGCGGCCCGACCCGCCGCAAGGGGCAGGTCAGCCGGCTGGGGGCGGTGACCTGCATGATCCCGCTTGCGCCCTTGGCACAGAGCACGCCCTTGTTGATCGGATGATCGCGGTTGCCCTCGATATAGCTGACCTTTCCGCTGGTCAGATGCACATTGATGCCGCAGCGGCAGGCGCACATGTAGCAGGTGGTTTTGCGAACCTCATCAGAGACATGCGGCGATGTGTTCAGACGCGGTTGGTTCATTGCAGCCCCTCCTCTTGCCGCATGACGGCCTCTGCCTCTATCGCAATCTGGCGTTCTTCATCCGCAGGAACTGTCCAGATCGCGACGGAGGATGTCGCCGCGTGCAGGGCCCGATCACCCCGCGCATTGACCTCACCGTCAAGGACCGCCCCCAGAAAGGCAAGCTGGTTCACGATTTTGGAACGGATGAGTGCGTCATTCTCACCGATCCCGCCGGTAAAGGTGATGGCATCCAGCCCCCCCAAAGCGGCACAGAGCGAGGCGCCGTGGCGCGCCGCCCAATAGCAGAAATGGTCAATGGCAAACGCCGCCGCGGGCGTGCCCGCGCTGTGCAGCGCGCGCATGTCATTGCTGCCCCCCAACGCTCTCAGCCCCGAGGCGCGGTTCAGCATCTGCGCCGCAGCATCCGCGCCATGCCGTGCCACCAGATCCAGCACCACCGCCGGATCAAGATTTCCCGGCCGCGTGCCCATGGTCAACCCATCCAGCGGCGAAAACCCCATGCTTGATGCCACCGACCGCCCGTCAAGAATCGCGCAGGCCGAGGCCCCATTGCCCAGATGAAAGGACAGCATCCGCTTTGGCAGGGCCCCCGCCTCGCGCATGTTGCGGACGATGGCAGCATAGGACAATCCGTGAAACCCATAGCGCCGCAGCCCCCGCTGACGCTCTGCCAGCGGCAGAGCATAGGCCGTTGCGACCTCCGGATTGGTCGCATGATAAGCGGTGTCAAACGCCGCATATTGCGGCAAATCTGGCCAGAGCTGCGCCACCGCGCGTATCCCGGCCAAAGCGGGCGGATTGTGCAACGGCGCAAGTCCGGCGCAAGCCTCAATCCCCGCCTCCACCTTCGCCGTGATCCGGCAGGTCTGGGTCAGCCCTGCCCCGCCATGCACCACCCGGTGCGCCGCCGCCCGCAACTGCGCCGCAGGCACCGCCAGCCGCTCCAGCCCCAGCGTCAGCGCCGCCGCATGATCCACCGGCCCGCCGCTGCCGATCGCTTCGACCTGCGCCTGCGCACGCAGTTCTGCCCCGTCAAACACCGCCAGCTTGACCGAAGACGAACCAGAATTGACAACAAGAAGCATTACAAGATCGCTTTCCCCAAACCCAGCACCGCCAGCCCCGCCAACAGCAGAATCGCAAAGCGCCGGAAGTCCTGCGGGTCGGTGCCAAAGAAATGCCGCCCACCCAGCCAGTTGCCGGCGACTGTCAACGGCAGCGCAATCAGCCCGGCCCAAAGCGTATCCATGGTGACCAGTCCTGCAAACCAGTAAAGCGGCGCGGAATAAAGATCCAGCAGCGGGAAATACGCAATCAATGTCGCCCGGAACACCGCCGGGGGCATCGGTTGCGCCGCAAAGAACGCCGCCACCGGCAGCCCGCCCATGCCCGGTGCATTGGCAAGCCCCGAGGCCACGCCGACCGCCAGATTGCCGCGCCCCCGGATCTCGGCCCGGAAGCGCCACCCCAGCAGCAGCACGCCGCACATCAGCAGGACATAGCCGGAAATTGCCGCCTTTGCCGCGTCGTCACTGATCCCGGTCAGCACCCACAGCCCCAGCGGCAGCCCGACAGCAGCGCCCGCCAACAAGAACCGAACCCGCCGCCAGTCAACATGCGGACCCGCCGCGCGCGCCGATTGCAGCGACATGGCGCATTCCATCAGCACCACTACGGCGACAAGGTTGAGCGGATTGGTCACCAGAGCGGAGCCTGCAACGACGATCGCCGAATAGCCAAAGCCGGAATAGCCCCGGATGAAGGCGGCGGCAAAGATCACCGCCGCCAGCCAGCCCGTACCACCAAGCCCCAGCTCAAAGGGGATCATACGACCTGCGGCCGCATGTCAGCCTTTGAAATCCCCGCCACCTCCACCGGCTTTTTCATCGCGTCGCGGCGGAACGGCTCGCCCAGCTCCTGGTTGATCAGCGCCTCGATCAGCGTGGTCTTGCCCGCCTTCTGATCGGCCAGCGCCTGTGTCAGCGCCGCGCGCAACGCGTCCATCGTGCCCGCCTGCACGCCCTGCAAGCCGCAGGCCCGCGCGATCCCGGCATAGGATACCCCCTCGTCCAGCTCGGTGCCGACAAAGTTGTCGTCATACCACAGGGTAGAATTGCGCTTTTCCGCGCCCCATTGGTAATTGCGGAACACGACCATGGTAATTGCCGGCCACTCCGGGCGGCCAATCGCGGTCAGCTCCGTCACAGCGATGCCAAAAGCCCCGTCGCCAGCAAAGCCCACCACCGGCACCTCGGGGCAGGCAATCTTGGCCCCGACGATTGCAGGCAAGCCGTAGCCACAAGGGCCGAACAGCCCCGGTGCCAGGTACTTCCGCCCGGCCTCAAAGGTGGGATAGGCATTGCCGATCGCGCAATTGTTACCGATGTCACTGGAGATGATCGCGTCACGCGGCAGTGCGGACTGAATCGCGCGCCAAGCCATGCGCGGGCTCATCCACTCCGGCTTGGCCTCCCGCGCGCGCTGATTCCACGACGTGCCCGGATCGTCGTCTTCGTGATCCATCGACGACAGCGCCTGCGCCCATGCCGATTTCACCTGTGCGATTTTTGCTTTGCGTTCTGTGCGCGCATGGTCACCGGCGGTGATGGCCAACTGCGCCAAAACCGCTTCGGCGACCTTTTTCGAGTCGCCGACAATTCCCACCGTTACCTGTTTCGTCAACCCGATCCGATCGGGGTTGATGTCGACTTGGATGATCCTGGCCGCTTTTGGCCAATAGTCCAGCGCGTATCCCGGAAGCGTTGAAAACGGGTTTAGCCGGGTACCCAGACAGAATACCACATCTGCCTCGGAAATCAACTCCATTGCCGCTTTCGACCCGTTATAGCCCAAAGGACCGGCAAACAGCGGATGGCTGCCCGGAAACGCATCATTGTGCTGGTAGCCCACACAGACCGGCGCATCCAGCCGTTCGGCCAGTGCCATGCTGGCCGGAATGGCCCCGCCCAGCACCACGCCTGCGCCATTGAGGATCACCGGAAACCTTGCCTCCGACAGCAGCGCTGCGGCTTCGGCAATCGCCGTCTCGCCACCTGCGGGGCGCTCAAACTCCACCACTTCGGGCAGGTCGATATCAATCACTTGGGTCCAGAAATCGCGCGGCATGTTGATCTGCGCCGGCGCCGACCGGCGTTTGGCCTGCAGGATGCAACGGTTCAGCACCTCGGCCACGCGGCTGGGGTCGCGCACCTCTTCCTGATAGCAGACCATATCCTTGAACAGCGCCATCTGTTCGACTTCCTGAAAGCCGCCCATGCCGATGGTCTTGTTCGCGGCCTGCGGCGTGACCAGCAGCAAGGGCGTGTGGTTCCAGTAAGCGGTCTTGACCGCCGTCACGAAATTGGTGATCCCCGGCCCGTTCTGCGCGATCATCATGCTCATCTTGCCCGAGGCACGGGTATAGCCATCGGCCATCATCCCGCCGCTGCCTTCATGCGCGCAATCCCAGAACGTGATCCCGGCGCGCGGAAACAGGTCAGAGATCGGCATGAAGGCCGATCCGATGATGCCAAAAGCATGTTCGATGCCATGCCGTTGCAGGGTTTTCACAAAGGCTTCTTCGGTGGTCATACGCATCGGTCCGGCTCCTGCAAGGGCATCTTTGCGCCACTCTACCGGGGCCGCCAGACCGGCCTTAGGGCCAGAGGCCTCGCGCCTTTAAGTCCAGAGTGTGACTATCGCATCGCCCCCAACGCAAGTGCAATCCGTGCAATACCCTCGGGGATGCGCGACGCCGCAATCGAAGAATAGGCCAGCCGGTAATGCTGGCGGCTGGCACCGCCCGGGTGGAAAAACGCGCGCCCCGGCTCGATCAGCACGCCCTCGGCCCGCAGGTGCGCAGCCAGCACTTCGGTATCGACCCCGTCGGCGGCCCGCATCCAGATGCTCGACCCGCCAAAGCCGCCCTGCCCCGCCACGCTCAGCCCCTGTTCGGCCAGAGCCTCCTCCATCACCTGCCGCCTGCGCCGGAACGCCACGCGCATGCGGTTGATCAGCGCGTCGTAATGCCCATCGGCCAGAAAATACGCCACCGTGCGCTGGATATGCCCCGGCGGATGGCGCAGCACCATCGCCCGCAGCGCCCGCGCCTCGGCGATGAAACTGGGCGAGGCCACCAGATAGCCCAGCCGCAGCCCCGGAAACACCGATTTGGAAAACGACCCGGCGTACACAACCCGGCCCTCGCGGTCCAAGGACTTCAACGCCGGGGCGACGGGTTTCAGATAGGACATCTCGAATTCGTAATCGTCCTCGACAATGATAAACCCCTGCCTTGACGCCGCCTCCAGCAATGCCACCCGCCGCGCCACCGGCATGGTCGCATTGGTCGGGCATTGATGCGAGGCGGTGGTGAACACCACATCCACGCCCGCAGGCACCCGCTCCGGCGGCAAGCCGTTCTCATCGACATCCACCGCCAGAACTTCCGTCCCCGAGGGCTCCAGAATGGCACGCAGGCCCGGATAGCCGGGGTTTTCCATCACCGCCCGCTTACCCGGGCCCAAGAGCACCTGTGCTGCGATCCACAGCGCGTTCTGCGCGCCCATGGTCAGCAACACCTCGTCGGCGCGCGCGGCAATCCCCCGCCGTGGCAGGATGCTGCGGAGCACCTGCTCGATCAGCATCGGATCATCACGCTCGTAATAATCTGAGGTCAGCGCGGCAAAATCCCGCCGCCCCAAGGCGCGCAACGCGCAGGCGCGCCAGTTCTGGTGGTCAAACAACGCCGGGTCGGCCTGTCCGTAGATGAACGGGAACGGATAGCGCTCCCAATCCTCGGGTTTGGCCAGCCGCGCCTGTTTCGAGAACCGCGCCCCGGTCAGCGCCGCAAAATCCACGCCCTCATCCCGTACGGGGGCCGAGGGAAACTCCGGCGCGCGTGGGGCGGTGTCCGACACGAAATAGCCCGACCGCCCGCGCGCCGACAGGTAATCCGAAGACACCAGATCGGCATAGGCAAGCGTCACCGTGATCCGGCTGACTCCCAGATGCACCGCCAGCCCGCGTGACGACGGCATCTTGTCACCGGGCCGCAACCGCCCCGCCAGCACGCCTTGCACCACCATCGACCGGATCCGGCTTTGCAGCGTCCCGGCGGTTCCGGGCGGCAGGAAAAAGGCTTCGGCGGGAATGGGCATGATCTGGCCTTATCATCAATAAGACCAGACAACGCCGCCCCCGCCCAAAGGTCAAGCCCGCCCCTGCGATTGCAGCTTTCCCAAATACTCCCGCCGGAGGCAAAACGGAGGAGGAGCGGCACGCGACGACGACACAAAAACAATATCCTCTGCCCCTCTTCGGGGCAGAGGATTCAATGTCCTTGAAACCGCGTCAGCCGCACACCCGCGTCAGGGCCTGATCAATGGCATCCGTGATCTGGTCAATATCATCCGGCGTGGCGATCAGCGCGGGCGACAGGCACAGCGTGTTGTTCAGCCCCGGCACCGAGCGGTTGGTGGCGCCGATGATCACGCCTTGCGCCATGCAATCGGCAACCACCGCCTGCACGCGTTTCTCATCCAGCGCCTCTTTGCTGCCCCGGTCCGCCACCAGTTCAGCGCCGCAGAACAACCCCTTGCCGCGCACGTCGCCGATCACCGCATGCTTGTCCATCAGCGCGTGCAGGTTGGCCATCAGCCGCGCGCCCATCGCGGTGGTGTTGTCGAGCAGACCCTCATCCTCGATGATGCGCATGTTTTCCAGCGCCGCCGCCGGCCCGGCGGTGCAGCCGCCAAAGGTCGAGATGTCGCGGAAATAGCTCATCGGATCGGTCGGATCATCCTTGAACAGCGCGAACACCGCCTCGGTGGTCACCGTGCAGGAAATCGCCGCGTAGCCCGAGGCAACCCCTTTGGCCATGGTCACGAAATCGGGCTTAATGCCGTAATGCTGATAGCCGAACCATGTGCCCGTCCGGCCGACGCCACACACCACCTCGTCGATGTGCAGCAGGATGTCGTACTTCGCACAGATCTCCTGCACCTTCTCCCAATAGCCGGTTGGCGGCACGATCACCCCGCCGCCCGCCGTCACCGGCTCCAGCACGAGGCAGCCCACCGTGTCGGGGCCTTCGCGCAGGATCACCTCTTCGATCGCCTCGGCGGCGCGCAGCCCGTAGTTTTCCACTTCCCATTGCTTGCGGTATTCCAGACAATGCGGAACCATCACAAAGCCATCGGGATACGGCCCGTATTGCGCCGCCCGCTGCGCCTGCCCGCTGGTCGCCAGCGTGCCGATGGTGGTGCCGTGATAGTCCCGCTCACGGTAAAGGATCTTCCACTTCTTCCCGCCATGATGCTTGTGCGCGATCTGGCGCACCATCTTGTAGACCTTTTCATTCGCCTCGGAGCCGGAGTTCGAATAATAGACCCGGCTCAGCCCCGGCATCTTTTCGATCAGCCGTTGGGCAAAGCGCGCACCCGGCACCGACCCGGCCGCGCCTGCGAAATAGTTCATCTTGATCAGCTGATCGCGCACCGCATTGGCAATGCTCTCGCGGCCGTAGCCGACGTTCACGGTCCAGACCCCGCCCGAAACCGCATCCAGATGCTCCTTGCCGCGCGCATCCCAGACCCGCATCCCCTTGCCCTCGATGATCACGCGCGGATCAACCTGTTCATAGGGTTTGTGCTGGCTCAGGTGATGCCAGACGTGGGCGCGGTCAGCCTCGACCACCGCTGAGATGTCATTGCTGCTATAGCCGTCCATGGACCGTGCCTTTCTGTGATCAGTGCCGGGCCGCGTCGGAACCTGACCGGCCTTTGCGCCAGCATCCGCCTTTGCCGCAGGCATTCGTAGGGCCAGACGCCCTGCCCCGATAGCGCCAGTTACAGAATCGTTTTGCGATGCGGCAAAGCGCGGCAAAGATCACAAGGCAACGGCTTGCCTTGCGTGGAAGCGGTCCTTCCGATTTCCTGAAACCCGGGCAAGCCGCTGGACAGAGCCAAACCCGCCCCGACCAATGAGGGCAAGACAAAACCAAAAGACAAAACCAACATGGAGAACCCCAAGGATGATATTCCGCAAGACACTCACAAGCGCTGCCGCCACAGTGGCCCTGTTGGCAGGCACCACCAGCGCCATGGCGCTGGACGAGGTGACGGTCGCCTATTTCATGGAATGGCCGATGCCGTTCCAATACGCCAAGGCCAATGGCACCTTTGACGAAGCCATGGGCATGAAGGTGAACTGGGTCGCGTTTGACACCGGCACCGCGATGTCTGCGGCGATGGCTGCGGGCGATGTGAATTTTGCCGTGTCGCAGGGCCTGCCGCCGTTTGTGGTGGCCACAAGCGCCGGGCAGGATCTGCAGATCATTGATGTCGCCGTCAGCTATTCCGACAATGACAACTGCGTGGTGCGCAGTGATCTTGACATCACCAAGGACAACGCCGCCGATCTGGCCGGCAAAAAGGTCGCCGTTCCGCTCGGCACTGCGGCGCATTATGGCTTTCTCAAGCAGATGGACCATTTCGGCGTCGATCTGGCCAGCCTTGAGATCATCGACATGGCCCCGCCCGAAGGGGCTGCGGCGATTGCCCAAGGCTCCATCGACATGGCCTGTGGCTATGGTGGCGGTCTGAACCGCATGAAGGAACATGGCAACGTCCTGCTGACCGGCGCCGAAAAAGAGGCGCTTGGCATTCTGGTGTTCGATGTGACCTCCTCCCCCGCGTCCTTTGTGGCCGAAAACCCGGATGTGGTTGCCAAGTTCCTGAAAGTGGTGGCGGACAGCAACGCCATGTGGAACGAAGGCTCGAAAAAGGCAGAAATGCTGCCGGTCATCGCACAGGACGCAGGCATTGATGTGGCCACGGCTGAAAAGGACATGAGCACCTTTGTCTTCCCTTCTGTCGAAGACCAGCTTTCGGCCAAATGGCTGGGCGGCGGCGCGCAGGAGTTCATGCAGGGCGTGGCCGAGGTGTTTGTCACCGCAGGCTCGATCCCCGCAGCCCTGCCCAGCTATGAAACCACGGTCAACACCGCGCCGCTGACTGCCGCAAGCGGCATGTAAGCGCGCCGATGAAACGCTTAGGGGCGGCCCCGAACGGGCCGCCCGTCACATTACCGGAGGGGCTATGTCCGGACTGATCATCGACAACATCTCGATGCGCTTTGACCTGCCGAACGGCGCGGCGGTGCAGGCTTTGCAAAACGTCTCACTGGAGCTGAAACAGGGCGAGCTTCTCTCGGTGCTGGGGCCTTCGGGCTGCGGCAAGACCACGCTTCTGAACATCCTCGCCGGATTTCTGGCCCCGACCGAAGGCCAGATCGTGCTGGGGGGCAAACGGGTCGTGGGCCCCAGCCCCGAACGCGGCATGGTGTTCCAGCAAGGCGCGCTGTTCGAATGGATGAACGTGCGCCACAACATCGGCTTCGGCCCAAGGATGAAGGGCATGGCCAAGGCAGAGCGCGACCGCATCACCGACCATCTGCTCGAAACCGTGGGCCTGCATGATTTTGGCGAAAAGGCGGTTTACGAGCTGTCGGGCGGCATGCAGCAGCGCGTGGCACTTGCCCGCTGTCTGGCGAATGACCCTGATGTGATCCTGATGGATGAACCCTTGGGCGCGCTGGACGCGCTGACCCGCGAAAAGATGCAAGGTCTGGTGCTGAAGCTGTGGAAGGAGACCGGGAAAACCGTGGTCCTGATCACCCATTCGGTCGAAGAGGCGCTGCTGTTGGGCGAACGCCTGCTGGTGATGGCCCCGCGACCGGGCCGGATATTCCGCGAATACAACCTGCCGTTTGCCGAGCGCGGGGTGAACATGGACCTGCGCGAAGTCAAGAAATCGAGCGGCTTTGCGGAAACGCGGGAGGAAATCCTGTCGATGATCTGGGGCATGGAAGAGGAAATCATGGGCAAGAAAGACGGTGCCACATGATGGTTCTGGTGTTCTACGTCGCGATCTTTGTGGTCTCGATGCTGGTCTGGGGCCGGATCAAGGCGCATCGCGGCCGGCATGACTTCACCTCGCTGAAAACCGTGACCTTTGGCGACGAGTCGGCGATCCAGCCCGACCGGGTGGCCAGCGTGATCTCGATCCTGTCGGTGTTCCTGATCTGGGGGGCCTTCACCGGATCCAGCATCGTGCCGCTGCACGTGCCGGGACCGTTCGTGGGCGAGGCCGGTTTCACCTACACCGCCCGCGCACCCGAGGGGGCCGAGGCCGAGGCCGAGGTGCGGGTCATGGTGCATGAGGCGGGGGTGACCCCTGTTGCGCCGGAGGTGCCCGAGGCCAGTGGATTTGCCCAAGGTGACACGGCGGTGGTGCAAGCCTGGCGCTCGGTGCTGCTGCGCCCGGTCGAGAATGACGGTGAGGGCGTGGTGGTGATCGCGATCAACGGCAAGCCGATTGCGGTCGATGACCGCGTCGAGGTGACCGGCGGCACCGTCACGCTGACCCCGCGCGGCGCGCTGAATTTTCAGGCCGCAAAAGGCTGGCAGATGGAGCCGATCTGGCTGCCCGCGCCCGAGGCGGTGGTGGCGCGCTTTATGGAAATCGCGACCAACGGCTATCAGAACACCTCGCTCTGGGGCCATCTGGGCGCGTCGCTGGCGCGGGTGATGGCGGGGTTTGTGCTGGGGTCCATTGTCGGCATCCCGCTGGGCTATGCGATGGGGCTGTCGGGCTGGTTCCGTGGCTGGTTCGATCCGATTGTGGAATTCATGCGGCCCGTCCCGCCGCTGGCGCTGATCCCGCTGGTGATCATCTGGTTCGGGATCTGGGAGACCGGCAAGGTGGTGCTCTTGTTCCTCGCCGCGCTCTGGATCATGACCATCGCGGCGCGGTCGGGGGTTTCTGGCGTGAAGCTGTCAAAGATCCACGCGGCCTATTCGCTGGGGGCCAGCAAGGCGCAGATCCTGCGGCATGTGATCATCCCCAACTCGCTGCCCGATATCTTTACGGGTGCTCGCGTGGCGATGGGGGTGTGCTGGGGCACGGTGGTCGCGGCCGAGCTGGTGGCGGCGCAGAAAGGCGCGGGGATGATGATCATCGCGGCCTCGAAATTCCAGCTGACCGATATTGTGGTGATGGGGATCATCCTGATCGGGATCATCGGCTATGGGATCGACATTCTGATGCGGATGGCCGAGAAGCGGCTGGTGCCGTGGAAGGGCCGCGGGTAGACGGCTTCCCCCTGTGTTACAACAGGGGGAGTTGTTTTATTTCAAAGGGTTGACCCTGTGGAATTAACGGATTTTTAAGAAGTGGGGGCTCCGCCCCTAGGTATTTGAGCATGGTTCGACGAGGACAGCGCCAATGGCGCATATCAAACGCTAACATACATTGCGAACCACACTTTCCAGTCACGAGCCAAAAGCTATCGCGCGCAGCACAGCTTGCATCAAATCCAAGGACGGAATTGCAAGGAGGAGATAACCCATACCACCTGCGAATATCGACAATAATCGAGGAGTAGGGCTTTCTAGAAGGGCTAGTTCATAGTCGCTAGCCCACGCGTCCCTCAGGAAATTTCCTAAAGCTGCTTCCTGATTGGGCTTCGCATCATCTGCAGACATGTTATGGTCTTGACCGCGTATCCCTCGATTCACTTCGTATATTGCCTTACCCCATACATCGAAATCTGGAAAAAGAAGTCCGTAAAGTTCGTTCTTCTGCATTCCAAACGTGCCTGGTGCCGCTACGGTAGGGCTTGAACCAACTCTTGCAAACATGGCGTCATATTCACTTCTAATTACGCTTTTTTGCGCTGACTGAACATAATCAACCTTCGAAAATCCGTGCGTCTTTAGTCGGGCTGGGCAGCCAAAGCTGAACAAAAGACGACCAAACATCAAAAAAATCAAGCCAATATATACCATCCTCCATTTTACTATCGGCGAAAGCAAAAAAACACCGGCACTAACTGGGTCTCTTTCGCCTTGGAACAGATTTGAAAAGGTAGGGTATCCCTGAGTGAACAAGAGATCGGAAAATAACACAACGTAGCCTGCAAGGGACATAAAAATGCTTAGCCTGGCAATTTCGGTTTGTAAAAGAGGCGCAACAATTTCCCAAGAAAAATGGGATTGAACTCTTGCAAGCGTAAAACTGCCTAACACCTGATGACCTCACTATTGAAACAAAATGGCTACTAAACTAACATAAGAACCTTCAATACTTGCGAACGCTATAGAAACACAGCTATGAATGCTGGTTATGTGCTCGCTGAGGCCCGCAGCCTTCAAGTCGGGGCAAAGTATCGGCAAAGAAATCTTAGCGTCAATCCCCCCTCACCGCCCCACCGCCCAGTTCACCCACTCCGCCAACCGGGACGGTGGCCCTCCCCGTGCCTCGGCGCGGTCGGCCAGCGCATAGGCCGCATAGGTGCCGTGCAGGCCGAGCCAGCGGAGGGGTTCGGGTTCCCATGTGCGCGGGGTGCGGTTGACCCATGGCAGGCGGGTGAGCGGGTCGTCGGTGCCCAAGGTCAGGGCGGCGAGGGTGCGGCCGGCGAGGTTGGCGGTGGCGACGCCGACGCCGACATAGCCGCCCGCGTGGCCGATGCGGGTGGCGGGGTCGAAGGCGACCCCGGCGCACCAGTCGCGCGGCACGCCAAGGGTGCCGCACCACGCGTGCTCGATCCGGGCGGTGCTTGTGGCTGGGAACAGGCGGTGCAGGCGGGTGGTGAGTTGGGCAAACGTGGCGGCGTCGGGGTGGCCGTTGGTGTCGAGGCCGGAGCCATAGCGGTAGGGCGTGCCGCGCCCGCCAAAGGCGATGCGGCCATCGGGGGTGCGTTGGCAGTAGCAATAGCTGTGGGCGAAATCGCCTATGATTTCATGGCCGTGCCAGCCGATCTGTGCCCATGTTTCCGCTGGCAAAGGTTCGGTGATGATCTGGGCGGAGTTGAGCGGCAACAGGTCGCGGCGGTGGCCGGGCAGCGTGGCGGTGAAGCCTTCGGTACAGCGCAGGATGGTTTCCGCCGCAACGCGGCCCCTTTCGGTGGTGACCAGACCGGGGGCGATGGCGGTGACGCGGGTGCCCTCGGCCATGCGGATGCCCAGGCGCTCGGCGGCGCGGGCGAGGCCGGCGGCGAGTTTGGCGGGCTGGATGCGGGCCACGCCGCTGATTTCCAGCGCACCCATGGTGCCGGGCATCGTGATGCGGGTGGCGGTGTCTTCGGCGCTCAGGAGGCGCAGGCGGTCGGCTTCGCCCCAGGCGCTGCGGTGGCGGTGTTCGGCTTGCAGGCGCTGCCATTGCGCGAGGTTGGTGGCGACCAGCAGCTCGTCGGTCGGGGTGATCTCGGCGTCGATGCCAAGGGCCGCGCAGTGGCGGATGATCTCGGCCACGGTGCCGTTCATCGCGGCCACCATGGCGCGCACCGCGCCTTCGCTGCTGGTGGCGGCATAGCGGGCGTGCGACCAGGCAAACCCGCCGGTGAGCCAGCCGCCGTTGCGGCCCGAGGCGCCGAACCCGGCAAATTCGGCCTCGACGATCAGGATGTCGAGATCGGGTCTGGCGGCTATGAGCGAGAGGGCGGTCCACAGCCCGGTATAGCCCGCGCCGATGATGCAGACCTGTGCCGTGGTGTCGCCGGACAGGGCTGCGCGCCGGGGCGGCAGGCCGGTCTGCTGCCACCAGAACGAGGGGCCGCCTGTGGTTGGGGTCTGGGTCATGGCGGCAGCCTGCCCTGCCCCGCAACACAGCGCAAGAGAGGCAAAGCTGCGCCATGCGATGGAATCGCCTGGGGCGAACCAGACCGTTGCCAAATCAGGGGCTTGAACCGGAGGGGGGCATTGAGGCAGGGTGTCGGGATTGAGCGTGGGTGCCAGGGGGCGGGCCACCACCGGACATTTTCAAGGTTTGCCACTGGATGAGCCCGGTCATCACACGGTTGCGCGGCGACGGGCTTGTGGCCCGCGTGATGCGCAGTTCGGCCTGGACCGCGCTGGGCTACGCGGCCAGTCAGGCGTTGCGGCTGGCGTCGAACCTGATTTTGACGCGGCTGCTGTTCCCCGAGGCGTTTGGTCTGATGGCGCTGGTGTCGGTGTTCATCGTCGGGCTGACGATGTTTTCCGACATGGGCACGCATCCGGCGATTCTGCAGCACAAGCGCGGCGATGACGTCGCGTTCCTGAATACCGCCTTCAGCATTCAGGTGACGCGCGGCGTGGTGCTGTGGCTGGCCTCGGCGGCGATCGCCTATCCGGCAGCGCTGTTTTATGGCCAGCCGGAGCTGGCCTGGCTGTTGCCGGTGGCGGGGTTTTCGCTGCTGCTGCACGGGCTGGAGCCGACGCGGGTGGATACCGCGGCGCGGCATCTGCGGCTGGGGCGGCTGACGGCGCTGGATCTGGCGTCGCAGGTGGTCGGCATTGTCTCGATGGTCGGGCTGGCGTGGGCAACGCAATCGGTCTGGGCGCTGGTGGCGGGGTGGATCGTGTCATCGGGCACGCGGCTGGCACTGGTGACCTGGACCCTGCCCGGCCCGAAAAGCCGGCTGGGGTGGGAGCCTGCGGCGGCGCGCGATCTGATGCATTTCGGCTTCTGGCTGTTCTTGTCCACCGCCTGCGGTTTTCTGGTGGCGCAGGGCGACAAGGCGATTTTGGGCAAGTACCTGACGCTGGAGCAGCTGGGGCTGTATAACATCGGGTTTTTCCTGGCGTCGTTTCCGATGCTGCTGGGCCAGACCATCGGCGGGCGGATCCTGATTCCGCTGTACCGTGAACGGCCACCGGGGGAATCGGTCGAGAACTTTGCCAAGCTGCGGCAGATGCGCTTTGCGCTGTCGGGCGCGATTTTCACGCTGCTGGCGGTGATGGCCTTTGGCGGCGAGTGGATCGTCGATCTGCTGTATGATCCGCGCTATTCGGCTGCGGGGGCCATTCTGGTGCTGATTGCGGTGATCCAGATCCCGTCGGTGATCGGGATGACCTATGACCAGTCGGCGCTGGCGGCAGGGGACAGCCGGAATTACTTTCTGCTGACCGCGATGCGGGCGCTGTTTCTGGTGGTGGGGCTGATCCTTGGGGCGGAATGGCTGGGGCTGGTGGGCGCATTGGTCGGGCAGGCACTGGCGGCGGTTGCGGTCTATCCGTTCCTGATCTGGCTGGCGCGGCGGCACAAGGCGTGGGACGGGCTGCACGATCTGACCTTTGCCGTCCTCGGGCTGGGGATTGCGATCCTTGCCGTCGGGCTGGACCGCAGCGCAATTGTCGAGTTGCTGACCTTGTTCGGGGCACCCGCGCCATGACCCTGCACAACCAGACAGCCCCCCAACAGGACACCGCCCTGGCCGGGCACGCGCTGACCCCGCTGCAGCTGGGGATGGTTTATGAAAGCGCGCTTGCCGGGCGGCCTTGGGTCAATCTGGAACAGATCGTGGTGCATCTGGATGCGGAACGTGTCGATGCCGAAGGTCTGCGGGCCGCCTGGGCGCTGGTGGCGGCGCGGCATGCGGCATTGCGGCTGTCGATCCTGTGGCGCAAGCGGCTGACGCCGGTGCAGGTGCTGCGCGACCGGATCGAGGTGGCGCTGACGGTCGAGGACTGGTCAACCCTGACCCCGCGCCGGCGTGAGGGGATGCTGGCACAATTTCTGGAGGCCGACCGCGAACAGGGCGTCGATCTGGAGGCGGCTCCGGCCTGGCGGGTGATGCTGGCGCATCTGGGGCCGCAGCGATCGGTCATGGTCTGGACCGTGCATCACGCCATGGTCGATGGCCGCAGCATGGCGATTGTGCTGGAAGAGGTGTTTGCGGCGTTAAAGGGGGGAGCGCTGCCCCCTGCCCCCGAGGCCGGATTCCTGGACTATGCGCGCGGTCTGGCCGCGCAGGACAGCGCAGCGGCGCAGGGGTTTTTCCGCGACTATCTGAACGGGTTTGACCAGCCCAACCCGCTGGCCGATGATGCCGGTGACAGTGGGACAGCGCGCAAGCGCCAGATGGAGCGGCGGCTGGATGCGCGGCTGACGGCGGCGCTGGGCCTGCGGGCCGAGGCGGCGGGCACGACGCTGGCCACCGTGGTTCAGGCGGGCTGGGGCATGGTTGTGGCGCGCTGGACCGGGCGGGCAACGGCGGTGTTTGGCACCACCCGTGCCGGGCGGCATATTGTGCCGGGCACCCAGCGCACGGTGGGCTGTCTGATCAACACGCTGCCGATGAAGGTGCAGATCAGCCCGCCACGCGGGGCGGATGAGTTTCTGAGCGGGTTGCGCCGGGACTCGCTGGCGCTGCGGGCGCATGAACATGCGGCGCTGACCGATATCCGGCGCTGGTGCGGGTTGCCCGGCACCGAGTCGCTGTTCGATTCGATGGTGATGTTCGAGCGCGCCTCGCTGAATGAAACCATGCGGGCGCTGGGGCCCGACTGGGCGACACGGCGGGTAGAACTGCACGAAGAGGGCGCGCTGCCGCTGACACTGGCGGCTTATGGCGATGCGGAACTGCTGCTGATGCTGGAACATGATCCGGCGGCGGTAAGTGAGGCCAAGGCGCGGGCAATGCTGGGCCATCTGGCCGAAGTGCTGGCGTCGCTGGCCAAGGCGGGCACCACCACGCCGCTGACCCAGCTGACCATGCTGCCCCGCCCGGAAGAGGCGGCGCTGCTGGCGCTGGCCCGGCCAGAGCGGCGGCTGCCCCAGGTCGACCCGTGTGTAAGCCTGCGGTTTTCCGAGCGGGTGTTCGAACAGCCCGAGGCTGACGCGCTGAAGATGGTGGGCCAGCCCGAGCGGATGAATTACTCGATGCTGGAGGCGCGGATCGGCAGTCTGGCCGGGCGGCTGGTGCAGGCGGGGGCCGGACCGGGGCAGATCGTGGCGATCTGCCTGCCGCGCGGGCCGGAGTTTGTGGTGGCCATACTGGCGGTGTTGCGGGTGGGGGCGGCGTTTCTGCCGCTGGACCCCGGCTATCCCGATCCGGTGCTGCGCCACATGCTCAGCGACAGCGGGGCCGGGCTGATGCTGGCCCAATGCGGTCAGGATGTACCGCCGGACGTGCGGCTGATGACGCCGGAACCGGAGCTGGGGACAGCAGCGGCACCCTATCCCGATCTGCTGCCGCCTGATCCGGACCGGCTGGCCTATGTGATCTACACCTCGGGCTCGACCGGGGTGCCAAAGGGGGTCCGGGTCCCGATGCGGGCGCTGTCGGCCCATGCCAGTGCGATCATCGCCGCGTTCGGGCTGACCGCCGACGACCGGGTGCTGCAATTTGCCAGCCTGTCGTTTGATGTGTCGATCGAGGAGATCATCCCCACCCTGCTGGCCGGGGCCAAGGTCATCTTGCGCGACGCGGCGATGGCCGGATCCATCGGGCTGTTTCTGGAAGAGGTGGCGCGGCAGGGCATCACGGTGCTGAACCTGCCAACCGCGTTCTGGCATGTGCTGGTCGACGAGATGGCCCGCGACGGGCTGCACCTGCCGCAAGCGGTGCGGCTGGTGGTGGTGGGGGGCGAGCAGATCAGCCCACGGGCGCTGGCGACCTGGCAACGGGTTGCGCCGCGCCCGCGCTGGCTGAACGGCTATGGCCCGACCGAAACCACGATCACCTGCACCCTGCACGAACCGGGGCCGGTGACGGCGGGCGAAGATATTCCGATTGGCCGCCCGACCGCGCATGCGCGCGCCTATGTGCTGGCCCCCGACGGCTCGCTCGCGCCGACTGGCGCAGTGGGCGAGCTGTGGATCGGCGGGCCTGCGGTGAGCGACGGCTATATCGGCCATGCCGAGCAGACCGCCGCAGCGTTCCGCCCCGACCGCTTTCATGGCGAGGGCCGGATCTACCGCACCGGCGACATGGCGCGCTGGCGGCCCGATGGGGCGCTGGCCTTTCTGGGGCGGCGCGACCGGCAGGTAAAGCTGCGCGGCTTTCGCATCGACCTGCGCCATGTCGAGCGGGTGCTGGAGCGTGAGCAGAGCGTGGGCCGGGCGCTGGCGCATGTGCTGGGCGCAGGCACGCCGGGCGCGCGTCTGGTGGTCTGGGTGGCGGCGGCAGATGGCCAGCCCCTGCCCGAGGCGCAATCCTTGCGCGCGGCGGTGGCGGATCATCTGCCGGCGCATATGCTGCCTGCCATTCTGCCGGTTGCCAGTTTTCCGCGCACGCCGGGCGGCAAGATCGACATCACCGCCCTGCCGGTGCCGGACGTGGCCCCCTCTGCCGATGTGGCCACCACCGATGATCCGGTCACGCAAAAGATCGCGGCCCTGATGGCGCAGACGCTGGGGCTGGATGAGGTGGGGCCAGAGGATGATTTTCACGACCTTGGCGGCCATTCGCTGCTGGCGGTGCAGCTGATCGGGCGGATCGAGGCCGAGCTGGGCCATCGGCTGGGCGTGGCCGACCTGCACCGTCGCCCGACGGCGCGCGCTCTGGCGCGGGCGCTGTCGGCGGCGCAATCGGGGCCGCGCTATATCATCCCGATCCAGCCCAAGGGCAGCCGCCCGCCGCTGTTCGGCGTGCATGTGCTGGGCCGCAATGAGGAACACTTTCGCCCGCTGGCCGAGGCTTTGGGGCCGGATCAGCCGGTGTTTGGCCTGACCGTGGGCTTGCTGGCGCAGGATACGCCGATTGGCGTGCAGGACACTGCCCGTGCCTATGCGGCTGAAATCCAGCGACATTTTCCGCAAGGACCGGTCAGTCTGGCGGCGGTGTCACTGGCCAGCTATGTCGCCTATGAGCTGGCGCAGCAGCTGCTCCGCGCCGGGCGCGAGGTGCGGGTCATCGCGATGTTCGACAGTGCCGGCCCCGGTGGGCGGTCGCGTCTGTCGGGGCGGGCGCGGATCGGGGTGCATCTGCGGCAGCTGGCCCGGCGCGGACCGTCGCATCTGGCGGGGATCGTGACAAACCGCTGGGCAGATGTGCTGTACCGCAGCAAAAAGCTGCGCCTGCGGTTGCAAAAGCGGCGCGGCGACGTGGCCCCGATGACAGTTGACAGTTTCATGGTCGCAGCAGAGCTGGCGGTGCAGGCCTATGAGGTGCGCCCTATTCACCGGCCACTGACGATCTTTCGCGCCGAAGAGAATGTGTTCGACAGCCCCGAAAGCGCGCAGGACGGGCTGGGCTGGGCCGCTGTTGCCGCCTCGGGGTTTGAGGTGATCGACGTGCCGGGCGATCACCTGTCGATCCTGCAACCGCCGAATGTGGCGATGCTGGCGCATCACCTGTCACGGCTGATGGCGGATCTGCCCGAGGGGTGATCGCCCGTGACGGGCAAGCCGCACAGGATTGCGCTTTGACGGGCCGCGCCGCATGGTGCGGGCCGGATGACGGCGGAGGTTGCGATGGCGGCAGATGTATTCGGGCAGGTTGACGGGACAGAGGTTCTGGCGGTGACGCTGGGTGGTGGCGCGGGCCCGCGGGCGCGGATCACCACCTATGGCGCGCGGCTGACAGAGCTGTGGGTGCCGGACCGCGCGGGTGTGCTGGCCGATATCGTGCTGGGGCATACGGATGCGGCGGGCTATGCAGCGACCAAAGCCTATCTGGGCGCGACCTGCGGGCGGTTTTCCAACCGGATCGCGGGCGGGCGCTTTGTGCTCGACGGGCAGGTGGTGCAGGTGGACCGCAATGAGGGCGCAAAATCGCTGCACGGCGGGCGGGCCGGGTTTGACCGCAAGATCTGGGATATTTCAGAGGTGTCGGCGCGCTCGGTCACGCTGACGGCGGTGTCGAACGATGGCGAGATGGGCTATCCGGGGCGGCTGGCGCTGCAGGTGCGCTACTGGCTGGATGAGGCGGACCGGCTGTGGATCGCGATGGAGGCGGAAACCAATGCGCCGACCGTGGTGAACATGGTGAACCACAGCTATTTCAACATGGCAGGGTCCGGTTCTGTGATGGGCCAGCAGCTGCGAACCGGCGCCGGGCATTACACGCCGGTGGACGCCGATCTGATCCCCACCGGCGAGGTGCGGGCGGTGACCGGGACGGCGTTTGATTTCAACATCTTGCGCGAGATCGGGGCCGATCTGCCCGCCGATGATGGCTTTGACCACAACCTGTGCCTGAGCGGGCCGCTCGAGGCGAAATGGGGCGAGGCACTGCGGTTTTGTGCCGAAGCGGTGGATGCCGCATCGGGGCGGCGGATGGAGCTGTGGACCACCGAGCCGGGGGTGCAGTTCTACACCGGGGCGCATCTTGCCGGCGGCCTGCCGGGCAAGGATGGCGCGCCGATTGCCGCCTTTACCGGCTTTACGCTGGAGACCCAGCGCTTTCCCGACAGCCCGAACCAGCCGCAATTCCCCCCGGCCCGGCTGGAGCCGGGACAGCGCTACCGGCATCTGATGGCGTTCGAGTTTAAGCCTGCGGCGGGGTAACTCAGGGCTAGGGCAACGGCAGCGGCGGGGTGAACCCCGCCCTACCCCTGACCATGGCATGTGGTTTCCCCCGCAGGTGATGGCCTGCGGGGGAACAGGGCTTACGCCAGATCGAAACGGTCTGCGTTCATGACCTTGACCCATGCGGCGACGAAATCGCGCACGAATTTTTCCGCGTTGTCGTCCTGCGCATAGACCTCGGCATAGGCGCGCAGGATCGAGTTCGAGCCGAACACAAGGTCCGCGCGGGTGGCGGTGAACCTCACCGCGCCGGTGGCCCGGTCGGTGATGTGATAGAGGTTGCTGCCCGCCGGGATCCATTTCCACGCCATATCGGTGAGGTGGACAAAGAAATCGGGGGTCAGGGCACCCACCCGGTCGGTAAACACGCCATGGGCGGTGCCGCCGTGATTGGTGCCGATCACCCGCATGCCACCGACAAGGCAGGTCATTTCCGCCGCCGTCACGCCCATCAGCTGGGCACGGTCGAGCAGCAGCTCTTCGGGGCTGACCACATAGTCCTTTTTCTGCCAGTTGCGGAAGCCATCGGCCACCGGCTCCAGCACGTCAAAGGACGCGGCATCGGTCTGTTCTGCCGTCGCATCGCCACGACCGGGGGCAAAGGGCACGGCCACCTCAAAGCCTGCGGCTTTGGCGGCCTGCTCGACGCCGTCGGAGCCTGCCAGAACGATCACATCGGCCAGGCTTGCGCCATGGGTGGCGGCAATCGGCTCCAGCACTGACAGCACGTGCGCCAGACGGGCGGGCTCGTTGCCTTCCCAGTCCTTTTGCGGTGCAAGGCGGATGCGGGCGCCATTGGCCCCGCCGCGCATGTCCGAGCCGCGATAGGTGCGGGCGGAATCCCAGGCGGTGGTCACCATGTCAGACACCGACAGGCCGGACGCGGCGATGGCGGCCTTGACCGCAGCCACATCATAGCCGGTGGAGCCTGCCGGGACCGGATCTTGCCAGATCAGGTCTTCCTGCGGGGCGTCCGGCCCGATGTAGCGCGTGCGCGGGCCAAGGTCGCGGTGGGTCAGCTTGAACCATGCCCGCGCAAAGGTTTCCGAGAAATAGGCGTGATCCGCGGCAAAGCGTTCGCAGATTGCGCGGTAGGTCGAATCGACCTTCATCGCCATATCGGCATCGGTCATGATCGGCATCACGCGGATGCTTGGGTCTTCGACATCCACCGGCATGTCTTCTTCGCGGATGTTGATGGGCATCCACTGGTTGGCCCCGGCGGGAGACTTCTTCAGCTCCCACTCATAGCCGAACAGCAGGTCGAAATAGCCGTTGTCCCATTTGGTTGGGTGCGTGGTCCACGCGCCCTCGATTCCGCTGGTGACGGTATTGCGCCCCACCCCACGGCTGGTGTTGTTCATCCAGCCAAGGCCGCCTTCGGTGATGTCAGCACCTTCGGGGGCGGCTTGCAGCGCCCCGGCATCGCCGTTGCCATGGGTCTTGCCGACGGTGTGGCCGCCTGCGGTGAGTGCTGCGGTTTCCTCGTCATCCATCGCCATGCGGGCAAAGGTTTCGCGCACGTGCAGGGCGGTGCGGGCCGGGTCAGGCTGGCCGTTGACGCCTTCGGGGTTCACATAGATCAGGCCCATCTGCACGGCGGCGAGCGGGTTTTCCATGGTGGCGGGGTTGGTCACATCACCGTAGCGGGTGTCGGACGGCGCCAGCCATTCCTTTTCCGCGCCCCAGTAGATGTCTTTTTCCGGATGCCAGACGTCTTCGCGGCCAAAGCTGAAGCCATAGGTTTTCAGACCCATCGACTCGTAAGCCACGGTACCCGCCAGAATGATCAGATCGGCCCACGAAATGCGGTTGCCGTATTTCTTTTTCAGCGGCCACAGCAGGCGGCGCGCCTTGTCGAGGTTGGCGTTGTCGGGCCAGGAGTTCAGCGGCGCAAAGCGGATGGTGCCGGTGCCGCCGCCGCCCCGGCCATCGGCCAGACGGTAGGTGCCGGCAGAGTGCCACGCCAATCGGATCATCAACCCGCCATAATGGCCCCAATCCGCCGGCCACCAGTCCTGCGAGTCGGTCATCAGCGCGTGCAGATCGGCTTTCAGCGCGGCCACATCGAGGTTTTTGACCTCTTCGCGGTAGTCAAAACCCTTGAGCGGGTTCGACTTGGTGTCGTGCTGGTGCAGGATGTCGAGGTTCAGCGACTTTGGCCACCAATCCATCACCGTGGCCGCCGTGGTGGTCAAAGACCCGTGCATCACCGGGCATTTGCCGCCCGATTTGATATCGTTTCCATCCATGTCGCTTCTCCGCTTTTATATCTCTGTCGCAGCCGGTCCACGCCTCGGGCCAGACGAATCGTCGGCCCGCAGAACCATCGCTGCTTAGAATCTCTCTAACATGACGGGTTCATAATTAGAATTTGCATTTTCTAATCATCCTCATATGTTTTACTTATGAAAGCATTGTCGATGAAACACCTGCGCTATTTCGATGCTCTGGCACAGCACGCCCATTTCGGCCGGGCCGCCGAGGCCTGTGCGATCTCGCAGCCGGCGCTGTCGATCCAGATGAAAGAGCTGGAGGAAATTCTGGGCGCACCGCTGATCGAACGCGGCGCGCGGCAGATCAGCCTGACACCCCTGGGCGCGGACTTTGCGCTGCGGGTGCAGGGCATCTTGCAGGCGGTGGAAGAGCTGGGCGATCTGGTGCGGGCCTCGTTCGGGCCGCTGACCGGGCGGCTGCGGCTGGGGGTGATCCCCACCGTGGCCCCCTACCTTTTGCCGCGCATCATGCGCGATCTGACCGCGCGCTATCCCGATCTGGACCTGCGCCCGCGTGAGGCGATCACCCAGCGGCTGGTCGAGGATCTGACCGAGGGGCGGCTGGATACGGCGCTGGTCGCGCTGCCAGTGTCAGAACCGGGGCTGACAGAATACCCGCTGTTTGACGAGGAGTTCATTCTGGTCCGCCCGCAAAGCGATGCCGACAAACCGGTGCCCAACCCCGAAACCCTGCGCGAGATGCGGCTTTTGCTGCTGGAAGAGGGGCATTGCTTTCGCGAACAGGCGATCTCGTTCTGCAAACTCGGCTCCGCCCTGCCCCGCGATCTGATGGAGGGCAGCTCGCTCACCACGCTGGTGCAGATGGTCGGCGCAGGCATTGGCGTGACCCTGATCCCGCAGATGGCCGTCACGGTCGAGACCCGCTCGGCCGCCGTCTCGGTCGCGCGGCTGCCCGCGCCGCGCCCGATCCGCACCATCGGTCTGGTCTGGCGCAAGACCAACCCGCTGGCCAGCCAGCTGGCGCAGATGGCCGATCTGATCCGCATCAGCGGCACCACGGCTACTTAACGGCTCTGCCCCAGTCTGATGCCGCGCGCAGCGGTGCGGTGGGACTTGAGTATTTGGACCAAGATGAAATCAGGCGCGGCGCTTGCCCGTTCATCTTGGCAAAAATACTCATCTTGTCACCGTTTCCGCCAGCACAACCGCTCAGAAATCGGTCGGTGCGCCGCCCTCTTGCTTGCGCCGCGCGACAAAGCGGGCGAGCTCTTCGCGGGCGGTGTCGTCCATCGCGGGCGGCTCGAATTCGGCCAGGATCTGTTTGTAGATCCGGTGGGCGCGTTCCGGGGTCCAGACCGCGCCATCGGCGACCCAGGCCTCATAATTGCGCCAGTCGCTGGCGATGGGGGCGTAGAACGCGGTCTGATAGCGGTCCTGCGTGTGCTGGCAGCCGAAGTAGTGGCCACCCGCGCCCACCTCGCGGATCGCGTCGAGGGCGAGGTCTTCGGCGCCGGTGGCAAAGGTCGCCTGCTCGAAATAGCGCTGGATCATCTGCAGCACTTCGCAGTCCATCACGAATTTTTCGGGGGATGCGATCAGCCCGCCCTCCAGCCAGCCGGCGGCGTGATAGACAAGGTTGGTGCGCGACTGCACGGCGGCCCAGAGGCTGTTGGAGGTTTCCCACATCGACTGGCCGTCGGGCACATTGGCGGCGCAGACCCCCGACGAGCGCAGCGGCAGTTTGTAATACCGCACCAGCTGGCCGGTCATCTGCGTGGCGCGCATGTATTCGGGGGTGCCAAAGGCGGGCGCGCCGGATTTCATGTCGACGTTCGAGGTGAAGGTGCCGATTGCCACCGGGCAGCCGGGGTTGATGTATTGCAACAGCGCAATGGCGGCGAGCGCCTCGGCCAGTGAGAGCGCCACCGCGCCTGCCATGGTGACCGGGGCCATCGCCCCCGCCAGCGTGAAAGGGGTCACGATAACCGGCTGGCCGCGCCGGGCCATGCGCATCGCGCCGTCCAGCATCGGGTAGTCATGCTTGAGTGGCGAGACCGAGTTGATATTGGTGAACATGCGCGGGGTCGCGTCAAACTCGGACGGGGTCAGGCCCGCGGCGATGCGGACCATTTCCATCACATCCTCGACCCGCTCCGCCCCCAGCGAATAGGCGTGGACCACTTTGTCGGTCAGGGTCAGCTGATCGTGCAGACAATCGAGATGCCGCACGCTTGCATGCACATCGACCGGTTCGACCGGATAGCCGCCGTTCAGGTGGATGCAGTTGAAATACTGGGTCAGCTTGGTGAATTCGCGGAAGGTCGCCATATCGCCCGACCGCTTGCCGCGCTCCAGATCCCAGGCGTTGGGCGGCGAGGAGACATTGCCGAACAGCATGTGCGGACCGCCCAGGATCACCTGACGCGCCGGGTTGCGCGGGGTGATGGTGAAGCTTTCGGGCGCATGTGACAGCATCTCCATCACAAAGGCTTCGTCCATGCGGATGTTGGTGCCGCTGACGATGCAGCCCGCGTGGCGCAGAATCTCCACCGCCTCGGGGTTCAGGAATTCGATGCCGATGTCGGAGAGGATGGTCATGGCGGCGCGGTGAATGCGCTGCACACCGTCGCCGTCCAGCGGTTCGGTGGGGCGGTCGGGGTTGACCGGGATGCGCCAGGGCATCTGGTCGATCACGGCAGACCCGGCGCGCGCCTTGTTGCCCGCCCTGCCCCCGGCGCGACGCTTGCGGTCCTGAACATCAGCCATAACAGAGTCCCCCTGCCCCTTGCATGGGGCTGTCGGGGCAGGATGGACGAAAGCGGCAGCCGGTGCGCTCTTCACCGGCGACGTGATTGTGTCGTTTTCAGGCGGCGCGTTCGGCAAGCCAGCCGGTCAGCGCGCCGATGTCGGGCAAAACCACATCGGCATGGGGGGCAAGATCGGCGCGGGTGGCGATGCCGGTCAGCACCGCGATGCACAGCATCCCCGCCGCGCGCCCGGCGTGCAGGTCGTGCAGGCTGTCGCCGACCATGGCGATGCGGGCCGGGTCCAGCCCGGTCTGGCGGGCAAAGGCCAGGCACATGCCGGGGCCGGGTTTGGCGCCATGGCCGGAATCGTAGCCGGCGATGAAGTCGAACAATTCGGTCAGATCATGCGCCGCCAGATGGGCGCGGGCCGGAGCCTCGGTGTCATTGGTGGCAAGGCCGATCCGCAAGCCACGGTCGCGCAGCGCCTGCAGCAAGGGACGCAGCGGCACGGCGGGCACCATGACGGCCTGTGCGGCAGCGGCGTTGATCTCGGCCTCGACCTGCGCCACGGTCTGCCCCGGCAGATGCGTCACCAGTGCGGCGGCAATGTCCTGCGCGGTGGCGGCGATCACCGGGCTGTCGGGGTGGAACAGGCCGGTGTCCAGATCATAGCCGATGGCGGTGGCCAGATCATGCGCATGGCCCGCGTCGCGGGCGATGCGGCGGACCAGCGTTTCCGCCCAGCCGCCCCAGCTGCGGCGGAAGTCGAACAATGTGCCGTCCTTGTCAAAGATCACGCCGTCAATCATCGGGGCCCCTTGTGGCAAACTGTCATGTCCAATGCAGCGACTCGCCCCCCGGCAGGGCGGCGCGGGCCAGCATCGGCGCGTCATAGCGCAGGCTGTTGGCATCGCAAAAGGCGATGATCCAGGCATCATCCATCAACAGAAAGTCGAGAACGGAGCCCAGAAACTCTGGCTCTGCCGCGCGGGCTGCCAGATCTTCGGGCGAAAGCCCGGACGAGCCCATGAAGACCGGCAACAACTCTTCGTGACCGGCAAGCCAGGTCAGGGCCTGCAAGGCCATGGTTTCAGCGGATTCTTGCCGAGACATCGCACCATCCTTAGTCCTGCAGGCACATTAGCGACAATCTATCCCGAAAGGAATGAAAAGCGTTATTGTTTCCGCAAGGATTCCTTAACCAAATGGTAGGATCGTTAACAAAGTAAAACGCCTTCGGGATAAACGGGTATGGACGGCAGAATTCTGATCATAGATGACGTCGCGACCAACCGCATCGTGTTCAAGGTAAAGCTTGGCGCGGCGCGGTATCACCCGTTGGTGGCCGCGGGCGGGGCCGAAGGGTTGCGCATGGCCCGCAAAGAGCGCCCCGATCTGATCCTGCTGGATCTGATGCTGCCCGATCTGTCTGGCATCGACGTGCTGCGCCACCTGCGCGAAGACCCGCTGACCCGGGATATTCCGGTGATCGTGGTGTCCTCCTCGACCGCGCTGGATGACCGGCTGCTGGCGCTGGAGGCGGGGGCAGATGATGTGTTTGTCAAACCCTATGACGATGATCTGCTGATGGCGCGGATGCGCAATCTGCTGCGCAGCCGTCAGGATCTGACCGATCTGACCGAAGGGCAGGATGCGGCGATGTTCGGCCTTGCCGAAGCCGGGGCAGAGTTCCGCCAGCCCGGTCATCTGGTTCTGGTCACCGACCGGCCAGAGATGGCGCTGAAGCTGCGGCGCGACCTGTCGCCGCTGATGCGCGATACGATTTCGGTGCTCAGCCACGGCAATGCGCTGGCCGAGTCTGATGCGGCCGGTGGTGGGGCAGATATTTATGTGATTGATGCCGAAGATCCCAAAGCGGGCGGTCCCGCCCGGGACAGGGCGCTGCGGCTGGTGTCGGACCTGCGCAGCCGGACCACCACCCGCCATGCCGGGATCTGTCTGCTGACAGGGGGCAGCCTGCGCGCCGAGGTGATGATGGGCTTTGATCTGGGGGCGAATGCGATTTTGTCCGCTGACATGCCGGTCGCCGAAATCGTGCTGCGGCTGCGGGCGGTGCTGCGGGCCAAACGTCGGGCCGATCTGCGGCGCGAACAGGTGCAGGACGGGCTGCGGCTGGCGATGATTGATCCGCTGACCGGGTTGTTCAACCGCCGCTATGCCGCCGCGCGCCTGTCGGTGATGGCGCAGCGCGTGGCCAAAGAGGGGCGGTCGCTGGCGGTGATGCTGGCCGATATCGACCGGTTCAAATCGGTGAATGACCGCTATGGCCATGCGGTCGGCGATGATGTGCTGGTAGAGGTGAGCCGCCGTCTGGGGGCAAACCTGCGGACCGAAGATCTGCTGGCGCGCATCGGCGGCGAAGAATTTCTGATCGCCCTGCCCTACAGCTCGCAGGAGGAGGCGCAGGCGGTGGCGCGGCGGTTGTGTCACCAGGTGGAACAGCGCCCCGTGCAGCTGTCCGGGGGCGAAGCGTTGACGGTCACCGTGTCGATCGGGCTGGCGCTGTCGGATGTGGTTCCGGTGGGCACGCGGTGCTGTGACCCGGATCTGGTCGATGTGCTGATCGGGCGGGCGGATCAGGCGTTGCTGGCGTCAAAACGCTCGGGGCGCAATCAGGTGACATTGGCGCGCACTGCCGCCTGAATGTGGGTGGGCGCCTGAATGTGGGTGGGCACCTGAGCGGTGGGTGGCCGCCTGAGCGGCGGGGGCGCGTGATCCGGTCAGGCGCGGTCAATCGTCGGTATTGCGCGCGTTGCGCGGGCCCTTTTCGCCATGGCGGTCCAGCAGTTTTTCCAATCGCCCGACAAAGGCGGCGCGGTCGGCGTCTGACATCTGCAACACCAGCGTCACCAGCGCATCGCGCCCGGCCTCGGCCCGCGCGGCGATCCGGCTGCTCTGGGTGCTGATCGCGGCACGAAACGCCTGCGGCTCAAACGGGGTGGCGCGCAGGGCGGTCAGGACGGCATCGAAGTCGCCACGCATCTGGGCCCGCATCTCGCGCAGGCCCGGACCTTTTTCGGCAAAGCCGCGCAGCATGGTGCGGCGCTGGTCGCGGGTCAGCGCTTCGGTAAAGGGGCCAAAGCTCAGGTCGCTGACGGCGGGCGGGCGGGGCCGGTCGGTGTCGTGAAAGCGCAGCGCCATGCCCGCCACCGTGCCGACAACGGCAAGATTAAGCGCCAGCGACACCGCCAGCAGGATCTTCAACCCGCGGCCCGGGGATTTGGCAGGTGGCATATTCGCGGAGGATGGCGGCGGCAGGTCGGTCATTGCAGGATATCCTCGGACAAAAGCGCATCAAAGCCGGGCAGCAGATCAAGGCTTTCGCTCACCCCGAACCCGATGCTGCCGGCAAAACTGACCATCGGTTCGGGCTGGACATAGCCGATCACCAGCCCGGCCATGGCAGCTGTGCCCAGACCCGCCACCGCGATGGCCCCGCCAAGCGTGGCGGCCAGTCTGGCCCAAAACCCGCGCCGGGCGGGACGCGCCGGGCGCAGCTGCGGTCGCGGCTGAAGCGCCTGGGCATCGGCCAGCACCCGCGCCATGAAGGCATCGTCGGGCAGCGGCGGATCGGCCCGCGCCTGAGTCAGCAGGGCGTCCAGCTCGGCCTCGGGTGTCATGTCACTCTGCGTCTTCATATCCCAGATCCTTTCGCCGCCCCGCCAACAGGGCGGCCAATGCGCGTTTGCCCCGCGCGGTCAGGCTTTCCACCGCCTCGACCCCGATCGCCATGATCGTGGCAATCTCGGGGTTGGCAAGGCCTTCGATATGGCGCAGCACCACCGCCTGCCGCTGACGGTCGGGCAATTCCGCAAGAGCCGCCTGCAACGCCGCCATTCGGTCGACCTCGATCATCACCTGCACCACCGCCGGCTGATCGCTGGCCGGTTCGGCCGCATCGTCCAGCGGCTCGGCCCGGCGGCGCCTGATGGCGCGCAACCGGTCGGTCGCCAGATTGCCCACCACCCGGTACAGCCAGGTCGTGACCTGCGCCTCGCCCTGCCGCCAGTCGGGGGCGATGCGCCACAGCCGCAACAGCGCCTCTTGCGCCACATCCTCGGCCTCGGCCCGGTCGGCCAGCATCCGCAGCGCATGGGCAAAGGCGCGCGGGGCCAGACGCCGGGTCAGCAGGCGTGCGGCCTCGGGGTCCCCGTTCGCATAGAGGACCAGAAGCGCCTCGTCCGAAAGCGGGGCAGCGGTGTCGTCGCGTGGCATGTCCATCCTGTCGCTGGCTTATCGGCTTTCGCCCCCCGCCGGAAGGGCCGCGCCAAAGCGCGGCCCTTTTGGGCTGGTCAGGATCAGTTGTTGCCGCGCGGGCCATGCGGCCCCCCGTGCATTCTGCCGTGGCCTTCGCCATGTTTGCCGCCCCGGCGCTCGGCCATCCGCTCTTTGGCGGCGGTCAGCTCGGCTTCGGAAATCGCGCCGTCCTTGTCGGTGTCCAGACGCTCGAACATGCGGGCCGACATGCCGGCCTGCATCGGGCGCATGACCATTTCTGCCGCCGACAACTTGCCGTCGCCATCGGTGTCGAGCTGTTCGACCATCCGGGCGGCATGGGCATTGGCGCGCTCGGTGGCGGCGCGGATGTGCATCGCGGCCAGCTCCTCAGCGGACAACAGGCCATCGCCATCGGTGTCAATCGCGGCGGTCTGGGCGGTGCGGAAGGCGTCGATTTCGGCCTGGGTCACTTTGCCATCGCCGTCGGCGTCCATCGCGGCAAAATCCATGCCCGCCATGCCGCCCATCGGGCCACCCATTCCACCCATCGGGCCGCCCATGCGGTCGCCCCGGTCGGCCAGTGCGGCCCCTGCGGTCAGGGCAAAGGCCAGAACCACCAGCGAGGTGCCCACGATTTTGTTGGTGTCGATCATTGGTCGCTTCCTTTTTCAGACCGGCCCACTGCTCTGTTTCGGGGCCTTGTGAATGTGAAACGCCGCAGCACAGCGGTTCCGTCGCAGATTGTTGCGCGCTTGCGACATAGGCGCACAACGACAGGATGCGGCCTTTCAAAAACCTGGATATCCGGCATATCAATAGCGCAGGACGCCTGTTCGGGTCGCCCTGACCCCAGCGAAAAGTTGCGCCTCCATGTCGGACAGATTGATTTCCGTAGCCTCAGACCCTGTGACGGATGTGGCAGATGACCGGCCCTTGCGCCCGGCCATGCTGCGCGGCTGGCGGATGCGCTGCCCCCATTGCGGCGCGGGGCAGCTGCTGCGCAGCTATCTCAAGGTGCGCGACACCTGCCCGGTTTGTGGTGAGGCGTTGCACCACCACCGCGCCGATGACGGCCCGGCCTATCTGACCATTCTGATCGTCGGGCATGTGGTGGCACCGCTGATCCTGTATATCTTTGTCCGGTATCGCCCTGACCCTCTGGTGCTGGCGTCGGTGTTTTCGGTCGGGACGGTGGCGCTGTCGCTGTATCTGCTGCCCCGGCTGAAGGGGGTGATTGTGGCCATCCAATGGGCCAAGCGGATGCATGGCTTTGGCAGGGCGCGCAATGATGGCTGACGTGCCCGTGCCTGACGTTCCCGTGCCTGACGTTCCCGTGCGCGCAGCGGCGACGGTGATCCTGTGGCGCGATACGGCCACGGGGCCGCAGATCCTGATGGGGATGCGCGGGGCGGCGGCGGTGTTCATGCCGTCGAAATATGTGTTTCCGGGCGGGGCGGTTGATCCGGGGGATGCGGCATCGCCCATGCCGATGACCGGGCTCTGCGCCCATCGGCTGCGCGCGTTCTGCGGGCCGGGGGCACCGGTGCCCGGTGCCCTGGCCGGGGCTGCGCTGCGCGAGCTGCGTGAGGAAACCGGGCTGGTGATCGGCGCGACGCCCGCCCCTGCCCTGCGCTTTGTGTTTCGCGCGATCACGCCGCCGGGGCGGCCCCGGCGGTTTGACGCGCGGTTCTTTCTGGCCGATGCGGCGCATCTGACCGGATCATCCGATGATTTCAGCAAGGCCGATCAGGAGCTGTCGCATCTGCACTGGATCGGGTTGCGCGAGGCGCGGGCGCTGGATCTGCCGTTCATCACCGAGGTGGTGCTGGCCGAGATCACCGCAACCTTGCGCGGCGCGCCGGATCAGGGCGTGCCGTTTTTCGACAATTCCGGCACCACACCCGCGTTCCGGCGGATCGCATAGGCGGTCGCTGGCTCCATCAGCGGATGCGGCACCGGGTCTTTGGTACGCAGGAAATGGCGGGCAAAGATCTGGGCATAAGAGCGGTAGGCGTAGCCGTCATTGCGGCGCAGGTAATGGTCGCGGTTGGCGGCATAGAGTGCCGGCAGGCGATACCACGGCACCTGCGGGTGCATGTGATGCACCACATGCAGGTTGTTGTTGAGAAACAAGAGCGCCAGCGGGCCGCGATCTTCGACAATCACGGTGCGGGCGCGGGCGGCCTCATGCGCGCGGTGCTCCAGAAAGGTGCGGATTTTCAGGAGTGCCGTCGCAAGATAGACAGCGGCCAGATAGCCCGCCCAGCCCATCGGTGCAAAACTCAACCACAGCGCCAGCAGCCCCAGCCCGCCCAGATGCAACAGCCAGTCGCGCTGCACCGCACGGTCATGGCGCAGCAGATGGCATTCGCCACGCAGCCAGAGCAGAGTGCCCAGAATGGGGCCGATCACCATACGGCCCAGAAGGGTGTTGTTGGCGGTCAGAAGCCACCGCACCCAGCCCGGCAGCGTGACCCAGACCTGCGGATCGAGGTAGTTCGACTCCGGGTCGTCATAGGGATCGGTCAGGCTGGGGTCGTGGTGATGCGCCAGATGGGTGGCGCGGAACCGGCCATAGGGCACGGTGGGATACAGCGCGGGAAACACCAGCGCCTCATTCAGCCACGCCGTGCAGAACGGGTGGCCATGCAGCGCCTCGTGCTGGAGCGAGCAGAACTGGGTGATGGCGATGGCGGTGACGAGGATGCCAAGGGCCGGCGACAGCGTGGTCAGGCTGGTGGTGCCAAGGGCCCAGAGCACATAAGTCGCGGCCAGCAGGATCAGGGTGGGCCATTCGATAGCCGGTGCGCTGCGGTCGGACTGGATGAGCGGCAAGATGAAACCTGTTTTTGTACCTTCTTTGTGGGTAGCACTTGCCTTTGCAGCCGAGAACGCCAAGGATGCGCAACAGAATGTCACCTTTGTTGTGTTTAATTACCAAAAGCTGGATATGATCGACAAACGCATCCGTGCCGCCCTGTTCCGCACCCGTCTGGCCGAGGCGATGGCGGAGCGTGGCACCTCGCAGGCGGCACTGGCGCGGGCGACCGGGGTGGACCGCTCGACCATCAGCCAGCTCCTGGTGTCGGACAAGCGGCTGCCCAATGCGCAGCTGGCCGCCGATTGCGCGCAGGCGCTGGGGGTTTCAGCCGACTGGCTTCTGGGCCTGTCGGGGCGGCCCGAGCCGGTGGCGGATCTGCTGGCGATGCAACTGACCGAAACCCAGGCCCCGCGCGCGCTGATCGACGAGGCGATCTTTGGCTGGCACCAGGAGGCGGCGGGCTACAAGATCCGCCATGTGCCCGCGACCCTGCCCGACATGCTCAAGACCCGTGCGATGGTGGATTGGGAATATGCGCCGCAACTGGGGCGCAGCTCGGCGCAGGCGATCGGCGCGTTCGAGGACCGGCTGGCCTGGATGCGCGGCGCGCGGTCGGATTATGAAATCGCCTTGCCCCGGCATGAGCTTTTGGCCTTTGCGCAAGGCAGCGGCTATTATACGGGCCTGCCGGTCGCGCTCAGGCTGGAGCAGATCGACCGCATGATAGAGCTGACCGAGGCGCTGTATCCGGCGCTGCGGGTCTATCTGTTTGACGCGCGCCGGGTGTTTTCCGCGCCGATCACCGTGTTCGGGCCGCTGCTGGCGGTGCTGTATCTGGGGCGGCATTATCTGGCGTTCCGCGATACCGCGCGGGTCGAAAGCTTTACCCGGCATTTCGACTGGCTGGTGCGCGAGGCCGCCGTGACCGCCCGCGAATTTCCGGCGCATCTGCGCGACCTGCGGGCGCGGGTGGTTTAGTCCACTTTAAAACGGGCGCAGGAAGCTGGTATCATAGCCGTTGAAGTCGAAAATCTCGCGCGCGGCGGTCAGCCGGTCGGGCGGCAGGCTGCCGCCCCGGTTCAGGATGAACCCGAAATCGCCCGAGGGGGTGCCGATGGCGAGCGTGCGGTAATCGGTATCGACCCAGATCACCCACCAGTCCTGATCCCCCACCCGGAACCGCCCCGGCCCGGTCGATGGCATCGGCCCCGAGAGCCGCACCTCTTGCCCCGACAGGCACAGCCGCGCGGTCAGGGTCAGCGCGCCCGCCCGCCCGCCAATCTCGGCCCCGCCGGGGGCGCAAGCCGCACCGGGCGGAGCAAAACTGGCGGTCTGTTGCCAGCTGCCCACCAGCCGGGCCTGATCCAGCTGCGCATTCGACCAGATCGGCGCGCTTGATGCCCGGTAGGGCACCGCAGCGGGCGGCGCTTTTGGCGGCGCGCAGGCGGTCAGCGTCAGGATCAGGGCGAAAGCGGCCAGACGGCGCACGCGGGTCAGTTGATGCATTGGGTCAGCATCCTTCCTTGTTCATTCAGGATGTCATGACAGCCCAGCATCGGCGTCACCGGCGCGCAGGTGTTTGATGTGTTCAGGCAATAGCCGGTGCAATCGGTGGATCTGCGGCAAGATTTGCCCGCGTCCTTGGTCGGGGTCTGGCAAAACGCCGCTGTGCCGCCGCCCGCCACACTCCACCGCCCGCCCCGCTTTTCGCAGGCCAGATGGGCCGCCGTCTTGAACACGGCCGGGGCGACAGGCTCCGCCTCTGCCGGGGGCGCGTCAGACTGCGGCATGGTGTCGGGCACCGGCAACAGCGGCACAAGCGCCATGTCATCGGCGGGGGCCGCAGCGACTGGCGCAGGCGCTGCCGCGCCATCCAGCGAGGTCACCGCAATCTCGCCCCCCGTGATCGGGCTGTCCTGTGCGGCAGGCGGGGCCGGCTTTGCCCCCGGCAAGACCTGACAGCCCGCCAGCAGCGGGAGCAGGACAAGCGGCAGGATCAGTCGCAGGCGCATAGGGTCCCTATCGGCTCAAGGTCAGGCGCACAGATGGCCCCATTCGCCGCATACGCGCAAGCCCTTCGCGCGCAGGCTCAATAGGGCATCGGGTGCAGGCGGTGCGCGATGGCGATATCGGCCAGCACCGCCTCGGATAAAGTGACCTCCGCCGCGCCGATGTTGGTGGTCAGCTGCTCGACCGAGGTGGCCCCGATAATCGGGATGCAAGGGAACGGGCGCGACAGACAAAAGGCGATGGCCATCTGGCACGGGTCAAGGCCATGGGTCGCGGCGATGCCCAGATAAGCCGCAACGGCGGGAAACACCTGCGGCGTGATCCGCCCGCCCAGATCGGGGGTCGCACTGCGCCGCGAGCCCACCGGCACCACATCGCCCGCGTATTTGCCGCTCAAAAGGCCCGCCGCCAGCGGCGAAAACGCCAGAAGCGGCATATCCTCGACCATGCTCAGCTCGCACCAGTCGGTGTCAAACTGGCGGCACAAAAGCGAGTACTCGTTCTGCACCGAGACCATGCGCGGCAGGTCATGGATCTGCGCCAGATGCAGCCACAGCGCCGCGCCCCAGGTGCTTTCATTCGACAGGCCGATGGCGCGGATCTTGCCCTCGGCCATCAGCTCGGCGGCGGCACGCAGCACGTCGAGCATATCCGCCTCGACCTCGGCCCGGTCGGTGACGCGCGGCGCATAGCGCCAGGCCTGACGGAAATGATAGCTGCCCCGGTTCGGCCAGTGCAGCTGATAGAGGTCGATGTAATCGGTCTGCAACCGGCGCAAGGAGTCTTCGACCGCCACGCGCAGCGAGGCTCCGGTGATCGGCGCGCCGCCCCGCACCATCGCCTGCCCCGCGCCCGAGATCTTGGTCGCAATCTGCAACCGCGAGCGCCCGCCGCGCTGCGCCAGCCAGCTGCCGATGATGGTCTCGGTGCCGCCCACGGTTTCGGCCCGCACCGGATTGGTCGGATACATCTCGGCGGTGTCCCAGAAAGTCACGCCATGGTCGAGCGCCAGATCGGCCTGGGCATGGCCTTCGCCTTCAGTGTTCTGGCTGCCCCAGGTCATCGTGCCCAGACACAGTTTCGACACTTCTATTCCGCTGCGCCCCAGTTGAACCCGTTCCATCAGCTGCCCTTTTCGATACGTCGTGTCTTTGCCCGCACCCTAACCGCCTCGCCGGGCATGGCAAGGCCAAGCGTCGCCGCGCACGGGGATTTGCGCCGCACGCCGCGCAGGCAAGGCGGAAAAACCGCCTGAGATAGCCCCTTTACAGCCTCGCGCAAAGCGTCTTCTGTGCAGCGATGCGCCTGATGATTTCCTTTGCTGCCCTGTTCCTGTCGGTCGTGCTGTTGCAGCTGGGCCTTGGCGGTGTGGCCCCATTGGATGCCATTTCCGGTGTGGTGCTGGGGTTCAGCACCGCGCAGATCGGGTTTCTGGGCTCGGCGCATTTCTTCGGCTTTTTCATCGGCTGCTGGTGGGCGCCGCGCCTGATGGGCGAGGTCGGGCATTCGCGCGCCTTTGCCGCCTTTACGGCAGCGGGCACGCTGGGGATTCTGGGCCATATGATGGTGGTCGATCCCTATGCCTGGGCGCTGATGCGGCTGACCTCGGGGCTGGCGGTGGCGGGCTGCTACACGATCATCGAGGCGTGGTTGCAAGCCAAGGTCACCAATCAGACGCGGGGGCGCGCCATGGGCCTGTACCGGATCGTCGACATCGCGGGCTCTCTGGGCGCGCAGCTGATGATCGGCGTGCTGGAGCCGGCGAGCTATCTGTCCTACAACATCCTCGCCCTGCTGTGCTGCGTGGCGATCTTTCCGCTGACCCTCAGCCGGGCCGAAGCGCCCGAGATGCCCGATGCACCGCGCCTGCGGCCCGGTCTGGCGTGGCGGCTGTCACCCTTGGCCTCTATGGGCGTGGTGGTGTCGGGCATCACCGGGGCCGCGTTCCGCATGGTGGGGCCGCTTTACGGCACCGAAGTGGGCTTGCGCGCCGATCAGATCGCGCTGTTTCTGGCGGCGTATGTGCTGGGCGGGGCCTTTGCGCAATACCCCGTCGGCTGGCTGGCCGACCGCTATGACCGCCGCGCGGTGCTGATCGGCCTGTCGGTCGCCGGAGCCGCCGCCTGTGCGGCCACCGTGCTGGCGGCGGGCAGCGGCACGCTGGGGGTTTTCCTCGCCGCCGGGTTCTTCGGCTTTGTCACCCTGCCGGTCTATTCGGTCTCGACCGCCCATGCCCATGACTATGCCACCCAGATGGAGCGGGTGGAGCTGTCTGCCGCGCTGATGTTCCTCTACGCCGTCGGCGCCATCGCCAGCCCGCTGATCGCGGCGCTGCTGATCGACGGCTATGGCCCCTCGGCGATGTTCGTGATGATTGCTCTGTCCCACATCGGGCTGATCCTGTTCGGCCTCGCCCGGATGCGCACCCGCCCTGCCCCCGACAGCCGCACCCCCTATACCTACGAGCCGCGCACCTCGTTCCTGATCGGCAAACTGCTGCGCGGCCGCCGCGACCGCTGACAGGGGCGCGGCCCTTGCAGGGATTGCTGCTTTCCAAATACTCAATTTGCGACCGCAGCCCCCCGTGCATCCTCTGGCAAGGCGCTCCTGCTTGCGCTAAACGGTCGGCACCATCAGACAAAGGCGCATCATGGCACGGATTCTCATCACCTCGGCCATTCCCTATATCAACGGGATCAAGCATCTGGGCAATCTTGTGGGCAGCCAGCTGCCCGCCGATCTGTTTGCCCGCTACATGCGCGCCCGCGGTCATGAGGTGATGTTCATCTGCGCCACCGATGAACACGGCACCCCCGCCGAGCTGGCGGCGGCCAAGGCCGGGCAGCCGGTGGCCGAGTATTGCGCCGAGATGCATCAGGTGCAGGCCGACATCGCGCGCGGTTTCCGGCTGTCGTTTGACCACTTTGGCCGCTCGTCCAGCCCGCGCAACCATGTGCTGACCCAGCATTTCGCGGGCCAGCTGGCTGATAACGGGCTGATCCGCGAAGTCACGGAAAAGATGATCTATTCGGTCGATGACGGCCGCTTTCTGCCCGACCGCTATGTCGAGGGCACCTGCCCGAACTGCGGCTACGAATCCGCGCGCGGCGATCAGTGCGACAACTGCACCAAGCAGCTGGACCCGACCGACCTGATCAACCCGCGCTCCACCATCTCCGGCTCTACCAATCTGGAGCTGCGCGAGACCAAGCATCTGTATCTGATGCAACGCTCTTTGCGCGACAAGCTGGAGGCGTGGATCGGGTCAAAGACCGACTGGCCATTGCTGACCACCTCGATTGCCAAGAAATGGCTCAACGATGGGGATGGTTTGCAGGACCGGGGCATCACCCGCGATCTGCACTGGGGCATTCCGGTCAAGCGCGGCGATCAGCCCTGGCCGGGGATGGAAGGCAAGGTGTTCTACGTCTGGTTCGACGCCCCCATCGAATACATCGCGGCGACTGCCGAATGGGCCGATGCGCAAGGCCTTGATGATGCCGCCTGGCAGCGCTGGTGGCGCACCGATATGGGCGCTGATGACGTGACCTATTACCAGTTCATGGGCAAGGATAACGTGCCGTTCCATACCCTTAGCTTCCCCGCCACCATTCTGGGCTCGGGCGAGCCGTGGAAGCTGGTCGATTATCTGAAATCGTTCAACTACCTGAATTACGATGGCGGCCAGTTCAGCACCTCGCGCGGGCGCGGGGTGTTCATGGATCAGGCGCTGTCGATCCTGCCCGCCGACTACTGGCGCTGGTGGCTTCTGTCCCACGCGCCGGAATCGTCGGATGCCGAGTTCACGTGGGAGAATTTCCAAGGCTCGGTGAACAAGGATCTGGCCGATGTTCTGGGCAATCTGGTCAGCCGGGTGACGAAATTTGCCACCGCAAAATTCGGCACCACGGTTCCGGCGGGCGGCCAGTTTGGCCCGATGGAAACCGCGCTGATCGCCGATCTGGGCACGCGGATCCGCGAGTACGAGTCGCTGATGCAGGCGATGGAGGTGCGAAAGGCCGCCGCCGAGCTGCGGGCGATCTGGGTGATCGGCAATGAATACCTGCAAGCCGCAGCGCCGTGGACCGTGGTGAAGACCGACCCGGAGCAGGCGCAGGCGATGATCCGGCTTTCGCTGAACCTGATCCGGGTCTATGCGATCCTGTCGCAGCCGTTCATCCCCGATGCGAGCGCCACCATGATGGCCGCCATGGGCTCGGACGACTGGACATGGCCCGATGACCTGCCCGCCGCGATGCGAAGCCTCGAACCGGGGCAGCCGTTCACCGTGCCGGAAAACCTGTTCCGCAAGATCACCGATGAAGAACGCACCGACTGGCAGGCGCGCTTTGCCGGGGTCCGCACGTGACACAAGCGCCAGACAGCCCTGTCTGGCAGCTTGTGCTGGTGCTCTGGGGCACGAAATACCCGGTGGCAGAGGTCAATCACCTGATTGACACTGTCTGCCGTCAGGCCAGCCATGCCCCGCGCGTGGTGCTGATCACCGATCACCTGCGCGAGGGCTTGCGGAGTGGCGTGGTGCAGCGGCTGATCCCTGATTTCTTCATGGCCGCCGACATGCGCGGTCCCGGCTGTCAGGCCAAACTGTGCATGTTCGAGGCGGGCGTGGTGCCGGACGATCTGCCTGCGGTTTACATCGACATTGATACCGTGGTGTTCGGCGACATGACCCGGTTTCTGGCGCTGCAGACCCGTCGGAAATCGGTCGTCATGTTCCACAATACACTCCTTCCTTTTGGAGCAGTGCCGCGCCTGATCCATAAGGTTTCACGCGGGAAAAAATACCTGCGCGGCAACTCTTCCATTGTGATTTATCACCCGGGCGAATGCACAGATATTGCGTCGCATTTCCGGGAGATGTTCGCAAAAGTGGGCGCAAACGGAACGCCCGCGATGGTGGCAGATGACAAATTCATCAGCTGGTCGCATCAGCACGCGCTCCGTTCCATACCGCACGATATGGCGGTGAAACTGCCCGCCGAATTCATGCTGCCGTACCGCTGGCTGATCCACCTGCGCGCGCGCATGCCATGGGTGCGCAGGCGTTGGGCCGGGCTGATCGCGCTGACCCTGCCGGGGGTGGAGGTCAAGGGCGAGGCGCTGCTGGCGCTGCCCGACGGGGCCGAGATCGTGGACCGTAAGGGGCGGCGGCTGATCTGGTCAGAGGCAGCATTGGGGCCGGTCAAGGCGCGGTTGACCGCCTATTACACGGCACTTCAGCAAAGCGGGAGAACACCTTGATTTTAGGTCATATTGGCGCGCGCAAAGGCTCAAAGGGCGTGCCCGGCAAGAACTTTCGCACACTCTGCGGCAAGCCGCTGATCGACTGGTCACTGGACCAGCTGTTCGCCAACGCTCGCGTTGGCGCGGTGGTGGTGTCGACCGATGATCCGGCGATCCATGCCCATGCCGTGGCACGCGGCGCGCTGGACATCGGGCTGCGCCCGGCCGAACTGGCCACCGATACCGCGCCGAAATGGGGGGTGTGGCAGTATGCGCTGGCCGCCTCCGAGCCGCTGTGCGGACCGGTCTCGGCGTTTCTGGATCTGGACTGCACCTCGCCCCTGCGCATTCCAGAAGACATTGACGGCGCGTTGGACAGGTTCGAGGCAGAGGCCCCGGATATGGTGATGCCCGATATGGTGATGAGCGTCTGTGAGGCGCGCAAGAATCCCTATTTCAATCTGGTCGAACCCGATGCCACCGGGGCTTTGCATGTCTCCAAACCGCTGCCCGGCGGGGTCTGGGCGCGGCAGGATGCGCCGGTGGTTTATGAGCATGTCGGCGTGGTCTATGTGGTGGCCCCGGCCTATCTGCGGCAGGCAAAGACCATCTATGAGGGGCGCGTGGTGCCGTTCGTGCTGCCGTCAGAGCGCTGCCATGACATTGATACGCCTTACGATTTCCGGCTGGTGGAGTTCCTGTTGACCGAGCAGCTGACCGCGGGCGTCAGGAAAGTCTGACAGCGGCCAGAAGCTGCGGGATCGCAGCAAGGGTCTTGCGCGTGGCGTCGGAATGGGCGGCGACAAAGGCGGCAATATGGGCCGGGTCGGGCTGGCGGTTGGCCAGCAGATCGGCGGCAAGGGCGGCGGCATCGGGAACCGAGCGCGCCACGCCTGCGGCCTCGGCCTCGGCAAAGGGGTATTCGATGGTATGGGTGTGCGGGCCTGTGATCACAGGCTTGCCCAGCACCAGTGCCTCGGAAATGTTATGCGCGCCTTTGGGGTTGAAGCCACCGCCGACGATGACCTGATCGGCCATGGCCAGATAGCCGTACATCTCGCCCAGAGTGTCACCGAAAAAGATGTCGGGGATGTCAGGCGACGCGCCCCAGGTGTCGGGGTCAAAAGTGGCAGGCAGGCTTGAGCGGCGCAGGAGGGAAAATCCTTGGTCTGCAAGCGTTTGCGCTACCTCTTTAAAGCGCTCCGGACGGCGTGGAACATAGACGATCAGCGGCATCGGAATGGCTTTTGCGGCATGGTCAGCGCGCAAAGCATGGATCGCGTGGATATAGGTCGCATCCTCACCCTCGATCGCACTTGCGATTGTGATCACACGCCGGTCCTGTGCCCCGATCCAGACCCGCGCCGCCTGCCCTGCGGCGACCAGCGCGGGCGGCACCGGCTGGTCAAAGCGCAACTCGCCGGTCACGGCGATGTTCTGCACGCCAACGACCGCAAACCGCTGGCGTTGCAGGTCGGATTTGACCAAGGCCCCGGCAAAGCCCCGCATCACCGCTTGCCGCAGGCGCAGGCCCTTGCTGTCGCGGGTGATCGCCCGGCTGGGGTATTGCGCGTTGCACATGAAGAGCGGCACGCGTGCGGCGCGCGCGGCCGCGACCATGCGCGGCCAGATCTCGATCTCCATCACCAGCCCGTAAGCGGGCCGGAACGCACGGAAAAAGCCGCGGTAAGCCCATGCGGTTTCCAGCGGCACCCAGACGGCGCGCAGGCGGTCGGCGGCGATGTCGGCGGCAAATACCCGCTCCGCCTCGGCCCGCCCTGCGGGCGTGAAATGGGTGGTGACCACCGTGTCGCCCCGGTCGAGCAGCGCGCGGATCAGCGGCACGGCAGAGCGGAGCTCGCCCAGCGAGACCGCATGCACCCAGACCGGACCGGGCCCGAATTTTCTGCGAAAATTCTGCGGCGCGTGGCGACCAAAGCGCTCGGCCAGATGCGCAGTATAGGCGGGATCCTTGCGGCCACGGCGCCACAGGTAGAACAGGATCAGCGGCAGACCAAAGGTCCAGACCGCCGACCACAGCAGCAGAAAGGCCCGGATCATCGCCGCACCAGGGCCGCAAGATCGGCGGCCAGCGGGTCAAGCCCGTTGGCGGCGCGCTGCACGATTTGGCTCGCGCGCAGGGCGATGTCGGGCAGATCGGGGTCTTGCAACACCTCGGCCAGCTTGCCGAAAGGCACGGAAACCGCTGCAGCTTCGTCGTGCAGCGCCTTGTAGTCATTCACGAAATTGGAAATGTCAGGGCCATGCAGGATGGCGGCGCTGAAATGCGCTGCCTCCCACGGGTTATGGCCGCCCGTCGCATCAAAGCCGCCACCGATCAGCGCGGCTTCGGCCAGACGATACCACAGCCCCATCTCGCCATAGGTATCCGCGAGCCAGACCGCATCGCCGGTCGAGGGCACCCGGCCAAGGCTGCGTCGGGCGAAGGGCAGGGAAGCATCGGTCAGTTGAGCGGCCAGGGTCCCCGCCCGGCCCGCATCGCGGGGCGCAAGGATCAGGAGCCAGCGCGGATCGGCCTGCCACAGCGCGGTCTGCGCCGCCATCGCCTGCGCCTCGTCGCCGGGATGGGTGGAGCCCGCGACCCAGACGCGACGGCCCTGCAACGCCGCCTGTGCCTGCGCAAGTGCGGCGGGGTCAGCGGCCAGCGGCGGCGCTGCGGATTTCAGTGAGCCGGTAACGCGCACCTGCGGCGCGCCAAGCGCGCGCAGGTGATCGGCGCTGCGGTTGTCCTGCGCCGCGATCAGGGTAAAGCGGGCCAAGAGATCGCCATAAAGCCCCCGCGCCTTTGCGCGGCGGGCAAAGCCAGCATCGGTCATCCGGGCGTTGACCAGCGCCAGCGGAATGCCGCGCGCATGAGCGGCGACGACTGCGCCGGGCCACAGCTCTTGCTCGGCCCAGACCGAGAGGTCGGGGCGCCAGTGGTCGAGAAAGCGGCTCAGGTAGGCGGGCGCATCAAGCGGCAGATACTGGTGCTGGGTGCGTTGCGGCAGATTGGCCCCGATCACCTGCGCCGAAGACCGGGCGGAGGAGGTGATGAGGAAGCTCAGCGCCGGGTCAAGCCGCGACAGGGCGGCGATCAGCCCGCGCAGCGCCAGCACCTCGCCCAGCCCCACGGCATGCAGCCAGATCAGCCGCCCCTCGGGCCTTGGGGCCGAGGCAAAGCCACGCTTTTCCGCCACCCGCGCGGGATCTTCCTTGCCGCGCGCGAGGCGGCGGCGCAGGATCAGCGGGCCGAGCGCCGCGATCAGCGGGCTGGCGGCCAGATAGGCGCGCAGGGCAAGGCCCTTTGGCGCGGGATCAGCCATTGTCTTGATCACGAAAGGCTTTTTGCAGCCCTTGCGCCCAGAATTCAGGGCGGGCAAGGGTCTGGGCAAAGCGGTCGGCTGCCCTGCCCGTTCCAAAGCCGGTGTCAGGGGCGTGGCGCTGGCCCCAACGGTCGGTCAGGAACTGCGCCACTGCAGAACTGTCGCCCGCCGCGGCAAAGGCGACCGAGGCCGCCATGGCGCGGTTGGTCTGGCGGGTGCCGACATCGAGCGACGGGATGCCAAGGAACGGCGCTTCGCGCACCCCGGCGCTGGAATTGCCGACCATGCAGGCCGCGTGTTTCATCAGTTCCGAAAAATGCGCAAAGCGCATCGAGGGGATCAGGCGGAAGCGGTCTTTTGGCAGGCCATGCAGCACGGCAAAGATCTGGTCCGACCCCGGATCATTGTTCGGCGCGATCACCACGAAGTTGCGCCCCGACGCCTCCAGCGCGCCGAACAGCGCCTGTGCCTGCGCGGCCATGGTCGCCTGCTCGCTGGTGACCGGGTGGAACACCGCGATGCCATAGTCGTCAAACGGGATGTCATAGCGCGCCCGCACCTCATCTAGCGTGACCCCTGACGGCGCGGCGTGAAAGTCCAGCTCGGGCGAGCCGATGACATGGATCGCCTCTTCCGGCTCGCCCAGCGCCATCACCCGGCGCTTGGCGGTGTCGGAGGAGACAAAGTGATGCGTGGCCAGCTTGGTGTTGCAGTGGCGGAACACCTCGTCAATCGTGCCCGAAACCTCGCCGCCCTCGATATGGGCAGAGGCGATGTAATTGGTGGCGGCGACCAGAGCGCCCGCCAGCGCCTCGATCCGGTCGCCGTGGATGACGATCAGATCGGGCTGATGCTCGGTGATATAGTCGGAAAAGCCGATGACGGTCTTGGCAAGCACGATATCCTGCCCGTCGCCGGGGCGCTGGTTGAGAAATTCATGCACCCGCACGCCGGGCATGCGCTGCACCTCGAGCTTGGTCAGGCCATAGCGTTCCATCATATGCATGCCGGTGACGAAAAACGTGACCCGGTGCCCGGCATCACGCGCAGCGGCGGCGAGCGGTTCCAGCTTGCCGAAATCGGCGCGGGTGCCGGTGAGGAAGAGGATGTGGCGGGTCATAGGGTGCGCTCTGCCGTTTTGGGGTCATGATTGGCCACCAGCGCCTTGATTTCCAGAAGAATTTCCGGGGCTGGCGGTGGAACGCCGCCATCTTCGACCGCGCGCAGGTATTGCGCCCGCATGTCGTGAAAATAGGTCTGCGAGTTCTTTTTCAGATAGGTTGTGCCGAACAACTGATCGGCGGCAAAACAAAAACTGGTGTTGAACGGGCGGCGGAGGGCATTGGCACGAATGTGGCTCAGGGCCATGTCACGCCAGGCCTCGCTGCCGTCGTAGCTGGCAAGCAGGTCGTCGCGTTCGCGTGCATACTTGGCATCGGCATAGGCGGCGTAGGTCAGGGTCTTGTGCAGAAAATCAGGCGCGCAGCTTGCGATCCGGTCGAGAAAGACCGAACGGCGCAGGAGGCCGGAAAAGCGGCGGCCCCGGTCCATCATGTATTTCGAAAAGCCGATTTCCCCATGTTTGATGGTGTATTTCTTGTCGCTGGACATGCGGTACTGGTCCCAGAAGGTTTTGAAAATCTCTGAATTCCAGAACCCGGCAGAAAACAGGTAGAAATAGGATTCAATCTGGCGCAGTTCAAACCGGACGCTCCCGTCAGGTTGATACCGGACCTTTTCATCCTGATTGAGCCCGGCGGCATCCAGATCGTTGCTGTCCAGATGCTGTTCCAGCTGGCGGATGGGATCGCCGTTGATGGGCAGCCACACGCTGTCATTCATGACGATCAGACGCTCGGGATCGCCGCCACGCGCGCGCAGAACCTTTAGCCCGTCGCGATAGCCGCCAAAGTCGTAGCCGAAGTTGGGGCGTTGCACGAGCAGCGAGGCGTGCTGGCGCAGTGCTGGGACATCCTGCGCCGGAACACCGCCATTCAGCACGATCACCGGGGCGTATCCGTGGCTGATCAGGTAATCGAGGGTGAGGAACACCGATCCGGGCACGGATTTTGGCTGATACAGCAGAAAGATGGCAACTTTGCTGCCCATGGCCAGATCACCCGTGGTGATCTGCACCAGCTGGTCAAAGTCACGGTCATAGGTCGCCCGCTGTCGCCGCTGGATCAGCTTTGAGGGGACAGCGGCGATCTGGCCGGGCAAGCCGGTGATCTGACGCCAGAACCGCAGCATCTCGCGGCGGATTTTCCATGCCGGTATCATGCGGCCCTCTGAACAAATTGAAAGCTGTGCACGTCGTTACCTGTCCGATTGCCTGCCGACGGATGGCAGACGTTTTGTCATGCGGCCCAGCAGCAGATGGCTGCCTTTGCCGATCAGCGCGCCAAGGCGGTTCCGGTAGACCCCGAGCCTGCGATACCAGGGGAACTTGCTGACCTCGGCAAAGCCGTGGCCGGTGATGGTGCTGGCGTTGCCGTCATCGACATGGCTGGGAAACGGCTGCAGCGCGAAGTGGCGAAAGCCGGTCAGGTCGATCCGGTCGAGCGCGTGATCAATCGGGCGGCGGACCGGCAGCATGTCGGGCAAGAGCCGTCCGGCACAGTCGCAGGTGACCAGATAGGCCCCCATGCCGGTAAAGCTGCCGACAAAGGCGTTCAGCTGGTAGCCGCCCGCCTGCCCCTGCCCGACCGGAAATTTCGCCCGGATCTTGTTGAGCTTGAGCATATCCCAGCGGTCAGCATGGGCGAGTGCCACATCGAGCGCCGGCAGGAAATCATCGTGAAACACCACGTCATCTTCCAGCACCAGCGCGACCTTGTGCGGCGACGAGATCAGCGCCTGCCAGACCGCGAGATGCGAATGATAACAGCCGATTTCCCCCGGCAGCACCTCGCGCCCGACATTGCGGCGAAACGCGGGCAGATCGACGGTCGGGGCCAGCCGATCCCACCCTGCCCGGCCGTCCACCGCCTCATAGAGCGTGTAGTCCAGCCCCAACGCCTGCAACTGCGCCTGCATCCGCGCGCGACGCTCGGTCGAGCGCGGCAGGTTGATCAGCCAGATGCCAAGATCGGCGCGGGTCAGGTTGAGAGAAAGCGGCGGCTGCATCATTGGGTATCCGTTTCAGAAAATACCTGAGCCAACATCGTCTTTGCCGCTGAATCCTCGATCATGGCTGCATATTCAGCCTGCGGGCGCTCATCTCTTCTCGAACTTGAAACATTCCGGCAGTGCAGGAAGGTAAAGTCCTTGCGGCTGACGAATGGCATGCGTTTGAAGTTTTTGACACCATGCACCTTGAGCTGTTGCCGCGCGGCAAGGCTATTTGCCCGCAGGCAGTATTTGGGAGAGCATGGGGGATCATCCGGCAAAGCCAGCGTATGATCACGGTGGCGCACGGGGGATTTTGCGGGCGGTGGATAGCGCCAGTGTCCTGTGGCCATGACAATGCCATGTCGGGCGGTCTCAACCGCGTCAAAGATCGCCTCATCTTTGGCAGAAACAATCAACTCATCAACATCCACATTCAGCATGGCCCGGGCATAGCGCATCGACAGCATCCAGAAAGCGTTCATGAACGCTGTTTGCAGGAACTGGGCATAGCTTGCCCGTCTGGCAGTTGCAAAGTCAGGCCCATAGCGAAACGGGATCTGCGCCAACGCGACTGACGTGTAACCCTCCACCGCGCCAAGCGTTTCGGCAAGCGCGTCTGCGCTGTAGATGGTGCTGTCATTATCCACGAAAAAAACCGCGTCCGCCTTGTGCTTACGCTGATACCAGACCATCCAGTCCCTGATCCAGGCCAGATCATTGTTCTTTGACATGGTATAAATCACGCGGCGACCTGCGAAACGGGCCGGTTCGCAGGCAAGAACCGGCATCACGCCTTCGACGCCAGTCATGGCCATTCTCAGCGTCGCGCCCATCGGCGCTTTGTCAAAGACAAGACGGTCAAACTTATCGCCGTGAATGATGCGGGGTGGCGCAAGCTTTTGATCCTCAAGAAAAAACTGTGCGCGACGGACAACAGGCGTGAAGTTCAGCAAAGGCGGCGCAAACACCTGCAGCCGGTATGTCGCAGCGTCGTGCATGGCAATGTAAAACAGGGTGGTGGAATCGTAGCGCTCCCAAAAGGCATCGGTCGGGGCCTCGACACGCGGCGGCGCCTCCCTGCGAAGCCCAAGGCTTTCGGGGATCACCATACCCGGAACGTGGGTGATCACGGTGTCAATCATGCCAAGTCCTGTTGAGGTCAAACGGGCCTGCGCCAGCCGTCACGCCAGATCACCCCATTTCAACTGCGTATTGCGTGTCACCGCGCGGGTCAGGGTTTTGCCCACCACCTTGTCGAAGTCATAGCCAGCAATCTCGCCCGAGCCCGGGCGGCGGGCCCAGATGTCGGATTCTTCGATCACATGCCCCTCGGCCAAGTCACGGTCGGCCACCACGCTGGCGCGGGCAAAGCGGTAGACATCTTCTTCCGGGGCGGAGCGTTGTTTGGGGTTGTTGGCGGCGATCCAGATCTCGCGTGAGCGGTCGACCAGCAGCCGCAGTTCCGCCGGGTCCATCGAGTTGATGATGTCGGGGCCCTTGCGGTAGCGGGTATCGGTGTAGTGCCGTTCCAGAATGCACGCCCCCAGCGCCACCGATGCAAGCGCCATTTCCGGCCCGATGGAATGGTCGGAAAAGCCCACCACCGCGTTGGGAAACGCATTCTTCAAATCTGTCACGCCGCGCAGGCTGACGATTTCAGCCGGCGACGGATACAGGTTGGTGCATTCCAGCAGCGCATAGTCCACCCCCGCCGCATCCAGTATGGCGACGCTGGCGCGCAGGGTTTCAATCGTCTGCATGCCGGTGGACATAATCACCGGCTTGCCCTTGCGCGCGATGTGGCGGATCAGCGGCAGGTTGTCGGCCTCGCCGCTGCCGATCTTGTAGGCGGGCACGTCGAGGGTTTCCAGAAAATCGGCCGCCGCGCGCGAGAACGGGGTCGAGATCCAGATCATCCCCAGCTCTTCGGTATAGCGCTTCAGCTCGGCCTCATCCGCCAGCGACAGGGCGCAGCGTTCCATCACATGCCAGATCGACACATCGGCGTTGGGCGGAAAGATCGACTTGGCCTCATCCGTCATCTCGTCTTCAAGGATATGGGTCTGATGCTTGATCATCTCGCAGCCCGCACCGGCGGCCAGACGGACCATCTCTTTGGCCACCTCCAGACTGCCGCCATGGTTGATGCCGATTTCGGCGATCACCAAAGGCGGATGGGTGGGGCCGATCTCACGGGTGCCGATTTTCATGGGCGGGATCCTTGCAAGCTGTTTGCCCTGATCTACCGCCCGCGCGCCCGCAAGGAAAGCCCTATGCCCGCAACCGCTGTGTCAGGTGGGCGATCCTTGCCCGCAGGTCGGGGCTGAGCGGCCCCTCGCGCGCGGGGTCGATGAGCGTGTTCAGCAGATGCGGCGCCGGCGGCGGCCGCCCGCCACCCCCCCAGCTGAGCGCGCGCAGGATCGCCTGCGCCTCGCCCGGCAGCTCGTCAGGGATGTCATAGCCCGCCAACGTGGCCCAGAGGGCTGTCCAGCAGCGCCCCACGCTCCACGGATTGTAGCCGCCACCGCCCAGCAACAACAGGCGCGGGGCCAGCGGCAGCAGCGCTTGCAGCACCCCGATATAGGCGCGGTTCGACAGCGACAGCCGTGACAGCGGGTCTTCGTCCAGCGAATCCGCTCCGGCCTGCAGCACGATCACATCCGGGCGATGCGCCTGCACCTGCGGCAGGATCACCGCGTCCAGCACCGCCCGCATTTCCGTATCGTTAAAACCGCGCGGCAGCGGCAGGTTGACGCAATTGCCGCCGCCGTCATCGTCGAGCGCGCCGCTGAACGGCCAGCGCCCCTCTTCATGCGTCGAGATCAGCAGGGTCTGCGGATCACCGGCAAACCCATGCTGCACCCCGTCGCAATGATGCGCGTCAATGTCGATATAGGCCACACGGGCCATGCCCGCCCGGCGCAGCGCCAGCACAGCCAGCACCGGATCGTTGAGGTAGCAAAAGCCATTGGCGCGGTCGGGCAGCCCGTGATGGGTGCCGCCGCCCGGCACATGCACGGCGCTGGTGCCATTGGCCAGCAGTTCTGCCGCCAGCATCACGCCCCCGGCCCCGGTGGCGGGGCGCGAAAACACCTGCGCAAACACCGGATTCGACAGCGTACCCAGATGATGCCGCGCGCGGATGGCGTCGGTGACCGTGCCCTCCGCCTCGGCCTGCTGCAAGGCGGCCACATACTCCGGCGTGTGCCACCGTTCCAGCGCGGCAGGCTTGGCCCGCGGACTGGTGCGGTATTGCACGGCGGGCAGCCAGCCAAGGGCGCGGCCCAGATCCATCACGGTCGATACCCGCGGCACCCGCAACGGATGCGCCGGACCATAGGACGAACCGCGATAGACCTCGGACCCGATGAACAGCGGCACAGATTTCAGGTCCCCGGTCAGCGCAGCAACGGCTCGATCTGCCCGGTGATGGCAGCGGCGGTCGGATTGACCGACGCGCCCCAGGTGCCCAGCACCTCACCCTCCGCGCCGAGCAGCACTTTGTTGAAATTCCAGCCCGGGGCAAAGCCATGCGCGACCGCCAGCCATTGATAGAACGGATGCGCCTGCGGCCCCCGGACATGGGTGATGTCGGTCATGGCGAGGGTCAGATCAAAGCGGATCGCGCAGTATTCCTTGACCGCCTGCGCATCGGCCAGTTCCTGACTGAAGTCATCTGACGGCACCGCCAGCACCAGCAGCCCGCGCGCGCCATAGCGATCGTGCAGCGCTTGCAGATCATCGAACTGGCCCGCAAACCCGCACAGCGACGCGGTGTTCACCACCAGCACCGGATGGCCGCGCCAGTCGTCCAGCTCAATGCGGCCACCGTCGATCGAGGCAAAGGAAAACCCGCCCGCCGCAGCTTTCGCCACCATATCCCCCGACGCCGCCAGCAGCCCGGTTGCAGCCAGACAGACGGCCATACCGTTCAGCGCAGTTTTCCGCAGAAATGTCCGACGACGCATGCCCACACCGCTTCCTGCTGATCCATATCTTGTATCTTGCGCAGATAGGGCTGACCGGGGAAAGATCAAACCGCAACCACGTATATGTCAGTCTGGACAGCGGTTTTGTCTCTCGGGGGGGTGTTATCTTTTGGAAAAGTCACCCATATTGAAAAATCAAACTCCGACCCGGACCAACCAGGCGCGGCTTTTCCCGCCCTTTGATTTTTCCGCCCTTTTACAGGCACGACGCAGAAACGATACCGACGGCATGAAACCAGCAGCAGCAGACCAGTTCACCCTGACCCCGACGGAAGGGGGGGCCAGCCAGCACGCCGCCCTGTGCTGGCGGATGCATCGTGGCCGGGTGCAGGTGCTGCTGATCACCAGCCGCGACACCGGACGCTGGATTGTGCCAAAGGGCTGGCCGATGGCTGGCAAGACACCCGCCGAGACTGCGATGACCGAAGCCTGGGAAGAGGCGGGGGTTCAGGGCAGCCCTGATGCCACGGACCCGCTCGGATTTTACAGTTATGACAAGTTGCGCGGGCAAAAAGACCCGATCGCCTGCGTTGTCAGCGTTTTTGCGCTGCGCGTGACCGGGCTTGCCGACAAGTTCCCCGAGCGCAAGCAGCGGCAACGCAAATGGTTTGATGCCAGGAAAGCGGCGCGCAAAGTGGCAGAACCGGACCTGCGCAGCCTGCTGTCGCAGCTGTCGTTCAAGGGGCAAAGGCTGGTGCGCCTTCCTGTCAGCGAAAAGCCCGCTTGAATTCGGGCCGGGGATTGTTAGCTGTGACAGAGGCAAGCCGCCGCGTTGCATTGGTGCCCAGATGATCCGCTACAACCTGAAATGTGCGCAAGCCCATGAATTCGACAGCTGGTTTCAGTCTGCCGGGGCCTATGAGACTTTGCACGCCGCGGGCCATGTCACCTGCCCGGTCTGCGGCTCGGAACAGGTGGAAAAGCTGCTGATGGCCCCTTCCGTGCGCCCTGCCCGATCGGCCGCCCTGCCACCCACCCAGCCCCCTGCCCCCCGCACCCTCTCGCAGCCGCAAAATGACCGGGAACAGGCCCTCGCCGCGCTGCGCGCGCAGGTCGAGGCCAATTCGGAATATGTCGGCATGAACTTCGTGACCGAGGCGCGGGCGATGCATGACGGCACCGCCCCCGAACGCGCCATCTATGGCGAGGCCCGGCCGGAAGAGGCGAAAAAGCTGATCGAAGACGGCGTGCCGGTCGCCCCCCTGCCGTTCCTGCCCAAGCGCAAGGCGAACTGACAGCCGGGCCGCCCTGCCCGGCCGTCAGATGCCTCCGGCGGGAGTATTTTTTCCAAGATGAAACCCGAAGACCAGCCTCCGGATTTCATCTTGGTCCAAATACTCATCTTATTTCCCGAACTTGCCCCGCAGCGCATCGGCAAAGGGATTGGCGCTGGTGCCCTGAGCCGCCCCTTGCGGTGCCGCCTGCATCGGCAGCGGTTTGCCGCGAGGGGCGGGTTTGTCGGCGCGGTCCGCCGCGCGCTCGCGGGCGTTTTCCCGCGCGTCGGCGCTGTCTTTGCGCATGGTCAGCGCGATGCGCTTGCGGGCCGCATCAACCTCAACCACGCGGACCTGCACCACATCGCCGGCTTTCACCACCTCATGCGGGTCTTTGACGAAGCGGTCTGCAAGCTGGCTGACATGGACCAGACCATCCTGATGCACACCGACATCGACAAAGGCGCCAAAGGCCGCGACGTTGGTGACGGTGCCTTCCAGCATCATGCCCGGTTTCAGATCGCGGATCTCGTTCACGCCTTCGGTAAAGGTCGCGGTGCGGAAGCTGGGGCGCGGGTCGCGGCCCGGCTTTTCCAGCTCGGACAGGATGTCCTTGACTGTGGGCAGGCCAAAGCGGTCGTCGATGAACTGACGCGGGTCGAGCTTTTGCAGCGCGGCGGCATCTCCCATCAGGCTGCGGATGTCGCGGCCGCAGGCGGCGGTGATGCGGCGGGCCACCTCATAGGCTTCGGGATGGACGGATGACGCGTCCAGCGGCTCCTTGCCGCCCGCAATGCGCAAAAAGCCTGCGGCCTGCTCGAACGCCTTTGGCCCGAGGCGGGCGACCTTCAACAGTTCGCGCCGGGTGTTGAACGGGCCATTGGCGTCACGGTGGGCCACAATCGCCTCGGCCAGACCTGCCCCCACGCCAGAGACCCGGGCCAGCAAGGGCGCGGAGGCGGTGTTGAGGTCGACGCCGACGGCGTTCACCGCGTCTTCGACCACCGCTTCCAGCGAGCGGCCCAGACGGTGCTGGTCGACATCATGCTGATACTGGCCGACGCCGATGGATTTGGGCTCGATCTTGACCAGCTCGGCGAGCGGGTCTTGCAACCGGCGGGCGATGCTGACCGCGCCGCGCAAGCTGACGTCCAAATCGGGGAATTCCTTCGCCGCCAGTTCCGAGGCGGAATAGACCGAAGCCCCGGCCTCGGACACGATGACCTTGACCGGCTTTTCGGCCCCGGGCAGCACGGCCAGCAGATCGGCCACCATCTTTTCCGTTTCGCGGCTGGCGGTGCCGTTGCCGATGGCGATCAGCTGCACCTTGTGCTTGCCGATCAGTTGGGCGATTCCCACCTGCGCGCCGCGCAGGTCGTTCTTGGGCTGGAACGGATAAACGGTATCGGTCGCCACCACCTTGCCGGTGCCATCCACCACCGCCACCTTGACCCCGGTGCGGATGCCCGGATCAAGGCCCATGGTGGCCTTGCCGCCCGCAGGGGCTGCCAGCAGCAGGTCTTTCAGGTTGCGGGCAAAGACGTTGATCGCCTCGGCCTCGGCCCGGTCGCGCATCTCGCCCATCAGATCGAGGGTGAGCGAGGTTTTCAGCTTGATCCGCCAAGCCCAGCTGGCCGCTTCGCGCAGCCAGGCATCGGCAGCGCCTTTCGTGCTTGCCGACAGCGCAGCACCGCAAGCCTGTTCGGCCGGGCTCTGGCCGCGCGGGGCATCGGGGTCGATGTCGAGGTCGATGGTCAGAAAGCCCTCGTTCCGGCCGCGCAGCATGGCCAGAACGCGGTGGCTGGGGGCGGTGGCCCAGGCCTCGTTATGGGCGAAGTAATCCGAGAACTTCGCGCCCTCGGTCTCTTTGCCGGCGATCCCCTTGGCCGACAGCCGGGCGACCTTTTTCATATGCTCGCGCAAGCGGCCCAGCAGGGAGGCGTTTTCGGACAGGCCTTCGGCGATGATGTCGCGCGCGCCTTCCAGCGCGGCTTTCACATCGGCGACGGCTTCGGTCACATAGCCCGCCGCCAGCATGGCAGGGTCGGCGCTGCGGTCGGCCAGAATCGCATCGACCAGCGGCTGCAACCCGTTTTCGCGGGCGATCATCGCCTTGGTGCGACGTTTGGGCTTGTAGGGGAGGTAGATATCTTCCAGCTCGGCCTTGGTGGTGGCCTTGGCAATCGACAGCGCCAGCGGATCGGTCATCTTGCCCTGTTCGGTGATCGAGCCCGCGATCGCCGTGCGCCGCTGTTCCATCTCGCGCAGGTAGACCAGCCGCTCGGCCAGCAGGCGCAACTGCGAATCGTCCAGGCCCCCCGTCACCTCTTTGCGGTAGCGCGCGATGAAGGGCACGGTGGCACCCTCATCCAGCAACGCCACGGCGGCGGTGACTTGCGGGGTTTGCGCGTTGATCTCGGTGGCAATGGTCTGCGCGATGCGGCGGGTGGTGTCTGGCGTCATGGTGATGGCGTTCCCTCTCGGTCGGAGGGCGACCATAGCCAAGCGTTACGGTGAGGGAAAGAGTGGTGACCGCGACAGCCGCGGGAAACCGCGCGCGGCACAGACCCATGCCAAAGCCCCCGAAAAGGGGGGCTTTGGCATGGGTTATGCAAGGAAGGATGGTACCAGCTCCCCGGCTCGAACGGGGGACCCCTAGATCCACAATCTAGTGCTCTAACCAACTGAGCTAAGCCGGCACTTGGGGGCGATTTAACGCCCCTTGCTTTGGATTGCAAGCAGGGTTTGGCGCAAAATGTGTCTGCGATGGCCGGTTCCCGCAACCGGGCACGGCGGTGGCGTGCGGCTTGCGAAACAGCGCAAAGGGCGCTAGGGCAAGGTCTGCATCAGCAAGGGGGCCGCAATGGGCATCGACAAGGAAAGCGAAATCGCCGCAAACCTTCAGATCGGGCCGACCTCGGCCGGAATGGTTCGCATCTATATCGAGGCCGATGGCGGCGTCGAGCTGCCGCTGGATTTCGAGCCGGAAGAGGCCGAGGAAATCGCCGAAGAGCTGCGCGCCGCGGCAGAGGCTGTGCGCGCCATGGGCGGCAGCAAGGGCGCAGGCGGCGGCAAAGCTAAGCCCAGGCGGAAATAACCCCGGCAGGGTCGCGCAGCGCCTGAAGGCGCAGCGCGGCATGGCGGGCAAAGCCCTGCAGCACGGCCTTGCGCCGGGCGGGGGCGAGCGGGGTTTCCGGCCCCATCCGCATGATTTCAGCGCCATAAGCATCCGCCAGGATCAGGCCGGTTTCCTCGGGCAACAGTCCGGTCGGAAAATCGGCATCCACCGCCCAGAAAAACCTGTCGCACCACGGCAGATAGCCCTGCCATTTGCGGTCGGCCTGATAATCGGCGCGGCAGGATTTGCATTCGATCACCCAGACCTGCCCCTTGGGGCCAAGCGCCATCAGATCGACGCGCAGGCCGGGGGTCGGCACCAGCTCTTCCACGGTCACAAACCCCATGTCGCGCAAGGCCCGCGCCACCCCACGGGCAAGGCGCTGACCGGGCATCACAGGCAAGGTTTCGGGTGCAATATCCATCGCATCAGTATGAATAAAAGGTGAACATCTGACAAGGGGGTTTGACTTTATGCCCGCCCTGCTTAATCCGCGCCTACCAAGAAAGTGTCTGGCCGGTTGGTTATTCCGGCACCGCGTTTGCGCGGGACTGTCGTCGGCAACCCGGCGAACCCATGGGGAAACAGTCACCCAAGGACATATCAAAATGACCCATTCCACCCGTATCGTTATTCTGGCGCAGGTTTTTATCTCTGGCAGCATGGCCGCTTTGATGAGCGGCATCATGAGCGCCCTGAAGCTGGGGATCACCCCGGTGTTCCTGTCGCAATGGGGCCAGGGCTTTGTGCTGGCCTGGCCAATCGCGTTCATTCTGTCGCTGGGAGTCGGGCCATTGGCGTTCAGGGCGGCAAATGCCGTGAACCGCCTCTTGCCCTGAGCCTGCGCTACGCCTATCTGTTGTGGTGGCGGGTGCTGCTCTTCGCGTGCTGGGGCTTTTTTCCAGTGGCCGATAAGCAAACGAATGGATGCTGGCTCTGGCAAGATCCTGGTCTTGCTACCTGGTGCCCACCTGAGACCTCTGGCTCTCGGGAAACCATGCCACCCACGGCTGCTGCGGGCCCGCCACCCTACTCTTCACGGCAGACACGAAAAAGGGGCGGATTTCTCCGCCCCTTTTCTGCTGTGTGGGGTTTTCCGGCTCAGAAGCCGAACACCAGCGAAACGCCCAGCTTGTTGTCGGTCTTGATGGCGCGGCTATCGTTGTACTCGCTCAGATAGCTGATCCGGGTCGAGAACGCGTCGGTCATCTTGACGTTCAGGCCCAGATCGTTGTTCGCGCGCAGCGCCGAATCCGACTTCAGCACATCGGTATCATTCGTCACGAAGAAGTTGTCGTTGATCCGGTAAAAGAACCGCGACGCGGCCAGATAGCCGGTTTCCGTGGTCGAATTGCGGGCACCGTCCTGCAGGTAGCTGACGCCGATACCAGCCTGTACGCGCCAGGAAACGTCCGGCGTGTTCACGATGCGATAGCCCGGACCGAAGCCAAGGAACGCATCACGACGGTTATCGTCAACGGTTTCGGCCAGACCGTTGGTTTGCAGACGGGCAAGTGCGAAGCCATAGAAGTTCTGGTCAAAGTAGTAGTTGGCGTCATAGACGACAAACACGTCTTCTTTGGTCGCAGTATTGTTCGCCTCGGCGAAATCGAGTGCGGCACCAATCGTCTGAACGAACTGGCCCTGCGCATAGCGCAGACGCACACCGGCGGTGATGTCTTGCGACTCGTTGTTGCCGGTCTTGCCCGAATAGCCCAGCGAAGCGCTGCCGCTGAATCCGGGTTGGAACTCTGGGCTGCCAAAACGCGCCGCATCTTCGGCGCGCGCCAAATCATCTGCAACATCATCATTGATGTCGTCGATGCGGTCATCAAGAGCCTCAACGCCCGTGATGGCGACTTGCGCCACAGCGGCAGGCGCAAAAGCGACTTGGGCGGCGGCAATGGCCAGCACGCCGGCACCAAGGGTGCGGAGTTTGACTGTCATCATTATATCCTTTTCTCACACACCGGCCTCTCTCGTGCCGGTCGCGGAGGAAACGGATGAAAACGCGGAAAGTTCCCGCGCCTCACGCATTTGCGATCCGTCGTGAACTTACGCCGCGTAAGGTAACGGCTTGATCCGGCAGGCGAAAAACCGCCTATTGTTGTCCGGTGACATGTTCGGCCCCGCCGATGCGGCCTGCCACGGACCCAGAGCTATCGGCGATGTGCATGCTGCCGACGGGACACAGGGACTTCGACCCGGACCGGCACCAGCGGCTGTCTGCGGCCGCGTGGCGGTGTATCCTCCGGCCCGGCCATCCGCATGACAGCGATGGCAAACTGCACCCCGGCAAACACCACGCCATTGAACATCACCATCATCAGCGCCGCGACCCAACCCATCGGTGAGTTCAGGATCAGACGTTGCAGCCCGGCGACATCCAGCCAGACCAGCCCAGCCACAAAGGCAGCGGCGATGCCAAAGCCGATAGCGACATTGACGATGTAGAGGCGGATAAGCTTGGGCATGTCTGTGCTCCTGATCAGAACAAAACCTTAGCGCGCCTGCGGCAAAGCGAAAGGGCCATTTCGCCGCAGGCTTTTCACGCCACCGTCACAAGATTGTGCTGCGGGCAGCGGCGGCGGGTCAGTTCATCGGCCGGGCAAATTCCATGCTGCCGCCCTTTGCCCCGGTCAGCAGCAGGGTCACTGGCCCTGTTACCTCGGCGCGGGTCATCTCGGCCAGTGCCGCAAGCATCGCCGATTCGGCGGCCAGATCGGGGCAGGCCATTCGGGTGGCCGCGATGGCACCGGGGCGGAACTCGGGCAAGGTGCCGTCATAGCTGCCGGAAAAGCGGTTGCACGGCCCCTGCCCGGCGATGCTGCCGGGTGTGCTGAGGTCGATCTTGCCCGTCGCCGTAAACGGCTGGCCGTTGATCGACACCAGCGTCCATTCGATGGCAAGGTACTCAGACGGCACGGCATCGGCCCCGGCGGGCAGGCAGGCGGCAAGGCCGAGGCTGGCGGCGAGGGCAAGGGTAAAACGGGTCATGGTCAGGCTCCTGAAAAAAGATCTGACATATGACGCATCAGAACCCTTCGGGCTTGGCCTCATGCGCCATATGATCGAGGACGGCGTTGACGAACTTGGATTCTTTTCCTTCGGGAAAGAAGGCTTTGGCCACATCGACGAATTCGGTGATCACCACTTTCGGCGGCGTCGCCATCTGCGTCATCTCGGCCCCGGCAGCGCGGAACAGCGCGCGCAGCACCGGGTCGATCCGGTCGATCGGCCATTTGGCCACCAGAGCGCGGTCGGTCATCTGATCGACCAGCGCCTGAAAGTTTACCGCGTGATCGACCAGCGCGCGGAAATGATCCACATCGCCTTCGACAAACTCGCCCTCGTCATAGGTCGCGCCAAAGCGGTGCGTCTCGAACTCGCGGCACACCGCCTTGATGGTCTGGCCCGAGACTTCCATCTGGAACAGCGCCTGCACAGCGTAAAGCCGCGCGGCAGAGCGCATCTGCTTTTTCTCGGCGTTGCTCGGTTTTGCTGCCGATTTTGACTCTGTCATGCGCGGAACCCGATCCCTTTCGTCTGGCCCGCCCATTTGCGCGAAAGCGCGATCAGGTGCAAGGCCGCTGCCGCAGCGCCGCCACCTTTATTCTGCCCCGCCGGATCGGCCCGCACCTCGGCCTGCGGCCGGTTTTCCACTGTCAGGATGCCGTTGCCGATGCAGGCCCCTTGCAGACCCAGCAGGCTGAGGGCGCGGCTGCTGTCATTGCAGACGGTGTCGTAATGCGTGGTCTCGCCCCGGATCACGCAGCCAAGGGCGACATAGCCATCATAATTCGCCTGACGGTCGGCCATGGCAATGGCGGTCGGCACTTCCAGCGCGCCGGGCACCTCGACCAGATCAACCTCGGCCCCACAGGCGGTCGCGACGGCGCGCGCGCCTGCGACCATGTTGTCGGCGATATCCTTGTAATAGGGCGCGACCACGATCAGCAGCTTTACCGGCCGGTCAAATTCCGGCAGCGGCAGGGTGTAATGGGACTCGTGCGTGGCCATGGTTTACTCCGTGATCCGGCGGGTGCCGGTGATCGACAAGCCGTAAGCATCCAGCCCGACAATCTTGGGCTGCGGCGAATTGGTCAGCAGGGTCAGCTCGTTAACCCCCAGCGACACCAGAATCTGCGCGCCGATGCCGTATTGCTTCAGCGTCTGCGGCGAGGCTTCGGTATCCGAGATCAGCTTGCGGTCGAGCTCGCGCAGCAAGACCAGCACACCGCGCCCCTCAGTGGCGATGAGGCTCATCGCATCGGCGAATTCCGCCGTGCGCCCTGCCCCGCCAAGGCCCACCACGTCGAGCAGCGGGTCGAGCGTGTGCATCCGGGTCAGCACCGGGCCGGGCGTGGTGATGTCGCCCTTGATCAGGACCACATGTTCTGCGCCTTCGGTCACATCGGTATAGATCCGCATGGTCCAGTCGCCGCCATATTCTGACGTAACGGCGCGCTCTTCGGTCAGTTTCACCAGATTGTCGTTGCGGCGGCGATAGGCGATCAGGTCGGAAATCGTGCCAATCTTCAGCCCGTGTTTTTGCGCAAACAGGATCAGGTCTGGCAGACGCGCCATCGAGCCGTCATCGTTCATCACTTCGCAGATCACGCCTGACGGGTTCAGCCCGGCCAGCCGCGACACATCGACCGCCGCCTCGGTATGACCGGCGCGGACCAGAACACCACCATCGCGCGCGCGCAGCGGAAACACGTGGCCCGGGGTGGCGATATCCTGCGGGCCCTTGGTCTGGTCGATGGCGACTGACACGGTGCGCGCCCGGTCTGCGGCGGAAATGCCGGTGGAAATCCCGTCGCGCGCCTCGATCGACAGGGTAAAGGCCGACGCCAGACGCGATGAGTTCTTCGGGCTCATCGGTTGCAGACCCAGCTGATCGACGCGGTCGGCGGTCAGCGCAAGGCAGATCAGACCCCGGCCATAGGTGGCCATGAAGTTCACCGCCTGCGGCGTGCACATCTGCGCCGGGATCACCAGATCACCCTCATTCTCGCGGTCTTCATGATCCACCAGAATGAACATGCGACCGTTGCGCGCGTCGTCGATGATGTCTTCGACAGAAGAGATGGCGTCCGAATACTGGGTCATGCGGTGGGTTCCTGAGCGGTTTGTCTGGCTTTACCCCGACAGGCCCGCAAAAGCCAGAGGCTGCCCGTGCAGAACACCTGTGCAGCCGATGCAAAAACGCGCGGGATCAGGGGGCGAAATAGCGCTCTGCCGGCAGGTATCCGGCCAGACGACCCGCCGCGCACCACTCTGCCTCCAGCCCGTGATCGCCGATCAGCAGCACGGTATCAGAGGGCGTCTTGCCCAGCAGCTCGCGCAGGCGGTGGCGGGCCTCGGCAAAGGTGGCCAGATGGTGCGGGGCGCGGTGAGTTTGGGTCAGCATCGGGGCGGCCTGCGCCAGCGCTGTGGCTGGCAAGGGCGGCAGGGCAAGGCCGATCAGACCGGCAGACTGAATGGCGGCCAGTTTTGCCGCGCGGTCGGCGGGCAGCGCCTGCCCCGTGCGCAGGATGCGCAAGGCGTTGGAGGAAAACAGAAACGCCACCAGATCATGGCCGGTGCTGGCGCGGATCCCGGCATAAGTCTTGTACTCCAGCCCCAATTCGGCAGCGCGGCGCACCCGCAGGCGCACCACCTCCAGCGGCAGGACCGGCACCAGCCGGGCGCGCGCCGCGCGCCAGCAATGGGTGCGCCACGAAAGCCCGGTCAGTTCCGGCCCGCCGTTGTGGCCGATGCCTGCTGTCATTCCCATTCCCGCAGCCGCGCCACGTAGCGCGCCATGGTGTCCACCTCCAGATTGACGCGGTCACCCACCGCCACATCGCCCCAGGTGGTGGCCTTTTGCGTATGCGGAATGAAGTTGATGCCGAAATCGGTGCCATCCACCTCGTTCACCGTCAGCGAGGTGCCGTTCAGCGCCACCGAGCCCTTGGGCGCGATGAAGCGCGCAAGGTCACGCGGCGCGCGGAAGGTGACGCGCAGGCTGTCGCCTTGCGGTGTCACGGCCACCACTTCAGCCACGCCATCGACATGGCCCGACACGATATGGCCGCCCAGCTCGTCGCCGACCTTCAGCGCGCGTTCCAGATTGACCCGCGCGCCGGGTTTCCAGCGCGCAAGGTTGGTCTTGCTGACGGTTTCCGCCGAAATCTGCACATCGTACCAATTCCGCGGGCTGGTGCCGGTGGCGATCACCGTCAGGCAGACCCCGTCTGACGAGATCGACGCCCCGATGTCGATGCCGCTGACATCATAGCGGGTGCCGATCCGGGCGCGCAGGTCGCCCTGCTGCTCTGTCTCCAGCACCTCACCAATATCGCTGACGATCCCTGTGAACATGGCGGTTCTCCTTTGCGAATATGCCTAGCCTGCGACAAAACTCTGCGCAAGACCGGACAGATTTTGCCTAAAATTCGCCGTGCTTTGACCTTAGGGGCTCGCTAAAGAGTAACCAGCCGGGGCGATGCTGCTGCCGGAAACACTGACGGACAAGATGCGCACGACCGGGCAAGACCGCCGATTTCTGTTTCTGCAAGGGCCACACGGGCCCTTTTTCCAGCGTCTGGGCAAGATGCTGGGCGCGGCGGGGGCACAGGTCTGGCGGGTCGGGTTCAACCGGGGCGACCGCGCCTTCTGGCCGTCGGGTGCCACATTCATCCCGTTCCGCGACCCGGTAGAGCATTGGCCAGAGCGGATTGCCACCCTGCTGCGCGATCTGGCGATCACCGATCTGGTGCTTTATGGCGACACCCGCCCGATCCACGCGCAGGCGGTTCTGGCCGCACAAGCGGCGGGCGTCATGGTGCATGTGTTTGAAGAGGGCTATCTGCGCCCGCATTGGGTGACCTACGAACGCGGCGGTGTGAATGGGCACTCAAAGCTGATGCAGATGTCAGTGGCCGACATGCAGGCCGCCCTGGCCAAAGCGGAAATGGACCAGCCCGAGGCCCCAGCCCGCTGGGGCGACATGCGCCAGCATATTTTCTGGGGCGCGCTCTATCACTGGTTTGTGCTGACCGGGTTCTGGGATTTCCGCAATTTCCGGCCGCATCGCAAGCAAACGGTGTGGCAGGAATTTCTGCTGTATTGCCAACGGCTGATCTTGCTGCCGTTTCACCGCTGGGAACGGATGATCGCGCAATTCCGCATCAAACATGGCGGCTTTCCCTATCATCTGGTGCTTTTGCAGCTGGAACATGATGCCAGCTTTCAGATGCATTCGCCGTTCAAGACCATGTCCGAGTTTCTGGCGGTGGTGATGGAGGGGTTTGCCAAAGGGGCTGCCTCGCATCACCATCTGGTGTTCAAGGCCCATCCGCTGGAAGACGGGCGCGCGCCGCTGAAGGCCGAAATCCGCCGGCTGGCGCAGGTGCACGGGGTAACGGGGCGGGTGCATTTCGTGCGCGGCGGCAAGCTGGCGCAACTTTTGAACCACGCGAGATCGGCGGTGACGGTCAATTCCACCGCAGGGCAACAGGTGCTGTGGCGTGGCATGCCGCTGAAAACCTTTGGCGCGGCGGTCTATGCCAAGCCCGAATTTGTATCGCATCAACCCATCGCCCGGTTTTTCGCCCGCCCCAACCGCCCCGATGCCCGCGCCTACCGCGATTACCGGCACTACCTGCTGGAAACCAGCCAGATCACCGGCGGTTTTTACTCTGCGCGCGGGCGGCGCGAAGTGCTGCGGCAGGTGGTCGATATGATGCTTTCGGCCGAAGATCCCTATGATGCACTGGTTTCGGGAAGCGCGGCACCACGGCAACAGTTGCGGCTGGTGAACTGAGCGCAAAACCCAAGGCTGGCGTTTTCTCAATTCATTCTGTAGCCTTGCAGGCAAAACTTGAGGCAAATCCAGCTAAAGGAGCCCGGGCAGTGAAAGTGCTTACATCAAAGGGGGCGAAAGCCCTCTGCCTTGTTGCCCTCATGGCAACCACGGCGGCCTGCGGCCTGCCGCGATCAGGGCCGAACAAGGCCGAGATTTTCAAAGGGTCGGTGCTGAAAGAAGGGGACGCCTTTATTGTCACCGTCAACCAGCGCGTGACCCGCGCGACCGCCGTCATCCCCGCGTTCGGGTTTTCGTCCGGCTTCCTCAATGCGGGTGTGGTGGGGTCAGATACGATCAATTCCGGCGACACGCTGGGCCTGACCATCTTTGAAAACGTCCGCGACGACCCGCTTCTGGGCAACACCGGCCAGCGCGTTTCTGCCCTCGAAGAGGTGCAGGTCGATGGTCAGGGCTACATCTTTGTGCCCTATGCCGGCCGGATCAAGGCCGCCGGGCAGACCCCCGAGGGCCTGCGCAGCGCGATCACCCGCAAGCTGGATACCCAGACGCCAGACCCGCAAGTCACCGTGTCGCGGCTGGCGGGCGATGGGTCTGCCGTGTCGGTACAAGGCTCGGTCGGGGCCAATGGCGTCTATACCATCGAACGGCCAACCCGCAATCTGTCGGCGATGATTGCCCGCGCCGGTGGGGTCTCGATTGAACCCGAGGTTGCGGTGATCCGCGTTACCCGTGGAAATCACACCGGAAAAGTCTGGCTTCAGGATCTGTATTCCAACCCGTCGCTCGACATTGCCCTGCGCCCGGGCGACAAGATCGTGGTCGAACGCGACACCCGCGCCTTTGTGGCGCTTGGCGCGACCGGGGCCCAGAACCGGGTGCCGTTCGCCACGCAGACCCTGTCGGCGATTGAGGCGATTGCGATTGTGGGCGGGCTGAACACCAACCTGGCCGATCCGACCGGGGTGTTCGTGTTCCGCAACGAACCGGCAGAAATTGCGAATGCGGTCCTGGGCCGCAAGGATCTGCGCGGCGATCAGCGGATGGTGTACGTGCTGGATCTGACCCAACCCACCGGCATGTTCGAGGCGCGCGATTTCGTGGTGCGCGATCAGGATACGGTTTATGTCACCGAAGCGCCGTTCGTGCAGTGGCAGAAAACGCTGTCGGCGATCACCGGCACGGCGGGTGCGGCCAATTCGCTGTCCGACGTGGGCACAGGCGGCTGAGGCCGGATTGGCACCGCAACCCGATGACAGACCAAAAGCCGCCGGGGACGTTCCCCGGCGGCTTTATCATTACAACGCGGGCTTTCTGCGCGACCGGCGGCTGCGTCGCATTCTGCACCTGAGCGGCCACGATCTGGCGCTGGGTCTGCCAGGGCCACAGGATGGCGTGGTGGTCTGGGGCCGCAGCCCCTATGCCCACCGCGGTGAGGCTGTCGCGGCCCGGCGCGGGGTGCCGCTGATCCGGCTGGAAGATGCGTTTTTGCGCGGCGTCCGGCCGGGGCGGTTGGGCGGTGGCACGCTGGGGCTGATGATTGACCCGCTGGGCGTGCATTTCGACAGCGCAGGTCCGTCGCGGCTGGAGCAGACCCTCGCCACCGATCATCTGGACGATTCGAACCTTCTGACCCGGGCGCGGGACGGAATCGCGCGGCTTCGGGCACTGGATCTGTCAAAATACAACATGCACGACCCTGCGCTGCCGCTGCCGGAACCGGGCTATGTGCTGGTGGTCGATCAGACACGCGGCGATGCCTCGATCCGGCACTCCGGCGCAAGCGCGCAAAGCTTTGCGCAAATGCTGGGTGCGGCGATGGACGCACATCCGCAGGCGCGGATTGTGCTCAAGGTGCATCCCGAAACGGCACTTGGCCTGCGGGGCGGCCACTATTCGGTGGCAGATGTGTCCGACCGGGTGACGCTGCTGGCCGACGCGGTCTCGCCCCATGCGCTGCTGGAGGGGGCAATTGCCGTCTACACCGTCTCGTCGCAACTGGGGTTCGAGGCTATTCTGGCCGGGCATCGCCCGCATGTCTTTGGCCAGCCGTTTTACGCCGGCTGGGGCCTGACCCATGACGCTGGCCCCCTGCCCCGGCGCGGCCGCAAGCTGACAAAGGTGCAACTCTTTGCCGCCGCCATGATCCTGGCGCCGGTCTGGTACGACCCCTGCCGCGACCGGCTGTGCAGCTTTGATGAGGCGGTGGATCAGCTGGAAGCCGAGGTACGCGCCTTTCGCGGAGACCGGGCGGGGCATGTCGCGGTCGGCATGCGGCTGTGGAAACGCGGACGGTTGCAGGCGGTGTTCGGGCAGGAAAAACCCTTGATCTTCCGCGATGTGCCGGGGGACGTGAAAGGCCGGGGCATTCTGGTCTGGGCCGGGAAAGAGACCGAAGGGTTGGCACAGCAAGGTGCAAAGCTGCGCCGGGTCGAGGATGGGTTTTTACGCTCGCGCGGTCTCGGGGCCGATCTGGTGCCACCGTTGTCGCTGGTGACCGATGATCTGGGGATCTACTACGACCCCAGCCGCGAAAGCCGGTTGGAGCGGCTGATCCTGACCCCGCCGCCGCCCGGCGGGCTGGACCGCGCGGCCCGGCTTCGGGCGCGGTTGGTGGCGCTGGGGCTGACGAAATACAATCTGCCCGGCGCGCGGCCCGATCTGCCGCCGGGGCACCGCGTTCTGGTGCCGGGACAGGTAGAGGATGACGCGTCCATCCTGAAGGGTGGCGGCACCGTGCGCAGCAACCTTGCGCTGTTGCAGGCGGCGCGGGCGGCGCATCCGGCTGCGGTGCTGGTCTACAAACCGCACCCCGATGTCGAGGCGGGGCTGCGGCCCGGTGCCATTTCTGCTGGCGATCTGAACGGTTTGGCCGATGTCGTTGCCACCCGCGCCGACCCGGTGGTGCTGATTGACGCCTGTGATGAGATCTGGACAATGACCAGCCTGCTCGGCTTCGAGGCGCTGCTCCGGGGCAAGCCGGTGACCTGTCTGGGCGCGCCGTTTTATGCGGGCTGGGGGCTGACGCACGATCTGGGGCCGGTGCCTGCGCGCCGGTTGCGCGCGGCGGATGGCGGGCTGTTGCCGCGCCCCACGCTGGATCAGCTGGTGCATGCGGCGCTGATCGCCTATCCGCGCTATTACGATCCCATCAGCCGCCGCCCCTGCCCGCCCGAGGTGGCGCTGGACCGGCTGGCGGCGGGCGATCTGCCGCATCCGGGGCTGGCCAACCGGCTGCTGGCCAAGCTGCAAGGGCGGTTTGCCACCCATGCGCAGCTATGGCGGCGGTAGGCTGCATCAGTAGATATAGCGGATCTGATCGGTCCAGAACCGCTCCAGCCGTTTGAGGGAATGGTTCACCTCTTCCATCCCGGCGGCGTCGATCACGGCTTTTTTCATCAGCACGTCGGCATGGCGGGCAAACAGGTCGTTCAGCACCAGCCGCACCCGCCGCCCCTTTTCCGTCAGCCGCACCCGCACCGAGCGGCGGTCAAGTTCTGAGCGCTGGTGGTGCATATAGCCCAGATCCACCAGCTTTTTCAGGTTATAGCTGACGTTGCTGCCCTGATAATAGCCGCGGCTTTTCAGCTCCCCCGCCGTCACCTCATTCTCGCCGATGTTGAACAACAAAAGCGCCTGCACCGAATTGATCTCAAGGATCGCCAGCCGCTCAAACTCATCCTTGATGACATCGAGCAAAAGGCGGTGCAGCCGTTCGACCAGCGCAAGACTGTCAAGATAGCCAGCCGTCAGAAGCTTGTGCGAGCCGTCCAGAACGGGGGCCTGATGGGTCATGCGTGATCTCCGCCTTCATAGAAACAGGGGCAGAATCAGCACAAACAACAAACATTCCGTAAACTAGCGCCGGTTTTTGCTCAAACCTTACGCAATCTGTCGCGGGCATATCCCGCGATCTCGGCCAGCAGGGTCGCCACCTCGGGTTTTGGCTCGGCCTGACCAAAGATCCAGGCCATCAGATCCTGGTCATTTTCGGCGAGCAGAACCTCATACGCGTCGAGCCGCGCCGCCGTCAGACCATCCAGATGCGCATCGGCCCAGGGGCCAAGCACCAGATCCATTTCCTTGGTCCCGCGCCGCCAGGACCGCATCTTCATGCGTTTGAGCCGCGCTTCAGCCGTTTCAGTCATCGTCATGCTGCATCAACCTCTTCGCGCCGCATCAGATGATGCAGCCGGGTTTCCATCTGCCCCAGATCCTGCGCCAGCGCCAGCATCTGCGCGCGCATGCGCGACAGATCGGCCAGCGCCTCGACTGTGGCCGCATCATGAACGCCGGGCGCAGAGGGCGCGTCAAGCCCGTCGCCCTCGCCGGTCAAGAGCCAGCGGATCGAGACGTTCAGCATGCCCGCCAGCATCTGCAACCGGTTGGAGCGCGGCTCTGACGCATCATCCTCCCAGGCCTGCACCGTGGTCAGGCGCACGCCCAGCCGTTTCGCCAGATCGGGCTGGCTGAGCCCTGCCGCTTCACGCGCGCCGGCCAACCGGTCGCCAAAGGTTGCCACCTCTGCCGAAAACCACGTGGCTGTTGAATCATTTTCCGCCATCTTGCCTCTCCTGTCGGTCGATATCGCTTGATTGGGTCAGGGGCCATCCATAAGAGCAAAAGCCGGAAATGACAAATCAGGAGCCGATCATGCCCTTCTTGTCCGACACGCTGGCGCGCGTGAAACCTTCGCCGACCATCGCTGTCACCACCAAGGCAGCCCAGCTGAAAGCGACAGGCAAGGATGTGATCGGCCTGGGCGCGGGCGAGCCGGATTTTGACACGCCGCAGAACATCAAGGACGCTGCCAAGCGTGCGATTGATGCGGGACGGACGAAATATACCGCCGTTGATGGCATTCCCGAGCTGAAAGCCGCGATCTGCGCCAAGTTCCTGCGCGAAAATGGCCTGACCTATACGCCGGCGCAGATTACGGTGGGCACCGGTGGCAAGCAGACGCTTTATAATGCGCTGATGGCGACCTGTAATCCGGGGGATGAGGTGATCATTCCCGCGCCCTATTGGGTAAGCTACCCCGACATGGTGTTGCTGGCGGGCGGAACCCCGGTGCCGGTGGTGGCAGGCATTGAGACCAATTTCAAGCTGACGCCCGAACAACTGGAAGCGGCGATCACGCCAAAGACCAAGTGGTTCATCTTCAACAGCCCGTCGAACCCGACCGGCGCAGGCTATACCCGCGCCGAGCTGAAAGCGCTGTGCGATGTGCTGCTGCACCATCCGCATGTCTGGATCATGTCGGATGACATGTATGAGCATCTGGTGTTCGGTGACTTCACATTCTGCACCCCCGCCGAAGTGGAACCCGCGCTCTATGACCGCACGCTGACCTGCAACGGGGTGTCGAAATCCTATGCCATGACCGGCTGGCGCATCGGCTATGCGGCGGGTCCGGTGGCGCTGATCAAGGCGATGGGCACGATCCAGTCGCAATCGACCTCCAACCCCTGTTCGGTGTCGCAATACGCAGCCCTGGAGGCGCTGACCGGGCCGCAGGACTTTCTGGCCGAAAACCGCAAGGTGTTTGAGCGCCGCCGCGATCTGGTGGTGTCGATGCTGAACGCGGCCAAGGGGGTCACCTGCCCGAACCCCGAAGGCGCATTTTATGTCTACCCCGACATCTCGGCCTGCATCGGCAAGGTCACCGCAGGCGGCACGCTGATCAGCAATGACGAGGTGTTTGCCACCGCGCTCTTGGAGGAAACCGGGGTCGCCGTGGTGTTCGGTGCGGCCTTTGGCCTATCGCCGAACTTCCGCGTCAGCTACGCTACCGCAGATGAGACTTTGCGCGAGGCGTGCAGCCGGATTCAGACGTTCTGCGCGGCACTGACCTGAAGGACAAGACGATGGCCGACCGCATCACTGCAAATCTGCCCAGCAGAGATTTTGATGCAACTGCCGCGTTTTACACGCAGCTTGGCTTTGCGGTCGGTTTTCGGAATGCGGGATGGATGATCCTGACCCGCGGTGATCTGGTGGTGGAGTTCTTTCCGCACCCGGATGTTGACCCGTTGTCGAGCTGCTTTTCGGCCTGTGTCCGGGTCGATGACCCGGACACTTTGTACCGGGACTGGTCAGCGGTCGGGATTTCCGCAGAGCGCAGCGCCATCCCCCGGCTGACCGGCCTGTTCAAATTGGCGGACGCACCGCGTATGTTCGCTCTGGTAGACCCGGACGGGTCGTTGTTACGTGTGCTGGACAACAAGGATGCCTGATGTCGAGTGATCTGCCAGAGTATTATTTCCGCATCCGTGAAAACGGCGCGGCTGTGTTCAGGGTTGATACGGAAAACCGCCAGCGCCGGATCGAGATGGAAGAGATTGCCATCGCCAATGTCAGGAATGGCAACATCAAGCCGCATGGCGACCGCAAGCTGACGGCAGAAGAAACCGCCGTCATCACCGGTTGGATCGCGCAGCGCAGTGCCATTCTGGCGCAGCGCGATGTCGATGACATTCACCGGGCGGTGGATCACCTCAATCTGGTAACCCAATGGGCGCAGTCCAAGGCGAGCGATCCGCAACTGGAAGAGGTCACCGATACGCTGCTGCTCGCGATGCACGATCTGCGCACGGTTCTGGTGCGCAAAAAGGCCGAGCGGCTGATGAAGACCGAGCCAGAGCCGGAATAGCGGCTCAGGTGCCGCAGAAGGTGACGTAATCGCCAAAGCCGCTGGGGGCTGGCAGGGCAAAGGCCTCGCGCCCCGGTCTGTCGGTATAGGGGTCGGTCACCTGCGCCAGAAGAGCTGTAAACGGGGCCAGATCGCCCTGTTCGGCCGCTTGCAGCGCCGCCTCCACCATATGATTGCGCGGGATCACCAGCGGGTTGACTGCGCGCAGATGGCTGGCAGCGTCAGGGCGCAGCCGGGCGCGCCACAGCGGCAGCCACAGATCGAGCCTGGCGCTGTCGGCAAACAGCGCGCGCAGCGGGGTGGTGTCGCCGGCCTCTGCCTCGGCCAGACGGCGGAAGGCGAGGGTCCAGTCAGCGCCCTGCCCCTCCATCGCAGCCAGAAACCCCTTGGCCAGATCGGCGTCCCCGTCCTGCGCGCCGTCCAGCGCCAGCTTGTCGCGCATCACCGCCAGCCATTCGTCGTGATAGAGATCGGCCACGCCCGACAGCCGGTCATTAAGCACCTGAACCGCCGCATCGGCGTCGCCCAGCAGCGGCAGCAGGCTTTCGGCCAGCTTGGCCAGATTCCACGCCAGAATATGCGGCTGGTTGGCATAGGCATAGCGGCCCTGATGGTCGATGGACGAAAACACCGTGCCTGGCGCATAGGCCTCCATAAAGGCGCAGGGGCCGTAGTCGATGGTTTCACCCGACAGCGCCACATTGTCGGTGTTCAGCACACCATGGACAAAGCCAAGCCCCATCCACGCCGCCGCCAGCCGCGCCTGCCGCGCGGTCACCCGGTCAAAGAACGCAAAGTACCGCCCGTCCTGCCCCACAAGGTCCGGGTCGTGCCGCGCGATGGCATAATCGACCACCCGCGCCAGCGTGTCATGATCGCCGCGCGCCGCCCAGAACTGCAGGCTGCCAACCCGCAGGTGGCTGGCCGCCACGCGGGTCACCACTGCACCGGGCAGGCGGCCCGCCTCGCGGCGCACATCCTCACCCGTCAGGGCCACGGCAAGGCTGCGGGTGGTCGGCACGCCAAGCGCCGCCATCGCCTCGGAAATCAGGTATTCGCGCAGCATCGGGCCAAGCGCGGCCTTGCCATCGCCGCCGCGTGAAAACGGCGTGCGGCCAGAGCCTTTGAGCTGAATATCCCAGCGTTTGCCATCCGGCGCGAAATGCTCGCCGATCAGATGCGCCCGGCCATCACCCAGTTGCGGCGAGAAGCCGCCGAACTGATGCCCGGCATAGGCCAGCGCCATCGGCGCGGCCCCCTCGGGCACAGCGCCGCCGGCAAACCAGCCGGGGTTTTGCGCCAGCACCGCAGACTCCAGCCCCAACGCAGCCGCCAGCCGGTGATTGAGCACCAGCAGCTGCGGCGCAGGGGCGGAATCAGGGGCCTGCTCCACATATGTCCCCGGCAGGTCACGATGCCAGCTGTTGTCGAACCGGAACCCGCCGGTCAAAGCGGAAGGGGGCTGCGATGCTTGGGTCATTTATCCTCGGCGGTTTGCCTGACACGGGTTTGCCTGACAGGGCTTTGCCTGACGATGGCGTTCCCCTGATCATATGGGAACCACGCGGGGCATCGCAACCCGGCGACGGGCACGATCAGGGCAGAACCTCGATCACCGTCAGTTGCCAGATCGAGCGGGAGTGGCTGACCTCGTTCTTGTATGCCTCGGGTTTCAGGTCATAGGGATAGACCATCCACAGCGGCCCCTTGTCGCGCGGAGACAGATCAGTGCCATCCATGTGAAACGCCAGCAGCGGCCCGCCGTCCACCGCTTCGGTCATCGGAATTTCAACGGCATACTCATTCAGGGCAATCAGACGCAGGGTGCTGCCCTCGGCCCCAAGATGCCGCATGAGTCGTGACAGCTCGACCCCCTGAAATTCGCTGGTGCCTTCGGTCCAGATCGTGCCGGTGTGCATCGTCGTGACGCCGATCTCTTCGATCATCGTGCGGTCCAGTGCCGCAGCACCATCGCCATTGGTGTGGGCAATCTCACCCCGTACCGTCAGAATGACATCGCCGGTCGGGGCAGGCAGCGGCCCGGTCTCAGCCATCGTGGCCGTGGCCAAACCCCATGCCAGGCAGGGGCCAAGGGCCATTCCACGCCAGCTTTTCCAATTCAGACAGTTCATTCCCACACTCCCGTTTCCACGGACCAAGGATAACCGATCGCTGCACGATGATCTTCTATCCATCCGAATAGGACCGGGCCATCCGCATAGGACCGGGCCATCCGCATAGGACAGGACGGATCTGCAAAAGCATCACAAGACTGAGAGAAAGTGGTCGGGGCGGAGGGATTCGAACTCTCGACCTACGGTACCCAAAACCGTCGCGCTACCAGGCTGCGCTACGCCCCGACTGAAAGGGGTCTTAGCGAATGCCGCTGCGGATGAAAAGGGCTATTCAGCACAAGACCATGAAGGATTTGCAATTGCCGGGTGCCGCATCTCTGCTCCGGGTACAATGCCCAGCCGTGCGGCCAACCCGCCGTTGATTTCCAGCACCAGTTTGACCCCTGCCCCACCGTCAATCGGGGTGGTGTCCTGCGGCTTGGCATTGGCATGCACCTTTGTCACCCGCCCCGTGGTGTCGGCAAAGATCATGTCCAGCGGGATCAGGGTGTTCTTCATCCAAAAGCTGGCGCGGCGCGGGCTTTCATAGACAAACAGCATCCCCGCCGAGCGTGGCAGGGTTTCGCGGAACATCAGCCCCCGGCTGCGGGTGGCATCGGTATCGGCAACCTCGACCGCAAAGCGCGCCTGCCCGCCGGGCCAGCGCAGCTCGACCTGATCGTCGCGGCATCCGGCCAAGGCGGCTCCCGCCGTCAGGACCAGAGCCGCAAAAGACCCGATTACCGCTCGCCGCGTGCTGCCGCTTCCCATGATGCCACCTGAACTGCCATGCGCCCGCGCTTGCCGTCGATGATCCGCAGGCAAACCGCTTCGCCCGCTTGTAGATCGGCAAAGCCAGAGACGCGCAACACTTCGACGTGAATGAACACATCGTCATTGCTGCCAAAGACATTGGCAAAGCCAAAGCCCTTTGCCTTGTCGAACCATTTGACACGTGCAGGTGCCAGCGGCAGAGCCGCAACCTCTTCGGCTGTCATCAGAGTGCCTTCATCGGCCAGGGTCACAATCGCCCCCGCCGGTGCCTGCACAGACACGACTTCTACCGCCTGCACGCCACGCGGGCTTTGCTGCACGCGTACCGTGATGGTCGCCCCGTCAGCCACAGAGTTCTGGCCATAATTCCGCAGCACGTTTGCATGCAACAGAATATCGCTTTCCGCCTCATCAGAGACGATGAAACCGAACCCTTTGGCAGGATCAAACCACTTCACATGACCATGCACAATACGCATGGCCTTTTCTTCCTCAGTCATAGCAGAGCCGTTCCCCAGATTGACCCCAAGCGCCGAAATGACGCTATTCCAGGATGGGATTCAAGAACATTTCCAAATGATGAATACACCCTGGCGTTACCAAGGGCAACAATCAGGGGTTGAGTCGCTGGATTCCCCACGAGTCCAGCGTTGTCTCACGTGTCCAACGAAAACGGTCATGAAGCCTGAAAGCCCCATCCGCCCAAAACTCTATCTCAACCGGCTGCAGACGGAAACCTCCCCAAAAGGATGGACGCGGCGGATGTGTCCCTTTGGTCACGGTCAGCTTTGCAACCTCGGCCATCAGATGCTCGCGGCTTGACAGGGGTTGCGACTGCTGACTCGCCCAGGCCCCCAGCCGGGATTTGAGGCTCCGACTGGCATAGTACTCATCCGCCTTTGGCCCCTCTTCGCGCTCGGTGACACCGCGCACCCGGATCTGACGGCGCAGCGATTTCCAGTGCATGACAAAAGCGGCCTTGCCCGAAGCCTCGATCTCAACCGCCTTTTTTGACTGGTAATTGGTGTAGAACACAAAGGCATCCGCCTCGATTTCCTTGAGCAGCACCATGCGCACATTGGGCAGGCCTGCCGGGTCCACCGTGGCCAGCGCTATGGCATTGGGATCGTTCGGCTCGCTGGCCTCAGCCTCGGCCAGCCAGGCCCTTGCGATGGCAAACGGGTCGTCGCCCGCGAAAATTCCGCTCCGGTCCATGACCTTCGTCCTTCATTCTGTGCGAAACGCCCCGCAGCCTCTGGCTTGAACGGGAACTGCCTTTCGCCTACACGTCAATCTCAATGCGAAAAATGTGCGAGGGGCAAGAGATGTCAACAGGACTTATGGCGGGCAAGCGCGGGCTGATCATGGGGCTTGCCAATGACAAGTCCATTGCATGGGGCATCGCCAAGACCCTCGCCGACCATGGGGCCGAGCTGGCATTCTCCTATCAGGGTGAAGCGCTGAAAAAGCGGGTGGAGCCGTTGGCCGCCTCTTTGGGCAAGCCGCGCCTCTATGAATGCGATGTCGCCAGCGAAGACAGCATGGACGCTCTCTTCGCCTGGCTGGATTCGGAATGGGGCACGATCGACTTCGTGGTCCATGCGATCGGGTTTTCCGACAAGAACGAGCTGCGCGGCCGCTATGTCGAAACCTCGCGCGCCAACTTCCTGATGTCGATGGATATTTCGGTGTATTCCTTCACCGCCGTCTGCCAGCGCGCATCAAGGATCATGACAAAGGGCGGCAGCCTGCTGACGCTGACCTATTACGGTGCGGAAAAGGTCATGCCGCATTACAACGTGATGGGCCTGTGCAAAGCCGCCCTTGAGGCATCGGTGAAATATATCGCCGAAGACCTGGGCAAGGACGGTATCCGCGTCAACGCAATCTCGGCCGGGCCGATCAAGACCCTCGCCGCCTCCGGCATCGGCGACTTCCGCTACATCATGAAATGGAACGAGCTCAACAGCCCGCTGCGCCGCAATGTCACACAGGAAGAGGTCGGCAAGGCCGCGCTTTACCTGATCTCGGATCTGGGCTCGGGCACCACCGGCGAAAACCTGCATGTCGATGCGGGCTATCATGTCGTCGGCATGAAGGCGGTGGACGCCCCCGATATCGACGTGGTTACAAATCGCAAGGACTAGGGAGCGCAGACCATGACGCTGGCGGCGTTTCTTGCGGTGGCGGCTCTGTTGACCATGGGCGCGGTCAGTCCCGGCCCGGCTGTGCTGATGTCGGCGCGGACCGGGGTGACCGAAGGGCTGCGCACCGGGTTCTTCCTCGCCATGGGCATCGGCCTTGGCGCGGTGGTCTGGGCGGCTTTGGCGCTGTCGGGTCTGGCAGCGCTGTTCAAGATCGCCCCGGCACTGCTCTGGGCGTTCAAGATCATCGGCGGGCTCTATCTGATCTGGATGGCGGTGCAGATGTGGCGCCACGCCGCTGATCCCTTGCCTGACACCACCGGCCAGCCGCCACGCTCGGCCCTCTCGGCCTTCCGGCTGGGGCTGGTCACGCAGCTGTCGAACCCCAAACCCGCCGTGGTGCTGTCGGCCATCTTTATCGGCACGGTGCCGCCGGAAACCCCGCTCTGGGTGCTCGCCTGCCTGCTGGCCTTTCTGTTTACGGTGGAAACGCTGTGGAACACCATTGTCGCCCGTCTCTTTTCCCTGCCCGCCACCCGCCGCGCCTATGTCGGCGCGAAATCCGCCATGGACCGCAGCTTTGGCGGTCTTCTCGCCCTGCTCGGCGCCAAGATCGCCGCCACCTGAAGGAGCCTGCCATGAACGACCGCCTGCCGCATGAAAAAGGCTTTCACGTCAGCTGGGACCAGATCCACCGCGATGCCCGCGCTCTGGCATGGCGGCTGGATGGCAAGGGCCCGGACAACGGCGCTTGGAAGGCCGTGGTCGGCATCACCCGGGGCGGCCTTGTGCCCGCGATGATCGTCAGCCGCGAGCTGGATATCCGCGTGGTCGACACGATCAGCGTGAAATCCTACAGCCATCAGAACCAGACCGAAGCGCGGGTGATCAAATCGCCGCAACCCGAGCTGATGGGCGATGGCACCGGTATCCTGATCGTCGATGATCTGGTCGACAGCGGCAAGACGCTGGAACTGGTGCGCAGCCTGTATCCAAAGGCGCATTTCGCCACCGTCTACGCCAAACCCTCGGGCCGCCCGCAGGTCGATACCTATATCACCGAGGTTTCTCAGGACACCTGGATCTTCTTCCCTTGGGACATGGCGTTGCAATACGTCCAGCCTTATCGCGGCACCGACTGATCTTGCGCAGCGCCCCTTCCTTTATCTTGGCAAAAATATCCCACGGGGGTCCGGGGGTGTGAAACCCCCGGTCCTGCCGCCAGCACAAGGCGCAATCATGACCCACCCGCTGAACCCCGCCATGGCCGCAACCGAAGCCCCCCCGGTGATGGAGGCGCGGCGCTGGTTGCAGGGGGTGACCTTCCCCGCCGACCGCCCGCTGATCAATGTCAGTCAGGCCGCCCCGGTGGAGCCGCCGCCGCTGGGCTTGCGGCAGGCGATTGCCGAGGCCGCGCTGACCAATGACGCGGCCCATCTGTACGGCCCGGTGCTGGGCCTGCCCGAACTGCGGGCCGAGATCGCGGGGCAATGGTCTGCGCTGTATGGCGGCCAGATTGGGCCGGATCAGGTGGCGATCACCCAAGGCTGCAATCAGGCCTTTACCGCCGTCATGTCCACCCTTGCCGGAGCGGGGGATGAGGTGATCCTGCCGACGCCGTGGTATTTCAATCACAAGATGTGGTTCGACATGCAGGGTGTCGCGACCATCGCGCTGGATACCGGGCCGACGCTGATCCCCGATGCCGATGCCGCGCGGGCGCTGATTACATCAAGAACCCGCGCTATCGTGCTGGTATCGCCCAACAATCCTGGCGGGGTCGAATATCCGGCGGAAACCCTCACCGCGTTCCGCGATCTGTGCCGCGCGCAGGGTCTGGCGCTGATCGTGGATGAAACCTACCGCGACTTTGACAGCCGCCACTCGGTCGAACGCGGCGGGCGGCCGCATGATCTGTTTGCCGATCCCGACTGGGCCGAGACGCTGATCCACCTCTACAGCTTTTCCAAAGCCTACCGCCTGACCGGGCACCGGGTGGGCGCGGTTGTGGCCAGCGCGGGCCGTCTGGCCGAGGTGGAGAAGTTCCTCGACACCGTCGCGATCTGCCCCGGCCAGCTGGGCCAGATCGCGGCCCTGTGGGGCATGCGCAACCTGAGCCAATGGGTCGCGGGCGAACGGGATGAGATCCTGTCGCGCCGCCGCGCCATGATCGAGGGGTTTGCCCAGCTGGAGGGCTGGCGGCTGCTGGGCTGCGGCGCCTATTTCGCCTATGTCGAGCATCCGTTTGATCTGCCTTCAGATCAGCTGTGCAAACGGCTGGTGGCCGAGGCATCCTTGCTGATGCTGCCCGGCACCATGTTCCAGCCCGCCGGATCAGAGGCGGGCAAGCGGCAGATCCGTATTGCCTTTGCCAATGTCGATGCGGCAGGGATCACGGAGCTGTTCCTCCGCCTAAGGGCCTTTCGCGCCTGATGTCTCGCCCGCTGGTCTCTTGCCCGCCAACCTCTTGTTCCTTTGTGGCTTAACGCATAGACAGTCGCAAAGCAGGTTCCAGAGGGGCGGATGATGGCAAAAGACAGCGACGATACCCCGCGCAAAAAGGGCAAGGGCAGCCAGATTGTGGTCTGGGTGCTGATGGCCATGCTGGTCGTCGGTCTGGGCGGATTTGGTGTGACCAATTTCGGCGGCGGCCTGACCAGCATCGGCCGGGTCGGTGACCGCGAGATTGACACCAACAGCTATGCCCGCGCCCTGCAACAGGAGCTGGCGGCGCTGGGGGCGCAATATGGCCAGAACATCTCGCTGTCACAGGCGCAAAGCCTTGGGATGGACCGGCAGGTGCTGCAATCGCTGGTCGCGCAGACCGCGCTCGACAACGAGGCTGAACGGGTCCGGCTGTCGGTCGGCGATGCGGTGGTGGCCCAGCGGATCACCGAGTCGCCCGCGTTTCAGGGCACGGCGGGCCAGTTTGACCGCGAGACCTATCGCTTTACGCTGGATCGCAACAACCTGACCGAAAGCGCCTATGAGGCGACGCTGCGCGCCGATGTGGCGCGGCAGTTGCTGACCGGGGCGGTCGCGGGCGGTTTTGTCGCCCCTGCGGCCCTGACCGATACGCTCTACAACTGGGTGGGCGAACGGCGCGGCTTTTCACTGCTGCAACTGACGGTCGACGATCTGGCGGCCCCGGTCGCGGAGCCAACCGAAGAGGCGCTGATGGCGTTTTACGAGGCCAATCAGGCCCGCTTTACCGCGCCCGAGGCCAAGCGCATCCGCTATGCCGCCCTGCTGCCCGACGCGATTGCCGCCGATCAGCCGGTGGATGACGAAACGCTGCGCCGGATGTACGACAGCCGGATTGCCGATTTCGTGCAGCCAGAAAAGCGGCTGGTCGAGCGGTTGATCTACCCGTCCGAAGAAGCCGCCGCCGCGGCGATGGCCCGGGTCGAGGCTGGTGAGGCGTTCGAGACGCTGGTGGCCGAGCGCGGGCTGGATCTGGAAGACATTGATCTGGGCGATGTATCGCAAGAGGAACTGGGCGCTGCTGGCGAGGCTGTGTTTGCCCTGGACGGCCCCGGCGTGGTCGGCCCGTTTGACAGCGACCTTGGCCCCGCCCTGTTCCGGATGAATGCGATTCTGGAGGCACAGGAAGTCAGCTTTGACGCGGCCCGCGCTGACCTGGCGGTTGAAATTCAGGCCGATGCGGCACGGCGCGCCATTGCCGACCGGGTGGAGGCGATTGACGACATGCTGGCCGGTGGCTCCACGCTGGAAGAGGTGGCACAAGAGCAAGGCATGACACTGGATACGGTAGACTATGTCGCCTCTGAACCCGCCCCCGAAGGCATCGCCGCCTATCCGGCATTCCGCACAGCGGCAGACAGCCTGGCCGAGGGCGATTTCCCCGAGGCGGTTCTGCTGGCAGATGGTGGCGTCGTGGCGCTGCAATATGTTGAACTGGTGCCTGCCGCTCCGATCCCGTTTGATACCGCGCGCGACGCTGTTGTGGCGGCCTATACCGCTGATGCAACAGCCAAAGCCTTGGCAGACCGTGCGGTCGAGGTCAAAGCGGCGGTCGAAGGCGGTGGGTCGCTGGGGGCTTTCGGCATCGTGCAGCGCACCGCCAGCATCGCGCGCGAGGGTTTTGTCGAAGGCGCCCCGCCCGAGCTGATGACAGCCGTGTTCGCGATGTCGCCCGGCGAGTTGCGGGTGATCGAGGGCGCAGGCTTTGTCGGGCTGGTGCGGCTGGATGAGGTGATGCCCGCCGCACAGGACGGCGAAGAGGTTGCCGCGCTGAAAGAGGCGATTTCGGCTCAGGTCGAGCAGGCCTTGGCACAGGATGCGCTGCAACTGTTCTCGAACGCGCTGACCGAAGAGGCCGGGATTTTCCTGGACCAGAACGCGATCAACGCCGTTCACGCCCAGTTCAATTGACCAACCCCTGACCGAAAGCCCTGACCGATGATCCTTTCCCCCGGCTTTGAAGAGTTCGAGCGCAACTGGAGCCAGGGAAAGAACCAGCTGGTCTGGGCGCGCCTTGCCGCCGATCTGGATACGCCGGTCAGCCTGATGCTGAAACTGGGCGAGGCGCGGCCCGAGACCTTCATGCTGGAATCGGTCACCGGGGGCGAGGTGCGCGGGCGCTATTCCATCGTGGGGATGAAGCCTGACCTGATCTGGCGCTGCACCGGCACCGGGTCCGAGATCAACCGCGAGGCGCGCTATGACGCGGCAGCGTTCCATCCGCAGGACGGCCACCCGCTGGATACCCTGCGGGCGCTGATCGCCGAATGTGCGATTGAGATGCCCCATGGCCTGCCCGCCGTGTCGGCCGGGCTGTTTGGCTATCTGGGCTATGACATGATCCGGCTGGTGGAAAACCTGCCCGACGTGAACCCCGACCCGCTGCAACTGCCCGATGCGGTGCTGATGCGCCCGACGGTGATTGCGGTGCTCGACGGGGTCAAGGGCGAGGTGACGCTGGTCTCGCCCGCCTGGGTCGCCGGTGGGTTGTCAGCCCGCGCCGCCTATGCGCAGGCGGCAGAGCGGGTGATGGATGCCTTGCGCGATCTGGACCGCGCGCCCCCGGCGCAGCGCGATCTGGGCGAAGCCGCCCCGGTGGGTGAGGCGGTGTCGAACTTCACGCATGAGGGGTACAAGCAGGCGGTTGAACGCGCCAAGGACTATATCCGGGCGGGCGACATCTTTCAGGTGGTGCCAAGCCAACGTTGGGCGCAGCGCTTCGAGCTGCCGCCCTTTGCGCTCTATCGCAGCTTGCGCCGCACCAATCCGTCGCCGTTCCTGTTTTTTTTCAACTTCGGCGGCTTTCAGGTCATCGGGGCGAGCCCGGAAATCCTCGTGCGTCTGCGCGATGGCGAGGTGACGATCCGCCCCATCGCCGGAACCCGCAAACGCGGCGAGACGCCGGAGGAAGACCGCGCGCTGGAACTGGACCTGCTGGCCGACAAAAAGGAACTGGCCGAGCATCTGATGCTGCTGGATCTGGGCCGCAATGATGTGGGCCGGGTGGCCAAGGTCGGCACCGTTCACCCCACCGAGAAATTCACCATCGAGCGGTACAGCCACGTCATGCACATAGTCAGCAACGTGGTCGGACAGATCAAGGAAGGCGAGGACGCGCTGTCGGCGCTGCTCGCTGGGTTGCCCGCTGGCACGGTCTCGGGCGCGCCCAAGGTGCGGGCGATGGAGATCATCGACGAGCTGGAGCCGGAAAAGCGCGGCATCTATGGCGGCGGGGTCGGATATTTCGCGGCCAATGGCGAAATGGATTTCTGCATCGCGCTGCGCACCGCCGTTCTGAAGGATGAAACGCTGTATGTTCAGGCCGGTGGCGGCGTGGTGTTTGACAGCGATCCCGAGGCGGAATTTCAGGAAACCGTCAACAAATCCCGCGCCTTGCGCCGTGCTGCCGAAGATGCGGGCCTGTTCGCCCGGAAGGGCAACCGCTGACGGATCAGGCTCCCGGTTCAGACACGGGGCATCACAAGGCTTTGAGAGATCGTAACAGGGTTTGCATTGCAATTGGCCGTGCTTACCTGATGATATGTTAGAGCCTGCTGGCGACCCGGCGCGTATCTTCGCGCCTTGGGCCTGCCGTCCAAACGAAGAGGAGTTCGGGAGTGCAGTCCAAAGCCATTACTTATTCCAGACACCCGGCCATTGCCGCGCGGGGGCGTGCCACGCTCATGGCGCTCGGCCTGGGTCTGGCGCTTGCGTTGGGTCAGGCGCAGGGGGCATTCGCCCGCGCGCCAGACAGCTTTGCCGATCTGGCGCAACAGATCAGCCCGTCGGTGGTGAACATCACCACCTCTGCCGTGGTCTCTGGCCCGGCGTCGGGTGGGCCAATCGTGCCCGAGGGCAGCCCGTTTGAGGATTTCTTCCGCGATTTCATGGATCGCAACAATCCGGGCGGCGAAGGTGCGCCGCGCCGGTCTGATGCGCTTGGCTCCGGTTTCGTGATCTCGGAAGACGGCTTCATCGTGACCAACAACCACGTGATCGAAAACGCCGATGAGATCGAGATCGAGTTCTTTTCCGGCAAACGGCTCAAGGCCAAGCTGGTCGGCACCGACCCGAAAACCGACATCGCGCTGCTCAAGGTCGAAAGCACCGAGCCGCTGCCCTATGTCAGCTTCGGCAATTCGGATCTGAGCCGGGTTGGTGATTGGGTCGTCGCCATGGGCAACCCGCTGGGTCAGGGATTTTCGGTCAGCGCCGGGATCGTCTCGGCCCGCAACCGGGCGCTGTCTGGCACCTATGACGACTATATCCAGACCGATGCTGCCATCAACCGTGGCAACTCGGGCGGGCCGCTGTTCAACATGGATGGTCAGGTGATCGGCGTAAACACCGCGATCCTGTCGCCCAATGGTGGCTCGATCGGCATCGGCTTTTCCATGGCCTCCAATGTGGTGACCAAGGTTGTCGATCAGCTCAAAGAGTTCGGCGAAACCCGTCGCGGCTGGCTGGGCGTGCGCATTCAGGACGTGACCCCGGATGTCGCCGAAGCCATGGGCCTGACCGAGGCCTCGGGTGCGCTGGTGACGGATGTGCCGGACGGTCCGGCCAAGGACTCCGGCATCATCGCGGGTGATGTGATCACCCAGTTTGCCGGCCAGCCAGTGCGCGACACCCGCGACCTGACCCGTCGCGTTGCCGACAGCCCGGTGGGCGAAGCGGTTCCGGTGATCGTGGTGCGTGAGGGCAAGACCGAAACGCTGCAGGTCACGCTGGGCCGCCGCGAAGAGGCCGAAGCCGCCGAGGTGCGCCCTGCGGTCGCCGATGCGCCGGAAGACCCGCAAGAGGCCGAAATTCTGGGCATGACGCTGGCCCCGGTTACCGATGAGATGAAGCAATCGCTGAACCTGCCCGCTGATGCCGAAGGGCTGGTGGTCGGCAAGGTTGATCCGGCAGCCGAAGCCTATGCCAAGGGCCTGCGCGAGGGCGACATCATCACCGAAGCGGGACAGCAAAAGGTGGTCCGGCTGAAGGATCTGGAAGACCGCATCACCGAGGCCCGTGACGCCGGGCGCAAGTCGATCCTGCTTTTGGTGCGCCGTGCCGGTGATCCGCGCTTTGTGGCGCTTGCCATCGACTGACGCTCTGACACTTTCAGACGCCCTGACACTTTATTGAAACGCGCGGCAGTCTGACTGCCGCGCGTTTTGCTGTGCCGGTCCGAAAATGCCGGTCCGAAAAATCGGTTCAGAAAAACGTGGTCCCGCCGCCAATTTCGCGCAGCAGGCGCGAGCGGAAGCTGTACATCCACTCCGCCCGCTCTTCGGCCATCGCGCGCCCGGTCGGGGTTTGCATGGTGTCTGCGATACGGAACAGCTTGACCTCCAGATGGTCGAGCGCAAAGGCGCGGTCATCGAGCGGGCGATGCTGCGCCATCGGGTCGTTGGCATCGAACAGCGCCCCGCCCATTGCCCCCGCCACCGCGAACATCCGCGCAAGGCCGATGGCCCCCAGAGCCTCCAGCCGGTCGGCATCCTGCAACACCCGTGCTTCGGCGCTGCGCGGCAAGATGGCGGCGGAAAAGCTGTGCGCCTCGATGGCATGGCGGACCATGGCGATCCGCTCGGGCGGCCAGCCCTGCCCGGTCAGCCAGTCCGCTGCCGCCTGCGCCGAGAGCACCGATGCCTCGGCCCGGTTGGGCGCGTCCTTGGGCAGGTTGACCGCGTCGTGAAAGATCGCGGCCATCTGCAACGCATCGCGGTCAAGCCCCGGCTCATCCATCATGATCTGCTGGCAATTTGCCCAGACCCGGTCGATATGCCCGATGTCATGCGCCGCATCCTGCGCACCGTGCCACAGGCGGATCAATTCCGCCCGTGCAGCCTGTTCCAGTGACATTATTTCTTCCCCAGATCCGCCGTAACCAGCCCCAGCTCGCGCGCGGCGGTCAGCGACAGCTTGTCGCTTTCCAGCCCCCGGTCCGCCTGAAACCGGCGCAAGGCGGCGCGGGTGGCCGCGTCCATCTGGCCGGTCAGCGGCAGCACATAGAGGCCCCGTGCCTTCAGCGCACGTTGCAGACTGGCGATGAAATCCACCGTCATCTCTTGCGGGCACGGGCTGCGGAACCAGACCTGCTCGCGCTCCTGCACGATCTTTTGCCGGGCTTCCGAATGGAACACCGCTGGCGACAGCACCGTACCATCCGGGCCCAGCTTTGCCTTTGACACCATGACCTGTTCAGTCACCGTCTCGATCACCATCGGCGTGACATCTGACGCCCAGCACTCGCCTGCAGCGCCTTCGGGCGGGCCGGGCACGGTGAGGCGAACCAGATCCACCGACAGATCGGCCCGGCCCGGCGCTTGGGGCACGCCGCCCTGCTGGCAGGCAGTAAGCCAGAGCAACGCTCCGGTCAGGGTCAAAGACGCGTGGCGCATCATCCGGGTGATCTGTCCTGCCTGCGCCGGTTGATCCGGCTTCGCGCAGACCCTAACACGCGCAGGCCGCCGGGCCTAGCAGGCGGCCAACATCGCCGGGCGGGCGTTGCACCCCGGCAACCCCGCGCCATCGCCGAGACGGTGCGGCGGAATTGCGACCCCTGCCCCTCTGGCAAAGAGGCTGATTGTGGCCTATGTCCAAGGAAACGCGCGAGCTTGCGAAAAGGGACGAAGACAAACGATGGCCAAGATCAAGTATGTGGAATTCGGCGGCAAGGAACATATCGTGGACGTGGCCAACGGCCTGACCGTGATGGAGGGCGCGCGGGACAATGGCATCCCGGGGATCGAGGCCGATTGCGGCGGAGCCTGCGCCTGCTCGACCTGCCATGTCTATGTCGCGCCCGACTGGGTGGCACGTTTGCCGCAGAAAGACAGCATGGAAGAAGACATGCTGGATTTCGCCTATCAGCCCGACCCCGCCCGCTCGCGCCTGACCTGCCAGATCAAGGTGTCTGATGCGCTGGACGGTCTGGTTGTGCATATGCCGGAAAAACAGATCTGATGCGCTGCACTCTTGCGCTGCTGGTGGGGCTTTCAGGGCCTGCCATGGCGCAAGAGATTGTGGCCGCTGAACTGGTGGCCCCGACCGGCCGCTACGCCCATGCCGTGCTCGGCGATGCGCTGGAATGGGGCGGGCTGGAGCTGACCCTTTCGGACGGCCAGCGCCTGCGCTTTACCCTGCCGGACAGCCATGTGTTCGAAGACATCACGGCGCGCCTTGGCGATTTTGACGGCGATGGCCTGCCTGAAGTGATGGTGGTTGAAACCTCGGTCACCCAAGGCGCGGCGCTTGCCATCTATGACGCAGGCGGCAGACGCGCGGCGACGCCCTATATCGGCCAGCCGAACCGCTGGCTGGCGCCAAGCGGTTGGGGCGATTTTGACGGCGATGGCCGGATCGAGATTGCCTATGTCGACCGCCCGCATCTGGCGCGCGAGCTGGTCTTTGTCCGGCTGGTGGGCAAGGCGCTGACCGAAATCGCCCGTGCGCCCGGCTTTACCAATCACCGTATCGGGGAGAGCCGGATTGCCGGCGGCACCCGCCGCTGTGAGGGCCTTGATACGCTGATTGTCGCGTCGGCAGACTGGTCCCGCGCACTGGCGGTGACCCTTGGGCCGGGCGGCGTTCTGGCAAGTGATCTTGGCCCATGGCGCGGGTCGGGGCCGGATCTGAAAAGCTGCCGCTAAAGCCCGATCCAGCGCGCAAGCGCGATCATTGTTGCCCCCACAGCCACTGACACCATGCCGACCAGCTGCCGGGTATCCAGCGGCAGGCGCGCCAGCATCGCCAGCACCTGTTCCACACGCGAAGGGGCCAGTGCAAGCACCAGCCCCTCGGCAACCGCCACCAGCCCGAGGGCCAGGACGATCCAGATCACGGCGCGGTTGGCGCGGCGGCAGGGGCTGCCGCAGGAGCGGGTGGAGGCGTTGCTGCCCCCGTTGCTGGTGCTCCCGTTGTTGCCGGACGGTCTGCCGGGGCCAGATCGCTGCGCAGATAGGTGAAGAACTCACTGTCCGGCTGCATCACGATCGACGAATTGCCCGATTGCAACGACCGCTCATACGAGGTGAGCGAGCGGGTAAAGGCAAAGAACTCGGGGTCACGGCCAAAGGCTTCGGCATAGATGCCGTTGCGCTCGGCGTCAGCCTCACCGCGGGCGACTTCGGACATGCGGCGCGCTTCCGAGGTCAGTTCCACCACGGTCCGGTCTGCGGTTGCCCGCACCCGTTGCGCAGCTTCGCCACCACGGGCGATCTCATCCGCGGCCTCACGTTCACGTTCCGCCCGCATCCGGGCAAAGGTGGCAGCAAGGTTCTGCTCTGGCAGGTCGGTGCGGGTCAGGCGCACGTCGATAACCTCGATCCCCAGCGCGCCGGATTCGGCGCGCGCCCGGTCGCGGATCTGGTTCATCAGTGCGGTCCGGTCTTCGGACAGCACGCGGTTTGACGGCACCGAACCCAGAACCTCGCGGATGGCGGCGTTCAGAATCCGGTCCAGCCGGGTCTGCGCCGCATCGACTCCACCAGCGCCAACCGCTTCGCGGAACTCGACCAGATTGGAGATCCGCCAGCGGGCAAAGGCATCGACCACAAGCCGGCGGTCGTCCAGAGGTGTGACCTCCATCGGTTGGGTCGGCAGGCCCAGAATACGGCTGTCGTATTTCACGACTTCCTGGATCAGCGGGATCTTGAAGCCCAGACCCGGGGTTTCCTTGACCTGCTTGACCTGACCAAACTGCAGGACCAGCGCTTTTTCACGTTCGTCCACGATGAACAGCGATGACAGAACGGCGGCGCCAAGAACCACCACCACGGGCAGAATGAGTTGCGCTTTCATCAGTTGTTCCCTCCGGTCGTGGCCGCTGCCGCAGGTGCGGATGCAGGCGTCTGCCGACCCAGTTCATTCAGCGGCAGGAACGGCACAACGCCCTGACCACCGCCTTCGCCACCCTGAACACCATCCAGAATGACCTTGTTCATGCTGCCCAGCACCTGTTCCATGGTTTCCAGATACATGCGCTTGCGCGTGACTTCGGGCGCTTTGACATATTCCTCATAGACCGAAAGGAAGCGGCTGGCCTCACCCGAGGCGTCGTTGACGACCTGGGCGCGATAGGCTTCGGCCTCCTCAACAATGCGGGCGGCTTCACCACGCGCGCCTGCAGTCACCCGGTTGGCATAGCCGTCGGCTTCTTTTTCCAGCCGGTCACGTTCCTGTTGCGCGGCCTGCACCGCGCGGAAGGCATCGATCACCTCACGCGGGGGGTCGGCCTTTTCAAAGTTGACCCGGATCACGTTGAGACCGGCATCATAGCTGTCAAGCGTGCCCTGCACCGCTGCCCGAAGATCGGTCGCAATCGCGCCCCGGTCACGGTTCAGAATAGGGGCAAGTTCAGACCGCGCGATAATGTCGCGCATCGCAGATTCCGACACAGCCCGCATGGTGTCTGCCGGATCGGCAAGGTTGAACAGGAACTTGGACGGATCGTCGATGTTCCAGACCACCTGAAACCCGATGTCCACGATGTTCTGGTCGCGGGTCAGCATCAGGCCGCCATCTTCGCCGGTGCGGCCGACGCCGATATCCGTGGTCCGTTCGTTGGTGACCTGCACGATTTCCGCCGTGACCAACGGCCAGGGCGCAAAGTTCAGGCCCGGATTGCCGATGGTCGAAAACTCACCCAGGAACAGCTCGACCGAGCGTTCTTCGGGGCGCACGGTGTAGAACGACATGAAGCCCCAGAGTGCCACCGCCGCCAGCGCGCCAAGCGCGATGCCCTGCTTGGTGATCCGTGGACCCGATGGCCCACGACCACCGCCGCCACCGCCAGTGCCGCCGCCTTTGCCGCGTCCGCCCATCAGGACACGCAGCTGCTCTTGTCCCTTTTTTACGATCTCGTCGATCTCGGGCATCTGCGGACCACCGTTTGCGGGTCGTTGCCCTGCCGGTTTACGGTCATCATCCCGCCCGTTGCCCCGATCATCACCGCCCGAGCCGCCACCGCCCCAGGGACCTCCACTTGCCATTCGTTGAAACCCTTCTTTTTATACTATGTCTTTAACTGGTCATTCTGACGCGAAAATCAAGCGAATCCGGTCACGCCTTGCGTGTCGGTGTCCGCATCGTGACCAGCTCTTCTGCCATTGTCGGATGAACCGCGACCGTGCGGTCGAAATCCTCTTTGGTCGCCCCCATTTTGATGGCGATTGCCGCCAGCTGGATCATCTCGCCCGCGTCAGGTGCGACGATGTGACATCCCAGAACCTTGCGGGTAGACTGGCTGACGATCAGCTTCATCAGCACCCGCGCGTCGGCTCCGGCAAAAGCGGTGCGCATCGGGCGGAAGCTAGTGCAATAGACCTCGATCGGTTCTTGCGCGCGGGCCGCCTCTTCGGTCAGGCCCACGGTGCCCAGTTCCGGCTGGGTAAACACCGCGCTGGGGATCAGGTCGTGATCCACCGGCGTCGGCTCGCCTTCAAACACGGTGCGGACAAAGGCCATGCCCTCGCGGATCGCCACCGGGGTCAGGTTGACCCGGTTGGTCACATCACCGATGGCATAGATCGAGGGGATGGCGGTCTGGCTATAGGCATCAACGCTGATTTCGCCGTAACGTCCGAGCGTTACGCCAATCTCTTCAAGTTCCATCTGAGCTGTGTTCGGGCTGCGCCCGGTGGCGAACAGCACTGAATCGAAGCTCTGCTCCATCCCGTTGGTCGCCTTGACCCAGACCGGGCAGCCAAGCTGGCCCGACTGCGGCAGCAGATCCACCGCCGACTCCACCCCTGCGCCCATATTGGCGTCATCCTTTGCCATCGCGGCGGCTTCGGCCATCTCGACGATGTTGGTGCCCAGATGCAGCTCGATCCCCTGCGCCTTCATCGACTCGGCGATCAGCCCGCGCGCCTCGTCGTCAAAGCCGCGCAGGATCTGCGCGCCGCGATAGAACTGCGTCACCTTGACGCCAAGCCCGGCCATGATGCAGGCCATCTCGCAGGCGATAAAGCCACCGCCGACGATCAACATGGATTTGGGCAGCGATTGCAGCTCGAAAATATCATCCGACACCAGCCCGAGATTGGCATTCGGCAGATCAGGGCGGACGGGCCAGCCGCCGGTGGCGATCAGGATATGCTTGGCGGTGACGGTCTCGCCGGTGGCGAGTTCAACCGTATGCGCGTCACTCAGCCGCGCCCGCGTGTCGTGGATCTTCACGCCCGACGCGTCGAGCAGGCGGCGATACACCCCCTCCAGCCGGTCAAGCTCGGTGTGCAGCTTGTCGCGGAACACGGGCCAGTCGAAACTGCCGTCGGGAATATCCCAGCCGTAAGCCCGCGCCTCGGATGGCATTTCACGGAACGATGAAGCAAAGACCATCAGCTTTTTCGGCACACAGCCGCGAATGACACAGGTGCCGCCAAGCCGGCTGTCTTCGGCCAGGGCAACCTTTGCCCCGGTCGCCGCCGCCATGCGCGCGGCGCGCACCCCACCCGAGCCGCCGCCAATGACAAACAGGTCTACATCAAAAGCCATCAGTCCAGATCCGCAAATATGTTGGAGGTGGGCACGAATTCGACCCGCTCGTCCTCGGTCTCGCCCGAGTTGATGTCACGCACCGTGACCCGGCCATCGCCATGACCGATCACCACAATGTCGCAGATGTCGATGAACAGCCCGTTTTCCACCACACCCGGAATCTGGTTCAGCACCAGCGCCAGCTGGCGCGGGTTGCCGATCCGTTTGAGATGCAGGTCAAGGATATAGTTCGACTCGTCGGTGATCAGCGGCGACGCCCCGTTCATCCGCAGGCTGACATCGCGGTTGAGCACATCGAGCGAGACCAGGGTTTCCTCGACCAGCGCCTTGGTGGTCTGCCAGCCAAAGGGGATCACCTCGATCGGCAAGGGAAAGGCCCCGAGCTGGGTCACATCCTTGGCGGCATCGGCGATGACGATCATCTGATCCGAGGCGGTGGCCACGATCTTTTCCTGCAACAGCGCCGCCCCGCCGCCCTTGATCAGGTTCAGGTGGCCGTCAAATTCATCCGCGCCGTCAATGGTCATATCCAGCCATTTGGCCTCATCCAGCGTGGTGAGCGGGATGCCCAGATGCGCCGCCAGCTGCGCCGTGCGGCTGGATGTCGGCACGCCCACCACGCGCAACCCCTCTTCGCGGATGCGTTCAGCCAGACAGCGCACCATCCACGCGGCGGTGGACCCGGTGCCAAGGCCCAGTTTCATCCCGTCCTCGACAAATTCGGTGGCGCGCTTGGCCGCGAGAAACTTGGCCTTGTCGATGGGTGACAGTTCGGCAGGCATGGATCGATTCCCCGGCGGTAAATGAATGGCGTGCCCGGGTTATAGGCAAAGCTGCCCCGGCGCGCGAGGATGAATTGCCCAAAAGCGCGCCCTGCCCCCGATGACGCTTCCCCTACGGTCATGTCGTTTTCGTGTGGTGAAACCGGGACGGAATGTCGCAAGGTGGCGCCAAAGCAAAGGATACGCCTGCATGTTCCTGTCCGTCTTCGATATGTTCAAGGTCGGGATCGGCCCGTCTTCCAGCCACACCATGGGGCCGATGGTCGCCGCCGCCCGGTTTCTCGACCGCCTCCGCGCCTCGCCGTTTCAGGCGCATGGGTTGCGGGCATCCTTGCATGGCAGCCTCGCCTTTACCGGCGTCGGCCATGCGACGGACCGGGCCACGATCCTCGGCCTCGCCGGGTTTGTGCCGGAAACCTATGACGCAGCCCTCGCCGATGCCGCCCTGCACGACATCCGCCAGTCGCGCCACATCACGCCACCCGGCCTGTCGGCGCTGCAGTTTGACCCCGAGCGGGATCTGGCGTTTGACTACGGCCCGGCCCTGCCCGGCCATGCCAATGGCATGATCCTGCGGGCGACCGACGCGCAGGGCGACGTTATTCTGGAGGAAACCTATTACTCGATCGGCGGCGGCTTTGTCCTGACGGCGACGGAACTGGAAGACAGCACCGGAAACAAGAAAAAAGCCCGCGCCGATGTGCCGTTCCCGTTTGAGACCGCCGCCGAAATGCTGGCGATGGCAAATGACAGCGGCTTGTCGATTGCCGGAATGAAACGCGCCAACGAGCTGCGCTTCCGCTCGGCTGCCGAGCTGGATCGCGGCATCGCCCGGCTGTGGGAGGTGATGTCGGCCTGCATCGACCGGGGGATGGAAGGAACCGGCATCCTGCCCGGCGGGCTCAAGGTGCGGCGGCGGGCAAAGGGCATTCGCGACCAGCTCCTGGCCGAACGCGGGCTGAACATGCAGGCCCCGCACACGATCAACGACTGGATGAGCCTGTATGCCATGGCGGTGAACGAGGAAAACGCCGCCGGGGGTCAGGTGGTGACCGCACCGACCAACGGGGCTGCGGGCGTGGTGCCTGCGGTGATCCGCTACTGGCTGGACCATGTGCCGGGTGCCGCTCCCTCGCGCATCGGGGAGTTCCTGCTGACCGCCGCCGCCATCGGCGGCCTGTGCAAGCACAATGCCAGTATCTCGGGCGCAGAATGCGGCTGTCAGGCCGAGGTCGGCAGCGCCGCCGCCATGGGCGCGGCCGGGCTGTGTGCCGTGCTGGGCGGCACGCCGGAACAGGTTGAAAACGCCGCCGAAATCGCGCTGGAGCATCACCTTGGCATGACCTGCGACCCGGTCCGGGGGTTGGTGCAGGTGCCCTGCATCGAGCGCAACGGCTTGGGCGCGATCAAGGCCGTCTCGGCGGCCTCGCTGTCGATGCGCGGCGACGGCCAGCATCTGGTCAGCCTGGACGTCTGTATCGAGACGATGCGTCAGACCGGCCGCGACATGCACGAGAAATACAAGGAAACCTCACTGGGCGGGCTGGCGGTCAACGTGCCCAACTGCTGACCGCGGGACCGGGGGAGAGGGCGGAGCCTCCGGCGGGAGTATTTTCGCCAAGATGAAATCACAAACTGCGCAGGCCTGCGGTTTCATCTTGGTCCAAATACTCATTCTGCCGTGTCACCGGGCGCAGCGGGTGTATGGAGCATCCCGCTTTGCCGCACCCGGTCATACAGAGCAAATTCCGTCGCATGGGCGCTGTGGTATCGCGCCAGCAGGTCCTCTGGCAGGGTCAGTGCCGCCACGTCAGCACGGGGCGAGGCGTTGCGATGCGGCAGGCTCAGCCGGGTGCCAAGGCGGGGAGACAGGAACGCCAGCAGCCGGTCAAGGGCGGCATAATCAAAAATGTAATTGACCGGCGGGCCGCTGTTGAGAAAGCCCAGAAAGCGGTCCTGCCGGCCGATGCGGGCAAAGGGCGGCGGGTCATCCGACAGGCGGGCCTCGACAAATCCGGCGAAGCTCAGGCCGTGGGTGGAGTTTTCATGGCCACGCAACGCCTCACGCTGCCGGTAGCGGAACCAGCTGCCCAGCTGCTCCAGCGGTTCGCGCATGACGGCAAAGGTCTCGAAGCGCGGGCCGGGGCTGCGGCGCAGCACGCCGGCCCATTTGCGGCCGTAAATCTGGGCGTTGATGTGTTTGTGGCCGGTGTTGGCCGGGGTTGCCTGCGCAAACGGCTCCAGCATCGCGCGCAGGGATTGCGTGGCGGTCTTTGGATTGGCCAGAAACACCAGCCGCGCCTGTTCCAGAACCAGCACCTTTGCCCCCTGCTTTTGCCTTCATTGCCTGACACCTAGGGGGTTGTGGCGGGGGCCAGCAAGGCCCGGCGCGCAAAATCCGGGGCCAGCGTGTCGTTTTTGCGATGGACGCGCAGGGAATGCCACGCTAGCCCAAGGGGATGAGCCGTCAACCTGACCGTATCCTGCCCGGCGTCGTGCTGATGCTTGCCTTCTGCGTTCTGGCGCCGTTGCTGGATGTGTCGGCAAAGCTGGCCTCGTCCACCGTTCCGGTGGGCCAGATCGTCACCGCGCGGTTTGTGGTGCAGGGGGCCTTGATGCTGCCGATCATTCTGCTGATGGGCATCACGCTGCGGCTGACCCCGCGCGCGCTGGGGCTGATCAGCCTGCGGGCGGTGTTCCTGATCCTGTCCACCTTCAGCTTTGTGGCCGCCATTCAGGTGATGCCGGTGGCCGATGCGCTGGCGATTGCCTTTGTCGAGCCGTTCATCCTGCTGTTGCTGGGCCGGCTGCTCTTCAACGACGAGGTCGGGCCGCGCCGGATTGCGGCGTCCTGTGTCGGCTTTGCCGGCGCGCTGCTGGTGATCCAGCCCTCGCTGGCGGCGTTCGGCTATGTCGCGCTCTGGCCGCTGGGCACCGCGTTTTTCTTTGCCTTTTACATGCTGTCGACCCGGCAGGTGTCGGGGTTCATGCACCCGGTTGCGATGCAGTTCCACACCTCGTGGACCGGGCTGTTGATGTGCTTGCCGGTGATGCTGCTGGCCGAGGGCACTGGGTGGCGGCATTTTGATCCGGTGATGCCGCAGGGCATGGTCTGGCTCTGGCTGTTCGGCGTCGGGTTCTGGGCCGCGCTCAGCCATATGTGCATGACCTATGCGCTGAAGTTCGCGCCGTCAGCCACGCTGGCCCCGCTGCATTATCTTGAGATCGTGGCGGCGGTGGCGCTTGGCTACTGGATCTTTGGCGATTTCCCCAATGCGCTGACCTGGGCCGGGATTGCCGTGATCACCTCGTCGGGGCTCTACATCATCTACCGCGAGCGGCTGTCGGCCCGGTCTGCGCCGGTCAGCGCCTCCAAGGCCTGATCCAGTCGGGCGCGCGGCAGGATGCAGAGCATCCCCGGCCCCGCCATCTCAAGGCTGACTGGCCCGGTGCTGACCCGGTTCGAGGTGCCGACCCGGCCATCGGGGGCAAAGTCCAGCCCGTCAATCGGCCAGTCCAGCCCGGTGCTGGTGCCTGTCACGGACGCCAGCGGAAACAGACTGAACCGGTCACCCGCTTTCAACCCGATCTGCAACCGGGAGGGCACATGAAACACCACATCGCGCGAACCCAGCAGAACGCAGGCGCTGTGCTGGCGCACCAGCGTGTTGAACACCGCCAGCCCATGATCGACCCGCGCCCCCATGAACCCCAGCGCAATCACAAAGCGCGCATCGACCGACCGCAGCGCCTTGTCGAAATCGGTGCTGTCCTGTTCGTCGATCTGGTGCAGGCGGTCAGACCCGACCGCCGCGCGCGCCGACTCCGAGATCGAATCCATGTCGCCGATCACCGCCTCTGGCCGCACGCCAAGCGCAAGGCAGCGGTCAGCGCCCCCGTCTGCGGCCACGATCACCGGCGCGCGTTGCTGCGAAAATCGAAACAATGGGGCCGAAACCGGCGCGCCTCCGACAAGTGTGATCCCGCCCGAGGATTGCACAATGACCTGATTCATGTGGATACTGTCTTTCCAATTGCGGCAAAACACCGGGGCGGCTGCCACAAACAATCCTTCAAATTACCCTGATCTGTCCACGGATTCGAACCGGTGGTGGGAGATCAAGGCGTATCGAACTTTGCAGAAAGCGAGCATCCGATGACCGGTGCGAGTAAGATCCTTACGGTTTCCTATGGAACCTTCTCCTGTACTCTGGAGGGGTTTGAAGACCCTTTCAATACGATGAAGGCCATTGCGGAATACTTCCGCGATCTGGCTGCCGAGGACCGCTATTTCGGAGCAGAGCCACCGCAGCCCGATGCCGCGATGCTGCACCGGATTGCCGAACGCGAGATTCAGCGCCGGGTTGAGGCGAAAATACAGGATAATGGCGTGATTCTGCGCGCCGAAGACAATGAGGCGCAATCGGCGCGGCGCATTTCCGGCACCCCGGCACAGGCTTCAACCGAGGCTGCGCCGCAGCCGGTTGTCGAAATGCCGGCGCGGACGACAGCTGCACCGCCACGGCCCGCGCCCGTTCTGGCCCCGGTTCAGACTGAAACCCCGCAGCCCAATGCCGAGGGCGCAGAATCAGTGGCCGAAAAGCTGTCACGTCTGCGCAAGGCCGCAGCGGAGACTCAGAAAGGGGCAGAGACGGCCACAATTGTGACCGCCATGGCGCCGCTGAGCCCGCCGCAGACTGATGAGCTTGCCGATGACTTTGCGGCTGAGACCCTGACCGCAGAAGACCTGACCACAGAAGACCTGGCCGAAAATGATCCTGGCTCGCAGAATGCTGCCGGGACACTGGCGGAACCGGCAGAGCAGCCAATGGCTGACGACAGCTTTGACGATCTGCTGCCCGAAGACCCTGCTGCCACGACCGAAGAAATCGTGACCGGCGATCTGCCCCCCGAAGCGCAGACGGCTGATTCCGGAATTGCTGCAGAGACAGAGCTTGAGGATGACATCGGGGCCGCAGATTTGAAGGCGCTGATGGCGCTTGATGCAGCCCCCCGACCCGATCTGGCGGCCCCGGAGGCGATGCCGGATGACATGGCCGAAGACACGACCGAAGACATGGCAGAGCCCGATGGCCTGTACGATGTGGAAACGCCCGCAGCGGCTGCGGCCTATGCCGACGCCCCGGAAGCCGATTCGTCTGAGGACGATGCGTTCCTGCTTGCCAGTCTGGCGGCCGAAACCGGCGCAGACGCCACGCCTTTGGCCGCTGCCATGGCGGGCGCGGACCAGTCCGCAGCAGATCAGTCCGATGACGCATTGCGCGCCAGCCTTGGCGCATTGATCGACCCTGAGGACGATACCGATGCCCAAGAACCGGCAGGCTTTGCGCCTGCCGCACAAGACAGCCTGCGCGGGGCGTCCGCCGCCGACGATTACGACGATCTGCTGGACGAGACAGCTGACAGCGCCGGTATGCTGCCCCAGGCTGATCCGTCTGAGATGCAGGTGGCAGCGGCCACGCAAGACGCAGACTTCGTTCAGGAACCGGCCCCGGCTGCCAGCCAGACTTTGCCCGTGGCGGAACCCGCCGCACAGGATGCGCCCGCAGCACCCGTGCGTCCGGTGCGCCCGGTCCGTACCCTGCGCCCGGCAGCCGTGGACAGCCCGGCGGCACCTGCGGCAGACCCTGTGACCGACACCGCCGCTGACACAGATGCCGAAGCGGACTCCCCCGTGCCGGTCACAGTGGAAAAGCTGCAACGTGCCCGCGCCCGTGTCATCAAGATCCGGCGCAACGAGGCTGGTGCCACGACAGAGCAGCCCGCACCGGCAGCCGCCGCTGCCAGCCTGTCACAAGAGGCCGAGGCAGCCCTTGCGGCCGAACTTGCCGCTCTGGAACAGGACACGCCTGCTCCGGCGCCGGTCGCCAAAGCTGATCCCGCCCGTGACCGCCGCCTTGGCGCGCCGACCGAAGATGTTGCGGTCAGCCGTCTGATGGCCGAGGCCCGCACCCAGATGGACGTGCCCGATACCAAGCGGCGCCAGTCGGCCATCGCCCATCTGAAAGCCGCTGTCGCCGCAACCATCGCCGAACGCCGCGCCACCGGCAGCACGCTTGCCGGCAATGGCAGCGAACGCCTTGGCGCTTACCGCGACGATCTGGCCAAGGCGGTGCGCCCTGCGACGCCGATCCAGGGCGAGCGCCCTGCACCGCTGGTTCTGGTATCGGAACAGCGCATCGACCGACCCGTTGACCCGGCCCGCCCTGCCCCGGCTCTGGTCAGCGTCCAGCCGCGTGCAGCCGTGCCAGCGGCAGTGACGGCCCCGATGCCCGCAGCCGCTGCGTCTGTGGCACCTGCCTTTTCGCACGCGCCGGATCTGGATGATGTGTTTGATCCCGAGGACGCAACGGACAATATCTTTGGCGCCGACAGCGGTTTTCCCGAATTTGCCGAACGTCTGGGTGCCACCGATCTGCCCGACCTGCTGGAAGCCGCCGCAGCCTATATCGCCTGTGTGGAAGGCCGAGACAGCTTTACCCGCCCGCAGCTTATGCGCCACATCGACGCCGCTGCCGAGGGTCTGTCGCGCGAAGACGGCTTGCGCAGCTTTGGTATCCTGCTACGTGACGGCGTGATCGAACGCAGCCGCCGGGGGCAGTTCGCGATCAGCGAAGCCTCGCCCCTGCTGGCCGAGGCCCGCAAGATTGCCGGGTGAACAAGATATGAGATAGTGGGCCGAGGCTGCCATCAAGGCCCCAAAGACAGGCGGAATGCAGCAACGCATTCCGCCTGATCTTATTTCGGCGGCCTGATCTTGTTTCGGCGGCCTGACCTTATCTCGCCTGATCGTCAGGTTTTGCGTCGGGGTCGGGTTGCCCCACGCCCAGAAACACCGGGCGCAGCGGCAGAATCCAGACCAGCCCAAGTCCGACGTAAATGAAGAATTGCGCCAGCCGCGACTGCGGATCAAACCAGTTCACCAGACTGACCGCCACCACGACATAGCCGGGCAACCCGACCAGCAGCACCAGAAGTGCCAGCCGCCGCCGTGCCTTGTAGCTCAGGGCCATGCTGTCCTCCTCTGTGGCAGGGTCCGCGCGCAGCCCGCAGGCTGCGCGTTGTGATCAATCGGCAAAGGGATCGGTCACCAGAATGGTGTCATCCCGCTCGGGTGAGGTAGAGAGTAGCGCGACCGGGCACTGGATCAACTCCTCGATCCGGCGGACATATTTGATCGCAGCCCCCGGAAGATCAGCCCAGGACCGCGCTCCGGCGGTCGATTCCGACCAGCCAGGCATCTCTTCGTAGATCGGGGTGCAGCGGGCCTGCTGGTCGGCGGCGGTCGGCAGATAATCCAGCCGCTTGCCATCCAGATCGTAGCCCACGCAGATCTTCAGCGTCTCGAACCCGTCCAGCACGTCCAGCTTGGTCAGCGCAATGCCCGACACACCGCTGGTGGCGCAGGTCTGGCGCACCAGAACCGCATCGAACCAGCCACAGCGCCGCTTGCGCCCGGTGACGGTGCCAAACTCATGCCCGCGCTCGCCCAGCCGGTCGCCATCGGCATCGAACAGTTCCGCCGGGAACGGACCTTCGCCGACACGGGTGGTATAGGCCTTCACAATCCCCAATACGAAATCAATCGCGGTCGGGCCAAGACCCACGCCGGTGGCGGCCTGCCCGGCGATCACGTTGGACGAGGTAACAAACGGATAAGTGCCGAAATCAATGTCCAGCAAAGCACCCTGCGCGCCCTCGAACAGGATGCGCTTTCCGGCGCGGCGCGACTCGGTCATCACCTTCCAGACCGGGGCGGCATAGGGCAGCACCTGCGGCGCGATCTCGTGCAGAGCCGCCAGCAGGGCGGCGCGGTCCACCGGCTCCATGCCCAGCCCCCGGCGCAGCGCATCGTGATGCGCGAGCAAGCGGTCCACCCGCAATTCCAGCGTGGCCGCATCGGCCAGATCGGCGACACGGATGGCACGGCGGCCGACCTTGTCTTCATAGGCGGGGCCGATGCCGCGCCCGGTGGTGCCGATCTTGGCCACCGCAATGCTGCCCTCACGGGCGCGGTCCAGCTCGCCATGCAGCGGCAGGATCAGCGGCGCATTCTCGGCCACCAGCAGGTTCTCGGGCGAGATCTCCACGCCCTGATCGCGCAGCTTGGCGATCTCGGACACCAGATGCCAGGGGTCCAGCACGACGCCATTGCCGATCACCGACAGCTTGCCGCCGCGCACGATGCCCGACGGCAGCAACGACAGCTTGTAAACCTTGCCGTCGATGACCAGCGTATGGCCCGCGTTGTGTCCGCCCTGAAAGCGCGCGACGATGTCGGCGCGTTCGGACAGCCAGTCCACAATCTTGCCCTTGCCCTCGTCGCCCCATTGGGCGCCCACGACAACCACGTTGGCCATGCTGTTCTCCTCGGTTCCAAAACCGTCTGTGCTATAGACGTAAAGCGCCGCGCAGGGAAACACCGAAATGCCCCACCGCGCCCGGCCCGGGCATTTTCCTGCCCCGCCCCGCCTTTCCTGCCCCGCCCCGCCATCGTCACCCGCGCTTGGGGGGCCAGCCCCCCGGCTTCGCCTCCCCACGGAGTATTTTCGCCAAGATGAAATCGCAAAGAAGGCAGGGGGCATTCATCTTGGCCCAAATACTCCCGCCGGAGGCATCCGCCCTTTGCCACCCCGCGCGGTCCGTGAAGGGGTTGCGCGCCGCCCCCCATCAGCCTAGATAGGCGCGTCAGCTTCGGGAACACCCATGGAAAACGTTATCCTCGCCATCCACCTTATCCTCGCCCTCCTCCTGGTCGGCGTGGTTCTGCTTCAAAGGTCCGAAGGCGGCGGCCTTGGCATGGGTGGCGGCGGCGGTGGCGCGATGTCGGGCCGGGCTGCGGCGACAGCGCTTGGCAAGGTGACCTGGGTTCTGGCCATTCTGTTCATCTGCACCTCGATCACGCTGACCATTCTGGCGGCGCAAAAGGCCGGGTCCAGCTCGGTGATCGACCAGATCGGGGCTCCGGCACGGGCGCCAGAGACGCCGGCGGCACCTTCGGGCACCGACCTGCTGCCACCGGCCCCGACCAACGCGCCCCTGGCCCCGCCACGGGCTGATAACTGAACCCATCCAACGACACTATCTGTTGTCGCGGCTCCACCTTGCAAAACAGCATCTAGCGGTGCTGTTGCAAAAGACCGTTGCCTAGGGTAAGGCATGGGTCCCGTGGTGCTGCGATTCCCACCCATCGAATCGCGACGAACAACACGGGGGCCGCACATGGCGCGCTATATTTTCATTACCGGCGGCGTTGTGTCATCGCTTGGCAAGGGGCTGGCCTCTGCCGCCCTGGGTGCTTTGTTGCAGGCCAGGGGCTACACCGTCCGCCTGCGCAAGCTTGACCCCTATCTGAACGTCGACCCCGGCACGATGTCGCCGTTTGAACATGGCGAGGTGTTTGTCACCGACGATGGCGCCGAAACCGATCTGGACCTTGGCCATTACGAGCGCTTTACCGGCGTGCATGCCCGCGCCACCGATTCCATCTCTTCGGGCCGGATCTATTCCAACGTGCTGGAGAAAGAACGGCGCGGCGATTATCTGGGCAAGACCATTCAGGTCATTCCGCATGTCACCAACGAGATCAAGGATTTCCTGCGCATCGGCGCGGATGAGGTCGATTTCATGCTGTGCGAGATCGGTGGCACCGTCGGCGATATCGAGGGCCTGCCGTTCTTTGAGGCCATCCGCCAGTTCATCCATGAGCGTCCGCGCGGTCAGTCGATCCTGATGCACCTGACGCTGCTGCCCTATCTTGCGGCAAGCGGAGAGTTGAAGACCAAGCCCACCCAGCACTCGGTCAAGGAGTTGCAGAGCATCGGCCTGGCCCCGGATGTGCTGGTCTGCCGGTCGGAACATCCGATCCCCGACAAAGAGCGGGAAAAGATCGCGCTGTTCTGCAACGTGCGCAAGGAACATGTGATCCCGGCCTATGATCTGAAGACGATCTACGAGGCCCCCCTCGCCTATCACCGTGCGGGCCTTGATCAGGCCGTGCTGGACGCCTTTGGCATCTCGCCCGCGCCCAAGCCGAACCTGACCCGTTGGGAAGACGTGATGGACCGGCTGAACGGGGCGGAAGGCACGGTGCGGGTGGCGATCGTGGGCAAGTATACCCAGCTGGAAGACGCCTATAAGTCGATCGCCGAGGCGTTGACCCATGGTGGCATGGCCAACCGCACCCGGGTCAAGGCAGAATGGATCGACGCGGAAATCTTTGAGCATGAAGATCCCGCCCCCTATCTGCAGAACTACCACGCCATTCTGGTGCCCGGCGGCTTTGGCGAGCGCGGGACCGAAGGCAAGATCAAGGCGGCGCAGTTCGCGCGGGAAAAGAAGATCCCCTATCTGGGCATCTGCCTTGGCATGCAGATGGCGGTCATTGAATCCGCCCGCAATCTGGCCGGGCTGCCGAATGCCGGGTCGGAGGAGTTTGACCATGAGGCCGGGCAAAAGCGCTTTACCCCGGTGGTCTATCACCTGAAGGAATGGGTGCAGGGCAACCACACGGTGCGGCGCAAGGCCGGTGACGACAAGGGCGGCACCATGCGGCTGGGGGCCTATACCGCCAGCCTGAAGGTCGGCTCGCATGTGGCCGAGATCTATGGCGGCACGGTGATCGAGGAACGGCACCGGCACCGCTATGAGGTCGACATCAAGTACCGCGAACAGCTGGAAACCTGCGGGCTGGTGTTCTCGGGGATGTCTCCTGACGGCAAGCTGCCCGAGATCGTCGAGGTCAAGGATCATCCGTGGTTCATCGGGGTCCAGTTCCACCCCGAGCTGAAATCCAAGCCCTTTGCCCCGCACCCGCTGTTCGCCGACTTCGTGCGGGCCGCGAAAGAGGTGGAGCGGCTGGTCTGACGGCACGGGGGAACCTGCGGTTCCCCCTGTGTTACAGGACTCTGCATCTTTTAAAATCAATGGATTGACCCGGTCGGTTTAACGGATCGTTAACTTTTTCCATTTTGCGACTGCAGGGCGGTCATCTTTGCTTTGCGACCGCTCGTCGTCGCGCTGCCTTCCCCTTATCTGTGCCCGCCCCACAAGGCCCGTCCCCCGGCAAGCAGCCGGGGCGCGGTGCGTCATGTTGTCAGAGCGGGGAACCGGATACCGGGCATCGGTGTTAATCCTTTACGAGCGCCCCCTGGACGATCAGACACAGTTGCGACCTGTGCCCTTTTGAATCACCGGCCCCACCCATGGCCTGACGGGAGCGGAAAACCGACAGATTTTCACAGGGGAGATACTCACATGGCGGCCACCACCAAAAGCGGACTGACCTCGACAACCAGTATTGTTGCTGTTGCGGCGGTCGTCGGCTGGATCGGTACGATCTATTTCTTTACCCAGCAGCGCAATACGGCAGCTCAGCTGGACACCGTGGTGGCCCAGAGCGGCACATTGCAACGCGATCTGGAGGCGCAGCGCGCGGCGGCGGGCACGCTGGAGGAGCTGGATGCGTCCATCGCGCGTCTGGCCCCCGAGGTCGAAGAGGCGACGGCGCAGCGCGCGGCCGTGCAGACCGAGCTGGACGACCTGATCGCCCAGCGGGATGCCGCACAGGCGGCACTGACCGGGCTGGAGGCCGAGCAGGAGGCTGGGCGGGCGTCGCTGGCCGAAGTGGAGGCGCAAGTTGCACCGCTGCGCGAGGAACTCGCGGGCTATGAGCAGCGGCGCGCCGAGCTGGAATCGCAGGTCGCCACGCAGACCGAAGAAATGGCTGCCATCGGGACGCGGCTGGAAGAAGCGCGCGCGCGTGAGGCCGAGGTGCGCCAGACGCTTGCCGATCTGACCACCGAGACCGCCACCCTGAGCGAGACGGCATCCGAGACTGAAGCCCGGCTGCAAGCCGCGCTGCAGGAGGCGGCTGCGGTTGAGGAAACCACGGCGCAGACCCGCGAAGAGGCGATCCGGCTGGAAGACCAGTCGCGCGGCCTGACCGAAGAGATCGCGCGGCTGACGCAGGTGCAGTCGACGCTGAGCGAAGATGTCGCCGCCATTCAGGCGCAGCGCGAAGAGCGACAGGCGGTGCTGACCCAGCTGACCGAGGATGTCTCGGCGCGGTCGCAGGATCTGGTGCGGATCGAGCGTCAGCTGACCGAGCAGATGGCGGCGCAAACGGCCCTGATTGCAGATGATACGCAGGCATTCGCGCGCACAGCGGCGCAAGCGTCACCCGAGGCGGCGGAAGGAACGGAGGGGTCGCAAGACCCTGCCTCGGCTGACGCGGAGGGCGCAGATGCGCCTGCGGCAGCAGGCGCGCCCGAAGGTCAGGATGCTGTCGCGCCTGCCGGATCTGGTGCGGACGCTGCGCAGGATGCGGGTGACGCAGATCAGGCGGCGGGAGCCGAAGAGCCTGCCGCCGCCCCTGATCAACAGGGGGCCGCCGATCCGTCTGCTGCCGGGGATGCACAGGGCGGTGCCGCTGATGAGGCCTCGACGGCACCTGAGGGAGCCGCCGATCAGGCAGATGCTACACCCGTGCCGGACGGGGCCGTTGATCAGACTGCGGCTGACGCAGCGCCCGAGGACACAGGCGACGCGCCCGAGGTGATTTCGCTGGAGCCGGGTCAATATGTATCCGAGGGCGTGACCCTGACCCTTGCGGACGGCGGGGCGTTTGAGCTTGTCAGCGAAGAGCAGACCCTTGCCGGGCAATACAGCCTGGAAAACGGTGTTCTGCGGCTGGAGGCGGCAGAGGGCGGTGACAGCACGGCGCTGCCGCTGGAGTGCGAGGTTGCTGCCGGTGCCGAGGGTGGCTTTGAAGTGCCCGCCGATCAGGCCGCCTGCGCCCTGCTGGCAGGGCAGAGCTTTTCGGTCGCCCCGAACTGACGGGAAAATCTGAAGCCGGAATGGAAAGGGGCAGGGTCTGTGATGGACGCCGGCCCCTGCCCTTTTCTACCCTAAAAAATGCGGCCGCGCGATTTCTGCCCCCTCTAATCGCCCTGTTGGAAGCGCGATACTGCCCCTAAAAAAATCTGCGCAAACGTTTGCGCAGACTCAGATCTGGTGTTAGCCTTTCCGTCATGGACAGCTGGGAGGGGGTCTGGGATGGCGACGATCAAGGATATTGCGCGGGTGTTGGGGCTGTCGGCCTCAACCGTGTCGCGGGCCTTGGCCGGGAATGCGCGGATCCCCGAAACCACCCGTCTGCGGGTTCAGACCACGGCGGAAGAGTTGGGCTATGCGCCCAACCGGGCGGCGCAATCGCTGGTTGGCGGGCGCAGTTCCGGCTTTGCCGGGCTGGTGCTGACCGACCCCGGTTATGGCCGCGAAGACAGCTATCTGGGTGAATATATCTCGGGTCTGGGCCATGGGCTGGCGGAAACCGGGGTGGACCTGTTTCTGGCCGCGATCCCCGAAGGCCAGTCAGAGCTGTCGGTGATCCGCAACATCGTGACCACGCGGCGGGCCGACGGGCTGATTCTGGGCCGGACATCAGAGGTTGACCCGCGGGTGGAGTATCTGATCGGCGCAGGCTTTCCCTTTGTCACTCATGGGCGGGTGCTGTCGGACGCCCTGCCCTATTCCTGGGTCGATACCGATGGCACGGCGGCCTTTGCCGAGGCGTTTGATCTCTTGTATGCGCTTGGCCACCGGCGGTTTGCGCTGCTGACCATCGAAGAGCAGATGACCTTCCGCCACCACCGGACCGAGGGCGTGTTGCAGGCGATCGAGCGGCGGGGCGACCCGGATGTGTCGGTGAGCATCGCCACCTCACCCCGGTACGATGCCGCGCGGCGGCGGCAGGTGGTGCGCGATCTGTTGACGCAAGAGGCGCGGCCCACGGCGGTGCTGGCGCTGTTTGACTCGCTGGCGCTGAATGTCCTGCAGGTGGCGGAAAGCCTGTCGCTGTCGGTGCCGGGGGATCTGAGCGTGATCGGCTATGACAACATCACCTCGGCCGCGCTGGCACGGCCCGGGCTGACCACCTTTGACAGCGACACGTTTTCTGCGGCGCGCGCGACCGGGCGGATGCTGATCGCGCGGATCGAGGCCCCCGGGGCGGACCACCACTCTTTGCTGATCCGGCCAAAGCTGGTGCTGCGCGCCAGCCACGGGCCGGTGCCGGCGTGAATTGACGACCAGAGACGATAAAAAGGGAGGACGACAATGAAGATGCTGAGACATTTGCGGATGACGGCAGTTGCGGTCACGGTTTCCATGCTGACCGGGCCGGTGCTGGCGGAGCCGCTGTTCTGGTCCACTCAGGCCAAGCCGATCGAGGAAAGCCAGAAGATGCGCGACGCGGTGATGGCGGGATTCCCCGGCGGGGTGGATTACCAGCCCTCGGACGAAGGGCCATGGCTGACGCGGATGCAGGCGGAACTCCAGGCCGGATCGGGCACGATTGCGGTGCTGGGCGGTCTGCATGGCGATCTGTCGTCGCTGGGCGGCGATCTGGTGGATCTGTCGGGCATTGATGCCACGGCGGTGGGTCCGGCGATGATGGAGCTGGGCAGTCTGGGATCGGGTGAGCAGAAGTATATCCCGTGGATGCAGGCGACCTATCTGATGGTGGCCAACCGCAAGGCGCTGGAATTTGTGCCCGAGGGCGCGGATATCAATGCGCTGTCCTATGACCAGCTGATCGACTGGGCGCGCGCGACCGCCGAGGCGACGGGCGGGCCGAAATTCGGCTTTCCCGCCGGGCCGCAGGGGTTGAAGCACAGGTTTTTCCAGGGCTTTCTGCTGCCCGCCTATACCAGATCGACGGTAACCGAGTTCCGCTCTGACGCGGCGGTGGTGGCGTGGGAGAAGTTCCGCGAGCTGTGGCAGTACACCAATCCGGCGGCGACCAATTATTCGTTCATGCAAGAACAGCTGGTGACCGAAGAGGTCTGGATCGCCTTTGACCACGTGGCGCGGATCGCCGATGCGTTCAACCAGCGGCCCGATGATTTCGTGGCCTTCCCGGCCCCGGCGGGGCCCGAGGGCCGCGCCTTCATGCCGGTGATAGCGGGCATTGCGGTGCCGCGCACCGCGCCGGATATGGAGCAGTCGATGGCGCTGGTGCAGTACATGCTGCAGCCAGAGACGCAGATTGCGACGCTGCGGGCGACCAACTTTTTCCCGGTGATCGCGACCGAGCTGCCCGACGACATGCCCGCCTCGGTTCAGGCGGCCGGTCCGGCGATTGCGGCGATGACGGGGGCGGCGGATGCGTTGCCGGCACTGTTGCCGATGGGGTTGGGCGACAAGGGCGGTCAGTTCAATCAGGTCTACACCGACACATTCGAGCGGATCATCCTGGCGGGACAGGACATCCGCGAAGTGCTGGATGATCAGGCCGAGGTTCTGCGGGCGCTGATGGTCGAGGCGAATGCGCCGTGCTGGGCCCCGGATGTGGCCTCGGAAGGCCCCTGCCCGGTGAACTGAGGCCGGTCAACTGAGCCTTTCGGGGCGCAGCTGCGGCTGCGCCCCGCATTCCCACCTGACCGAAAGGGGCGAGGGCCATGCCGCGTCTGCTTCCCTATCTGCTGCTGCTGCCGGCAACAGCGTTTTTATGCCTGTTTTTCCTGTTCCCCTTTGTACAGGTCGCGCATGACTCGGTGATGCGTAACGGGGCCTATACGTTGGAGAATTTCACCCGCATGGCCGGGCATTGGAAATTCAGCACCGCGTTCTGGAATACGATGCTGCTGGCGGCGGTGGTGGTGCCGATCCAGCTGGCCATGGCGCTGACCATGGCCAGCATTGTGACCAAACTGCAACGCGGGCGGTCGACGATCCTGTATATCTTTGCGATTCCGCTGGGGATTTCGGATCTGGCGGCGGGGCTGGTGTGGCTCGCGATATTCGAGCAGTCGGGGTTTCTGAACTCGCTGCTGGTCGGTCTGGGCGTGATTGACCAACCCATTCTGCTGCTGGGCTATCAGAACACCTGGATCATCTTCATCGCCATCGTGCTGGCCGAGGTGTGGCGGGCGACGGCGATCATGATGGTGATCCTTGTCGCCGGGATGGGGCTGATCCCCAAGGAATACCGCGAGGCGGCGGATGTGTTTGGTGCCTCGCGCTGGCAGAAGTTCCGTCGGGTGACGCTGCCAATGCTGCGGCCCAGCCTGCAGACCGCGCTGATCTTGCGGGTCATTCTGGCGTTTGAGGTGTTTGCGGTGGTGGTGGCGCTGGGTGGCACCCAGCTGCCGGTGCTGATGTCGGAAACCTATCACTGGCAGTTTGCGATGCAGGAACGCGGGGTGGCGGCGGCCTTTGCCATGGTCATTCTGGGCGTTTCGGTGGCGTTCACCATCCTGATCCTGCGGCTGCTGCATGTGCCAAAGGGGGCACGGGTATGAGCGCGCCATCCGTTCGCCGCGCGGGCGACCGTGTGTTTGTCGCAGGGGTTGCCCTGCTGATCCTGTGGGTTCTGCTGCCGATCTGGCTCTTGTTCGTCAACGCGCTGTCGGCCCCTGCCGAGGTGACGGCCTTTCCCAAGCGGTTCATCCCGTCGTTTGATCTGGCGTCGCTGTCGTTCTTTTTCGGGTTTTCCGGCGTGCTGGATGCGCTGTGGAATTCGGTACGGGTGGCGGCGGTGACGATGATCCTGTCGATCGGGGTCGGCGCACCGGCGGGCTATGCGCTGTCGCGGTTCGACTTTCCGGGCAAGGAGGCGTTCCGCTTTCTGGTGGTGATGACGCGGGCGTTTCCGCTGCCGCTCTTGGCGTTGCCCTTGGCGGTCATGTTCATCCGCACGGGTCTGGATGACACCATTCTGGGCCTGGCACTGGTGCATACCACGCTGGCGCTGCCGTTTGCGGTGCTGATCACCTATTCGCTGTTTTCCGGCATTCCGCTGGAGCTGGAAGAGGCGGCCTGGACGCTGGGCTGCAACCGGGTGCAGGCGTTCATCAAGGTGATCCTGCCGCTGGCGGCCCCGGGGATTGCGGCCTCGGCGGTGTTTGCCTTTGTGATCAGCTGGAACGAGGTGTTTGCCGCCGCCGTGCTGACGGTGGAAAACCGGACGCTGACGGCGTTTTTGCTGCAATCGCTGGATGTATCCCCCTTGCCTTTGAAATTCGCGGGCGGGGCGGCGCTGGTGCTGCCTGCCCTGTTCTTCATCTTTGCCGTTCGCAAATACCTGTTTGCGATGTGGGGCATCGCCAACCGTTAAGGGGGGTCACCATGGCCGTTATCGAAATCAAGCAGGTCGCCAAGAGTTTTGGCAGTTTCACCGCCCTGCATTCGGTGGATATGACCATTGCCGATCAGGAATTCATGGTGCTTCTGGGCGCGTCAGGCTGTGGCAAGACCACATTGCTGCGCATCATCGCCGGGCTGGAAACGCCCACGACCGGAGAGGTCTGGATCGGCGGGCGGCGGGTGGACCATTTGCCCCCGCGCGAGCGGGGCATCGCGATGGTGTTTCAGAATTACGCGGTGTTTCCGCATCTGACGGTGTTTGAAAACATCGCCTTTGGCCTGCGGATGAAAAAGATGGATCAGGCCGAGGTGACACGGCGCGTCACCCGCACCGCCGAGTTGATGCATATCGGGCAGCTGTTGAAGCGCTATTCGGGCGAGTTGTCGGGCGGTCAGCGCCAGCGCGTCGCGGTGGCGCGCGCGCTGGCGATGGAGCCGGATGTGATTTTGATGGACGAGCCGTTGTCGAACCTTGATGCGCTCTTGCGGCTGGAGATGCGCGCCGAGCTGAAAGGCGTGCTGGCCGAAAGCAAGACCACCACGATCTATGTGACGCATGATCAGGTCGAGGCGATGAGCCTTGCCGACCGGATTTCGGTGATGAACGGCGGCAGGATCGTGCAGGCGGCGAACCCGGTGGAGGTTTACCGCAACCCTGCGGCGCGGTTTGTCGGCAGTTTCATTGGCAACCCGCCGATGAACTTCCTGACCGCCGCCCCTGCGGGGGTGGGCAAATGGCAGGTGGCGGGGCAGGTGTTTGATGGTCCTGCGGCTGCGGCGGCCGAGTTTGCAATCCGGCCCGAGGATCTGCATCCAGCAGAGCACGGGCTGCCCGCCGAAGTGCGCGTGGTGGAGCCGTTGGGGCCGCATACGCTGATCACCGCCTCGGTGGCGGGCCAGCCGTTCCGCGCGATTCTTGAAAGCAATCTGCTGCCCTCGCCCGGCGACATCCTCCACCTTGCCCCGGTGCCGGACCGCATCCGCTGGTTCGACCCTGACACGCAATCTGCCTTGTGAAAGACGAATCCATGACCACACTGTCTGAGAACGCGATTGAAATTCTGCGCGAAAATGATCGCGGCAGTTACACCGTGCCGACCAAGGGGCTGTATCCGTTCCAATGGAACTGGGATTCGTGCCTGACAGCGCTTGGCCAGCGGCACTTTGACGAGGCGCGGGCCTGGACCGAGATTGACACGCTGTTTGCGCATCAATGGCCCTGCGGGATGGTGCCGCATATCGTGTTTCACAAGCTGGATGACGGCTATTTTCCGGGCGCCGAGGTCTGGGCCACGGGGCGGCCGGTGCCGACATCGGGCATCACCCAGCCGGCGGTCGCAGGCTTTGCGCTGCGCCGGATGTTTGACCGGGCGACGGACCGGGCAGCGGCAGAGGCGCGGGCGCGGGCCTTGCTGCCAAAGGTGGCGGCCTGGCACCGCTGGTTTTATGCGACCCGCGATCCGGGCGGTGAGGGTCTGGTGGCGATCCTGCATCCGTGGGAGGCGGGGCGCGACAATTCCATCGACTGGGACGCGCCGTTTGAACGGGTGCCGACCGACGGCATCGCCCCCTATACCCGCCGCGACACCCAGCACGCCGACCCGGCGCATCGCCCGACCAAGGCGCAGTATGACCGCTATCTGTGGCTGGTCGAGCATTTCCGGGGTCTGGGATGGGATACGGCAAAGCTGCACGACGCCTCACCGTTTCAGGTGGTGGACCCCGGGTTCAATGCGATCCTGATCCGGTCCTGCGCCGATCTGGCCGATCTGGCGGAAGCGTTGGGCGAAACGGCGCTGGCGGTGGAGAACCGGGCCTATGCGGCCAAGGGTCTGACGGCGCTGGAACGGCTGTGGTCGGACGCGCATGGCCAGTATCTGTGTCTGGACCGGGTGACGGGGGCGTTGATCGACTCGCCGTCTGTGGGCGGCTTGCTGGCGGCGTTTTGTGCGATCCCTGCCGCGCGCGCCGCGACGATTGCGGCGACAATCGGGGGGCATGGCACAAGGTTCCGGGTGGCGAGCCATCCGCCATCGGACCCGCGCTTTGATGCCAAGCGCTATTGGCGCGGGCCGGTCTGGCTGGTGGTCAATTACATGATCGCCGATGGTCTTGCGCGGGCCGGGCAGAGCGATGCGGCGGCTAAGATCACCGCATCAAGCCTTGATCTGATCCGGACAAGCGGCTTTGCTGAGTATTATGATCCGCAGACGGGCGAGCCTTTGGGCGGCGGGCGGTTCACCTGGACGGCGGCGATGGTGTTGGAGTTTCTGGCGATGGAGACCTGAGTGAAGATTCTAGCCATTGGCGCACATCCCGACGATCTGGAGATTTTCGCCTTTGGCACGCTGACGGAATGGGCGGCGATGGGGGCGGAACTGGTGCTCGCCATTGCCACGGATGGGGCCAAGGGGGGCGCTTTGCCTGCAGCGGAATTGCGGGCAAAGCGCGCGGCAGAGACGACCGCAGCGCTTGCACCTTTGGCGGTGCCGCGGTTCCTTGGGTTCCCCGATGGCGGGTTGCGGGCGGATGCGGCGCTGGAAGAGTGCTTGCGTGATCTGATCGCCGGCGAGCGGCCTGACCTGCTGCTGACCCATGCGCCGAATGATTACCACGCCGATCACCGCGCCCTGTCAGCGGCGGCGTCGCAGGCGGCGGGGTTTTCGGTGCCGGTGCTGTGGATGGACACATTGAACGGCACCGGCTTTGCGCCGTCGCATTGGGTCGGGATCACGCCCCATTGGCCCGCGAAAGAGGCGGCGATCCGGGCGCATGTCTCACAAGACCCGGAGCGGTTTGTGCATATGGCGAACCGGCAGGCGGCGTTCCGCGCAGGCGAGTGCAATGCGCCGCCAGAGCACCGGGCCGAGGCGTTCCGGTTCGAGCCGCGCTTTCCCTTTGCCGACATTCGCGGGCTGCTGCCCCCTGCCCCGCCGCTGCGCCCCGTGGGGCGGCGCTGAGAGGGGGCGCCACAGCCCGCCGAGTTCGCCGTCAAGGCGCAGGGGACAGCGGCAATGCGGGCACCGGGGCGTCATCATAAGCGCCCCAGATCGACTGGTCAAAGTTGACGATTGCGCCGGTCATCATCCCGCTGTCGGCGCTGGACAGCCACAGCACCGCCTTTGCCACCTCGACCGGGTCAAGGATGCGGCCAAAGGGTGTGGCGGCGGCGGCGCGGTCGATGAAGCCGGGATCACCCGTCTCGGATGCGGTCAGCTGGCGTTCGTGGTCGGAGTTCATCCAGCCGATGGACAGCTGGTTGATGTGGATCCGGTTGCGCATCAGGGCAAAGGCGGCGTTGCGGGTCAGCGTCGCCAGCGCGCCCTTGGAGGCGCTATAGGGGGCCAGAAACGGCTGGCCCGCCTGTTCGGACATCGAGCCTATGTTGACGATCCGGCCCTCGACGCGCTCGCGGATCATCAGGGCTGCGGCGTCCTGCATCAGAAAAAACGGCGCGCGGACGTTGACGGCGAACATGCGGTCAAACAGCTCTGGCGTGGTGTTCAGGATCGTGCCCCGGTCGGTCAGCCCGGCGGCGTTGACCAGAATATCGACGCGGCCAAAGGCTCTGTCCGCGCGGGCGATGACGCTGCGGACATCCTCGATCCGGCCCAGATCGGCGGGCACCATGATCACCGGAATGCCATGCGCTGCGGTGATTTCGGCGGCGACCTTGTCGCCCTTGTCCTGCCCGCGCCCCACCAGCACGATGCCCGCCGCCCCGGCCTGCGCAAACTGGCGCGCGACGGCGGCACCCAAGCCTTGGGTGCCGCCGGTGATGACTGCGATTTTTCCGTCGATGCGATTCATGGCATGTCCTTTGTGTTGGCGCGGCGTGCGGGGGCCGGGTCGTTGCTGTCAGCCGTTGTTGTCAGGGCCTGCGCCCCAGATCACCGACCGCTCATGCCGGCGGATCACATGTTTCAGATCGTCAAAGGCCGAGAGGATATAGCCGGCAAACCGCTCCACCGCCGGATTGCGCGGTCCGGAGGTCAGGCGCAGCAGGCCCAGCGAGCGGTTGGGCTGCGGAATGTCATAGGGCAGCACGACCACCCGGTTTTCCTGCCGCTGCGCAAAGACCACCGAAAACGGCAGCACCGCCAGCGCATCGGTTTCGCCCAGCACATTCACCACGCTCATCAGCGAGCCGCCGGAATAGCGGATGTTCAAATCCGACATGCCGATCGACATCAGGATCATCTGCAGATCCGACATCAGGGGCGAGCCGGGCAGTGGGGCCACCCATGGATAACGGGTCAGATCGCCCGCCTCCAGCGGGCGTTTGCGCATCAGAGGGTGGCCCGGGCGACAGGCCACGATGTTGCGGCCGGGCAAGATCTCGGTGAAGACAAAGCGCGACCCCAGCTCCAGCGCGCCAATCGGCACGATGCCAAGGTCGATCTGGTTCGCTTCCAGCGCGGCGGAAAGCTCGGGCAGGTTCATATAGGCCTGATGCACGGTGACGCCGGGTTCCAGATTGAGAAACTCGCCGATCATCCGGCTGATCATCGCGTCAATGAAGAATGGCACCCCACCCAGCCGCACCTGCCCGGTGGTGCCGCGCACAAAGCCCTGCACCACATCTGACGCCCGGCGCGAGGCGGCGATGATGGCGCGGCCCTGAACCGCGAGCTGGCCGCCCAGGGCGGTGGCCTGCAGCGGGCGGCGGCCCTTGATGAACAACGGCTCGCCGACCCGCGCCTCCAGCATGGCGAGTGAGCGGCTGACGGCGGGTTGGGTCAGGCCCAGCATCGCCGCACCTTCGGAGACGCCGCCCGCATCGAGGACGGCGGCGAGTTGCATCAGATGGCGTTCATTCAGCTTCATGCCATAGTGCTATACTGTGCGGCGAACAACTCAATCAGATTCGCGCCAAGCCGCGCTATTGCTATCGCAAGGGGACGGGAGGCCCCGAGGGATGGAAGGGCAGCATGGCAGGCCGCAGGCGGGCGCAAGCCCGGCGCAGCCGCGCAGGGTTTCAGCAGAGTTCGCCGACCGGCTGGGCCGGGTCGCCCCGTCGCGGCTGAGCGAAACGCTGGGCACGCTGGTTCTGACCCTGCATCAGCTGAGCGACGATCTGAACCTGACCCCGGCGGAACTGCGCGCGGCAATCGAATTTCTGACCGAGGTGGGCCATGCGGCGGACCCGCGCCGGCAGGAATGGGTGCTGCTGGCCGATGCGCTGGGGCTGTCGTCGCTCTTGGACGATCTGAGCTGCCCGCGCCCGTCTGGCGCCACGCCCAACACGGTGGCGGGGCCGTTCTACCGCGCTGACGCGCCCGATCTGCCGTTGGGGGCCGATCTGTCGCGCGATGGCAAGGGTGTGCCGCTGGCGGTGCGCGGGCAGATCACGGCTTTGGGCGGTGCGCCCCTATCCGCCGCGCTGGTCGAGGTGTGGCAGGCCAATGCCGAGGGAAAGTACGAAAACCAGGAACCCGACCGCCAGCCCGAGCACAATCTGCGCGGCCGGTTCCGCACCGACAGCCAAGGGCGCTTTGGCTTTCGCTCGGTGATGCCGCGCGGCTATGCCTTGCCGTCTGACGGCCCGGTCGGCAGGCTGATGCAGGCGCTTGGCCTGTGTCTGGAACGCCCGGCGCATCTGCATTTCCGCGTCTCGGCCAAGGGCCATGAGACGCTGGTGACGCATATCTTTGACCGCGCCGATGCCGCCATCGGGCGGGATGCGATCTTTGGGGTCAAACCCGAATTGCTTGCCGATTTTCTCCCTGCCCCAAATCCGGCGGCGGGGCGATTGCTTGACGTAAACCTGGTGCTTTGCCCGTTGCGGCAAAGCGGATCTGAAACGGAGGAGACCACATGAGCCAGATCAGCGGCTATCACCACCTGACAATGTCGACCGACGGCGCGCAGGAGGATTTTGACTTTTATACCAAGACGCTCGGCCTGCATTCGGTCAAGCGCACGGTGCTGTTTGACGGGACCATCCCGGTTTATCATCTGTATTACGGCTCGCCCGATGGCGATGCCTCGACCATCATCACCACATTCCCGTTCCGCAAGCCCGGCGTGTATGGCCGTCGCGGCACCAACCAGTCGCGCAGCATTCTGCAGACCATTCCCAAGGGCGCATCGCAGTTCTGGGTGGACCGGCTGAACCAGCGCGGCATTGCGGCGGAAATGACGACCCGGTTCGGGGCGGATCGCGTGGTCTTTGCCCACCCCTGCGGCATTCCGCATGAGCTGGTGGAAAGCGACGCCGACCCGCGCACGCCGATCACCAATGCCGCACAGGGCATTGGCCCGGAGCATGGGATCAAGGGGATTTACGGTGCGGTGGTGGCCTGCTTTGACCGCACGGCGATGGATGATTTCATGACCATCGCCCTGCCCCTGACCAAAGAGGCCGACACGCATGAGGGTCTGGTCTACCGCGTGCCCGATGCCAATGGCGTGGTGCAGCGGGTGGAGGTGATCGAGGACCGCGACAGCCCGGCGGGCACCTGGACGCTGTCGGGCGGCACGATCCACCATCTGGCGCTCAACACCGGCGATGAGGAAAACCAGCTGAAGCTGCGCGCCCATATCGAGGGCCTCGGGTTCACCGATATTTCGGAGCAGAAGGATCGCAACTACTTCAAATCCTGCTATGTCCGCAGCCCCGGCGGCGCGCTGTTCGAGCTGGCCTGGACCACACCCGAAGGCTGGGCCAAGGATGAACCGCCTAGCCAGATCGGCAAGACGCTGGTGTTCCCGCCATGGTTCAAGGACCGCGAAGCAGAGCTGCGCGAGGGGCTGGAAGCGGCCGAGTTCGTCTGATGGCAAACGGCGCGCTCTGGCTGGGGGCGGCGGCAGGCGGGGCAAGGGCGGTCTGCGTCCTTGTCCATGGCAGGGGGCAATCGCCCGAAGAGATGCAAGCGCATATTCTGGCGCGATTTTCCGCGCCGGAAGTGGCGTTTGTGCTGCCCCGTGCGGATGGCGGCAGCTGGTATGCCGCCCGCGCGGTGGACACGCTGACCGAGGACACGCAGCGCGCGCTCTCGGACGCGCTGGATCAGCTGGAGGCGGATCTGGCGGCGGCGCGGGCGGACTATCCCGGCCTGCCGCTGGTGCTGGCGGGGTTCTCGCAAGGCGCCTGCCTGTCGCTGGAATATGCCTTTTCGGGCCGCCCTGCGCCCGAGGCGCTGATGGCGTTCACCGGCTGCCGGGTGGGTCAGCCGGGCGATCTGCGCCCGCAGGCCCTGCCCCCGGATCTGCCGGTCTATCTGACCGGCTCGGATGCTGATCCGTGGATTCCGGTCACCGCCTTTAGGGAGGCCGTGCTGGAGCTTGGCCAAAGCCGCGCCAGGCTGCGCAGCGATCTGTTCCCCGGACGCGGGCACGAGGTGAGTGATGCCGAAGTGGCGATGCTTCAGACCGTGCTGTCCGATCTGGCCAGCGGCAAGACACCCGGAATGGCGGCCCCGCGTTAGGGCCGCCGTTTCATTTTTCCGGCGGGCCGCATGACAGGCCCGCACAACCCAAAGGGAGAGAGACATGATTACCAGACGCACGTTCCTGCGCACCACATCGGCGACCGGCCTGACACTGGCGGCAAGCGGTCTGGCCGCGCCCGCCATCGCGCAGGGGGCAAAGATCAAGCTCGGCTACGTCTCACCGCAGACCGGGCCGCTGGCGGGATTTGCCGAAAGCGATGCCTTTAACATCGAGGCGTTTCTGGCCTCGGACATGGGGCGCGAGTTCGAGGTGATCGTCAAGGACAGCCAGTCCAACCCGAACCGCGCGGCAGAGGTGGCCAAAGAGCTGATCCTGAACGACGAGGTCAACCTGATGCTGGCGGCCTCGACCCCGGAAAACACCAATCCAGTGGCGGGTGTCTGTGAGGGTGAGGGTATTCCTTGCATCACGACCGTGGCGCCGTGGCAGCCATGGTTCATCGGCCAGCAAGGCAACCCGCGCGATCCGGCGAGCTGGAAGCCGTTTGACTATGCCTTCCACTACTTCTGGGGCATGGAAGATGTGATCCGGGTCTATACCGCGATGTGGAACCAGCTGGAGACCAACAAGGCCGTGGGCGGGCTGTTCCCAAATGATGCCGATGGCAATGCCTGGGGCGACAATGACAACGGGCTGCGCCCCGGTCTGGATGCGGCGGGCTATGCGCTGACCAATCCGGGCAGCTTTCAGAACCTGACCGATGATTTCTCGTCCCAGATCAATGCGTTCAAGGCGGCGAACACCGACATTATCACCGGCGTCCTGATCCCGCCGGATTTCACCACCTTCTGGAACCAGCTGCGCCAGCAGGGGGTGAATCCCAAGGTGGTGACAGTGGCCAAGGCGCTGCTCTTCCCGCAATCGGTGGAAACGCTGGGCGCGGCCGGGCATAACCTGTCGTCCGAGGTGTGGTGGACGCCGTCGCACCCGTTTGCCTCAACGCTGACCGGGCAAAGCTCGGCCGATCTGGCGGCGGCATTTACCGCAAAGACCGGGCGGCCCTGGACCCAGCCGATCGGCTTTGTGCATTCGCTGTTCGAGGTGGCGGCCAATGTGATGGGCCGGGCGGGCGATGTGACCGATGGCGACGCGGTGGCCGAAGCGATTGCCACGACCGATCTGGAGACCATCGTCGGCAAGGTGGCGTGGAACGGCGCGGGCGTGCCCGAGTTTGCCGCCCGCAACGTCTGCAAAACCCCGCTGACCGGCGGTCAGTGGCGGATGAAGGACGGCGGCGGCTATGATCTGGTGATCGTGGAAAACGGCGGCGCGACCGAGATCCCGACCGGCGGCACGATGGAAGCGCTGTCCTGAGGCTGCCAGCGGCGGGGCCAGCTTTCGGTCCCGCCGCTGTTTTCGCGCGGCCTTTTCGCGGTAGGCCAGTGGCGCCGTTCGCGACGCCGAATGCGGTCCGCCCTGACCGGTTGCGGGCGCGCGCTCTCCGTTCAGGCGGAGGCATTCGTGCGACCCGTTGGCAGCAGCGGTGGTTTCCTGTGCCGATCCGTCGGCAAGGCTCAAAGAACTCCAATCCGGACATTCCAGAGAATGGCGCATTTCTCTGATCTTTTCCGCATGCTGAGCATGACCTGAATAATATGCAATCCGATCAGTATCTTAATCTTATGTCGAAACGATATATTAATCGCGGTTTTCCGCATTTGACTTGGAAGGCGGTTCAGACCCTGATGTATGCAGTTGGTTTCGCTCCCTGGGAGGCGGGTGGAGCCTTTCCGCAGCATTCATGGGCTGACCCCGGCGGGACCGGGCTCTGTCCGGCTGCCTGTCAGGGGCGGCGAGGGTGTGCGGACAAACTGACCGGGGGAGGACCAGATGGCAGCACTTGAGACGATGTTCGATGTCCGTGGCAAATCGGTGATCGTGACCGGAGGGGCGAGCGGCATTGGCAAGGCCTATGCCGAGATCCTCGCCGAACAGGGGGCGCGGGTGTGCATCTTTGATATTGACCCTGCGGGCCTTGATGAGACCGTGGCGGGGATGGTGGCGCAGGGTGGGGATGTCTGGGGCCAGACCGTTGATGTCGGCGACCGGCCCGGCATGGCGGCGGCGTTTGACGCGGTGGCCGCGCGGCACGGGCGGATTGACACGGTGTTTGCCAATGCGGGCATTGACCCCGGCCCGGGATTCAATACGCCCACCGGCGCGCGCAACCCGGATGGCGCCATCGAGAACATTCCCGATGAGCAGTGGGACCGCGGGATCGAGATCAACCTGACCTCGGTTTACGTGACGGTCAAGAATGCGGTGCGGCACATGAAACCGTCGGGCGGAGGTGAGATCATCGTCACCTCCTCCATCGCGGGGCTGATCAACGAAAGCATCGTCGGCACCAGCTATATGCCCGCGAAAGCCGCCGTGAACCATTTTGTGCGGCACATGGCGATGGAGCTGGGCGCTTATGGCATCCGGGTCAATGCCATCCTGCCGGGACCGTTCATCACCAATATCGCGGGCGGCCGCTTGCGCAACAAGGCGGATCGCGCCGCCTTCGAGTCGCAGTCGCTGATCGGGCGGATCGGCGATGTCGAAGACATCAAGGGTCTGGCGCTGCTGCTGGCCTCGCCGGCCGGGGCCTATTTCACCGGGTCGCTGATCGTGATCGACGGCGGATCGCTGATCCGGATGACGTGACTTATCCGCCCGCCGGTCTGCGAGGAGGAAGCAGGCCGGGGGGTCAACAAGAGGGAGGAGACGGGAATGACCTATTACAACAAACTGGTCAAAGCGGGGATCAGCCGGAGGTCTGTGCTGCGGGGCATGGGGGCGGGTGTTGCGGCGTCGACACTGGCGATGCCGACCTATCTGCGCGCCCAGACCGCAGGCAAGATCAAGATGGCCTATATCACTCCGGCCACCGGCCCGCTGGGCCTGTTCGGGGAAACCGACGGCTATACGGTTCAAAAGATCCGCGAGGCTTTGGGCGGCACAATCCAGTCTGCCAATGGCAGCACCTATGAGCTGGAAATTCTGGAGCGCGACAGCCAGTCGAACCCGAACAAGGCGGCCGAACTGGCGGGCGATCTGATCCTGAACGAAGAGGTGCATCTGGTGGTGCCCGCCTCGACCACCGACACCATTCTGCCGGTGATGGAACAGGCGGAACTGTATGAAGCGCCCTGCATCTCGTCGGGGGCCCCATGGCAGGCGGTGATCATGCCGCGCGGCGGCGGCGATTTCGACTGGACTTATCACTTCTTCTGGGGCCTGGACGAGGCGCTGAACACCTTTGTCGGGCTGTGGGACGGGCTGGAGACCAACAAGAAGGTCGGCATGCTGTTCCCGCAGAACATCGACGGCGAGACCTGGGGCAACAATGACTATGGCCTGCCGGTCCCGACGCGGGCGGCGGGGTATGAGGTCACGATCCCCGGCTATTTCCAGCCGCGCACCAATGACTTTTCGGCCCAGATCGCCGCGTTCAAGGAGGCGGGCGTCGATATCATCGGCGGCATCACCTACCCCGACGATCTGAAAACCTTTGTCACCCAATGCAACCAGCAGGGCTTCAAGCCGCGTGCGGTGACGGTGGCGGCGGCGCTGCTGTTCCCCGGCGGGGTGGAGGCGATGGGCGCGCTTGGCAATGGCATGTCGTCCGAGGTCTGGTGGACCCCGGCGTTCCCGTTCAACTCGACCCTCACCGGGCAGAACAGCGCGGCGCTGGCCAGCCAGTGGGAGACGGATCAGAAACGGCAATGGACCCAGCCGCTGGGCTATTCGCATGCGCTGCTGGAGGTCGCCATCGACATCCTGAAACGCTCCACCGATCCGCTGGACCGCGAGGCCAATCGCGAGGCGATGGCCGCGACCAACATCACCACGGTCTGCGGCCCGGTCAGTTTTGGCGGCACCCCGCACAAGAACATCTGCACCATGCCGATCTTTGGTGGCCAATGGGTCAAGGGCGAAAGCTGGCCCTATGATCTGAAGATCGTCGACAACTCGGTGAACCAGTTGTTCGAGGCAGAGCAGGCCATCGCGCCGATCGTCTGGTGATGATGCAGTCGGAGGGGCGGGAATGAGCCGGGACGTACTTTTGCAAGCCCGCGAGGTGTCGAAAAGCTTCGGCGCGGTCCGGGTGCTGCACGAGGTCAGCTTCGATGTCTATCGGGGCGAGGTGCTGGGTATTCTTGGCCCCAACGGCGCGGGCAAGACGACGCTGTTCAACATGATCAGCGGCGACATCAAACCCTCGGGCGGCGACATCCGCCTGGGGGACGTTGCGCTGCGGGGCGAGCCGCCGTTCAAGCGCTGCCGGATGGGCATCGGGCGGACCTATCAGATCCCCCGGCCCTATTCGGGGATGACCACGTTTGAAAATCTGCTGGTTGCGGCGGCCTTTGGCGGCGGGCGCAGCGAGCGCGACGCCTATGCGTTCTGTGCGCAGGTGCTGACCGATTGCGAGCTGGCGGACAAGGCCAACACCTCCTCGGGCAGCCTGACGCTGCTGGACCGCAAGCGGCTGGAACTGGCGCGCGCACTGGCCTCGGACCCGAAGCTGTTGTTGCTGGATGAAATCGCGGGCGGGCTGACGGAAGAGGAGTCGCGGTCATTGGTGGCACTGGTGCGCCGCATCCGCGACCGGGGGGTGACGATTGTGTGGATCGAACACGTGCTGCACGCGCTGATGGCGGTGGCCGACCGGCTGATGGTGCTGAACTTTGGCGAAAAGATCGCCGAAGGCCTGCCGCAGGAGGTGATCGCCAACCCCGAGGTCAAGCGGGTTTACATGGGGGTGGAGGCATGACGGCGGTTCTGTCCACCCATGGCCTTGTCGCGCGCTATGGCGACTTTCAGGCGCTATATGGCGTTGATATTGACGTGGCCGAAGGTGAGGCCGTGGCCCTGATCGGGGCAAACGGGGCGGGGAAATCCACCTTTCTGCGCTCGGTGATGGGGTTGTTGCCGGTCAAGCCCGAGATGGTCCGGCTGGAGGGTCAGCCGATTGGCGGCACGCCGACTGACCGCATGGTGCAAAAAGGCGTGGCGATTGTGCCCGAGGGCCGCCGCCTGTTCACCGGCATGTCGGTTGACGACAATCTGCGCGTGGCGATGGATCAGGCCGACCGGCTGGGGCGCAAGGGCGGCTGGACCCTGGAGCGGCTGCACCTCTTGTTCCCGATCCTGAAGGAAAAGGCCCGGACCGGGGTGCAGAACCTGTCGGGCGGGCAGCAACAGATGGTGTCTATCGGCCGCGCGCTGCTGAGCCAGCCACGGGTGCTCTTGTGTGACGAGATCAGTCTGGGCCTGGCGCCCAAGGTGATCCGCGAAATCTATGCCGCGCTGCCGGAAATCCGCGCGCAGGGCACCGCCCTTGTTCTGGTCGAACAGGATGTCGGCCTTGCACAATCCGCCACGGACCGGATCTTCTGCATGCTGGAGGGGCGCGTGACCCTGACCGGCGCATCATCGGTGATCACCCGCGAACAGATCGCCGACGCCTATTTCGGAGGATCTCATGCAGTGGTTTGACGCACTGGTTCAAGGCGTTCTGCTGGGGGGCATGTATGCGCAATATGCGCTTGGCATGGCGCTGATGTTCGGCGTGATGCGGATTGTGAACGTCAGCCACGGCGATCTGGTGATTTTGCTGTCGCTGATCGGCATTTCATTGGCATCGTCCTTTGGCTGGGGTCCGTTCACGGTGATGGTGGCGCTGGTGCCTTTGGCCATCGCGCTGGGGTGGCTGTTGCAAAAGGCGGTGCTGAACAAGGTGGTGGGCGATGACCCGTTGCCGTCGCTGATCGCGACGTTTGGCCTGTCGATTGCGTTGCAGAACATGATGTTGCAGATCTGGTCGGCCAACAGCCGGTCGCTGCCCGGCGGCGGGATCGAAAGCCAGTCGATCCAGATCGGCGGCATCTATGTCGGCCTGCTGCCGGTGATGGTGCTGGTCTTTGCCACCGGCCTGACCTGGGGGCTGGACCTGATGCTGAAACGCACCCGCTTTGGCCGGGCGCTGCGCGCAGCGTCGGCGGATGTCGAGGCCGCGTCGATGACCGGGATCAACGCCCGCGCCGTCTATGCCTCGGCCACCGCGATTGCCGTCGGCATCCTCGGTTTTGCCGCCGTGTTCCAGTCGCTGCGCTCGACCGTGGCCCCGGCCGATGGCGGCGCGCAGCTGATTTATGCGTTCGAGGCGGTGATCATCGGCGGCATGGGCTCGGTCTGGGGCGCGTTCATCGGCTCGATGGTGCTGGGCATCTCGCAGGCCATCGGTTTCCGCATCGACCCCGGCTTTGGCGTGCTGGCCGGTCATCTGGTGTTCCTGCTCGTGCTGGCTGTCCGCCCGCAGGGGCTGTTTGGAAAGGTCTGAGACATGACATCGGTTCCGCTTTCCCCACTGTCCCCTGCCCTGCCGCAGGTGATGGTTCGCCGGCAAACCCCTTCCGGGCGCATTGCCATGGTGCTGTTTCTGCTGGCGGTGGTGGCCCTGGCCGCGATGCCGTGGTGGGCAAAGACCGGCACGATCCGCATGGTGCTGGAGCTGTGCTGCTATATCGCGGTGGCCCAGATGTGGAACATGCTGGCAGGCTATGCCGGGCTGGTGTCGGTCGGGCAGCAGGCCTTTATGGGGGCCGCGGGTTATGCGCTGTTCGTGCTGGCGCAGACCTTTGGGGTGAACCCGTTTCTGGCGATCTTCATCGCCCTGCTGGTGCCCGCCTTCCTCGCTGTTCCCTGCTACATGCTGCTGCACCGGCTGGACGGGCCCTATTTCGCCATCGGCACCTGGGTGGTGGCCGAGGTGTTCCGGCTGGTGGCATCCAACATGGGCTTTCTGAACGCGGGCGCCGGCATGTCGCTGAACGTGATGAAGGACTATTCGCTGCTGGAGCGCAATATTGCGATGTCACTGCTGTGCGCGCTGATGATCCTGCTGACCATCGGCGGCAGCTACTGGTTCCTGCGCTCACGCTATGGGTTGGCGCTGATCGCGATGCGCGACAATCCGGTCGCGGCGGCCAGTCAGGGCGTGAACGTGCCCCGGCTGCGATTCATGATCTACGTCGCGGCAGCGGTGGGCTGCGGGCTGGCGGGCGCGGTCTATGCGATGGCGCAGCTGCGCATCAACCCGCCCTCGGCCTTTGATCCGATGTGGGCGAATGTGGCGATCTTTATCGTGATGGTCGGCGGCATTGCGTCGATCGAAGGGGTGCTGATCGGCTCGCTGATCTATTTCATCGCCGACCGCTGGTTCGGCCAATACGGCGCGAGCTATTTCGTGGTGCTGGGGGTGATGACGGTGTTTGTCGCACTCTATGCCCGGGGCGGCATCTGGGGCGCGGTGTCTAAGCGCTGGGATGTGCACTGGTTCCCGATCCGGCGGCACCTGACCTACAAGACGGAGGAACGGCCATGAAGGCAGCGTTTTTCGACGCGGTTTCCAGCCCGCTGCGCATTGGCGAGCAGGCCGATCCGGTGCCCGGCCCGGATGAGGTGATGCTGCGGGTGGCGGGCTGCGGGATCTGCGGCAGTGACCTGCACATCACCGAAGACCCTGCCCCGTTCGGCATCGGCGCGGGCTTTGTGCTGGGCCATGAAATCGCGGGCGAGGTGGTGAGCGTGGGGGCTGATGTGCAGGATCTGCGCCCCGGTGACGGCGTGGCGGTGGTGCCGATGCGCGGCTGCGGGCATTGCGCGCGCTGTCTGTCGGGTGATCCGGCGCGCTGCGCCGAGATGGTGCTGATCGGCGGCGGCTATGCGGACTACGTGACCGTGGCGGCACGGCAGTGCCACAAGCTGCCTGCGGGGGTGGCGCTGGCCGACGGGGCGCTGGCCGAACCGCTGGCGGTGGCGCTGCATTGCGTGGTCCGCGCCGGGGTAAAGCCGGGGGACCGGGTGGCGATTCTGGGGGCCGGGCCGATTGGTCTCTTGGTCGCGTTCTGGGCGCGGCGGATGGGCGCGTCGCATGTGGTGATGGCCGACATCCACACCCATCAGCGCGACCGCGCGCTGGCGCTGGGGGCCACCGACTTTGCTCTGTCGGGCGACCGGCTGGCCGAGAATATTGCCGATCTGTGCAATGGGCCGCCTGATATCGTCTTTGAATGCGTCGGCAAGCGCGGGCTGTTGCAGGCGGCTGTTGAGACTGTGCGCTTGCAGGGCAAGGTGATCGGCGTCGGCCTGTGCATCGGCGGCGATGAATGGGACCCGTTCGTCGCGCTGACCAAGGAAATCGACCTGATCTTTGCGGTGTTTTTCCATCAGCGTAACGAGTTCGGCGCAGCGCTTGAGGCGCTGGCGGGGGGCGTCCCACAAGGGATTATCACCGACCGTATCGGTCTGTCACAGGTGCCGCAGGTGTTTGAAAGCCTGCGCCGCCGCACCACGCAATGCAAAGTGCTGATCCAGCCAGAGCTATCCTGAGGAGGAGACAAGATGTCCGTGACGTTTGAGACGATGGAGTATGAGATCGGCGGCGTAAAGACCGTGGTGAAGGCCATCGGCACCGGCAAGCCGGTGCTGTTCCTGCACGGCGCCGCCACGCTGGAAGGGTTTGATTTTGCCGCCGGGCTGGCCGACCGCTTTCGCGTGTTGCTGCCCAGCCATCCGGGCATGGGGTTTTCCGGCCCTGCACCGCATGTGTCTGGCATGGCCGACCTGCTGGTGCATTACCTGAACCTGCTGGATGCGCTGGATCTGTCTGAGGCACCACATCTGATGGGCTTTTCGATGGGCGGCTGGATGGCCACCGAACTGGCCGCCGTTGCGCGCGAGCGGTTTGACCGCGTGGTGCTGGTCGCCCCCGCCGGACTGAACGACCCGGCGCATCCGGCGACCCCGCTGGGTGCAATCGCGCCGCAGGATTTCCCCGGCTATCTGGCACATGACCCGGCGGTGGCCTTGCCCTATTTCCCTGATGGCTCTGACCCGGGTTTTGCCGCCGCCTTTGGCGCCGACCGCGCCCGTGAGGGCGAGGCGGTGGGCAGGATGTGTGCGCCATTCGGCATGGGGCACCCGAACCTGCGCCGGATGCTGGCGCGCATCACCAACCCGACACTCGTGGTCTGGGGCGAGGAAGACCGGCTGCTGCCCGCCAGTCAGGCCCCGCTGTGGTGTGACGCCTTGCCATCAGCAACCCTGCTGCGCGTGCCCGGCGCGGGCCATCTGGTCTTGCAGGAAAACCCCGGAACCCTGACCAAAATCGGCGATTTTCTCGCCGCCTGAAGCCAATTGTCTGAGGAGGAGACAACGATGAACAAACCTATGAAGCACAGCTACTGGGGCGCTACCGTCGATTACACCGATGTCATGGCCCGGATCGCCGAAATCGGCCCGACGCTGGAGGCCAATGCCGCCGCCGATGAGGCTGCGGGCGAGCTGACGCCGGAAAGCTTCGCGCTGCTGCGCCCGCTGCGGATGTCGCATCTGATGGCAACCGAAGAACTGGGCGGCGCGCAGATGCGCCCGACCGAGGTGCTGCAACTGCTGGAGGCGGTGACGTGGTGGTCCGGTTCCGCGGGCTGGGTGTCGATGGTGCATTGCTGCATCGGCGCGATGTCGGCGGCGTTCCTGCCCGACAGCGCCGTGGAGCGGCTGTTTGCGCCGGGCACCGAGAACCGGTTCTCGGGTCAGGGCGCGCCGCTCGGGATGCTGAAAAAGGTCGAGGGCGGCTACAGCCTGACCGGCAAATGGAGCTATGGCTCGGGCTTTTCCCATGCCACCTGGTCACATTCGGCCTGCTTCGTCGATGATGGCAGCGGCAAACCGGCCAAGGATGACGCGGGCAATGTCATCATCATGTGCGCCCATGCGCCGATCCCGGAACACAAGCAGCTGGGCAACTGGGATGTGCTGGGGCTGAAAGGCACCGGGTCCATCGACTATGCGGCGGAAGATGTCTTCATCGCCGAGGATCTGGTGTTCCCGATCCTGACCGCGCCGCCGCAGCGGCTCAAAGAGCTGTTCAGTCTGGGCATCGTCGGGCTGGCGGCCATCGGTCACACCGGCTGGGCCATGGGCGCGGGGCGGCGGATGCTGGACGAGATTGCCCAGTTTGCCCGGTCGAAATCGGGCCGCGCCGGGCTGCTGGGCGAAAGCGAAAAGTTCTGGCATGACTATGGCCGCGCCGAGGCCAGCTATCGCGCCGCCCGCGCCTTTGTGATGGAGGTCTGGGGAGATATTGAGGCCACCGCCGAGGCGGGCCAGCAGATGAGCACCCGCCAGATCAGTCTGGTCCATCTGGCCAAGGCGCAGATCCATGAGGCGGGCGTCGAAGTCTGCAACTTTGCCTATCGCGCTTCGGGCGGGGCGGGTTTGCGGGCCGGGGTGATCCAGCGCACCTTCCGCGACATGATGGTGGCGGCCAACCACTTCACCATCGCGCCGTCCATCGTCACCTCTGCCGGGCGCGAGATCGGCGGGCAATGGACTGACCGCAGCTGGCAGTTCTACGATCTGATCGAGAAAAAGTAAGCCAAGGCCCGCTGGCCGGTTGCGGCTGGCCAGCGGGGATACAGGAGTGATGCTGATGACGGCCCCCGCCCTTTCTGATGCCTTTCGTGAGGCGTTTCGCTGTCACCCTGCCGGGGTGGCGGTGATCACCGCTGATCCGGGCGAAAACCCGGTGGCGATGACAGTGTCGTCGCTGATCTCGGTCAGTGCCGCGCCGCCGACGGTCGCGTTCTCACTGTCGGCGCGGTCCGGCTCCACCGCAGCGGTGCTGGCGGCGGGCACGGTGGTGATTCACCTGCTGCGCTACGCTGATCTGGAGCTGGCGCTGCTGGGGGCGACGCCCGGCGCGGACCGGTTCGGCCCGGCGGTCCCGTGGGAGCGGCTGGCCAGTGGCGAGCCGCGCTATACGGCGGTCGCGACATGGTTCCGCGCCCGCATCATCGGCACCTTGCCGGTCGAGGGGGCCACGGTTGTCACCGCCGAACTGCTGGAGGGCGATTGCGGCACGCCGCCCGGCGCGCCGGAGCTGGAATCGCTGATCTATCTGGACCGGCGCTGGCACCGCCTGCGTGAAACCGCAGACGGCTCGGCCAGCCTGACGCTGATGGATGAAGATTACCGCGATGTCTTTCGCTGAGCCGCCTGCCGATTTCGGCAGCTATGATGTGGTGATCGTGGGGGCCGGGTCTTCGGGCTGTGTGCTGGCCAACCGGCTGTCTGCCGACCCAACCCGCCGGGTGTTGCTGATCGAGGCCGGGGGCAGCGACAATCACCCTTGGGTGCATATCCCGGTCGGCTATCTGTTTGCCATCGGCAATCCCCGGCTGGACTGGGGCTTTCGCACCGAACCCGTGCCGGGGCTGAACGGGCGCAGCCTGCTCTATCCGCGCGGCAAGGTGCTGGGCGGGTGTTCGTCGATCAACGGCATGATCTACATGCGCGGTCAGGCGCAGGATTATGACCTGTGGCGCGATTTGGGCAATCCGGGCTGGGGCTGGGAGGATGTGCTGCCGCTGTTCCGGCGGTCAGAACGGCACTTCGGCGCGGCGGACGCGCATCACGCCACCGATGGCGAGTTGCGGGTGGAACAGCAGCGGTTGCACTGGCCGATCCTGGACGAGGTGGCACAGGCGGCGCAAGCCATGGGCATCCCCGCCAGTGCCGATTTCAACGCCGGCGACAATGAAGGCGTGGGATACTTTCCGGTCAACCAGCGGCGCGGGTTGCGCTGGAACGCGCGCAAGGCGTTTCTGGACCCGGCCCGGCGGCGGCCCAACCTGCGCATCGTGACCGGCGCGCAGGTGCTGCGCCTGACTTTGGAGGGGCAGCGGGTGACCGGCGCGGTGTTCCGCGACCGCAGGGGCCTGCATCAAGTGCGCGCCGGGCAAGAGGTGGTGCTGTGCGCCGGGGCCATCGGCACGCCGCAGATTCTGGAGCTGTCGGGCATTGGCCGCCCGGATGTGCTGGGCGCGATTGGCGTGCCGGTTGTCCATGCCCTGCCCGGCGTGGGCGAAAACCTGCAGGACCATCTGCAACTGCGCACGGTTTTTGCCATCTCGGGCGCGCGCACGCTGAACGACCGGGCGCGCAGCCTGTGGGGCAAGGCGGGGATTGCGCTGCAATATGCGCTGATGCAATCGGGGCCGATGGCGATGGCACCCAGCCAGCTGGGGATCTTTACCCGCTCGGGTCCGGACCACGACCGCGCCAATATCGAGTACCATGTGCAGCCACTGTCGCTTGATGCCTTTGGCCAGCCGCTGCACAAGACGCGCGCGCTGACGGTGTCGGTCTGCAACCTGCGCCCGACCTCTGCCGGGTCGAGCCATGCGGTCAGGGCCGACCCTGCCGCCGCCCCGGCGATCCAGCCGAACTATCTGGCGACCGAGGCGGATCGCAAGGTGGCCGCCGACAGCATCCGCCATGCCCGCCGGTTGATGGCGCAGCCGCATCTGGCGCGCTTTGCCCCGGTGGAGCTGAAGCCCGGCCCCGGAGCGGAGGATGATGCCAGTCTGGCGCGGCTGGCGGCGGACATCGGGACCACGATCTTTCACCCGGTCGGCACGGCGCGGATGGGGGATGACGCGCTGGCCGTCACCGATGCCAGCCTGCGGGTGCGGGGGCTGGCCGGGCTGCGGATCGCCGATTGTTCGGTGATGCCGCGCATTGTCAGCGGCAACACCCATGCGCCTGCGGTGATGATCGGGGAAAAGGCGGCAGAGCTGATCATTGCGGCGGGTTAAGCCGCATGTTCATACCGAAACGTGATATTGGGACGCAGCCATCCGATCATCTTCGTCTGGCAGTGCGGCTAACCTGTCCAAAGGGAAACCCCGCCGGACAGCGGGGGGAGTGAGGCAGTATGGCGATCTTGTCATTGCAGGGCGCGTCCAAGAGCTTTGGCGCGCTGAAGGTGACTGACGATGTCAGTTTCGACCTTGCCCCCGGCGAGGCGCTGGGGATCATCGGGCCGAACGGGGCCGGGAAATCGACGCTGTTCAACCTGATCACCGGCAATCTGCGCCCCGATGCGGGGCGGGTGATGCTGGATGAGCGCGACATCACACATGAGACCCCGATGCAGCGCTGTGCCAGTGGCATCGGGCGCTCGTTTCAGATTCCGCAGCCGTTTGATCATCTGACGGTCTATGAAAATCTGCTGGTTGCGGCGCGGTTTGGCGGCGGTTTGGGCGCGGCGCAGGCCCCGGGGATCTGCATGGACATTCTGCAACGCACTGGCCTCACGGCCTTCGCGGACCGCAAGGCCGGGGGATTGCCGCTCCTGAACCGCAAACGGCTGGAGCTGGCGCGGGCGCTGGCGACCCGGCCCCGGGTGATCCTGCTCGATGAGATTGCAGGCGGGCTGACCGATGCGGAATGCGTCGATCTGGTCGCCACCATCCGCGCCATCCATGCCGAGGGCACGGCGATCATCTGGATCGAGCATGTGCTGCATGCGCTGACATCGGTGGTGACCCGGCTGATCGCGCTGAACTTTGGCCGGGTGCTGATGTCGGGCACGCCGGCGGAGGTGATGGCCTCGCCTCAGGTGCAGGAAATCTATCTGGGGATCGAGGCATGAGCGCGTTTCTGGAGATTGAAGGCCTGACCGCGCATTACGGGGATTTCAAGGCGCTGTTCGGGGTCGATCTGACGCTCGATCAGGGCCAGACTCTTGCCATCATCGGGGCGAATGGCGCGGGCAAGACCACGCTGATGCGCGCGATCACCGGCATTGCCCGGGTGACCGGCGGCAGCATCCGGCTGGCGGGGCGCGACATTGCCCGCCTGCCCGCGCCCGACATTCTGACCGCCGGCATCGCCATGGTGCCCGAGGGCCGCCGCCTGTTCCCCAGCCTGACGGTCGAGGAAAACCTGCAGATCGGCGCGCATGCGCGCCGCGGCAACGGGTTCTGGACGCTGGAGCGGATTTACACGCTGTTTCCCATTCTGCGCGAGCGTCGCGGGCAACCCGGCACCGCCCTGTCGGGCGGGCAGCAGCAGATGGTGGCCATCGGGCGGGCGCTGATGTCGAACCCGGTGGTTCTCTTGTGTGACGAGCTGAGCCTTGGCCTTGCCCCGGTGGTGATCCGCGAAATCTACGCCGCCTTTCCCACCATCCGGCAAAGCGGCACCGCGATTGTGGTGGTGGAGCAGGATATCGGCCAGGCGCTGAAGGTGGCCGACCATGTGCATTGCATGATGGAAGGGCGGATCACCCTGTCGGGCCGCCCGCAGGATCTGACCCGCGCGGCGATTCATGACGCATATTTCGGAGTGAACCACGCATGATCTGGCTGGATACGCTGGTGCAAGGGGTGATGCTGGGCGGGCTTTATGCGCTGTTTGCGGCGGGGTTGAGCCTTGTGTTCGGGATCATGCGGCTGGTCAATCTGGCGCATGGCGATCTGATCGTGCTGGGGGCGTATCTCATTCTGGGCATCGGTACGGCGACCGGGCTGAACCCGTTTCTGGCGGCAGCATTGGCGCTGCCGGTGATGTTCGCCTTTGGCTGGGTGTTGCAGACCGCGCTTTTGAACCGGGTGCTGGGCGATGACATTCTGCCGCCGCTGCTGGTGACCTTTGGTCTGTCGGTGGTGATCCAGAATGTGCTGTTGCAAAGCATGACCGCCGACAGCCGCAAACTGCCGGTGGGGCCGGTCGAAAGTGCCTCATTGCCGCTGGGGCCGGTCACAGTGGGGGTGATGCCGCTGGTGACGTTTGGCTCGGCCATCGTGGTCATTCTGGCACTGAACTGGCTGTTTTATCACACGGCCTTGGGGCGGGCGTTCCGTGCCACCTCGGATGATCCGGTGACGGCGCAGCTGATGGGCATCCGCCCACGCCGGATTTTCGCCATCGCGACGGGCATCGCGCTGGTGGTGGCGACGATTGCCGCCCTGTATCTGGGCGCGCGGGCGAACTTTGACCCGTCGATTGGCCCGGCGCGGCTGCTTTATGCCTTTGAGGCGGTGATCATCGGCGGCTTGGGCAGCCTGTGGGGCACGCTGGCGGGCGGCATGGTGATCGGTGTGGCGCAGGCCTTTGGCGCGGCGCTGAACCCGGAATGGCAGATTCTGGCCGGACATATCGCCTTTGTGGCGGTGCTGCTGGTGCGGCCGCGCGGGTTGTTTCCGCGCGCGAATGACTGAGGGGCAGCGATGAGAACGCTTGTGACACTCGCGATCGGTCTGGCGCTTCTGGCGGCGATGGCGCTGGTTCCGGTGCTTGGCCCGCGGATTCTGGTGCAGGATCTGTTCAAGGTGCTGTGCCTGCTGGTGCTGGCGCTGAACTGGAACCTGCTGGCGGGGTTTGCCGGGCTGGTGTCGGTGGGGCAGCAGGCCTTTGTCGGGGTCGGGGCTTATGTGATGTTTGCCACCACCATCCTGTGGGGGTTGGACCCGCTGGCGGGGGTGCTGATCGGTGGCGTGGTGGCGATGGCGCTATCGGTTCCGGTTGCGTTTTTCGCCTTTCGCCTGAACGGCGCGTATTTTGCCATCGGCACCTGGGCGGTGGCCGATATTGCGCGGCTGTCGTTCGGCCAGTGGCGCGCGCTTGGCGGCGGCACCGGCACCGCCCTGCCGCGCGATGCCACGCGTGAGATGCTGGGGGTGGGCAGGGTGCGCGATCTGCTGGGGGTGTCGCCTGCGGCGGCGATTGATGCGGTGACCTATTGGCTGGCGCTGGCATTGGCGGCGGTGATGCTGCTGGCGTGCTGGCTGTTCTTGCGCTCGCGCATGGGGCTGGGGTTGCAGGCGGTGCGCGACAACCCGGTGGCCGCGCAATCGGTGGGCGTCGACCCGACCCGGCTCAAGGCGCTGGTGTTTCTGCTGACCGCTTTTGCCACCGGATTGTGCGGCGCGCTGCTCTTCATCCAGACCGGCCGGATCACCCCGGATGCGGCGTTTTCGGTCATCGACTGGACCGCCTTTGTGATCTTCATAGTCGTGATCGGCGGCATCGGAACCCTGCCCGGCCCGATTGTCGGCGTGCTGGTGTTCTACGCTTTGCAACAACTGCTGGCCGATTACGGCACGGTTTATCTGATTGCCCTGGGGCTGATCGGCATCGCCATCATGCTGTTTGCCCGGCGCGGGCTGTGGGGCGGGCTGATCCACCGGATTGGATATGACCCGCTGCCCCTGGGCCACGCCGCGCCAAGGCCCCCCCACCCTACCCTGGAGGAACGACCATGAGCTATTTTTCCGAAGCCAGATCCGCCGAAACGGTCAACAGCCGCATGGGCGCGCAGACCGATCCCCGGCTGGCGGTTGTGATGACCAGTCTGGTGCGGCATCTGCATGATTTCATCAAGGATGTCGGCCTGACGCAGGAGGAGTGGGAATATGGCGTCGGCTTTCTGACCCGCACCGGCCAGATCTGTTCCGGTGAACGGCAGGAATTCATTCTGCTATCCGACACGCTGGGCGTGTCGATGCTGGTCGATGCGATCAACAACCGCCGCCCGGAACCGGCGACGGAGAACACAGTTTTTGGCCCGTTCCACGTGGCCGATGCGCCGATCCGGGCGATGGGAGAGAACATCAGCCTTGATGGCAAAGGCGAGGCCTGCCTGTTCGAGGGGCGGGTGCTGGATCTGGACGGCGCCCCGATCGAGGGCGCAACGGTTGATGTCTGGTCCGACAATGCCGACGGGTTCTATGATGTGCAGCAGCCGGGGATCCAGCCGAAGTGGAACAACCGGGGCCGGTTCATCACCGGGGCGGATGGGGTCTATGCGTTTCGCGGCATCAAGCCGGTCAGCTATCCGATCCCCGATGACGGCCCGGTGGGGCAGATGCTGGGCCATCTGGGCCGCCACCCGTACCGGCCCGCGCATATGCACTACCTGATCACCGCCCCCGGCTATCAGAAGCTGGTGACCCACACCTTTGTCGGCGGCGATGACTATCTGACCTCGGATGCGGTGTTCGGAGTCAAGGATACGCTGATCGCCCCCTATGAGCGGGTTGAGGGCGGCGACACGGTCTGGCGTTCACCGTTTGATTTCATTCTGGTGCCGGGCTGAACCACCATGCCCAATGTAAAGCTTTTTGTGGATGAAACGCAGTATCGGACCATCGGACCCGATATTGCCGCCCTGCTGCCGGGCCTGCGCGATATGCTGTGCGAGGCGCTGTCGGTGGGGCATTCGGCCTGTCAGATTGCGGTGATCCCGGTGCTGGGCCTGCCCGATCAGCCGCAGATCAATGCCGAACTGCATGTGCTGCCGCACCGCGAGCGCACCCCTGCCCTGCTGCGACAGATGGCCTATGACCTGCGCGACCATCTGCACAGCGCGACAGGGCTGACGGTCGCGGTGCGGATCGCGTCACTGGACCCCGACACCTATATCACCTTGAAATAGCGGTCAGCCGCGCCGCCGGGTGACCTGCTGGTCATGGTCCATCCGGGCCTGCAGCCGCTGACATTCGGCCTGCAGAAAGCTGATGAGCTGCGCCACCGCTGGTGGCCCCTGCCGGTCGGTCACGGTCAGCAGACCCAACTGCCGGTCGGGGTGGTCGATCTTGAGCGGCAGCGCCTCCAGCGGGATGGTGCGGCGCGACATGAAGACCACCGAATAGGGCAGCACCGTCAGCGCATCCGACCCGGCCAGAACCGATTGGATCGAGGCCAGCATCCCGCCCGAGAAATTCACCCGGAAATCTTCCTGCCCGATGGATTTCAGCGCGCGCAAAAGATCGCGGTAGAGCGGGCTGTTCTGCGGCGGGGCAATCCAGGCATAGGGCGCGATATCGGCCAGCGTGATCGCCCGCGCCCGGGTCAGCGGATGCCCGGCGCGGCAGGCGATCACGTTGTTGCCCGACAACAGCGGCGTGAACTCCATATCCTGTGGCACCTGACTGGGGTGCAGCGGCAGGATCGCCAGATCCAGCCCACCATTGCGCAAGCCGGTTTCCAGCGTGTCCAGATAGCCATAGCTTTGGTCGATCTGCACATCGGCGTGGCGCGACTGGAATTCGGCCACCATGCTGGCCACCACCCCATCCATGAAGATCGGCGAGGCCCCCACCCGCAACCGCCCCGCCAGCCCCTGGCGAAAGCGGCGCACCAGCAGGCTGGCCTCTTGATTGGCGGTGCGGATGCGCGCGCCCAGCCGGGCCAGACTCGCCCCCAGCTCGGTCGGGCGCAGCGGGCGGCGGCCCGGCTCGAACAGCGGCATGCCGATCCGGTCTTCAAGCAGCGCCATGCTGCGCGACACCGAGGGCTGCGATTTGCCAAGCGCCTCGGCGCCTTCGGTCAATCCGCCCTTTTCGACGATGGCCGCCAGAATCTCCAGATGTTCGCTGTCTATCTTCATAGCAATAGGCGATATTACATCAACATGATCCGATCAATATTTCTCTGGGGTCGGGCTAGGGTTTGGCCAGACTGACGAAGGGGAGGAGTCCGATGTCCTTTTTCCGCGATGCGTTTACTGCGCGCAGCGCTGCGGTGCGTGTGCGCTTTGGCGCGGGCATCCGTTCCTCGGTTGGGGAAGAGATGGAGGCGCTTGGCGTCAGCCGTGCCCTGATCCTGACCACGCCGCAGCAGTCCGATATGGCGGATGAGTTTGAGGGATATTGCGGCAGCCGCGCCGTGGGCCGCTTTACCGGGGCCACGATGCACACCCCGGTTGAAGTGTCGGAACAGGCGACGGAGCTGGCGCGCAATCTGGGCGCGGATGTGGTGATCTCGGTTGGGGGTGGCTCGACCACGGGGTTGGGCAAGGCGATTGCGCTGCGCACCGACCTGCCGCAGATCGTGGTGCCGACCACCTATGCCGGGTCCGAGGCGACGGGAATTCTGGGCCAGACCGAGAATGGCGTGAAAACCACGCTGACCAGTGCAAAGGTGCAGCCCGAGGTCATTCTTTACGATGCCGAGCTGGTGACCAGCCTGCCGGTGGCGATGACCGTCGCCTCGGCGCTGAACGCCATGGCCCATGCTGCCGAGGGGCTTTATGCCCGCGACCGCTCCCCCATATCGTCGCTGATGGCGGTTGAGGGGCTGCGCGCGTTCCGCGACGCCTTGCCAAAGGTGATTGCAGTGCCCGGCGATGTTGGCCCACGGGGGGAGACGCTGTACGGCGCCTGGCTCTGCGGCACGGTGCTGGGTCAGGTGGGCATGGCGCTGCACCACAAGCTGTGCCACACCCTTGGCGGCAGCTTTGATCTGCCCCATGCCGAGACCCATGCCATCATCCTGCCGCATGCCATCGCCTTTAATGACCATGCCGTGCCGGATCTGCTGGCCCCGCTGGGTGATCTGTTCGGCATGGCCCCCGGCCCCGGCCTGTGGCAGTTTGCCAAAGCTGCGGGCGCGCCGATGGCGCTGCGCGATCTGGGGCTGGCCGAGGCCGATCTGGACCGCGCCGCGGATCTTGCGACCGCCAACCCCTATTGGAACCCCCGCCCCGTCACCCGTGACGGTGTCCGCCGCCTGTTGCAGGCGGCCTGGGCCGGGGAATGCCCTGACGCCTGACTTGCCACGCGGATCACCGCCGCGCCTTGGCCGAATTTCCGGGAGGACCCTTCATGCCTGACATTACCACCGACGTTCTGATCATCGGCACCGGCCCCGCCGGGTCGGCCACCGCCGCGCTGCTGTCGAGCTATGGCATCGCGAATATGGCGGTCAACCGCTATCGCTGGCTGGCCAATACCCCGCGCGCGCATATCACCAACCAGCGCACGATGGAGGTGCTGCGCGATCTGGGCCGCGATGTGGAGGATGAGGCCTATATGTTTGCCACCCATCAGGATCTGATGGGCGAAAACATCTTTTGCGAAAGCCTTGCCGGTGAGGAAATCGGCCGGATGAAGGCCTGGGGCAACCACCCGCTGAGCCGTGCCGAACATCTGATGTCGTCGCCGACCCGGATGAACGATCTGCCGCAGACCTTTATGGAGCCGCTGCTGTTCAAGACCGCCTGTCAGCGCGGCACGCAGAGCCGGATGTCAACCGAATATCTGCGCCACGCGCAGGATGGCGACGGCGTCACCACCACCTGCCTTGACCGGCTGACCGGCAAGGAAGTGACGATCCGCTCGAAATACCTGATCGGGGCGGATGGTGGCAAATCGCTGGTGGCCGAACACGCCGGTCTGCCGTTTGAAGGCAAGATGGCAGTCGGCGGGTCGATGAACATCCTGTTCCGCGCCGACCTGTCCAAATACGTCACCCACCGGCCCAGCGTGCTCTATTGGGTGATGCAGCCGGGTGCGGATGTCGGCGGCATCGGCATGGGTCTGGTGCGGATGGTGCGGCCGTGGAATGAATGGCTGATCGTCTGGGGCTATGACATCAACGGGCCGGAGCCTGAGGTGACCCCGGAGTTTGCCACCGGCGTTGCCCGCCAGCTGATCGGCGACCCGGAGCTGGAGATCGAGCTGTTGTCGGCCAATATCTGGACGGTGAACAACTATTACGCCACCAGAACATCGGAAGGCCGCGTGTTCTGCATGGGGGACGCGATTCACCGGCATCCGCCGTCCAATGGGCTTGGCTCCAACACCTCGATTCAGGATGCGTTCAATCTGGCGTGGAAACTGGCGATGGTGCTGAAGGGTCAGGCAGGCGAGGCTTTGCTGGACAGCTATGACGCCGAGCGCGCGCCGATTGCCAAGCAGATCGTCACCCGCGCCAACCAGTCGATTGGCGAAACCGGCCCGATCTTCAAGGCGCTGGGGATGGCCGAAGGCGTGGACCCGGCGCAGATGCAGAAAAACCTGCAAGCCCGGACCGAAGGCACGCCCGAGGCCGAAGCGCAGCGTGAGGCGATCCGCAAGGCGATTGCGTTCAAGAAATACGAATTTGACGCCCACGGGATCGAGATGAACCAGCGCTACCGCTCGGGCGCGGTGGTGACGGATGGTCAGATCGAACCGGCGTTTCAGCTGGACGCCGACCTGCATTATCAGCCCACCACCTGGCCCGGCGCGCGGATGCCGCATGCCTGGGTCTATCAGCGCGACACCGGGGCGGAGGTCTCGACGCTCGATCTGTGCGGGCATGGGCGGTTCACCCTGCTGACCGGGCTGGGCGGCGAGCCTTGGGCCGCAGCGGCGGCACAGGTGGCGGCGGAGCTGGGGATTGAGCTTGCCATCCATATCATCGGCCCGCGTCAGGCCCATGTGGACCACAGCGGCGAATGGGCGCGGTTGTCGGAAATCCGGGACAGCGGCTGTCTGCTGGTGCGGCCTGACCATCACATCTGCTGGCGGGCCACCGAGCTGAGCGCCGACCCGATGGCGGGGCTTGGCCGGGCGCTGCGGACTGTGCTGGCGCGGTGATTGCAGGAGGGCCGTCAGGCCCTCGGCAAGCGTTTTGTCGGCAGTCTGATCCGGGTCGGTCGCGCAGCAACTGGCCCGGACCCTGCTTAATCAGACCGGCCAGACGGTGCTGCCGGTCTGGTGAAACACGCCCCTCAATGCGCCAACAGTTTGTCCATCGCGCGCGGCTTGTCGTGGAGCGCAAGCTTGTCGACGATGGTTTCCGAGGCTTCGTTCATGCCGACAATCTCGACCTCGGCCCCGTCGCGACGGAATTTCAGCACCGCCATGTCGAGCGCCTGAACCGAAGAAATGTCCCAGATATGGGCGTCCGACACGTCGATGATCACCCGCTCCAGCGCTTCCTTGAAGTCAAAGGCGTTCATGAAATCCTCGACCGAGGCATAGAACATCTGGCCTTCGACGGTGTAGGTGCGCACGCGCCCATCGGGGGTGATGGTGGTGGTGATGCGGAACAGCTGCGAGATCTTGCCGGCAAAGAAGATGCCCGACAACAGCACGCCGATCAGCACGCCGATGGCGAGGTTATGGGTGTAGACCACGGCCACCACGGTCGCCAGCATCACGATGGATGACGATTTCGGATTCGTGTTCAGTGCCTTGATCGACGACCACGAGAAGGTGCCGATGCTGACCATGATCATGATGGCGACCACTGCTGGCATCGGGATCTGGCTGACCCAATCGCCCAGGCTCACGCAGAAGATCAGCAACAGCACCCCGGCGGCAAAGCACGACAACCGCCCGCGCCCGCCGGATTTCACGTTGATCATGCTTTGCCCGATCATCGCACAGCCCGCCATGCCACCGATAAAGCCGGTGGCGGTGTTGGCGATGCCCTGCCCGATGCACTCCTGATCGCGGCTGGATCTGGTGTCGGTCAGGTCATCGACCAGACTTTGCGTCATCAGGCTTTCGAGCAGACCGACGATGGCGACGGCCAGAGCGTAGGGAAAGATGATCTGCAGGGTTTGCAGCGTCAGCGGGATGTCGGGGATCAGGAACACTGGCAGCGTATCGGGCAAAGCCCCCATATCGCCCACAGTGCGCACATCCCAGCCAAAGACCAGCGTCAGCGCGGTCAGCACGAGGATGGTGACCAGGGGCGACGGCACCGCCTTGGTGACATAGGGAAACAGGTAGATGATGGCCAGACCGGCGGCGACCAGCGCATAGGTCAGCCATGTTACGCGCGAAGGGTCCAGTTCGGGCAGTTGGGCCATGAAAATCAGGATCGCCAGCGCGTTGACAAAGCCGGTCATCACCGATTTTGACACATAGCGCATCACGAACCCCAGTTTCAGCAGGCCCATGCCGATCTGCAACAGCCCGGCCAGCACGGTGGCAGCCAGCAGGTATTGCAGCCCGTGATCCTTTACCAATGTGACCATCAGCACCGCCGTGGCAGCAGTGGCGGCAGAGATCATCCCGGGGCGGCCGCCGACAAAGGCGATCAGCACGGCGATGGAAAAGCTTGCGTAAAGCCCCACCTTGGGGTCAACGCCCGCGATGATGGAAAAGGCAATCGCCTCGGGGATCAGGGCCAGGGCCACGACAAGGCCCGACAACAGGTCGGCCTTTACGTTGCCGAACCACTGATCGCGGTATGCATCCAGAGAAATCATATGTGTTCCGTTCCAGACCGATGCGACCAATCGCGTCGCACCGATGTTCACTCAGGGTCTGTGAGTTGTTGGTCCGGCGGATCGGCGGCCGGAAGAGCCAGCCGGGGGTCGCACCCGGCTCCATGTTCGCTGCGCTGGCCTTAGCGGCTTTTCACCGCATTGCCAACCCGCCCGCCTGCCTGTGCAGGCCGGGCGTGGCAGATCAGGCGTGGAAATGGCCCTCAGGGCACAGGTTTGCTAAAAGGGCGGGCAAGACCGGGCTGCGCCGCCAGCAGGTGTCAGCCGTGATCAGGAACCTTGCCCGAAGGGGCGACGTAGGGGCGGGTCACGTCGTCAAGCCGCAGGTTCACCGCCTCGACCTCGATCGCGATGGCCCCGTCACCGGCCAGTGTCAGCGTCAGGGTGCCCATGCCATCCGCCCCCGGTGCAAAATCCAGCGTCAGGATCGACAGCACGGTGTCACGATCCGCCCGGTCAATGCCATTGCTGCGCACGCGCAGCACATCTTCGATCACCAACAGGCTGCGCACCCGCTCATAAGGGCGCTTTGCCGCCTCGGCGGCGGCGCGGTCTTCCCAACGGAACCGGTTGAGCAAAAGCGCAAAGCGGCGGGCCTTTGGGTCAAAGCGCATTTCGGTGATCGGGAACACCGCATCCTGCAGCAGGGCTGAGATGACCGGCAGATCGGCGTCCTCTGCCGCGATCAGGCGCAGGGGGGCTTCGTCGCCGTCTTCAAACCTTGCGTCTGTCATGGCCGGTCACTGATCCGTTCGATTTTGGCACCACAAGCGATCAGCTTTTCCTCGACCCTCTCATAGCCACGGTCCAGATGGTAGACCCGGCTGACCACGGTTTCGCCTTCGGCGGCCAGCCCGGCAAGGATCAGGCTTACGCTGGCGCGCAGATCGGTGGCCATCACCGGCGCACCCTTCAGCTTGTCGACCCCGGTGACGGTGGCGGTGCCGCCATGCACGTCGATCTTTGCCCCCATGCGAATCAGTTCCGGCGCGTGCATGAAGCGGTTCTCAAAGATCTTCTCTTCCAGAACGCTGGTGCCATCAGCGGTGCACAACAGCGCCATCATCTGCGCCTGCAGATCGGTGGGGAAACCGGGGAACGGTTCGGTGGTCACATTCACCGCTGCCACCCGGCCATTCTTGCGGCTGACCTTCAGCCCGCGGTCTGTCTCGGTCACCGAGACGCCCGCCTGATCCAGCTTTTCGGCAAAGGCGCCGACCAGTTCCAGCCGGCCGCCCAGACATTCCACCTCGCCGCCGCAGATTGCGGGGACCAGCATATAGGTGCCCAGCTCGATCCGGTCGGTCACAACCGGATGGGTCGCGCCATGCAGGCGGTCAACGCCCTGAATGGTGATGGTGCTGGTGCCCTCGCCGTCGATCTGCGCGCCCATCTTGCGCAGGCAGCGCGCCAGATCGACGATTTCCGGCTCGCGCGCGGCGTTTTTCAGAACCGTGGTGCCCTTGGCCAGCGTGGCCGCCAGCAGTGCATTTTCGGTGGCCCCGACCGAGACAAAGGGGAATTCAAAGACCGCACCGCGCAAGCGCCCGCCGATGGCTTTGGCATGGACATAACCGTCGCGCAGGTCCAGCTCCGCCCCCATCGCCTCCAGCGCCTTGAGGTGCAGGTCCACGGGACGCGCGCCGATGGCACAGCCACCGGGCAAGGAGACGATGGCATGCCCGTCGCGCGCCAGCATCGGGCCCAGCACCAGAATCGAGGCGCGCATCTTGCGCACGATGTCATAATCCGCGGTGTGGTTGTCGATCCGGTGGCTCGACATCGCCAGCACGAGGCCATCCTGCAGGCTGGCCACCTCGGCCCCCAGCGATTCCAGCAGCTGGGTCATGGTGCGGATATCGGACAGGCGCGGCGCGTTGGTCAGCGTCAGCGGCTCTTCGGACAACAGCGTCGCCGGCATCAGCGTGAGACACGCGTTCTTGGCCCCCGCAATCGGGATCACCCCGTTCAGCGCGCCATTGCCCTTGACCAGAATCGAATCCATGCCCTGCCCTACTCTCTCTTTGTGCCAGGGCCTGCGCCCGGCTGTTCTTGTGGGCCGGAGCTTGCGTCCGGCGGTGTCATAGTGCCGGAGCTTGCGTCCGGTTGTGTCTCGGTGCCGGAATGTGCGTCCGGCTGGGTGTCAAACCCGCCCTCCGCTACATTTTTTTCTGCGCCCCGTTGCTTTGCCTGCGCTTTGCGGCGGGCCATATTGGCCTTCAACGCCGCCTTCAGCCGCGCCTCGCGCAGCTCTGCCGCGCGCGACGGTGCCTTGGTGCCCTGAGATCTGGTGGTTTTATCCGTCATCGCAGCCGCTATAGCGCAGCCCGCAGAATTGGTCCAGAGATCGCCAGAAAAGGGGCTTGCACCCCGTGGCGAATGCGTCTAATCAGCCGCCACGCACCGACAAAACAGGTCGGGCCGCGCAGATGCTGTGGTAGCTCAGTGGTAGAGCACACCCTTGGTAAGGGTGAGGTCGAGAGTTCAATCCTCTCTCACAGCACCATCTGCCCCCCTAGAAATTATACTGAAAATACAAATACCTACCCTGTTGCGGCAAGATGTGTTGCTGCGTTGCAGGTGGCCCTTTGGTCGCGCGGATGGACCCGCGCGACTGGGGCAGGATCAGCTGCGGGGGGAACCGGTGACGGGGTCGATCTTGATCTGCACTTTTCCGCCGTCGGCGCGGTAGTATTCGATCTCCCAGTAGCCATCATCATCCCAGTCGATTTCATCAATCCACGCCACATCGCCCGAGGCTTCGAGGGTGGTGATCACCTCGGACAGCGGGCGGGCATCGGCGGGAGGAGCAGCCTGAGCCACTGAGGGCAACGCCAGTGTCAGAACGGCGAGCGCGGGCGCGAGGGGGGACAGTTTCATGATAAATCTCCACTTTTTTGTTTTAACAGACCCTCAGATGGGGTGCAGCCTCCTCTGCTGCCAATGCGGGCGGCGAACATCCGCCGACAGCCGGAAACGCTTGGAAAGAGCGCCCTGTTCGTCGGTCGCGCGGCCCAAGGCGGTGTCGCATGTGAATGGCGTGCCGGTCATCAGCGCGCTGGGGCGACCGCTGCCGTCACAGCCAAGGGCACCGGCCGGGGTGCGCAAGGGTGAGGCGCAGCAGGTCCATGCCATTGGGCGCGGCGCTCTGGCAGCGGCATTGCAGGGCGGGCTGTCGGGGGCCTGAGGCGTCGCTTCCCACGTCACACCGCTTTGCGGCGCATTGACTGGCAGGCGGAAGGTGGCGGAAACGCGGCGCTGGCATCCTGCGCGGCATCAGTGCCGGTGGCCGCGTTGGGCTGCGGGGCGAAATCGCTGCAGGTGGTTGGGGCGGCATCCTCAAACGCGCCCCCTCCCCCACGCGAAGCGGCGGGTGCGCTCGGGTTTGCGCACGGTCTGTTGCCGCCAGTCTGAAGGGGGAAAGGGCGGCGCGCCGCCCTTTCCCGGTTTGCGCTCTGCGCCTCAGCGCGGCTCGTTCATCAATCCGCGCAGGATGGAGTAGCAGGCCGCCAGCAGCACCAGCGTAAAGGGCAGCCCGGTCGAGACCGCCATCGCCTGCAAGGCTGCCAGACCGCCGCCCAGCAGCAGGGCAACCGCCACCAGCCCCTCGAACGTGGCCCAGAACACCCGCTGCACCACCGGCGCATTGGTCTTGCCCCCGGCGGCAATGGTGTCGATCACCAGTGAGCCGGAATCCGACGAGGTGACAAAGAACACCACGACAAGAATGATCCCGACCAGCGAGCTGATCCCCGCCAGCGGCATCTGGCTGAGCATCTCGAACAGTTGCAGTTCCAGTGCGGCCTCTTGCACGCCGGTAAAGCCGTCGTTGACCACCTGCGAAATGGCGCTGCCGCCCATGGCCGTCATCCACAGCACCGAGAACAGGCTGGGCACGATCAGCACCGCGATCAGGAACTCGCGTACCGTCCGCCCGCGCGACACACGCGCGATGAACATGCCGACAAACGGTGACCAGCTGATCCACCATGCCCAGTAAAACGCGGTCCAGCCTGCGGCAAAGTTGGCGTCGTCGCGGCCAAACGGATTGGCCAGACCGGGCAGATACTCACCATAGGCCACCAGATTGCTGAAAAAGCCCGAGAAGATGCTGGCCGTGGGCCCAAGGGCCACGACAAAGATCAGCAGGGCAATCGCCAGGAACATGTTGACCTGTGACAGGACTTTCACGCCGCCTTCCAGCCCGCGGACGATCGAGATGATGGCCAGCAGGGTGATGAAGATGATCAGGATGATCAAACGGGAATTGGACTGGCCAAAGCCGAACAGATAGTCCAGCCCCGCTGCCGCCTGCTGCGCGCCGATGCCAAGCGAGGTGGCAAGCCCGAAGATCGTGGCAAAGATTGCCATGATATCAATGATATGTCCGGGCCAGCCCCAGATCTTTTCGCCAAAGATCGGGTAAAAGGTCGAACGCAGGGTCAGCGGCAGGCCCTTGTTATACGAGAACAGCGCCAGAGCGAGTGCCACAACGGCATAGATCGCCCAAGGGTGCAGGCCCCAGTGAAAGATCGTGGCCGCCATGCCCAGACGCGCGGCCTCGACCGGGTCGCCTTCGGCACCCCCCAGCGGGGCCCAGTCGGTGCGCGCGCCGGTCTCGTCCAGCGTGACGCCACCCAGAGCCGCCGAGTAATGCGACAACGGCTCTGACACGCCATAGAACATCAACCCGATGCCCATGCCTGCCGCAAACAACATCGAAAACCAGCCGACATAGCCATAGTCAGGCGTGGCATCGGGGCCGCCAAGCCGGATCTTGCCCAGCGGCGAGACGATGAGAAACAGGCAGAGCAGCACAAAGATGTTGCCAGCAATCAGAAAGAACCAGCCCAGATTGCCGGTCAGCCAGTCACGCAGGCCGGTAAACAGCGGCTCGGCCTGATTCTGAAACGCCAATGTCAGGATGGTAAAGCCGACGATACCAAGCGCCGAGATGGAAAAGACCTTCTGATGAAAGTCGAATTCCAGCACATAGCGCGGCGCGACATTGTCCTGCCCGATCGAATAGTCGGTGACAATGATCTCGGTCTGGCCCTCGGGTTCGGGGATGGCTTCGGTGTCGATGATGGGTTCGTCGTCGCGCTCTGGCGCGTTCGGGGTTTCGGTCATGATGTCCCTCTCTTGGTGTCAGACCCGGCGCGGTTACGCTGATTTTATCCGCCAGAAGCTGACGGCGGGTCGTCCCGGATGGATCGGCCTGCGACCACAGGCCGGTAACGGACGCAGCCGTGTCAGCGTTTCCCCTGACCCTGCGCCCGTGCGAAAATCGTGCCGCCTGAGGGGCACGTACGGCATGTTTTCGCCTATTTTGACCGGAACTACAACAGGCTGCGGCCAGAGCGCCGGATTGTCCGCTGTGCAATGGCAACCCAAGAAGAGTCGTCAACAGGATATAAGGTCGCGCCTAGACCTCTGGCGGATCATCGCTTAGGCTTTCATCAGTCCGCGCAGAAGCGTCGGCAAAACACTCTGATACACTTCCAGGAGGTAGGCATGAAATTCATATCCTTCAACGCTCTGGCCGGAGCCGCGCTTGCGGTCGGGCTGATGGCACAAGGGTCCATGGCGCAGGACATGCAGTTCTTCCGCATCGGCACCGGCGGCACGGCGGGCACCTATTACCCGATCGGCGGCCTGATCGCGAACGCGATTTCGAACCCGCCGGGGTCGCGCGCCTGTGAGGATGGCGGCTCTTGCGGCGTGCCGGGTCTGATCGCGACAGCGGTGGCGTCGAACGGGTCGGTCGGCAACGTGAACTCGATCAACGGCGGCACATTGGAGGCTGGCTTCAGCCAATCCGACGTGGCGTTCTGGGCACAAACCGGCACCGGATTGTTTGAGGGCCAGCCGGCGGTGGAAAAGCTGCGGCTGATCGCCAATCTGTATCCGGAAAGCATCCATCTGGTGGCGCGCGCCGATGCGGGCATCGCCTCGGTCGCGGATCTGCGCGGCAAGCGGGTGTCGCTGGATGAGCCGGGCTCGGGCACGCTGGTGGATGCCAAGATCATCCTTGGCGCCTTTGGCCTGACCGAGACCGACATCACCCCGGAATATCTGAAGCCGGATCAGGCGTCTGACCGGATGCGCGATGGCGCGATGGATGCGTTCTTCTTTGTCGGCGGCTACCCGGCCGGCGCGATTGCCGAACTCTCCAGCCAGCATGACGTGGTGATCGTGCCGATCACCGGCCCGGAAATCGACGCGCTGCGCGCGGAGTACTCGTTCTTTGCGACCGACACCTTCCCGGCGGGCACCTACCGTGGGCAAGATGCCGAAGTGGCCACGATCTCGGTCGGCGCGCAAATGGTGACCTCGGCTGATCTGTCCGAAGAACTGGTCTATGGCATCACCAAGTCGCTGTTCAATGAGACCACGCAGGCGCTGTTCGCCAATGGCCATGCCAAGGGCAAATACATCACGCTGGAAAACGCGGTTCAGGGGGCTGGCATCCCGTTCCATCCGGGTGCGGAGAAGTTCTACAAAGAAGCTGGCGTGATCCAGTGATCCGCCCGCTCTGACATGACGGCAGGGACGCGGCCCACAGTGGGGCCGCGTCCTTTTTTCAGATACAGACAGCTTGCAAGGACCCCTGATGAGCAACGAGACGCGCGCCCTGACCGAGGCGGAATTGCGGGCAATCGAAGAGGAATTTGACCCCGAGGCGCGGTTCAGAACCGTCACGCGCCCGGTGGCGCTGCTGGCCGGGGTGATCCTGTTCGCGCTGGCAGTCTATCATTATTACACCGCCGGTTTCGGCATTCCGCGCGCGACCACGCATCGTGGCCTGCATATGGGCGTGTCGCTGTTCCTGATCTACCTGAGCTTTGCCGCCTTCTCATCAGGGCGGACCAAAACCACCGGCTTTGTCATCCTGGGCCTGCCGGTGCTGGACTGGCTGTTTGGCTTTGCCGCGCTGATCAGCGCTTTGTATGTGCCGTGGATCTACGATCAGCTGGCGTTCCGCATCGGCAACCCCTTGCCGCTGGACGTGATCATGGGCACCATCCTCTTGGTGACCCTGTTCGAGGCGGTGCGCCGCTCGATGGGCTGGCCGCTGCCGCTGATTGCGCTGTTGTTCATCTGCTACGCCTATTTCGGCCAGTCGATGCCGGGCATCTTTGTGCATCCGGGGGCGGATTGGTCGGGAATCGTCAACCATCTGTACCTGTCGTCGCAAGGGGTTTACGGCACGGCTCTGGGCGTGATCGCGACCTATGTGTTCCATTTCGTGCTGTTTGGCGTGATGGCGCAGAAAATCGGGCTGGGGCAGCTGTTCATCAACCTTGCCACCGCCCTGACCGGGCGGTTTGCGGGCGGTCCGGCCAAGGTGTCGGTGGTGTCTTCGGCGCTCCTGGGCTCCATCTCCGGCTCGTCGATTGCCAATACGGTGACAACCGGCGCGCTGACGATTCCGACCATGATCAAGATCGGCTTCAAACGCCATTTCGCAGCGGCGGTTGAGGCCGCATCGTCGACAGGCGGGCAGATCACGCCGCCGGTGATGGGGGCTGTAGCCTTTCTGATGGTGGAATATCTGGGCATTCCGCTGCGCACGATCCTGATTGCGGCCATTGTGCCCGCCTTCATGCATTTCTTTGGTGTCCTGCTTCAGGTGCATCTGGAGGCCAAGCGTCTGGGCATCCGGGGCCTGAGCAAGGAAGAGCTGCCCAACGCCGTCAAGGTGCTGCGCGAAGGCTGGCTGTCGGTGCTGCCGCTGGTGCTGCTGGTGTGGATGCTGATGTCGGGGCGCACGCCGTTTCTGGCCGCGTTCTGGGCGATCACCGCCTGTATCGCGGTCTATGCGGTGCAGCGGGTCATGGCGTCGGGCGTGACCGCAGGCGCAAAGGAATTTGCCACCGGCATCTTCGATGGCTTCGTCTCGGGCGCCAAAAGCTCGCTGTCAGTCACCGCCGCTGCGGCGCTGGTGGGGGTGGTGATCGGTGTGGTCACGCTGACCGGCATCGGGTTCAAGATCGCCTTCATGCTGACCAGTGTGGCGCAAGGCTGGGCCGCGTCGGTGCACGGCTTCCTTGGCTTTCTGCCGTTCGAGCTGTTCACCATGCAGACACTGGCCCTGCTGTTCACGCTGATGATGACGGCGGTGGTCTGCATCCTGATGGGCTGCGGCATTCCCACCACGGCCAATTACATCATCATGGTGGCCGTCGCCGCCCCGGTGCTGAGCATGATGAATGTCGAACCCCTGGTCGCGCATTTCTTTGTGTTCTACTACGGGGTGCTGGCAGATGTGACGCCGCCGGTGGCGCTTGCGGCCTATGCCGCATCGGGCATCGCCGGGGCCAATGCGTTCAAGGCCGGCAACACCGCGTTCCGGCTGTCGATGGGCAAGGCATTGGTGCCGTTCATGTTCGTGTTCTCACCCTCGCTACTGCTGGTGACATCCGGTTTCACATGGGAGGCGTTTGCACTGGCCTTTACCGGGGCGGTGCTGGGCATCATCGCGCTGTCGGCGGCAATCACCAACTGGCTGATGGCGCCCTTGTGGAAGATTGAGCGGGTGCTGCTGCCGATCGCCGCGCTGATGATGATCGCGCCGGAGTTTGTCTCGACCGCCATTGGTGCGGCCATTCTGGGCGCAGTCGCGCTGCGCCAGTGGATGGCTGGACCGGCAGAGCCGGTGCGGCAGGCCTCGTAAGGGGCTGCCGCTCCTCTGCCGGTCGTGCAGCGGCGGGGATGTCCCCGCCGCTGTTGGCGCAGGCCAGTGCGGCGTTTGTCCGTGATGTGACGGCTTGCGGCCCGGTCAGCGGGTGGACCGCGACAGGGGTCAGGACCCGGACTTATGCTCTTTCAGATAGGCCCAGGACACAAACCCCTTGAACGCCCGCGCCTGTTTCAGCGACACGCGGCACCAGCGGGTGCTGCCGGTCTGTTCGCAACTGTGGACCCGAAACACGGTGCCGTTGGGAAAGCCTGCGATGACCCGGTAGCCGGTTCCGGCCCCGGCGCGCATTTTCAGCATGTCATCGTCTGAAACACCCGTCACCTCGTAATACATCGCCATTTCGGCATGGGCCGGGTTTACCACGGGGCTGCCGGGGGCATTGCCCAGCATGATTGCGGCAAGTGCGGCAAAGATGGCTCTGCGCATTGGTCTCTCCTGTTTTCTGCCTCCGGGCCATTGTAAGTGGCCAGACCGGTCGCCCGCAAGTTGCCCGACGGGAAAAGCCAGCCGGTTGCGGCTATTCAGAGACGCAGTGCTATTGTGACAGGCGGCTGACCGCGAACACCAGACTAACCACCACCCCGGCGTCGTTCCAGTCGTATGAAATCGTGCCGCCAAGCTGCGATTTCACCGTCTGGCGGATCAGCGAGCTGCCATAGCCGTCGCTGGTGCGGTTTGGGTTCGCACCGGGCCCCGTCTGACCTTCGCGGGTCTGGCCTTCGCCGGTCTGGCCATCGCCGGTCTGGCCACTCCCGTCATGCTCTTTCCAGTCGATCCTTACATCCTCGCCTGCCAACGCCCCTGTAATGTCGAGCGTGCCGGATTCAGCAGACAGCGCGCCATACTTCAACGAATTGGTCGCCAGTTCGTGCACCACCAGCGCCAGACTGGTCGCGGCGGCTTCGCCGATGCCCATCCGTGGCACCGCCACCCTGATCCGCCCGGCAAAGGCGCCATCGTCGTCATAGGGGGCAAGCAGGACAGTCATCAGATCCCCCAGCAAGGCGGCCTTGCCTTGCCCGCCCGGCAGCGGGCGCACCAGATCATGCGCGCGGCCAAGCGCCATCAGGCGATGGGTCAGCTGCCGCGACATGTCATTCACATCGGTCGAGGACCGCCCGGTGATCTTGGTCAACCCGGCAGCAATCGCCAGAAGATTCCTGACACGGTGGCTCATTTCGCCCGCCAACAGCTCATTGCCCTCTTCGGCCTGTTTGCGCCCGGTGATATCCATGAAAACGCCGGTCATGGCACGGTCCTTGATGCCGACATCGCCGCCCTGCCCGCGCGCAGAGATCCAGCGCACATCGTCACCGACCAGCGTGCGGAAGTCGATCTCGTAGCGGCCTGCCACGGAACGGGTGGCGGCAAACGCTTCCCGCACACGGTCGCGGTCGGCGGGGTGAATCTTCTCGGACAACTTTTCAAACGACAGCGGCTGATGCGGCGACACGTCCCACAGGGCATAGCCGCGCGGGTCCATCGCCAGACTGTCGGTATCGACATTCCACGACCACATCGCCACCCCCGCCGCATCGACGGCACGGCGCAGATCTTCATGTCCCCATTCGTGACCTGTGACTGTAGTGGGTGACATGATGGCTCCTTGTGCGGCAATTCCCCTTTTGTATCGGTGCATCACCCGGAAGGAAAGCCGGACCACCCTCCCGCACTGCCGGGGATGCCGGATGTTTCTGTACCGGTTTCACGAATATCCGGAACGATCCGGCGTGGCGGATGTTGTCATGGCAGCCTCCCTGTCCGCTGGCCCGGCCGACGACGCGCCCGCCCGCCGCCTGAAAGGCCTTTCCGATCATGATCGTTGCTGCCATCGCGATGCTGTCCTGTCCGCCATCTGGCGCGCCAAATTCTTTGCAGGGGTTGCCGGAACGCATAAGGGCATCCATATACCATCCACACAGATGGTTGACGGAGGATAAATTGCCACGGAGCGCAGATCGCCCGACCCCTGCCAAAACGCCGGAGTCCGAAAAGCTGACCATAAATCTTGGGTTTGTGGATCTGGGGCAGATCGAACTTCTGGTGCAGGAAGGGTTCTATTCCAACCGCAGCGACTTTATCCGCACCGCGATCCGCAACCAGATCGAACGTCACGCCGATACCCTGCGCCAGATCGTCATTCGCAAAAGCGTTGATCTGGGGTTGCGGCACATCACACGCGACGAGCTGACAACGGCACAGGCGGAGAGTCAGATGCTGGATATCCGGGTTCTGGGTCTGGTTGTCATCGCCCCCGATGTCACCCCCGACCTTGCCCGCGCCACCATTTCCGCCCTCTCCGTTCTGGGCACACTGCACGCACCAACGGCGGTCAAGGCAGCTCTTGCCGACCGCATCACCTGAGATCCAACGCCAAAGGCACAGCATGACCAGATTTTTCGCACGCGACATGGCCCAAGCCAGCAGCCTGACACGCGCTGGTAAACTGACCGAGGCAACAGCGCTGATCCAGTCGCTGTTGCGCCCCAAGGCCGGCACCGACGCACCACCACAAGAGGGGGCTTTGGTCCCGGGCCTTGCCGACAAGGACGTGATTGAGGGCACCTGCACCCCGGTCGGCGACACGCCGTCCGAGCCGGCTCCTCCGAAGGCACCAAAAGCCAAAGCCAGGAAAACTGCAGCAAAACCTGTGCCGCGCGCCCGGCGCAAAAGCCTGGGTGAAACGCTGCGCAGCCTTGCGACAGCCGGAATGCCGGGTATGGGACAGGTTGCCGCTGCGCCGCCGGAGCTGCCCACAGGCGCGCAATTCCTGACGCTGAGCCACGCCGGCCCGCAAGGCAGCCGCGACTACCGGCTCTATGTTCCCGCGCGCAAGGTCAAAGGGCCGATGCCGCTGATCGTCATGCTGCACGGCTGCACCCAGTCGCCCGAAGATTTTGCCGCCGGAACCGGCATGAATGCTCTGGCCGAAGAGACTGGCTGTCTGGTGGCCTGGCCCGCGCAGCCGCAGGGTGCGAACATGCAGAAATGCTGGAATTGGTTCCGCCCCGAAGATCAGGCCCGCGATAGCGGAGAGCCTGCGGTGATTGCCGGGATCATCCGCGACATTCTGCGCGATCACCCGGCAGATGCCAGCCGGGTCTATGTTGCCGGTCTGTCGGCTGGGGGCGCGGCAGCGGCGATCATGGGGGCGGCCTATCCTGACCTGATCGCAGCGGCCGGTGTGCATTCGGGCCTGCCGGTCGGCGGCGCGCAGGATGTGATGTCAGCGCTGTCGGCGATGCGCAACGGCGCGGCGGGCAAGGCGCAGACCGGATCGGTGCCGGTGATCGTGTTTCACGGGCTGGCCGACAGCACCGTGCATCCTGACAACGGGGCCGCAGTGATTGCGCAGACGGTGCAGGCCCGGCCCGGATTGAAGCAGGTTCGGAACTCCGGCACGTCAGGGCGGGGCCGCAGCTATCGCCACATCCGCCACGACGACAAACAGGGGCGCAGCATCGCCGAGCATTGGCAGATCGAAGGGGCGGGCCATGCCTGGTCCGGCGGGCAACCGGATGGCAGCTATACCGACCCCGAAGGCCCCGATGCGTCGCGCGAAATGCTGCGGTTCTTTGCCCAGCACCGGCTGTCTTGAGACGGGCTGTCTTGACCCGGGCGGGCCTGACATGGGCAGACGTTGCACGGGCGGACCAGTCAGGGGCAGGGTCTGGCATGGGCAAGGTTCTGGCGACAGCAGGTCGCCAGAACAAAAGCCGTCAGCTTCCGGAAGCCGCAGCAAGGGTCACTGCACTCTGGTCCCCGCCTGCAGCAAGAGCACCGGGCGGGACCGCGCGCATGCACTGCGCGGCAAGGCTGGCCTCCAGCACAGCGCGCAGGGCCTCCAAGCGGATGGGCTTGGGCAAATGCGCGTCAAACCCGGCGCTCAGATACTGGGCCAGATCCAGGGCAAGCGCATTCGCCGTGGCCGCAGCCGCATAGGCAGGCGGGCGCAGCTGATCATTTTCGATCAGGCGCAGACGGTGCAGGGTTTCGATGCCGGAAAAACCCGGCATCGAAATGTCCAGCAGATAGACATCAAACGGCTGATGTTCGGCAATGGCGATGGCCGTGTGGCCGTCTTCTGCAACATGCGGCTCGATCCCCAGCTGTTGCAGCATCGCGCGCAGCACCATCAGATTGCCCTTGCTGTCATCGGCGCACAGCACGGTCAATGTCGAGACATCCACCGTCGGCAGCGGCTGCACCTCAACCAGCGCAGGCCGAGCCGGTTCAGAGCGCGACAGTGGCAGCACGATGGTAAACCGCGTCCCCTTTCCGAACTGGCTTTGCACCTGAATGGTGCCGCCCATCGCTGTCACCAGCCGGTGCACAATCGCCATTCCCAGCCCGGTGCCGCCAAAACGGCGGGTAATGCCTTCGTCTGCCTGACTGAATTCCTTGAACATCAGGGCGATCTGCGCCTCTGTCATGCCGATGCCGGTGTCCACGACCAACAGCTGCAACTGATCCGTGCCACTGGCAGACACCCGGACACTGCCGGCTTCAGTGAATTTGACCGCGTTTCCGACCACATTTTGCAGGATCTGGTCAATCCGGTGCGCATCGCCCAGCCAGAAGGCCCCGGCCTCGGGGTGCATATCCACCTCCAGCGCCAGCCTGCGGTCCTGACATTTTGCGCCGTGCGTGGCGATGATCCGGTGCAACAAGGCGTTGATGTCAAAGGGACGCTGTTCCAGCGTGACGGCATTTGCCTCCAGCTTCGAGACATCCAGAATATCGTTGAGAATGCGGATCAGCAGATCGCCGGACTGCTGGATATGACCGATCAACTCGCGCGCCTCGGGTTGCCGGACCATGCCGTGCAACACATCGGCCAGACCAAGAACGGAATTCAGCGGTGTGCGGATTTCATGGCTCATATGCGCCAGAAACCGCGCCCGCGATTCCGCCAGATCCTGTGCCCGCTGGCGTTCCAGTGTCAGTGACCTGTTCAGCCGGGCGGCGCGCAGGGCGATCAGGCCAAAACACCATTGCAAGGCGGAATAAGCCAGAACAAAGGCGATCAGCGCTGTCGCCGTGACCAGAACCGAGGTCGGTACGCCCGATGCGGCCAGCACAAGCCGCAGCGCATAGCCAACGGCGATCACAAAAAACGGAAAGCAGACCAGCAGCCGCAGCTCCCGCTCATAGGGGCGTGACAAACGCAGGATGATCACCCCCATCGTCGCAGTCACCAGCCCGTTGATGACCGACGTGCTGACAAAGAGCAGCGGCAGGCGGGTTCCGCTCAGGACAAAGGCCCATTGCAGCCCAATGATCGCCGAGCAGATCACAGCAAAGACGCCGTAGGGCGGTCGCGCCTTCAATCCCTGATGCATGGCAAAAAAGCCGAACAGGATGCCCAGATGCGCCCCTGCGATGATAATGCAGACGCTGAGCCAGAACGGCAGATCATGATGGAACAGCAGCGTGATCGACGCCACCAGAAACCCGACATTTGAGCCGCAAAGCCAGGTGTTGGCGCGTTTCAGATCAACATCCAGAGTGCGGTTGCGGCGCTCGATCAAGCCGATCAACAGCGAGAACAGCGCCATTGTCGCGGCAATCAGGACAACGACGCTGATTTCAATGGTGACGGTCAATCTGGTTCCCTTGTGGTAAATAAAGGCGCGGTCCGGCGGACCTGACGTAGCGGTAGCGGCATTCAGAAGGCGCTGTCAAACCCCCTGCACACACACCACAACCAGTATATTCACAAGATATGATATGAACACAGGATCAGACAGGAGCGCAACACAAGAAATGAGCGGAGTCGCACTCACCTGCAGCACGCGGCCTGTGACGGGTCAGGCCCGGTTCAAAAGATCGGCCTGACCCGCACGACAGCGGGTTGTTGTCCTCTGGACTGCATGTCAGAACGTACTAGCTCAGGTCTGAAAGACTGGGATGGCATCGACCCATAAGGTGGGAAAAGCCAGAGGAATGATGGTAAGATGATTGACTGGGACCGCGTGGCCGAACTGAAGCAGACCATCGGCGCCACCGCCTTCGGCCAAGTCGTGATCCTGTTTCTGGACGAGGCAGATCAGTCCGTCGCGGGGCTTGGCGCTGCGTCAACAGCCCAAGAGATGCAGTCAGCCTTTCATGCCCTCAAGGGCACCGCCCTGACATTGGGGTTTACCGAGCTGTCAGAGATTGCCCGGCTTTGTGAAAGCCGAGCCGAAGCGGGCGAAAGTGATCTGCCGCTGGCCGAGGTTCAGGCCATCTACACCCGGTCGCGCGCAGCCTTTGTGCAGCACCTGCCAACTTTGACGACTTAGGCGATTGCAAGACCCGGCCGCGCGCCTCCGCCACTTGTCCGAAGCGCCCCCGCAAGCACCACCCGCAACGTGCCTCCGGCGGGAGTATTTAACAAGCAGCAATGGGCAGGGGTCGTCCTTTGATTTGCTGCTTGCCAAATACTCCCGCCGGAGGCGCAGGTTTCCGCGCACGATCCGGTATCATCACAAGATCAGACCGGGCAAAAGCACCCTGACATCCCCTGACATTTCCGGGTCTTATCGCCCCCCTGCCCCACGCTCAGCGGCTGGCGGCAAGGTGGCATCGGCCGTCAACGGGGCAAGACTTGCCAGATCGGCGGCGGCGTCCAGCAGGGCGGCAACCGGGCGGGCATCGCACAGGAATAGCGCATAGGTCATTGCACGGCCCGTGGCTCCCCGGCGGCTGTGATGCAGAATGCTGAGCAGATGCAGCTCGTTCTCGGTCACCACTGCGGCACAGCCAGCGCAGAACGGGTTGGCATAGCGGAAATTTTCGCTGCGCGACATCGCCATGGTCTGCACGAAAGCCGTCAACCCCGCCAATAGAATGCCGCCCCGGTGGCAGCCGAACAGGGTGTGGGCCACCATCACAGTGTCTGGCGCATAGCGGGGCCGGGTTTTGCTCATACCGGCGAAAATCAACCGCATCACCTCCAGCGCGCGGATCTCGAAATTGTCAAAGCCGGAACCTGCAAGCAGCCGCTCACGCGGGCCGGGCTGGCCGCAGGGTCTGACATGGTTCGTTGCACCCCGGAACGCGGACATGGGATCACCTTTTGGCTGGACCGCGCGGCGTGAGGGAAAGAGGAAAGGCACCACGCGGTCCGGTTTGAAACGCTGCCTGTCCGTGCCCGGGTCTGTGCCCGGATCTTCCGGTGGGTGATAATTACTTACTAAATCTATCAGGATAGTCAAGCACCTTCCTGAATGCACCAGGAGCCGGGCGCAACCTGCAGCTGCGCGTCGGAAATTGATGATGCAAAGTCGCCGCTGCTATGCGGCATTTCCGGCCCTGTTGTATGGTGGTTGAGCAAGGTGCCGCTGGCGACAGCGGAGAATTGGGAAGCCGGTGCAATTCCGGCGCTGCCCCCGCAACGGTAAAGGGAGTGTGGCGTGACATAGACCACTGGGGGCCCGCCCTTGGGAAGGTGTCGCGTCCGGGCTGCAAGGCCTGCTCTTCAGCCCGGAAACCAGCCCTGCACCGAAGACGCACACCGCGGCAGGCGGTGGGCATCAGGGCCGGCCTTGCGCCACCCTGCCGCCCGTCCCTGCCGCATATCACTATCCACCGTTCTCATGCGGGGAGGCATGGGGCAAGCGAGGTCAAGATGCTCAGCCAAGGCGACACATACGCGCAGATCCGGTCGCGGAAACCGGATTTCTCTTTGTCGCGGGAGCTTTATGCCGATCCGGGCGTCTATCAGACCGATCTGGAGGCGATCTGGTACAAGGAATGGATCTTTGCCGTTCCGGCCTGCGAACTGGCCAAGCCCGGAGCCTATGCGACGATGCAGATCGGGGCCTATCCGGTGGTGGTGATCCGGGGCAAGGACATGCGCATCCGCGCCTTTCACAACGTCTGCCGCCATCGCGGGCAGCGGCTGTGCGCCAAGGTGTCGGGCTCGACCACCAATCTGGTCTGCCCCTATCACCAATGGACCTATGATCTGGAGGGCAAGCTGATCTTTGCCCGCGACATGGGCGCGGATTTCAACCCGCAGGCCTTTGGCCTGAAAAAGGTGCATTGCGTCGATCTGGGTGGGGTCATCTATATCTGTCTGGCCGATGTGCCGCCGCCGATCGCCGATCTGGCCAGGACCGCGATGACCTATCTGGCGCCGTCGGGCCTTGGCGACGCCAAGGTGGCCTTCACGTCGAGCATCATCGAAAACGGCAACTGGAAGCTGGTGATCGAGAACAACCGCGAATGCTATCACTGTGGCGGCTCGCACCCGTCGTTGTGCCGCACCTTTTCGGACAATCCCAAGATCGGCGCGATGGACGGGCCGCATTCGGCCAGCCCGGAGATTCTGGAGCATTGGGATCGCTGCGAAGCGGCAGGCCTGCCATCGCGCTTTGTTCACCATCCGGCGTTCCAATGGCGGCTGGCGCGGATTCCGCTGCTGAACCATGCCGAAAGCTATACGATGAGCACAAAGGCGGCGGTGGCCCGGCGCATGGGGACGATGCCGTTCAACGATGCGGGCAGCCTGCTGATGTATCACTACCCCAACACCTGGAACCACTTCCTCGGCGATCACGCCATCACCTTCTGCGTGCTGCCGGTGAGTGCGACGCAAACCGAGGTGACGACGACCTGGCTGGTCCACAAGGACGCGGTTGAGGGCGTTGATTACGATCTGAAGACACTGACCGAAGTCTGGCTCGCCACCAATGACGAGGATCGTCAGGTGGTCGAGGAAAACCAGAAGGGTATTCTGTCCCCGGCCTATGAACCCGGCCCCTATTCGCCGATTCAGGAAGAAGGCGTGATCCAGTTCACCGACTGGTATTGCACCGTGATGGCTGACCGGTTGGCACCACAACCGGCGCAGGCGGCGGAATGATGGAAACCAAGATCAACTGGTCGGGCAAGCCCTGGCGCGATTCCGAGCCGCTGGAATGCGCGATGGTGGTGCCCGATGTGGCCGACACCGCCAGCTTTACCTTTCGCGCGCCGTCGGGCGCGTGGTTCGATTATCAGCCCGGTCAGTTCATCACGCTGGATCTGCCGGTGCCGGGCGGGAATGTGCAGCGCACCTATACCATTTCGTCCTCGCCCTCGCGGCCGCTGTCGATTTCGGTCACCGTCAAGGCGCAGCCCGACAGCATCGGCACGCGATGGATGCTGGAAAATCTGAAACCCGGGGTGCGGATCAAGGCCTTCGGGCCCAGCGGGATTTTCAGCTTTCACCGGCATCCGGCACAGAAGTACCTGTTCATCTCGGCGGGGTCGGGCATAACCCCGATGATGTCGATGACGACCTGGGCCTGGGATTCGGGCGCGATGCCGGACATCACCTTTGTCCATGCGGCGCGGCGTCCGTCCGAGATCATCTTTCGCGAACGGCTGGAGCAGTTTGCCAACCGGGTGCCGGGGCTGAAGCTGCGGTTCACGGTTGACGAGCCGGATCCGTTCCGCGCCTGGTCGGGCTATCAGGGGCGACTGAGCCAGATCATGCTGGGGCTGATGGCCCCGGATTATCTGGAGCGCGAGGTGTTCTGCTGCGGGCCGGAGCCGTTCATGCAGGGCGTGCGCGAGATGCTGGTCTCGCTTGGCTACAACATGGACCAGTACCATCAGGAAAGCTTTGGCGCGCCGGCGCGGACGCTGGCCGAAGTGCCGGTGCATGACGATGTGGTGCCCGATGCGGGCACCAGCGCCTCGATCCGGTTTGCGGCCTCGGGCGTCACAGCAGCCTGTTCGGAAACCGATACCGTGCTGTCGGTGGCCAAGCAGTCGGGGCTGAACATCCCGTCGGGCTGCACCTTTGGCCTGTGTGGCACCTGCAAGATCCGCAAGCTCTCGGGCGATGTGCATATGGTGCATAACGGCGGCATTTCGGAAGACGAGGTTGCCGAAGGATATATTCTCGCCTGCTGCTCGGTTCCGATTGGCGATGTGAGTGTGGATGTCTGAGAAAGGGGCCTGATTCTAGAGCTGCGGTCTTGCGGGGCCGCAGCTTCATTGGTGAAGGGTCGGCGCGCCCGAACTTGCGTGTAATTCATAATTTTCATTAGAACTATGAATTTCCGTCATGATTAAAGATGCTGTAAGGTCTCGCTTTCCTGACATTGGAAGTGACCCTGCCCCATGCTTGACCACAGCCCCCGCCTTTCGCAGCTGGCCACTCTGGCCCGAGAACGCATTCTGATCCTTGACGGCGCGATGGGGACGCAGATCCAGACTCTGGGGCTGTCCGAAGAGGATTATGGCGGCCATGGCTCGGGTCACGTCTGCCGTCACCATTCCGAGCATCCGCAAAAGGGCAACAATGACCTGTTGATCCTGACCCAACCGGAGGCGATCGAGGAGATCCATTTCCGCTATGCCATGGCAGGGGCCGATATTGTCGAGACCAACACATTTTCCGCCACCACCATCGCGCAGGCCGATTACGGCATGGAAAACGCGGTGCATGATCTGAACGCGCAAGGTGCGCGCATCGTGCGCCGCGCGCTGGACCGGGCGACGGCGATTGACGGGCGGCCGCGCTTTGTGGCCGGGGCCATCGGGCCGACCAACCGCACCGCCAGTCTGAGCCCGGATGTGAATGATCCGGGCTACCGCGCGGTCACGTTCGATGACCTGCGCATCGCCTATGGCCAGCAGGTGCGCGGGCTGGTGGCGGGCGGCGCCGATCTGATCCTGATCGAGACGATCTTTGACACGCTGAACGCCAAGGCCGCGATTTTCGCCTGCTTTGAGGTGTTTGCCGAAACCGGCCATCGCCTGCCCCTGATGATTTCGGGCACCATCACCGATGCCTCTGGCCGCACGCTCTCGGGCCAGACGCCGACCGCGTTCTGGCATTCGGTGGCCCATGCCCGGCCCTTTACCGTGGGCCTGAACTGCGCGCTGGGGGCGTCGGCCATGCGGCCGCATCTGGCCGAACTGGCGGGCGTGGCCCCCACCTTCATCTGCGCCTATCCCAACGCCGGGCTGCCCAATGCCTTTGGCCAATATGACGAGGGCCCGGACGAGACGGCGGCCCAGATCGCCGGTTTCGCGCGTGAGGGGCTGGTGAATGTGGTCGGCGGCTGCTGCGGCACCACGCCTGACCACATCAAGGCCATCGCCGATGCGGTGGCAGGCCAAGCACCGAGGATCGTCACATGACCCCCTATCTGCGCCTGTCGGGGCTGGAGCCCTTTGTCCTGACTCCGGACATTCCGTTTGTGAACATCGGCGAGCGGACCAATGTGACCGGCTCGGCCCGGTTCCGCAAACTGATTGTCAACCGCGACTATGCGGCAGCACTGGAGGTGGCGCGCGATCAGGTCGAGAACGGCGCGCAGATCATCGACATCAACATGGATGAAGGGCTGATCGATTCCAAATCCGCGATGGTCGAGTTTCTGAACCTGTTGGCGGCGGAACCGGACATCGCCCGTGTGCCGGTGATGATCGACAGCTCCAAATGGGAGGTGATCGAGGCGGGCCTGAAATGCGTGCAGGGCAAGCCGGTGGTGAACTCGATCAGCATGAAAGAGGGCGAAGCCGCGTTCCGGCATCAGGCAGAGCTGTGCCTTGCCTATGGCGCAGCGGTGGTGGTGATGGCCTTTGACGAGGCCGGACAGGCCGACAGCTTTGCCCGCAAGACCGAAATCTGCGCCCGCGCCTATCGCATTCTGGTCGAGGAGGTGGGATTCCCGCCCGAAGACATCATCTTTGACCCCAATATCTTTGCCGTCGCGACCGGGATCGAGGAACACAACAATTACGGCGTCGATTTTCTGGAAGCGACGCGCTGGATCAGGCAGAACCTGCCGCATGCCCATGTCTCGGGCGGGGTGTCGAACCTGTCCTTTTCCTTCCGGGGCAATGACACCGTGCGCGAGGCGATGCATGCGGTGTTCCTCTATCATGCCATTCAGGCGGGCATGGATATGGGCATCGTCAATGCCGGGCAGCTGGTGGTGTATGACCAGATCGACCCGGAATTGCGCGAGGCCTGTGAAGATGTGGTGCTCAACCGCCGCGCAGATGGCACCGACCGCCTGCTGGAGATCGCAGATCGCTTCAAGGGCGGCGCGCGCGAGGAAAAGGTCCGCGATCTGGCCTGGCGTGACTGGCCGGTGGAAAAGCGGCTGGAACATGCGCTGGTCAATGGCATCACCGAATTCATCGAAGCCGATACCGAAGCCGCGCGCCAGTTGGCAGACCGCCCGCTGCATGTGATCGAAGGCCCGCTGATGGCGGGGATGAACGTGGTGGGCGATCTGTTCGGCGCGGGCAAGATGTTTTTGCCGCAGGTGGTGAAATCGGCCCGGGTGATGAAACAGGCGGTGGCGGTGCTGTTGCCCTATATGGACGCCGAAAAGCTGGCCAATGGCGGGATCGGGCGGCAGACAGCGGGCAAGGTGCTGATGGCCACGGTGAAGGGCGATGTGCATGACATCGGCAAGAACATCGTCGGGGTTGTGCTGGCCTGCAACAATTACGAGATCATCGACCTTGGCGTGATGGTGCCGCCGCAAAAGATCTTGCAGGTGGCGCGCGAGGAAAAGGTCGATGTGATCGGGTTGTCTGGTCTGATCACCCCCAGCCTGGATGAGATGGTACATCTGGCGTCCGAGATGCAGCGCGAGGGCTTTACCATTCCGCTGCTGATCGGCGGGGCGACCACGTCGAAGGTGCATACAGCTGTCAAGATCGCACCGCGCTATGCGGGACCAGCGGTCTATGTGCTGGATGCCAGCCGCGCGGTGGGGGTGGTGTCGGCGCTGCTCAGCCCGGAACAGCAAGCTCCGTTCATTGCCTCCTTGCGCGACGAATACCGCGAGGTGTCCGAACGGCATGAGCGCAACGAGCGGGCAAAGCAACGCCTGCCGCTGGCACAGGCCCGCGCCAATGCCCTGCGGCTGGACTGGCAGGACTATCAGGTGCCCGCGCCAAAGCGGCTGGGCGCGCAGGTGATTGACGACTGGGATCTGGCCGAAATCGCCCGCTACATCGACTGGACCCCGTTTTTCCAGACCTGGGAGCTGAAGGGCAGCTATCCGAAAATCCTGAACGATGAAAAGCAGGGCGAGGCCGCCCGCGCGCTGTTTGCCGATGCACAAGAGATGCTGCAGCGCATCATCACCGAGCGCTGGTTCGGCCCGCGTGCGGTGGTGGGCTTCTGGCCCGCCAATGCGGTGGGCGAGGATATCCGGCTGTTTACTGACGAGACCCGCAGCGAGGCGGTCGCCACCCTGCACACCCTGCGCCAGCAACATGCCAAGCGCGAGGGCCGCCCGAATGTGGCGCTGGCCGATTTTGTGGCGCCCGAAGGCACCGTGCCCGACTACGTCGGCGGCTTTGTGGTGACGGCAGGGCCGGAAGAGGCGGCGATTGCGGCGCAGTTCGACGCCAAGAACGACAATTACTCCGCCATTCTGGTCAAGGCCCTGGCCGACCGTTATGCCGAAGCTATGGCCGAAATGCTGCACCAACGGGTGCGGCGCGAGCTGTGGGGCTATGCCGAGGGCGAGCAGTTTGCCCCCGATGAGCTGGTGGGCGAGCCTTATCGCGGCATCCGCCCTGCCCCCGGCTATCCGGCGCAGCCCGACCATACCGAAAAGCTGACCCTGTTCCGCCTGCTGGATGCCGAGGCGGCGACGGGGGTGGAACTGACCGAAAGCATGGCGATGTGGCCCGGATCTTCGGTTTCGGGGCTTTATATCGGCCACCCTGACAGCTATTACTTTGGCGTGGCCAAGGTCGAACGCGATCAGGTTGCCGACTATGCTGCGCGCAAAGGCATGGATCTGGCCGAGGCCGAACGCTGGCTTGCGCCGATCCTCAACTACATCCCCTCGCCCACTGCGGCCCTCGCGGCAGAATAAGACGACCACTACATATTGACAGCCGAAGCCGTTCCGGGTCAATTAGTAGCGTCATGGTGACCCGGGGCGACTCGGGGATGAAAAGGGAAGCCGGTGCGGGTCAGGGCCCAAAGCCGGTGCTGCCCCCGCAACTGTAAGCGGCGAGCGACGCTGAAACGCCACTGGGGGCAAGCCCCCCGGGAAGGTCAGCCGAGCCCCGACCCGCGAGCCAGGAGACCTGCCTTGACGCAGACGACCGAAACCGTGCGGTGGGCATGGGGGCGTGATCGTGGCGGGTGTCCTGCCTTTGATCCGTGCCTGTTCCCGCAAGACACTGCCAAAAGGGACAAAGGCATGACCATCACCGTTTATTCGAAACCCGCCTGCGTGCAATGCACCGCCACCACCCGCGCGCTGGACGCCAAGGGAATCGCTTATAGCGTGATCGACCTGACTGAAGACGCAGAGGCGATGGAGCGGGTGATGTCGCTGGGCTATCGTCAGGCCCCGGTGGTGGTGGCAGGCGGCGCACATTGGGCCGGTTTCCGCCCCGACATGATCGGCCAGCTGGCCTGACACCGTGGGCGGGCTGGTCTATTACTCGTCCGCCTCGGGCAATACCGCGCGCTTTGTTGCAGCGCTTGGCCTGAGTGCGACGCGGATCCCGATCCGGCCCGCCGACCCGATGCCCACCCCTGCCCTGCCCTATGTGCTGATCTGCCCGACCTTTGCCGACGGCATGGGGCGCGGCGCGGTGCCAAAGCAGGTCATTGCCTTTCTGAACGACCCCGCCCGCCGCGCCCTGATCCGGGGTGTCATTGCTGGCGGAAACCGGAATTTCGGCGCGACCTATGCCCTTGCGGGCAAGGTGATCGCCGCAAAATGCGCCATACCCGTGCTCTACAGCTTTGAGCTGGCGGGAACCGAAACCGACGTAACCCGCGTGCGCGCGGGGCTTGACCGCTTCTGGGGGACTGAATGCTTGACGCCGTGAAACCTGCGCTGGATTACCACGCGCTGAATGCCATGCTGAACCTGTACGACGATCAGGGCCGCATCCGGTTCGACGCCGACCGCATGGCCGCGCGGCAGTATTTCCTGCAGCATGTGAACCAGAACACGGTGTTCTTTCATTCGCTGGATGAAAAGCTGGGCTATCTGGTGGCCGAGGGGTATTATGAGGCTGCGGTGCTGGACCAGTATTCGCGCAACTTTCACCGCCAGATCTGGGATGCGGCCTATGCCGCCAAGTTCCGCTTTCCGACCTTTCTGGGCGCGTTCAAGTATTATACCAGCTACACGCTGAAAACCCGCGACGGTCAGCGCTATCTGGAACGCTATGAGGACCGGGTGGTGATGGTCGCCCTGACGCTGGCGCGGGGCAATGAAGATCTGGCGCTGCGCTTCATGGCCGAGATGCTGGCGGGCCGGTTCCAGCCTGCCACGCCCACATTCCTGAACGCGGGCAAGGCGCAGCGCGGCGAGCTGATCTCGTGCTTCCTGCTGCGGATCGAAGACAATATGGAATCGATCGGCCGCAGCATCAATTCGGCGCTGCAACTGTCGAAGCGTGGCGGCGGCGTCGCCCTGATGCTGACCAACCTGCGCGAGGCCGGTGCGCCGATCAAGGGGATCGAGAACCAGTCGTCGGGCGTGATTCCGGTGATGAAGCTGCTCGAAGACAGCTTTTCCTATGCCAACCAGCTGGGCGCGCGGCAGGGCGCGGGCGCGGTCTATCTGAACGCGCATCACCCGGATATTCTGCGCTTTCTGGACACCAAGCGCGAGAATGCGGATGAGAAAATCCGCATCAAGACCCTGTCGCTGGGCGTGGTCATTCCCGACATCACCTTTGAGCTGGCCAAGAAAAATCAGGACATGTACCTGTTTTCGCCGCATGATGTGGAGCGCGTGTATGGCGTGCCGTTCTCGGAAATCTCGGTCACCGAGAAATATGCCGAGATGGTGGACGACAAACGCATCAAGAAGCGCAAGATCAACGCGCGCGAGTTTTTCCAGACCATCGCCGAGATCCAGTTTGAATCCGGCTATCCCTATATCATGTTCGAGGACACGGTGAACCGCGCCAACCCGATTGCCGGGCGGATCAGCATGTCGAACCTGTGCTCGGAAATCCTGCAGGTGAACGCCGCCAGCGCCTTCAACGAAGATCTGAGCTACGCGCAGATGGGCAGCGATATTTCCTGCAACCTCGGTTCGCTGAACATCGCGGCCACCATGGATGGCCCGGATTTCGGGGCAACGGTGGAAAACGCGATCCGCGCGCTGACGGCTGTGTCGGAAATGTCGGCGATTGACTCGGTGCCGTCGATCCGGCGCGGCAATGACGAGGCCCATGCGGTGGGACTGGGCCAGATGAACCTGCACGGGTTTCTGGCGCGCGAACGCATTCACTACGGCAGTGCCGAAGGGGTGGAATTCACCTCGGTCTATTTCGCCGCTGTCGCCTATCACGCGATCCGCGCCTCTTGCCTGCTGGCGCAGGAAAAGGGCACGACCTTCACGGGCTTTGCCGAGTCGAAATACGCCGATGGCTCTTTCTTTGACAAATACACCAGCCGCGACTGGCTGCCCGCCCTGCCCGATGTGGCGCGGGTGTTTGCGGACATCACGCTGCCCACCCGCGCGGACTGGGCCAGCCTGCGCGCCGATGTGATGGCGCACGGGCTGTATAACCGCAACCTGCAGGCGGTGCCGCCGACCGGGTCAATCAGCTATATCAACAACTCCACCAGCTCGATCCACCCGATCGTGTCCAAGGTCGAGATCCGCAAGGAAGGCAAGATCGGCCGGGTCTATTACCCCGCCGCCTTCATGACCAACGACAATCTGGACTACTATCGCGACGCCTATGAAATCGGGCCGGAGGCGATCATCGACGTTTATGCGGCGGCGACCGAACATGTCGATCAGGGCCTGAGCCTGACGCTGTTTTTCCCGTCGGATGCCACCACCCGCGACATCAACCGCGCGCAGATCTATGCGTGGAAAAAAGGCATCAAGACCATCTATTACATCCGCCTGCGCCAGACCGCCCTTGAGGGGACGGAAGTGCAAGGCTGCGTTTCCTGCACATTGTGAGCATTGCCATGAAAGATATGATCACCCCGGTCGCCGTGCCGCGCGCCATCAACTGGAACCGTCTGCAGGATGACAAGGATCTGGAGGTCTGGAACCGGCTGACGGTCAACTTCTGGCTGCCGGAAAAGGTGCCGCTGTCGAATGACGTGCAAAGCTGGGCGACGCTGCGGCCCGAAGAGCGCGAGCTGACGATCCGGGTATTCACCGGGCTGACGCTGCTCGATACGATCCAGAACACCGTTGGCGCGCCGGCGCTGCTGCCCGATGCCCAGACCCCGCATGAAGAGGCGGTGCTGACCAACATCGCCTTTATGGAGGCGGTGCATGCCCGCAGCTATTCGTCGATCTTCTCGACCCTGTGTTCGACCAAAGAGGTCGATGAAGCGTTCCGCTGGTCCGAAGACAACCCGCATCTGCAGGCCAAGGCCCGCGCGATCCTGACCGATTATGCCCCCGGCGCTGACCCGCTGAAGCGCAAGATCGCAAGCGTGTTTCTGGAAAGCTTCCTGTTCTATTCCGGCTTTTATCTGCCGATGTACTGGTCCAGCCGCGCCCGGCTGACCAATACGGCCGACCTGATCCGGCTGATCATCCGCGACGAGGCGGTGCATGGCTATTACATCGGCTACAAGTTCCAGCGCGCGCTGGAGCGCGAGACCGGGGCGCGGCAGGCCGAGCTCAAGGAATACGCCTTTGCACTGATGTTCGATCTGTATGACATCGAGGCGAAGTATACGGCCGAGCTGTATGACGGCATTGGCCTGACCGAAGATGTCAAAGCCTTCCTGCATTACAATGCCAACAAGGCGTTGCAGAACCTCGGCTATGAGGCGTTGTTTCCCGCTGCCGCCTGCGAGGTGAACCCCGCCATTCTGGCGGCCCTAAGCCCCGACAGCGAGAACCACGACTTCTTTTCCGGCTCAGGGTCATCGTATGTGATCGGCAAGGCGGTCGCGACACAGGATGAAGACTGGGATTTCTGACCGGCGAACGCACAATCCTGACCGCCGGGGAAGTTCCCGGCGGCAGGCGGCCCAGCGTTTGCGTCACGCGGCCTCAAGCACCAGAAAGATCACGCAGAGCGACACCAGCAGCACCCCGGTCAATTCACGTGGACCCAGTTTCTCGCGAAAATAGAGCGTCGAGAACAGCAGGGTAAAGATCACCTCGACCTGCCCCAGCGCGCGGACGTAAGCCGCATTCTGCAAGGAAAATGCCGCAAACCACCCCAGCGAGCCCAACAGCCCGGTGATCCCGACCGGCCCGGTGCGGCGCCAGCCCTGCAACACGCGCCGGATCTCGCCCGGTTCGCGCAAGACCAGCCAGACCGCCATGATCACCGATTGCATTACCGTCGCCGCCGCCAGGGCCAGCAGGGCGCGCAAAAGGAACGGCGCAGGCTCCAGCGACAGGGTGGCCCCGCGATAGCAGATGGCCGCCACCGCAAACAGCCCGCCCGCCGCAAGGCCAAACGCCACCGGACGCCCCTCGAACGCGGCGGTGCGGCCTGCCGGAAACGACAGGCACACCAGCCCGGCAAAGCCGATGGCCATCGACAGGGCCGCGGGCCACGACACGGTTTCACCAAGGATCAGGGCAGAGGCCACGGCCACTTGCAGCACCTCGGTCTTGGTAAAGGCAATGCCGGTCGCAAAGCTGCGCATGCCCATCAGCCGGACCGTCAGCTCGGTCGCGATGATCTGCGCCACCCCGCCGACCAGCACAAAGCCAAAGAACGGCAGGTCGGGAAACGGCAACGCAACGCCGGTCTGCTGGTAGAGCACAAATGCCGCGAGCGACGCCAGCGGTGCTGCGAACAGAAAGCGGGCAAAGGTGGCCCCGCCGGGCGACAGCCCGGTCGCCCCCAGCGCCTTTTGCAAGGCAAAGCGAAGGGTCTGCGCCGCTGCGGCAAAAATCGTGAAGGCAATCCAGAGTTCCATCGGAAATGTGATGCCACGGCTCCTGCAGGAAAACCAGTCGCTGAATCGGCAAAATGACGTAGGGGCCGCGACACTTAAAACATTGCCATATCAGCCATATTGGGCCACGTTCAGACAATTGCGCCCAAAGCTGTGGTGCGCCTTGGCCGCCTGTTTCAGAGATCCTCTATGAACCCCCGTTCCGAAATTCACGCCCGTCTGGCCGCCTCGCTCAAGGAAGCGCGGACGGCGAAAGGGTTGAGTCTGGATGCCGTGGCAAAGCTGTCCGGTGTCAGCCGGTCCATGGTCAGCCAGATCGAGCGTGGGGAATCCAGCCCGACCGTTGCGACGCTGTGGAACCTGACGCAGGCGCTTCAGGTCGATTTCGCGGGGCTGCTGGAAGCGCGCGAAACCCCACGGATCGAGGTGATCCGCGCCGAGGCCGCGCCGGTGATTGGCGGGCGGGGTGTGGGGGTCAGCATCCGCATCCTGTCGCCTGCCGAGGCGGTTGGCGTGCATGAGGTCTATGACCTGACCCTCGCCGCCGGGGGCAAGCTGATCAGCGATCCGCACGGGCCGGGCTGCCGCGAGCATCTGACCCTGCTGGACGGCGCGATCGAGGTGACCTCGGGCGAGGAAAGCCAGCAGCTGTCCACCGGCGACACGGCGCGCTATTTCGCCGACCGCCCGCACCGGATCGAGGCGGTGGGCGGCCCGGCCCGTGCCATTCTGATTGTGCAGAACAGCTAAAGCATTTCGGGAAAAATCTGCATCGCTTTTCGCTGCCTCTCGCTGCGCTCGAACGCGAAAAGCGATACTTGATGTTTCAAGTATTTCCCGAAACGCTATTGGCGTCCTGCGGCAGACGCGCCTTTGCCTCGACCTGCGGATAGCTGCGCGCCATCAGCAGGGTCCGCGCCAGGCTCATCACGATCAGCCCCAGCCAGAGCGCATGGTTGCCGATCAGCGGCAGACCGATCAGGATCGTGGCCAGATAGAAGATCAGCGAGACGAACATGACGTTGCGCATCTGGCGCGACATCGTGGCCCCGATGAAAATGCCGTCAAAGATGAAGCTGCCAAAGCTGGCCAGCGGCATGATCCAGACCCAAGGCAGATAGCGCATCGCTTCAGCCTGCACCTCGGGCGCGGTGGTCATCAGCGCGATCAGCTGCGGCCCGCCGAAAAAGGCCGCCGTGGTCAGCAAAAGACTGCCCCCCAGCGCCCATTGGCCCGACAACAGCGCCGCGCGGCGCAAGGGGCGCACGGCCCGCGCGCCCACCGCCTGCCCCACCAGCGCTTCGGCGGAAAAGGCAAAGGCATCAAGCATATACGAGAACAAGTGCAGAAACTGCAGCAAGACCTGATTGGCGGCAAGGCTGACATCGCCCTGCCCAGCCGACAAGAAAATGAACGAGGTATAGCTCGCCTGCAGCAGCACCGAGCGCAGCACCAGATCGGCGTTCATCGCCATGGTCTGCTTCAGCGCCACACGCTCGGCAATCTCGGCCCAGCGAGAGCGCAGCGCCGGCAGAAACGCGCCACGGCACAGCCAGATCGCCATGCCAAAGCCCGCCCATTCACCGATCAATGTGGCCGCAGCCACCCCCGGCACGCCAAGGCCAAGCACCATCACGAACAGCACATCCAGCGCGATGTTGATGACGTTGATCCACAGCTGCAGCATCAGCACCGAGCGCGCCTTTTCCAGCGCGATCAGCCAGCCGGTCATCGCATAAAGCGCGATGGTGGCAGGCGCACCCCAGATGCGGATCGAGACATAGCTGCGCGCCAGATCCTCCACCTCGTCCGACGCGGGCGACAGCATGAAGGCCCCGGCCAGCACCGGCAGGTGCAAAAGGATCATGCCCGCGCCGCACAGCCCGGCGATCAGCAGGGCGCGGTGCAGAACCAGCGCGGTTTCGCGGGGCTGGCCCCGGCCATGCGCCTGCGCGGTCAGGCCAGAGGTGCCCATCCGCAGAAAGGTGAACAGCATATAGACGGTCGACAGGATGATCCCGCCAAGGCCAACCGCGCCGATCGGGGCCGCCGCCCCCATCTGGCCCACCACCGCCGTATCCACCAGCCCCAGCAACGGGATCGTGGCATTGGACACAAGGATCGGCAGGGCAATGTTGAGCACCCTGCGGTTGGTGATCGCAGAGGTGCTGACAGGCGGCGTGCTGGCTTCGGTCATTGGGTATGTCCGGCGTGACGCGGGCGGATGCGCCCGGTCACGCCCTGTTGGGGGTCAATCGGCCAGAAGGGTCAGGCTGTTGGCATTCCAGCCCAGCCAGACCGGACCATCGGCCAGCTCACGGCCCCGGTCGGTGTCGGTATAGGCCTGAACCGTGGTCTCCCCCACCGCCACATCCAGCAGCATCCGGTGGCCCTTGAACAGCCGGTTCACCACCTGCCCCTGCACCGCATTGTCGGTGGCGGGACGGTCGCGCTGCACCTGAATGCGCTCGGGCCGCAGCGAGGCCGTGGCCGCGCCCCCGGACAGCGCCACCCTGCCGGGCGTCGATGTGGCGCGCAACTGATGGCCCTGCCAGTCAAACCCGGCATTGCCCTGATCCACGGCCAGCGCCCGCCCCGACAGCAGGTTGGTCTCACCGATGAACTCGGCGACAAAGCGGCTGGCGGGCTGGAAATACAGCTCTTCCGGGGTGCCGTCCTGTTCGATCCGGCCCTTGTTCATCACCACGATCCGGTCGGACATGGTCAGCGCCTCTTCCTGATCGTGGGTCACGAAGAAAAAGGTCTTGTTGGTCCGCCGCTGAATCGCCTTCAGCTCGACCTGAACCTGCGCCCGCAGCTTGGCATCGAGCGCGCCCAAGGGTTCATCCAGCAGCAACAGCGCCGGATCGGGGGCCAGCGCGCGGGCCAGAGCCACACGCTGCCGCTGCCCGCCCGAAAGCTGGTCGGGGCGGCGGTCGAGATAGGCGGTCAGTTCGAGGAACGAGGCCAGCTCTTCAATGCGGGCCTTGATTGCCGCCTCCCCCAGCCCCTTCAGTTCCAGCCCAAAGGCGATGTTGCGTCGCGCGGTCATGTTGGGAAACAGGGCATAGTCCTGAAAAACCATGTTCACATTGCGCTTGTTCGGCGGCAGGGCGGTCACGTCCTTGCCGTTCAGGATCACCCGTCCGGTGTCGGGCCTCTCGAACCCGCCCAGAATACGCAGTGTCGTGGACTTGCCGCAGCCTGACGGGCCAAGGAAGGTGACAAATTCACCGCTGCCAATGTTCAGGTTCATTTCGTGCAGCGCGGTAAAGCTGCCGAAGGATTTGGTTACGCCTTCGATCCTGACGATCGGGTCTTTCACATCAGTCATTTGCAGCCCTCTTGGACATTCCGCGCATCGACCGTTCGGCCCAGAGGCCAAGCAAAGCGGTGAGCACCAGAACGATTGTGGAAATTGCGTTGATCTCTGGCGACATGCCCGAGCGCAGTTTGGCAAAGATCAGCACCGGAAGCGTCGGCTCATAGCCGCCGAGGAAGAACGAGCGGACGAAGTCGTCAAAGCTGAGCAGCATGCAGAAGATGCCGCCGCCGATCATGGCAGGCGTCAGATAGGGCAGCGTCACCCGGAAAAAGGTGATGATCGGATCGGCCCCCAGATCGCGCGCCGCCTCGCCATAGCTTTTCGGCAGTGTCGAGAGCCGGGCCATCACCACCAGCACCACAAAGGGCACGTTGTGAATGGCATGCGACCAGATGATCGCCCACATCCCCGGCTCCATCCCCACCACGCGCGCCGCGATGCGAAAGGCGATGGCCGAGATGACACCGGGGATCACGGCGGGCAGCAGCGTCAGGCCCAGGATGATCGCCCGACCCCAGAACGAGCGCCCGGTCAGGGCCACGGCGATCCAGCTGCCCATGAACAGGGCAATTGCGGTCGAGACCAGGGCAATCACCAACGAGTACCCCATGGCATTCAGAACCTGAGTGTCCTGAAAGACGCCGATATACCAATCCAGCGTCAGCGACCGGATCGGAAATCCGATGAACTTGGAATCCTTGAACCCCATGATCATCATCAGGAACAAGGGCACCAGAAGATAAAGCACAAAGGCCCAGTAGATGCATTGCATCAGGATGCGCGTATTTCGTGTCATTTCTTCACCTTCGCGGCCAGATGCGCCATCAGTTGGGTAAAGGCCCCGGTGATGGCCAAAGCGCTGAGCAGCATGATCACGGCAAAAGCAGCGCCCACCGGCCACTGATCGCCCGCCACATGGAAGAACCCGGCAATCACCTCGGAAAACAGGGTTGTGCTCGGCCCGCCCAACAGAACCGGCGTGGCATAAACCCCGGTCGAGATCAGGAAGACCAGCGTGCAACCTGACGAGACCCCCTCCAACGACAGCGGCAGCGTGATGCGGCGGAACCGCGTCCACGGCCCGGCGCCAAGGTCGGCGGCGGCCTCGGAAAAGTTGGCGGGAATCTTTTCCAGCGCGGAGTAAAGCGGCATCAGCATATAAAGCGCGGTCAGATAGATGATCCCCGCACTCAGCGAAAAGCCGGTATACATGAAGGGGATCGGCCGTTCGGTCAGGCCAAGCCATTGCAGCGCAAGGTTCAGCGCACCGTTGTTGCCCAAGAGGATCATCATCGCAAAGATCCGCACCACCTCGCCCACCCAGAACGGGATCAGCAGCAGCATCAGGAACAGGATCTGGCGGTTGCGCGGCACATGCCGGGCCAGAAAATACGCCACCGGATACATGATGATCAGCGTGGTCAGCGTCAGCACCGTGGAAAACACCATTGTCCGGATGAATGGCGTGATGAAGATGCCTTCGGTAAAGAACTTGCCGTAATGCTCCAGCGTATAGCTCGGCACCTTGTTGGGGCTGGGCGGATAGTTGGTCAGCAGGCTGACATTCAGCATCTGCAGGATCGGCCCCAGATGGGTGACGAAAACCCAGATCACCGGAAGGATCAGCAGCACCAGAAACTGGCGGCGCGGTGAGGCGAACAGCACTTCGGTCAGGGCGGTATAGGGGCCAAAGCCGCTGAGCCGGCCCCAGAAACCTGGCCGGTCAGCCTTGCCGGACGTATTGGAAAGGGTCATGTGAAAAAGCCTTTCAGAGGCCCGACCGATCGGTCAGGCAGGGCTGCGAGAGAATGAGGCAGACTGCGGGCGGCGCAGGACAAGCGCCACCCGCGCTCTGATCAGGCGGCCTTGATCTGCTCGACCGCCGGATCCATCAGGCGGTATTTCAGATCATTCGCCTCGGCGCGGAAGAATTGCAGACCGGCCAGCTGTTCCTCGGGGAACGAGGTGGCCTTGCGCTCGATCTCGGTCAGATGCTGGTCCACATCCTTGAAGGTCGAGATAAAGCCCGAGCTGCGGCTGAGGTTCGCACCGATTTCCGGGCTGGACAGCAGCGCGTTCAGGAACAGATAGGCGTTGTCGGCATTCGGCGCGCCTTTGGCGATGTTCAGCGTATAGACAAAGCCATAGCTGCCCTCTTTCGGAATGGTCATCGCGACCGGGAAGCCATCGGTGATCAGCGTGGCAATCGGTCCGTTCCAGGCATGGGCCAGAACGATATCCTGATTGACGAACATCTGCTGCACTTCGGCGCCGCCGTCATAGTATTTGCGGACATGTGGCTTTTGCGCGATCAGGTAATCGCGGATTTCGGTCATGATCCGGGCGGCTTCGGCCTCGTCGTTCAGATACTCGATCATGTTGCCGTCATAGCCGCGCGCCAGCATCAGCACCGACATCATGTCCTGCAGGATATAAGCGGTCTGCTGACTGTATTTTTCGGCAAACAGCGTGTCCCATGTCAGCGCTTCCTCTGCGCTGACGACTTCGGTGTTATAGGCCAGCACCTCGGCCCCCGACAGGATCGGCGCGCCCCATTTCTGGTCCTTGATGGTGCCCCAGTCGCTTTCCGAAAACACCGGGTTGATGTTGCCCCAGTTGCTCAGCCGGCCGGTGTCCATCGGGGCCAGCAGGTCGGAGTCGATGAATTGCAGATAGCGGTGGCCGGCGACGGTCAGAATGTCGACGGTCGGGTTCGGCTGCTCTGCCGCCAGCAGGTTGAACTGCTTGCCCTGGTCATCCACCAGCCGGATGTTGACCTTGATCCCGGTCTCCGATTCAAACTGGGTCTTGAACGCGTCGGGCACAAAGTTGTTGTAGGTCCAGATGTTCACCTCGCCGCCGGTCTGCGCCATGCCGTGGCGCAGATAGGCCGGGCTGGCGAGCGCTGCGGCACCAAGCGCGGTGCCATGCAGAAAGCGGCGGCGGTTCATAAGAAGTCTGGTCATGGTCATATCCTCTTGTCTGTTGGGGTTGAGGTCGGATCGGCCTTGGTCTGGTTTACAACGGGTTCATGTGCCCGTCTTTTCGGTGGTGGGAAGCGTGCCATCGGTGCAGGCCTGCCGCAGCTGATCAAGGCTCAGCCGGTCCAGACCGATTTCGCTCAGCAAGGTATTCTCGGCCAGAAAATCGCGGCCATACATCGCCGAAAACAGCTCGACCCCGGACTGGTGCAGCACCGCCGGATGGCCCGCCAGCTTGCCAAGCGCTGCCGTGACGGCAAGGCCATAGGGCACGTCTTCGGTCACATAGCGGCTGTCGGCGGTCGCTGGCCCCTGCCCGCCGATGCCCTTGGCATGCAGTTCGGCGTTCATCTCGGCAATCGGGGCAATCGGCACGTGATAGGACAGGTGGTAATGTTCAAAGATCGTCCGCACCTTGAGGCCGAGGGCCGTGGCGATGGCCACGCGTTCGGCATCCAGCGCCTCCATCAGGCGGCCGACATTGGGGGTGACGTTGCCGCCCTGACTCCATGTCTCGCCATGTTCCATCCGGGTCATGTTGCACAGGGCGATGCCCATATGGTTCTGCGGGTTGAGGTTCGACAGCGCAATCGCCAGCACATCCTCACGCGGCACAAATCGGTCGCCGAACAGCGTCTGGCACAGCGCGAGCCCCGCATCCGACTGACTGACCGGCACGGTCGCCACGTCGATCTTTGAGCGGATGGTGTTGACCGAGACGGTTGCCAGATCCGGCTGGCGCGCGGTGGCCAGCGTGGTGCCCCAGACCGTGACCGGCAGGCGCACCCCGCGCTTTGCTACTTGCTGCAGCAGATACAGCGCCCCGAACGAGGCATGCGAGCTGATGATGACAGGCTGGCCATCGCGCAGATGCGGGGCGATGGCATCCAGCACGGTCTTGTGCCCATAGCCGGGCAACGCCACCAGAACCACGTCAGAGGCGGCGACAAGCTGCTGCGCCGATGCGGCAACGCCGGGATGAAGCGACCCTTCCAGCGCGCCCTTGGCCGTGAGTGCTTCGCCTGCGGCAAGCCGCGCGGTGCTATTGCCCGACGGAGACCACAGAATGGCGCGGTGGCCCGCATCTTCCAGACAGGCCGCGGTGGCAAAGGCCACCGCCCCGGCTCCGGCAATTCCCACTGTCAGCTTTTCGCGCGTCGCAGCCATGTCGTCCCCTTTATTGGTTGTCATCCGCTCTTGCGGACCGGATCACCCAGAATATGCATCAGCCGGTTTGCCCAGCTGAACAGCGCGGTCGACAGGATCAGATCAAGGATTTCCCCCTCATCCAGCCCCGCCTCGCGCAGTTTTGCCAACTCTTGCGCCGTCGCCTGTTGCGGCGTGCGCGCGAGCCGCATGCCGAAATCAAGTATGGCACGGTCACGCGGACCAAGATCGGCCTGCTCGCCCATGGCGAACAGCTTGTCGGTGACAGTCTTGTCTTTGGACAGCTGGGCATGGCGGTCGGCATGAACCGCCGCGCAATAGATGCAATGGTTGACGATCGACGCCGCCAAGGCCCCCAGCTCACGCTCGGCCCGGCTCAACCCGCCTTTGCCGTACATGATCGCGTTGAACAGCGGTGAGCGGACCTTGAGCGTTTCCACATCATGCGCCAGCACCAGCACATAATCGGACACTTTGGTGTTGGAGGGCGTCACCTGCAGGGCATCAAGCTGCTCTTGCGTCGCCTCGGCCAGTTTCACCGGGGTCACCCGGGGCCGCCACTCCGGCACGTTGCGGGTAAAGCGGCGGATGATTTCGTCACTCATTCTGCGGCCTCCACCAGAAGTCTCAAGCCCGCAATCAGGCGCAGCTGATAGGCCAGAAAGGCATTGAGCTCGGCCAGCCGCACGATATCGGCGTCGCTGACCCCGGCCGATTGCAGCGCGGTGACATCTTCGGCGACAATCTCTCGCGGGTTGGTGCTGACCGCATCGGTAAAGGTCAGCATGGCCTGCACTTGTGCATCATCAGCGGTGGTTCCCACGCTGGCCAAAGGGGCCAGAGCCGCGTCAGTGACGCCAGCCGCATAACGCGCGGCCTGTTCCGCTTCGCCATGCAAGGCGGCGATCCGGGCTGCCAAAGCGTGGCGCAGATCATGCGACAGCCCGCCCGGATCGGTGGGGGTCAGAACCGCAATCTCGGCGGCCTGCGTCTTCTCGAAGATGTCGCGGCGGTTCAGAACTTCAGTCTCGACCTGCGATCCGGGCTTTGGCCGGGCGCTGGAAAGGACGCTGCTGTGCAGAGTGTCTGTCATGATCCTGTCCCCCTTAACCCGCATGAACCGCAGCGGCGGCAGGAAGCGCGCTCGGCTGCCATTCATCGCCTTGAAGCTCCGGTGACGCATAGTCCTGCAGCGCCTGCCAGTGGTGCTCGATGTCTTCCAGATACAGCTTGCGCGCCATCTCGCGCCCCAGCCATTCACCGCCGACCGACACCGCCGGAATATCGCCGCTGGTCTTGCCCAGACTGACGGTGGAGCCGTAGTTGAAGCAATAGACGTTACGCAGCCAGTCTGACTGCCCCGCAGCCTTTTCGCGGAAGCTGAAATCGGGGTTCAGATAGGGGAACAGCCCCAGATCGCGCGATTCCTCGCCCGGTGGCGGTGTATAGACATCACGCCACAGTAGAATATCCTCTGCCGCCGCGCCGAATTCGGTGCGCGACAGCGGATCGACGGTGAATCCGGTGCCAAGGATCAGGAAATCCGTCTCCAGCCGCGTGCCGTCGGCAAAGCTGATCACCAGCCCCTGCCCGTCCTGTCGCACCGAGGAGACCGCCTTGCCAAAGTGGAAATAGGCGTTCGGATGGCGGCTGACCCGCAGGGTCGATCCGCGCGGCGGCGGGGTCTGGGTGGCAAAGGAGTAATTCATGAACCGCCAGCGCCATTCATCGCTCATCCCGGCAAAGCCGCAGGTAAAGCCGTAGCTGCCGATGCCCATGAACTTGTTGACGGTGGGCATTTTCGCACGGCGGATCAGGTGGCGCACCTCTGCCGCCCCCGCCTCCAGCGCCTCGGCGGCATTGTCCACCGCCGACGCCCCGACGCCTACCACTGCCACCCGCTTGCCCTTGAGCGCGGCAAAGTCGATCGGATCGGCGGAATGCGCCCAGAAGTCGCGGCTGACCCCGTGCACAAAAGCCGGGATCTGCGGAGCACCAGTGCCGTCGCGGCCCGTCGCCATCACCAGCTTGCGTGTCAGAACCGTGCCCTGCCCGGCCCCCGACAGATGCAGCCGCAGCAGCGCGCCCTCGGGCTCCACCCGGTCCAGCGCGACACCATTCTCGACCGGAATCCGCATGACCCGGCGATACCAGGACAGATACTGCATCCACATCGGGCGCGGGATCTTGTCGAGACTGTTCCACGCGTCTTGCCCGAACTGCGCCCGATACCAGGCCTGAAAGGTCAGCGCGGGCAAGCCCGAGGCAGGCCCTGTCAGCGTCTTGGGCGAACGCAAGGTCTCCATCCGGGCATAGGTGACCCATGGCCCCTCTTGCCCTTCGGGGTTGCGGTCGATGATGCGGACATTGCGGATACCCGCCTTCGACAAGGCAAGCCAGGCCACCAGCCCACACATCCCGCCGCCGACGATCACGGCATCGACCACGGGCGCGCCATCCTGCGCCGAGGGCGGAACCCAGTTGGCGGGCGGATAGCACAGATCTTCGAGATCCCGCGCCAACCGCTGTTCCAGCGCTTCCAATCCGTGCCCGTTCATCGCCAAACCTCCGAAAGATTACAGTTCCGGCGCGGGGCAGATGTCATCACGACCCCGCCCGGCGCAGCATCAATCTCTCTGGTGTCGGGATGTGCCGAAACATTCTCTGACCAGAGCAGTCCCACCAAGGGTGATTGACGTTGCTGTGCCATTCCGGCGAAATTCTCCGACATTACGGAATCAATGTCGCCATAACGGACATGTCTGTCAAGAAACCTTTATCAATATGTAACGATTTACTGCCCCACCGGCCCCGCACCCCCGGATCATGTCAAAGCGGCCTCAGGGACGGCTGAAAAAATGGCACTGGCAGGATCACACTGATACCGCCGCGACAGCGCGCTGGCTTCGTTCGAGACCGCTATGACGCTGTCCAGAATAGTCTTTACCTTATCCTCCGCCATCAGCGGTGACAAGTTCAGACGGACAAACCCGGGCTTTTCAATCTCTCGCCCGGACAAGATCGCCGTGCGCAACCGGGCCGATGCAGGCCGGTCGATGCCCAACAGCCGGTGCACATAAGGCCCGGCACAGGCACAACCGCCCCGGGCCTGAATGCCATAGCGGTCCGACAACAGCCGCGTGATCAACTGATGATGCACAAACCCGCCCTGCCCGTCTGCAATGCGAAAGGCGAAAATCGGCAGCCGGTCACGCCCGGTCGGACCCAGCAGGTCGATCCGGGGCTGGCCCCGCCAGGCGGCATGCGCCTTTTGCACCAGAACCGCGTTGCGCTCTGCCATACCCGCACGGCTGATGCAGTCCTTGACCAGAAACACCAGCGCGGCCCGCAGATCCCCGATCACATTCGGAGTTCCGGCCTCTTCACGCGCTTCAAGGTTCTGGCTGTAGTCATGCGTATCGGGGGACACAAACCGCACCGTGCCGCCCCCGGGCCAGCTGGGCCGGTCCGACACCACGGCATCGCGCCGCAGGATCAGCACACCCGAGGCCCCCGGCCCGCCGATGAACTTGTGCGGCGACAGAACCACCGCATCAATCCCCGCCCCCGGCGCGGGCGTCATGCTGATCGGCAGATAAGGTCCGCCGCCCGCATAATCCCAGACGATCCGCGCGCCCGCCGCACGGGCCTGCCGGGACAGCGCTGCCACATCGGCAATCTCGCCCGTGATATTGGACGCCGCCGAAAACGCGCAGATCACCCGCGCGCCTTTGGGGGCCGAGGCCAGAGCCTCTGCCAGTTCTGCGCGGTCCGGCCCACCGGCGGGGTCTTCGCCCAGCTCGATCACCTCTGCCCCGCTTTCGCGCCAGGGCAGCAGGTTGGAATGATGCTCGAACGGCCCCAGGATGACCCGCGCCCCCGGCCCCGCGCCCAAAAGCGCGACCAGACGGTTGATGCCCGCCGTGGCCCCTGATCCGCAAAAGATCACCGCATGCTCCGGCCCTGCGCCGCAGGCCTGCGCGATGACAGACCGTGCCGCCCGGCGCATCTGCGTCATCCGCGCGCCGCAGAACGAGGCTTCGGTGTGGCTGTTGGCGTAGAAGGGCAGCACGTGTTCCATGATGAACCCCTCTACCTGACGCAGGGCGCGGCCAGAGGCGGTGTAATCGGCATAGATCAGCGGTTTGGGGCCAAAGGGGCCGTCGATCAACGCACCCTCACCAATCAGTCCGGCGCGCAGGGCGGCGATGGGATCAGCCGCCTGCAACATGCCGCGAAAGGGGGAAAACGGATCAGCCTTGTCAGTCACGTCACGAAACTCCTTGTTCTGCATCAAGGATAGATCGAAGTCCCGCGATCAGATCGTCGTTTATTCTGCTGGATTTACGCTATTTCAGATCATATGATCGGAAAAATGAAAAATCTTGATGTATTTGATCTTCGCATCCTGACAGCTGTGCAGCGCGATTCATCGCTGTCGCAGCGCCAGATTGCCGATCTGGTCGGCATGTCGCAAAATGCCTGCTGGCGGCGGATGCAGGCGTTGCAGGCCGAGGGGATTCTGGCCGGGTCACAGGCCCGGGTCGATCTGGCCGCGCTGGGGCTGGATCTGACAATCTTTGTGATGATCCGCACCCGCCACCATTCGCGCGACTGGGTGGACCGCTTTTCGCGCCATGTGCAGGGCCTGCCGGAAGTGATCGACTTCAACCGGATCGGCGGGGAATGGGATTATCTGCTCAAGGTGGTCACCCCCGGCATGGCCGGATATGACCGTTTTTATCAGCGCCTGATCGACGGGTTCGAGTTTGACAAAGTGACCGGGTTGTTCTCGATGGAGCGGATTCTGGAAAACCGCCCCGCCGATCTGAACCGGCTGTTGTAGCAGTTCAGCCCCAGTCCAGCACGACCTTGCCGCTGGACCCGGCCCGCATCACCTCGAACCCGTCGCGGAACTGGTCGACGGGAAAGCGGTGGGTGATGACGCGGCGGATATCCAGACCGTTTTCCAGCATGGCGATCATCTTGTACCAGGTCTCGAATATCTCGCGCCCGTAGACGCCTTTCAGCGTGATGGCCTTGAATACGATCCGGCTCCAGTCCACCGGGGATTTGCCGGGGGGGATACCCAGCATGGCGATGCGTCCGCCCATCACCAGATTTTCGATCATCTGATCCAGCGCCGCCTGATTGCCCGACATTTCCATGCCGACATCAAAGCCCTGCTTCATCTTGAGCCGCGCCTCAACCTCGCGCAGATCCTGCGTCAGCACGTTGACCGGCACCACATCGGCCACCTGTGCCGCCAAGTCGAGGCGGTCCTGATTGACATCGGTGATCACCACATGGCGCGCACCGACATGCCGGGCGACGGCCGCGGCCATGATCCCGATTGGCCCGGCACCGGTGATCAGCACGTCTTCGCCCACCAGATCAAACGACAGCGCGGTGTGCACCGCATTGCCCAACGGGTCCAGAATGGCGCCGATATCGTCGTCAATCTCATCGGGCAGCGGCACCACGTTGAAGGCGGGGAGCGACAGGTATTGCGCAAACGCCCCCTGTTCATTCACCCCGATGCCGCGGGTGGCCGGGTCCAGATGGAACTTGCCCGCGCGGGACTGGCGCGACTGGTTGGAAATCAGATGCCCCTCGCCCGAACAGCGCTGCCCGATGGCAAGGCCGGTGACATTGCGGCCCAGTTCCACAATCTCGCCTGCAAACTCATGCCCCGTGACCAGCCCCAGCGGCACGGTGCGCGCGGCCCAGTCATCCCAGTTCCAGATGTGAATGTCGGTGCCGCAGATGCCGGTCTTGCGGATGCGGATCAGCACGTCATCGGGGCCGATCTCGGGCACCGGGCGGTACTCCATCCACAATCCGACCTCAGCCTTGGTCTTGGCCAGTGCCTTCATGTCATTGTGCATCAGATCACCCCCGCAGCTTTGCCAGCGGCGCGGAACTGGTCCAGCGCAAAATCCAGATCGGCGCGGGTCAGTTGCGCATTCATCTGGGTCCGGATCCGGGCCTGCCCCTTTGGCACCACCGGAAAGAAGAAACCCGACACAAACACGCCCCGGTCGTAAAGCTCACGGGCCATGGCCTGCGCCAGCGGTGCCTCGCCGGTCATCACCGGAATGATCGGGTGTTCGCCCGGCAGCAGGGTGAACCCGGCGTCCGCCAAGCCCGCCCGCCAGTAGCGGGCATTGTCAAACAAGCGGGTGCGCAGATCATCCGCCGCCTCGACCATGTCGAGCGCGGCCAGACCGGCGGCGACGATCATGGGCGGCAGCGCGTTGGAAAACAGATAGGGCCGTGCCCGCTGGCGCAACAGGTCGATCACCGCTTGCGGCCCGGCGATGTAGCCGCCCAGCGCCCCGCCCAGCGCCTTGCCCAGTGTCCCGGTCAGAATATCCACCGACACCCCATGATGCGCCGGCGTGCCCCGGCCCTGCGGCCCCATGAAGCCGGTGGCGTGGCAATCATCCACCATGGTCAGCGCGCCATATTTTTCGGCCAGAGCAGTGATTTCGGGCAATTTGGCCAGATACCCGTCCATCGAGAACACGCCATCAGTGGCGATCAGGATATGGCGCGCGCCATCCGCGCAGGCGGCCTGCAGCTGCGCCTCCAGATCCGCCATGTCGGAATTGGCGTAGCGATAGCGCTTTGCCTTGCACAGGCGGATGCCGTCGATGATCGAGGCATGGTTCAGCGCGTCCGAGATCACCGCATCTTCGGGCCCCAGCAGCGGCTCGAACAGCCCGCCATTGGCATCAAAACAGGCGGCGAACAGGATGGAATCGTCCATCCCCAGAAACTGCGCGATCCGCTGCTCCAGCTGGCGGTGCATATCCTGCGTGCCGCAGATGAACCGGACCGAGGCCATGCCAAAACCTTGCGCATCCAGCGCCCGATGCGCCGCTGCGATCAGCGCCGGATCATTGGCCAGACCCAGGTAATTGTTGGCACACAGGTTCAATAGCGGCGTTCCGTTCACTATGACATGCGCCGATTGGGGCGAGGAGATCAGGCGTTCGCGCTTGAACAGCCCTGCGGCTTCGATCTCGGTCAGGGTGTGTTCCAGATGATCGAGGAAATCTGTGCGCGACATCGGTTTCTCCTGTTCTATGATGCCATCGTAGGCGCAAGCTCCTCCGACCGTCAATATAAAAGAATAAAGTCCGTTATCACAGATATTGCGCCGTCGGGCCTAGCCGAGGGCGGCACCAGCAAGGCAGTCAGTCCCAGCCGACCCGCACCTTCTGAAGCCGAAGCCTGCGCGCAGCACCGAGCGTTGGTGTCATTTTACCGGGGGTTTTCGCGGCTTGGTTCCGGTGCCTGCTGCGCGCAGGGCATCCAGCGCGTCACCCAATGCAATCGCCGCATCCCGCAGATTTTGCGGAACCGGCTCGGTCCTTGCCCCCATCTGCATCGCCCGAATTGATTTATGCAGACCGTCCGGCTCTGCCTGAGCCTTGTCCGAAGGAAACGTTTGCTTGTCACACATCGCCTCTCCTCTCGCCGCAGGCTCCGGGCACCTGAATGGGAGCGCAGGTATACCCCTGATCAATCCGGAAACCGGCGGCACCTGTCGCGGTGGGCAGAGCGGGGGCAGCGTGACCGCAGCCACCCTCCCCCGTCATACAGGACTTCCCATCCGCACAGCCTGCCCTACAGGATCGGCTTGCCACCGGTAACGGCGATGGTCGCGCCCGAAACATAGCTCGACATGGGCTCCGCCAGCATCACATAGGCCGACGCCAGCTCGACCGGCTGTGCCGGACGCTTCATCGGGTAGTTTTGTCCGAACTCTACAACCGTCTTGCCCGGCATGCTGGCCGGGATCAGCGGGGTCCAGACCGGGCCGGGGGCCACGCAGTTCACCCGGATATCCTTTTCGGCCAGCATCTGGGCCAGCCCGGCGCTGAAATTCTGGATCGCGCCCTTGGTCGTGGCATAGGCCAGAAGACCGGGGTTCGGCATGTCGGCATTGACCGAGGCGGTATTGATGATCGACGCGCCGGGCTGCATATGCGGCACCGCCGCTTTGGACAGATAGAACATGGCGTGAATGTTGATCGCAAAGGTCCGCTCCCATTCCTCGTCGGGAATGTCAGCCAGCGCATCGAACATCCGCTGATGGGCCGCGTTGTTCACCAAGATGTCGATCCGGCCAAAACAACTGACCGCCGCCTCCACCAGCTCGCGGCAGTGGCCGGCATCAGAGATATCGCCGGGGAGTTGCAGGCATTGGCGGCCGCAATCCTTGATGATCCGGGCGGTGTCTTCGGCATCTTCGGTCTCGTCCAGATAGGACAAGGCAATGTCCGCCCCTTCGCGGGCATAGGCGATGGCAACTGCGCGCCCGATCCCGCTGTCGCCGCCGGTGATCAGTGCAACCATGCCGTTCAACCGGCCAGCGCCGCGCCAGCTTTGCTCGCCATGGTCTGGGCGCGGGTCCATTTTCAGGAAACTGCCGGGCAGGGTCTGGGTCTGTTCGGGAAAGGGCGGCTTGGGATAGTCAGGCTGAGCGGGACGGCGCGATTGCATGTCACGCGCCTGTTCCTGCGCCTGCGGATCACGCAGATCCGGCCCGGCTTGCGTCTGATCTTGTGGCGGATCGTTTATCTCTTTCAACGGCTGATCATCGCGCTGATCCGGCACCCGGCGGTCTGGCCGTGTGTCCGGCGCCTCCGGAGTGTCTGGGGTTTGGGCTGGCGTGCCATGTGGCGTCTCGATCGGGCTCATGATGATGTCCTCGCGTTACTGCTGTCCCCTTAACTGCCGATCTGCCCGCTTGTTCCCATATTGCCCCCATCCCCCGGCTATCTCTTGGAAAAGACAGCCTTTGGGAACAAACCTCGCGGTTGCGTGTTGATGCTGTGATGAACCGTGTCAGGCGCAGCCTGATGCGGTCATGACACAACATTCAGGAGCATCCCCATGAACAGCATCATCTATCTCGTCGGCCTTGTGGTCGTGGTTCTTGCCGTCTTGTCGCTTTTTGGCCTGCGTTGAGTAAGGAAATGACCATGGAAAGAACGGAAACTCTGACAGCTGCGACAGCCCCCACGCGGGAGCTGTCGGGTGCCTATGTCGACTGGGCTGCCGTATTGGGGGGTGCCGTCGTTGCGGCGGCCATCGGCGGGTTGTTCCATATGTTTGGTGCAGGGTTGGGAATGGCGACCATTTCGTTTGAGCCGGGCGAAGGCTCGCTCAACCTGATGCTGATCGTGACCGGCCTGTGGATGGTCGTCACGCTGATCGCCAGCTTTCTGACCGGCGGTTATATCGCAGGCCGGATGCGGCGGCGGGTGGATGACGCCACCGCGGATGAAGTTGCCGCCCGCGACGGGATCAATGGTCTGGTCGTCTGGGGCGCGGGCATGCTGGTGATGGCATGGATGGCAATGGGCGTCTTCGGTGCTGTTGCTGTTACAGCAGGCAATGTGGCCGATACGGCACTGCGCGCCGGTGGCGCTGCCGTCGGCGGCGCAGCAGGGGCTGTGGGTGCCGCGGTCGATGCAGATGCCGATAACGAGGGGGTTTCTTCGTGGATCAGCGACAGCCTGCTGCGCACCGCACCGGCCCCCGCCCCCACCGCACCGGCCCCAGCTCCTGCTGCGGGCACGGCGGCTCCGGCGGCCACGACCGCCCCTGCCGCTGATACGGCCGAGATTGACCGGCAAACCGCCGCGATCATCCTGAACGGCATCCGTACAGGAGAAGTCAGCGACACTGATCGCGGCTATCTGGTTGCGGCTGTCAGCCAGCGCAGCAATCTGAGCCAGGAAGAGGCCGAAGCCCGCGTCGATGAGGCCATCGCTGCGGTACAAGAGGCACGGGCCGAGGCCGAAGCCTTTGCCGCCGAAGCCGAAGCCACGGCACGTGATGCGGCAGAAACGGCGCGGATCGGGGCCATTCTGACGGCATTTGCCCTGACGGCAGCCGCGTTGGTTGCAGGGGCAGCCGCCGTAGCGGGTGCCGTGCGCGGTGGTCGCCACCGTGACGAAGGCCGCCTGTTCGGTGGTCTGACCTACCGGCTGTAATCAGCCCGACAAAGCCGCCAGCAAAGGATTTTGCTGGCGGCTGACCTGTTTTCAACACTCATCTTTCTGAAAATCTTTGCGTCTCTGTCCCGCTGATCTGAAACAGCGGCACGACAGTCCGCCCGCGCGCCCCGCCTGATACTGTCAGGCCTTGCAGACCATCAGTCCGCGATCGGCGCGTTGATTACTTGTGACAATATGGCCCTTGCGCGGCTGACCCGGCTTTTGATGGTGCCGATGTCGCACTCGAGGATATTTGCCGCATCCTTGTAATTCTCTCCCAGCACCCCGACCAGCAAGATCGCCTCGCGGTAGTGGATCGGCAGATCAAGCAGGGCCCGCTCCATTTCGCGCTGCCGCAGATGCCAGAACTGGCTTTCATTCACAGCAGACGGGGCCGATGACACGCAATCGGCATCGCCGGTCGGTTCGCGCGCGCTTTTGCTGCTGTTGGTGTAAAACCTGTTGCGCATGATGGTGAACAGCCAGGCCCGCATATTGGTGCCCAGTTGATAGGAACGGATATTGGCAAGTCCCCGGACGAGGGTTTCCTGAACCAGATCATCGGCATCAACAACGTTCCGGGTCAGAGACCGCGCATAAATCCGCAAAGCGGGAATGTAGCTGACAATCTCATCCGACCCGGTCGCGGCTTTGTCCTTCCGGTCAGCGACCTGATCACTTTGGTCTTCCGAGGCGGTCTGATCAGCAGAGGGGTCATCATCCTTTGCAAAATATGTGAATTTTGACACATTTGCACCTGTCATCTCATGCCCCCCGTGACGGAGCGGCTTGTCCCGCACGGGACAAGCCGCATCAAAACCAGACTCCTCGCGTGACAACAACAAACAACGCCGATTATTGGTTCCGTCCATTTCTGTTGACAGATCAAAAGAGGGGGGGTGCCAGATCCTATCGGCGCAGGTCGACATCGGCCCAGATCGGCAGATGATCTGACGCAATTCGCGCCAGTCCGCCGCTGGCGACGCCACACTGGCTGATCTTCAGCGCCCGTCCATGCGCAAAACGGTCCAGCGCAGCAACCGGGCGCGCCGCGTGAAACGTCAGCCCCGGCGCAACCATGCGCAATTTCGGGCTCCACGGTTCAAACCCCAGCACAGGCGACCATTCGTTGAAATCGCCCACGACCAGTGCCCGATCGGCTACCGGCCCCAGATGGCGCAGGATTTCGCTCATCTGCAACTGGCGCCAGCGGCGGATCAACCCCAGATGGGTGCCGACGATCCAGAACCCGCCCACCCGCACCATCACCGCCCCGCGCGGCTCCAGCCCCGGCAGGCTCAGGCGCATCCGCGCCTCAACCGCCAGCCCGCGGCGCACCAGAACGGCATTGCCATGCCAGCCGATCCCCCGCTCCGACAGGCCAAGGTCAACGACCTCCATCTGCGTCATATGGGTGATCATGTCGCGGGGCAGCGCCGTGGGGCGCGGGCCAAGCCGTTTGTCAGCTTCCTGCAAAACCGCCACATCCGGGTTCAACTGGTCCAGCACCCTCAGGATACGCTCGGGCGAGCGGCGCCAGTCAAGCCCCACCGCCTTGCGGATGTTATAGCTGACAACCTTCACCGCCATCACAGCAACGGCGCAAGCAGCCGGGTCAGCCGCGCGCCAACCCTGATGCCAAGGCTCTGAGAGTCGAGATTGCGGTCCATACAGTCTGCATGGGTCATGTCCGTGTGCAGCATGTCCCGCATCCGGGCTGCGAAATCCCTGTCATGCACAACCACCATGGTTTCAAAGTTAAGCCTGAAGGACCGGTTGTCAAAATTCGCGGTTCCGACCGCAGACAGATCGTCGTCGATCAGCACGACTTTCTGATGCATGAAGCCATCCCGGTAGCGGTAGATCTTTACCCCTGCGTGACGGATCTCATCAAAAAACGCATAGGCCGCCAGCCATGGCAAAAAGTGGTCGGCCCGTTCCGGCACCAGAATCCGCACGTCACACCCCTTCAGCGCCGCGCATTTGAGGGCAGAGAGCGTATCGGTATCCGGCACGAAATAGGGGGATGCAATCCAGACCCTGCGCTGTGCCCCGGTGATCGCCGCGACAAAAAACAATGCCCCGGTGTCATGGTCATCGGTCGGCCCCATGAACACCGTGACCGCAGGGACACCGGGGGCCACAGGGCGCGGCGACCAGTCCAGCTGATCTTCGATGACATCGCCGGTGTACCAGTGCCAGTCGCGGACAAAGCCGGTCTGCAACTGCGACACCACCGGGCCTTGCAGCGCCAGATGGGTGTCGCGCCAATATCCCATGACCTGATCGCGCCCGACATAGGCATCCGTCACATTGTGACCGCCCACCGTCGCCCATTGACCGTCAACAATCACGGTCTTGCGATGGTTGCGGAAATTGACATGCAGCCGCGAGGCCCGGTGACTGCCCGCGCGCGGGTTGCGGAACTGCACACCGGCTTTGGTCAGGCGATGGCGGTAGGCATCGGACAGACCATGGCTGCCAACCCGGTCGCAGACCAGCCAGACCTTGACCCCGCGATCCGCAGCGGCAATCAGCCGGTCGGCAAAGGCATTGCCCAGCGCATCGTCGGCAATCGTATAGAACTGCGCAAGGACATAGGATTTTGCGCCATCCATGGCCGCGAAAATGGCCGCAAAGGTCGCTTCGCCATTGATCAGCAGGTCAGCCGAATTTCCCGCCTGCGCCGGCATTCCCCCCAGCCGTGAAAACACGAACAACCGCTCAGAGCTGACGCTATGCGGCTGTTGCGGACCGGCGGGTATGCCCCTTTGGTTCGTCAGTTCGACCGCCCGCCGATAGGCAGTGGTTTTCGCCCGCAGCTTGTGCTGGCCCAGAACCAGATAGGCAGGCAGCGCGATCCATGGCGCGGCAATCAGAAAGATCGTCCAGGCAATCGCCCCCTGCGGCGTGCGGGCCGTAACCACAGCCTGCCAGACGCAACCGGCCACAAGGGCCAGAAGAACCAGCCCCAGCAAGACAGTCCAAAGTCCAGACATTTCCTGTGTTCCACCATGCAGTCGGGCAACGATCCCTGGCATGGTCGTCTGCCGGGGGGGGAAGGTCAAACCGAAACACCGGCGGCGGCCGACAGGCCTGCGCAGGATGACCTGCGTTCCGCGTTTTGCGCATCCGGTTTTGACCGTTTTTTCGCTCCGGCACCGGGCAAGGCCCTGTGCCATCAGCTACGGCTGTTCCCATCAAGCTGCCCTTAGGGAATTTTTCCGGGAACTTTCCGTGGGTTGGGCAGGTTACCCATTTAGCAGCGATATTTTCATGACCAGGACAGGGAATTTCCCATGACAAAGATGGTGACGGCACTGGCGTTTGCACTGCTTGGGGCGGTGCTGGCAGGTGCGGGCGGCTGGCTCGCGGTTCTGGGCGGCAGCTGGTATTATCTGATTGCTGGCCTTGTCCTGCTGATCACTGCCGTTCTGCTCCATCGTCGCCACCCGCTGACCACATGGGTCTATGCCGCATTGATGCTTGGCACCCTCGCATGGTCGGTGTGGGAAGTGGGCTTTGACTGGTGGCAGCTTGCCCCGCGCGGCGCGATCATCGTGGTTCTTGGTCTTTGGCTGCTGGTGCCTGCGGCGCGTGGCGCTGACCGGCGCGGCTTTGTCCCGGCAAACCCGGCGCTTCCCCACAGCGGCCCCCCGGCTCTGCCGGTAGCGGTTGCATCGCTGATCTGCGTCGCAACCGGCGTCTATGCGATGTTTCAGGACCCGCACGATCTGGCCGGAGCATTGCCCGAACAGGCTGTGACCCCCGATCCAGCGATGGGGGCCGGGGTTGCCGATGGCGAATGGCATCAGTACGGGCGCACCAATTACGGCCAGCGCTATTCGCCGCTGGCCCAGATCACGCCCGCCAATGTGAACAGCCTTGAACTGGTCTGGAGCTATCAGACCGGCGACGTGAAGCTGCCCGAGGATGTGACCGAAACCACCTATCAGGTGACCCCGCTGAAGGTCGGCAACAGCCTCTATGTCTGCACCCCCCACAACCTTGCCATCGCGCTGGACGCGACCACCGGGCAGGAACAGTGGCGCTATGATGCGAATTCCGGCCTGAACCCGGACCGCCAGCACCAGACCTGCCGCGGGGTGACCTATTGGGAAGACCCGGCGGGGGGAGACGAAGGCGGTTTGTGTGCGCGGCGGGTTTATATGCCCACTGCCGATGCACGGCTGATCGCGCTCGACGCGGGCACCGGCGCGCGCTGCACCGCGTTTGCCGATGACGGCGAGCTGCAGCTGGAGGCCGGGATGCCCTATAACCCGGCGGGCTATTACTATTCCACCTCACCCCCGGTGGCTGTGGACGGGCTGCTGATCATCGGCGGCGCGGTCAACGACAACTTTTCAATCTATTCGCAGTCCGGCGTGATCCGCGCCTTTGACATCGACACCGGCGAACTGGTCTGGAACTGGGATGCCGGCAACCCGGAGCAGACCACCCCGATCGACATCGCCGGGGGCGAGACCTATATGCCCAATTCGCCCAACAGCTGGTCGATCTTTTCGGTCGATGAGGAGCTGGGTCTGGTCTACATCCCGCTTGGCAATCAGGTGCCCGACCAGCTGGGCATGGGCCGCAGCCCGGCGGTAGAGGAGCATTCGTCGTCGGTGGTGGCGCTGAATGTGGCCACGGGGCAGCGCGAATGGGTGTTCCAGACCGTGCACCATGACCTATGGGACATGGACGTGCCGGCCCAGCCGGTTCTGATCAACCTGACGCAACCGGACGGCTCTGACGTGCCCGCACTGGTGCAACCCACCAAGCAGGGCGACATCTACGTGCTGGACCGCCGCACGGGCACGCCGCTTCTCGACGTGACCGAGGTTCCTGCGCCGGGTGGCGCAATCCCGGAGGATTTCACCGCGCCCACGCAGCCCGTTTCGGCGCTCAGCTTCTCGCCCGACCCGCTGACCGGGGCCGACATGTGGGGCATCACCATGCTGGACCAGCTGGTTTGCCGCATCCAGCTGCAACGGCTAAACTATGAGGGGCGCTATACGCCGCCGTCGATCAACGGCACCATTGTGCATCCGGGCAATTTCGGCGTGTTCAACTGGGGCTCGGTCGCGGTGGACCCGGTGCGGCAGGTGATGTTCGGTATGCCCACCTATCTGCCCTTTACCGCCCGCCTTGTGCCGCGCGATCAGATCCCCGATCCGGTCGAGGGTGAGACTGCCAGCGAACAGGGGTTGAACCGGAACGAGGGCGCGCCTTATGGCGTGGTCATGGGGCCGTTTCTGGGGCCGCTGGGGGTACCGTGCTCGGCCCCGCCATGGGGCAATGTCGCGGGCGTTGATCTGCGCACCGGCGAGACCGCGTGGCAGCACAAGAACGGCACCGTGCGCGACATGACCCCGCTTCCGCTGCCGTTCGAGCTGGGGGTGCCCGGCATCGGCGGCCCGATCATCACCGGGGGCGGCATGGCGTTTCTGGGGGCCACGGTCGATAACTACCTGCGCGGTTATGATCTGACGACGGGGGATGAGATCTGGCGCGCCCGCCTGCCTGCCGGTGGCCAGTCCACGCCGATGACCTATGACCAGGATGGCCGCCAGTATCTGGTGATGGTCGCAGGCGGTCATGGTTCGGTCGGGACAAAACCCGGTGACTACATTCTGGCCTATGCGCTGCCGGAATAGGCCGGTTTCATTCGTGTCACTCCGCCAAAGGATACAAAGGATAATGCCATGCGTCCCTCTGTGATCTGGATCGCTTTCGTCGGGGTTCTGGCCGCCCTGCTTCTGTATCTGGTGGCGGGCACCCGGCCCGCAGGCGACGGGTCAGACACCAATCCATCCACCCCGCCCCATGCCGTCACAGACGGGTAAACCGGCCGGGTAAACCGGTACCATGACAGCTTTCCGTCGCGCCGTTTCACAACAGTGGCGATCATTGCCCGGCCACGGTATAATCGAGGCCAGAGTTGCCATCCGGGTTCCAGATGATTCAGGACGTGACGGACCGCATTTACGAGGCTGCCTTCCAGCCAGAGTGCTGGCCGCAGACGCTGAATGACCTTGCCACAGCGTCGGGGTCGCTGGGTGGCGTTCTGCAAGTCGTGCGCCGGGGCAGCGTTCCGCGCTGGATCGCCTCGCCTGAGGTGCAGGGCGCGTTTGCAGTCTATGCGCAGGGGGCGGATTTCACCGCGACCTATGAGTGTGCCGCCCGCTGGGTCGCAAGGGGACAGAATTTCCTGCGCGATGTCGATGTTTACGACCCGATCGACCTCGCCTCCGATCCATCCCGGAAAATGCTGGCTGATCTTGGCCTTGGCCATCAGATCGGGGCTATTCTGTCGCTGCCGACTGGCGACACCGCCTGCTTTACCTTTGAACGCCGCCTTGCCGACGGGCCGCATTCCGTCCGCGCACAGAACATCCTGAACAGCCATCTGTCCCACCTTGCACGGGCCGGAATGATGGCGGCGCGGCTTGAGCTGGAAATGGCGCGTGCGCGGGTCGAGGCGATGACCCAGATCGGCCTGCCCGCTGCGGTGTTGCGGGCAGATGGTCAGATCGTGGCGATGAGCGACACATTGCGGGCGATGGATGACCTGATCCTTGCCGCGCCGCAGGGCAGACTGGCACTGGTCGCGCCCCGCCAGAACCAACGCCTGTCTGCGGCGCTTGCGCGGGTGCAGACCGAGGCTGCCGCCGCCTCTATCCCCTTGCGCAATGGCAGCGATCTGCGGCCTGTGGTTCTGCATCTGCTGCCGCTGCGCCGCACCGCGCGGGCGCTGTTCCCCGATGGTGACATCATGCTGGTGGTCACGCCGCTGGCAGTTTCGCGCATGGTGCCATCGGTCGAGGCGCTGTGCGGGCTGTTCGACCTGAGCCCCAGCGAGGCGCGGCTGGCGGCTGGCCTCTCGGCCGGACGGACCCTTGCCGAAGCCGCCGCCGAGGTGGGCATCACGGTCAAGACCGCCCGCACCTATCTGGAGCGGGTGTTTCAGAAAACCGTCACCCATCAGCAAAGCGAGTTGGTCGCGTTGCTGAAAAGCGCGCCCTGGATGCCATCACCCGATACCCCGGCCAACGCCCCCGGCATATGACGACTGCCTGCCCGGCAAAGCCATGCGAAGCTTGCGCATCGCTTTTTCCGGATTGGTTTCATGTCATTATTTGCATTTGTTCTGGCCTATGCGCTGATCACCGTCACGCCGGGGCCAAATTTTCTGACGGTTCTGCACTGTGCCACCACCGGCACACGTGGCGCTGCATTGAGGGCGGCTTTGGGGGTCGGTGCCGGGGCAGCCAGCCTCAGTGCGCTGGTGTTGTCGGTCGGGCAGCACCTGCCGCTGAACGACGCAACGCAGCCCTATCTGCGACTGCTGTTCGCGGCCCTGCTGATCCGGGGCGGGCTGATCTGCTTTGCCGTTCCGCATGGTCCGGCTCACTCATCGCCGCTTGCAGATGACCAGAGACGCAGCGGCGACCCGTTTCTGCGCGGAATGACCGTTGCCATCTGCAACCCGTTTACCGGCATTTTCGTGCTGTCAGCCTCGTCCACCCTGATCAACGCCGGCGCACCGGTCATGATCCTGTCCATCGCCCTGAGCGTCTTTGTGATCGCGGGCGGGTGGCTATGCATCGTCGCCGTCGCCGCAACATCGGGTCTGGCCGCGCGCGCAATCGGCACAAGACCAGAGTTGATCTCTGCCTGTGTCGGCTGTGCGCTGATCGGCATGGGCGTGCATGTGGTGTCCGGCCCGTGGATCAACTAGGCCGTCGGGAAAGGATCTGCGCGGAACAGCCAGCACTACCTGCGCCGCAGCCACAGCAGCGCGCCGGTTGCTATCAGCCCGATCCCCGCTGTCAGCCAGACCGCTGACAGCCCCCATGTCGCCAGCGCAGCCCCAAAGACCAAGGGCGCTGCCGCTTGCAGAATACGCGCCGGGGCGTTCAGCCAGCCGATGCGCTGGCCGTAGCCCACCGGACCGAACAGCGCCAACGGCAAGGTGCCCTTGGCAATCGTCAGAATGCCGTTGCCCGCCCCATGCAACACCGCAAAGACATAGGCCGCTGGCCCGCCAAAGGCCACCAAGGTCACCGCCGCAACCGGGTGCGTCACCGCCGCCAGACGCGCCGACACCAAGGGGTGAAACCGGCGCAGCAGACCAAACTCCAGCAGGCGCGCCGCAACCTGCGCCGGGCCTATCAACGCCCCGGCGGCGATGGCCATCGCGGTGCTCGCCCCCGCCGCCTGCAACAACCCCGGCAAATGCGCGGCCATCGCTGTCGAGTTGAACCATGTCGCGGCAAAAACCACGGCCAGCAGGATCATGGCAAACTGCGGCGGGGCCTCTGCCGCTTCCTCGTCCTCCGCCACCGGCGCCACCACCGGGGCCGTGCCGCGCGGCAGCAGGGCGTTCAGCGGCAAGGCCACGCACACATGGATCAGCGCCCAGCCCAGACAAGCCTCACGCCAGCCCCAGGTGACCAGCATCAGCCCCGACAGCGGCCAGCCCACCGTGCTGGCAAATCCGGCAATCAGGGTGATGCCCGTCATCGGCCCCCGCGCCTCGCGCCCGTAGATCCCGGCCAGCGTGGCAAAGGCGGCCTCATACAGCCCGATGCCCATGCCCAGCCCGATGATCGCCCAGCCCAGAAACAGGATCGCCCCTGTGGGCGCGGCGGCCAGCGTGACCAGACCGCAGGCGAGCACGACATTCGACAGCATCAGAACACCACGCCCGCCCAGCCGGTCAATCCGCGCCCCGGCCCAGGGGCCGGTCATTGCGGACACCAGCATCGCCATCGAAAACGCCCCGAACACCCAGACCGGCGACAGCCCGAAACTGGCCGCCATCGGCGCTGCCAGCACCGCAGGGAGGTAATAGCTTGAAGCAAACCCGATGGTCTGTGCTGAACCCAGGGCCACCACCAGCAGCCCCCTCCGTCCGGGCGGAAGGGTCAGCCGCATGTGCTGGCACCCACAGCCAAAGCCCCCTGCCCCTGCAGCATGCTCAACTGCATCTGTCGCGCAACACCCCTGACCCTGCCGGCAATCGCCAGGTGCAACCACAGTGCCGCCACTGGGTTCAGGGTCACCCACTGGTCCGCCAGCTGCGGACCGGGTATGTTCTCTGCCATCACACTGCAGGATCCCATCGGACAGAATGTACCGTGCCGAGCTTAAATCCCTTGCCCGGCCCGACTGCAACCCCGTCCAGAACCCCCGTTCACCCCGACATCGTCCAAAGCACAGCGAGACAAATGATTGTCAGCGCGGCGTTTGTGCTGCGCGCAACTGAAAGCGCTGAATCTTTCCGGTCTGGGTCTTGGGCAATTTATCGGTAAAGATCACGCTGCGCGGGTATTTGAACGGGGCGATCCCCTTTTTCACGTGGTCCTGCAAGATCCTGACCATCAGCGCATCGCCGGCATGGCCGGGCGCAAGCACCACATGGGCCTGAACGATCTGACCCCGCGCCTCATCTGGTGCGCCGATGACCGCGCATTCCAGCACCGCCGGATGCGACAGCAGCGCCGCCTCGACCTCGGGTCCGGCGATATTGTAGCCCGCTGACAGGATCATGTCGTCGGTTCGGGCGGCAAAGTGGAAATAGCCCTGCTCGTCCTGCCAGAACGCATCCCCCGTAAGGTTCCAGCCGTCGCGCACATAGACCGCCTGCCGGTCGTCGGCCAGATAGCGGCAGCCCGTCGGCCCGCGCACCGCAAGACGCCCGGTTTCGCCGCGCGGCAATTCGGTCATGGTGTCGTCAACGATCCGCGCCTCATAGCCGGTGACGGGCTTGCCGGTGCAGCCCGGCCGGTGGTCGTCAAAGCGGTTGGTGATGAAGATGTGTAAAAGCTCGGTCGCGCCGATCCCGTCCAGCATCGGCTTGCCGGTCTTCTGGTGCCATTCTTCATAGACCGGGGCGGGCAGCGTCTCGCCCGCGCTGACGGCGGCGCGCAAGGATGACAGATCGGCCCCTTCGTCCATCGCCTTGAGCATGACGCGGTACGCGGTCGGAGCGGTGAAACACACCGTTGCCTTGTGCTCTTCGATCATGCTGATCATGTTCGTGGGGCTGGCCTGCTCCAACAGGGCCGCCGTGGCGCCGAAGCGCAGCGGAAACACCGCAAGCCCGCCCAGACCAAAGGTAAAGGCCAGCGGCGGGCTGCCGATGAACACATCCTCGGGTGTCACGTTCAGCACCTCGCGTGCATAGCCGTCGGCGATGATCAGCAGGTCGCGGTGGAAATGCATGGTCGCCTTGGCATCGCCGGTGGTGCCCGAGGTAAAGCCCAGCAGCGCCACATCGTCGCGACCGGTGCGCACCGCGTCAAACCGCACCGGCTTTTTCAGCGCAACCCGGTCCAGTTCGGCATCATGGTTCGCGGTGCCGTCAAAGCCCACCACGGTCTTGAGAAAGCCGCTGTCGCGTTCGCATAAGATCAGTTCTTCCATCAGCCTTGTGTCGCACAGGGCGTGGGTGATCTGCGCCTTGTCGACAATCTTGGTCAGCTCGCCCGCCCGCAGCATCGGCATGGTGTTGACCACCACCGCCCCCGCCTTGGTCGCCGCCAGCCAAGCTGCCACCATGGCCGGATTGTTGGCCGACCGGATCAGCACCCGGTTGCCCGGCTTCACGCCGTAATCCTCGACCAGCGCATGGGCGATGCGGTTGGTCCAGTCGGTCAGCTCTTTGTAGGTCCGGCTGCGGCCATTGCCGATCAGCGCGATGTTGTCGCCAAAGCCCCGCTCCACCATGCGGTTGGTCAGCTCGACCCCGACATTGAGCCAGTCAGGGTAGTCAAACCCGGCCAGATGCAGCACCGGCCAGCTGTCAAAGGGGGCGATGTGATCGCGGGTGAAGGTATCCAGATGGCCTGTCGGACCAAGCATCTCAGTAACTCCCTGTTGGCCCCCTGCCGTCTTGTGCGGCTTTCGGGGTGGATTGGTGTCTCAGTCAGGAATGACGGCGGTGACCTCGATCAGGCGGCCCGGATGGCCCGGCCGCCCCCCGGTCTTGGCCAGCACCGTCACGATGGTGTGGAGCGTCGGCTCGATCTGACCGACAAAACCATCGGTCTCGAATTCGCAACCGGCATTCCTGCCGATCAGCCCGCCGGTCCGCACCCTGCGGCCCTGCGCGGCCATGCCGTCGGCACAGCCTCTGGCCGGTTTCCATGCTTCGGGATGCAGGATCTGCGCCGTCATTCCGCCTCTATAAAGGTTGTGATCCGCTGGCGGACCTCATCGGACCATGGCTGCGGGCGGCCCTTGGCGTTCACATTCACCAGTGTCAGCGCGACACTGACGCGTTTCCTGTCCGCCCCCTGCGCCTCGATCGACAGATCCAGCGACGAGCCGCCCAGACGCAGCACCTGCATCCGCCAATCCAGCAGATCGCCCAGCCGGGACGGCGCGTGAAAGGTGACCTCCAGCCGGGCGGTGGGAACCCCGCCGCCGCGCGCCATCATCTCCTCATAGGGCAGTTGCACCACGTCGCGGAAAAAGTTCTCGGCGACCGAGTTGGTCATCTCGAAATAGCGCGGGTAAAAGACGATGCCCGCCGGATCGCAATGGTTGAACTCGACCCGGATCTGTCTGGTATAGATCATGCGGCATTTCCCTTTTGGCTTGGTGTCAGCGGACTGCGGCGCATGTCATGCCCCCAGAACCGAGCGGGCGATGACCACCCGCTGCACATCGCTTGCGCCCTCATAAATCCGCAGCGCGCGGATCTCGCGGTACAGGCTTTCAACGGGAAAGCCGTGCCGCACGCCATCTCCGCCATGCAGTTGCAGCGCGGTGTCGATCACCTGTTGCGCGGCTTCGGTGGCATAGAGCTTTGCCATCGCCGCCTCCCGTGTGACCCGTGCGGCACCGGTGTCCTTGGTCCAGGCGGCGCGGTAGACCAGCAGGGCTGCCGCATCGACCTGCAAGGCCATGTCGGCAATGTGGCCCTGCACCATCTGGTACTCGGCCAGGCTGCCGCCGCTGGCCCGCACCCGCTTGACCCGCGTCAGGGCCTCGTCCAGCGCGCGACGGGCAAAGCCAAGCGCCGCGGCCCCGACGGTCGCGCGGAACACATCGAGCACCGACATGGCGATCTTGAACCCGTCACCGCCCCCCCCGATCCGCGCCGTTTCGGGCAGTTCGACGCCGGTCAGACGCAGATGGGCCAGCGGATGCGGGGCAATCACGTCGATCCGCTCCACCACCTCCAGCCCCGGCGTATCGGCGGGCAAGAGAAAAGCCGAAAGCCCCTTTGCCCCCGGCGCTTCGCCGGTGCGGGCAAAGATCACATAGACATCGGCAATGCCGCCGTTCGAGATATAGGTCTTGTCGCCCGTCAGCCGGAACCCGCCCGGCATCGCGTCTGCCACGGTGGCGGTATGGGCGACATCAGAGCCAGACCCCGGTTCGGTCAGCGCAAAACCGGCAATCGCCGTGCCCGCCCGGGTCTTTTCCAGCCACCTGCGTTGCTCGGGGCTGCCGAACAGCGTGACCGCCCCCATGCCCAGCCCCTGCATAGCAAAGGCGAAATCGGCCAGCCCGTCATGACGCGCCAGGATCTCGCGGATCAGGCACAGGCTGCGCACATCCAGCGCCTCGCCCGCATCCGCGCCGGTGGGGCGCAGCAACCCGGCCTTGCCCAATGCGGCGACCAACCCCCGGCACGCCGCATCGGCATCTGCATGGCTGACCGGCAGATTAACAGCGGCCCAGGCCTCTACCGCAGCGGAAAGCGCGCGGTGCTTTGCCTCGAAAAACGGCCAGTTCAGGAATGTTGCGTCGCTCATCTCATCACCCTGTTCACGTGTGGAGGATGCCTTAGGGGCACCGAAATGTCAGTCACCCTGAAAGACCGGTTTTTCCTTGGCGACAAAGGCATGATAGGCGCGTTCGAAATCGCGGGTCTGCATGCAGATTGCCTGTGCCTGCGCCTCGGCTTCGATCGCCTGTTCCAGACCCATGTTCCATTCCTGATTAAGCTGGGTCTTGGTCATGCCATGGGCAAACACCGGCCCCGCCGCCAGTCGCGCGGCCAGCTTCATCGCTTCGGCAGTCAGATCAGCCGCTGGATGCAGGGCGTTCCAGAAGCCCCAGCTGTGGCCTTCCGCTGCCAACATCGTCCGCCCGGTATAAAGCAGCTCTGCCGCCCTGCCCTGACCGATGATCCGGGGCAGCATGGCGCAGGCCCCCATGTCGCAGCCGGCAAGGCCGACACGGGTGAACAGAAACGCGCATTTTGCCTCTGGCGTGGCCAGCCGCAGATCGGACGCCATGGCCATGATCGCCCCCGCGCCGACGCAGATTCCATCCACCGCCGCGATGATGGGCTTGTGGCAAGCGATCATCGACTTCACCAGATCGCCGGTCATCCGGGTAAAGGCCAGCAGGTCCCTCATGTCCATCCCGACCAGAGGCCCGATGATGTCATGCACATCGCCACCCGAGCAGAAGTTGCCGCCGTTGGAGGCGAACACCACCACATCGACATCGCTCGCATAGGGCAGCGCGCGAAATGTGTCGCGCAGCTCGGCGTAGCTGTCAAAGGTCAGCGGGTTTTTCCGCTCCGGCCGGCTCAGGCGGATGACGGCCACGCGGCCCTGCATTTCCCACAGAAAATGCTGCGGTTTCAATCCGGCCAGTTCAGTCATGTCGCACCTCGCGCGCGTTTCAGAATGTCGGTGAGTTGGTCAAGATCCTGCTCGGTCAGGGCCCCGAAGATCCGGTTCACTTCCGCCTCGTGTTCCGCTGCATAGCGGTCAAACGCCACCAGACCCTCGGGTGTCAGGGTGACGTAAATCGTGCGCCGGTCGGTCTGGGACGGGGTGCGCTGCACCAGCCCGTCCTTTTCCAGCCGGTCAACAACCGCTGTCGCGTTGCCGTTCGACACCAGCAGCATCCGCGACAGCTCGCTCATGCTGATCCCGTCGCGCCGCCGCCACAGCGCGGCCATCACGTCAAGGCGCGGCAAGGTGGTGTCGTGGTTCACCCGCAGAAATTCGCGCAGCTGCCCCTCGGCCGGGCGGGTCACGCCAAGCAGGCGCACCCAGAGTTCCAGCCGGCGTTTGGAAAGCGGATCTGTCATACTTCCCCCCCCGGCAATCGCAAGGGCCTGCCCGGTGATGCTCTCTGACCCCGCGCCACACAACCACAGCGCAGCGGCGGTCACTTCGACAGGCCGGATCAGCATATGCTTGCAGCCGATCCCCGCAAACCCATGCCGGGCCGGGACCGGGCGCACACCGTCATGGACGACCGCGATATCATCCCCCTAGGACAAATGGCTGCGGATGGCCCCGGTGCTGACCGGGTCATTCCTTTGACTCCGGCCCAGCGCATCAGCGGACAGGACCACCCCCCAGCCAAAGGTGTCATTGGCGGTATTGCGCTCCGGCACGGTCACGTCAAGCGAGGGGTCGCGCAGATGGATCAAGGTTGCAAAGGTCTGTCCGGCAGGGCTGCCCCCCAGGCAAAGAACGTTCATGGCCACCCTCCCCCGCACCTGCATCGGCCAAAACCGTTGCACTGGTCCAAAATAAATTCAAGCTTAAAATATTCCAGCTTGAAGCAAATCCGGGTTCATGCCTTTCTTCGGGTTTCAACCGGAGGGGAACATGACCACAGTTGCCGTCATTGGCCTTGGCACCATGGGGCTGGGCATCGCCCAGACCTATGCCGCCGCAGGCTTCCGGGTTCTGGCGACCGACAGTTTCGCCGCCGCCCGCGACAGCGCCATCGACCGTTTGCGCGCAGGCCTTGCCGCGCGTGTCGCGGCGGGCAAGATGGCGCAGGCCGATCTGGACGCACTGGCGTCGCACATCACCATCGTTCCCGGCCCCGAGGCGATGGGCGATGCCGCGCTGGCGATCGAGGCGGTGGTCGAACAGATCGCGGTCAAGCGGGCGCTCTTTGCCGCGCTGGAAGCGGTGATTGCGCCGGATGCGGTGCTGGCAACGAACACATCGTCGTTGCAGGTCGCGGCGATGGCCGAGGGGTTGCGGCACCCCGACCGGCTGCTGGGCCTGCATTTCTTCAACCCCGCCCCAGTGATGAAGCTTGTCGAACTGGTGGCCCACCCCGGAACACATCCCGCCGCCCTGCGCGTGGCGCAAAAGCTGACCGAAGCAGCAGGCAAGACCGTCATCACCTGCCCTGACCGCCCCGGTTTCATCGTCAACCGCTGCGCCCGCCCGTTCTATGGCGAGGCGCTTGCCTTGCTCGAGGCCGGGCACAGCGCCGCCGACATCGACGCGGCAATGCAGGCGGCGGGCTACCGGCTTGGCCCCTTTGGGCTGATGGATCTGATCGGGGCCGATGTCAGCCTTGCCGCGACAGAAAGCCTGTCGGCCGCGATGCAGGGCCATCCCCGCTATCACGTGTTCGATGCCCTGCGCCGTCAGGTGGCAGCGGGCATGCTGGGGCGAAAAACGGGGCGCGGCTTTCTGTTCCCTGACCCGCCTGCCGCCGCGCCGCAAGACGCTGCCGCCATCGTCAACCGGATCGAGGCGGCGCTTGCCAATGAGGCGGCGTGGCTGTTGTCCGAGGGGGGGACGACCCCTGACAGCATCGACACCGCGCTGAAACTGGGGCTGAATTTCCCGCGCGGGCCGTTCGAAATCATCGCAAACCGCCGGGGCACGCTGCGCGCAGAGCTGGCAGACCTTGAAGCCGCAGCGCCCCCTTACCTCAAGGGCCGCTATCACCCCGCCCCGCTGCTGGCGGAACAATGATCCAAGGCGATGCGCCTGATGCGCTGCGCCGCAGGTCAGCCGCCGTCCTGACCGGAACGCGGCGACCAGGTGGCATCAATCACCCTCAGGGGGCGCAGCGAAAAATGTCTCGGGTCAGAGACGCCGGGCCAGGTCTGCAATTCGATTTGTGAATATCTGACTTCAATTACTTCATTTGCTTTCTTTGTGCCGATGCGGATTGATCGGAGCAAACCAAAGCGTGGACCAGGATGACCGACCCTCCAGACCTTCAGCTTTTTGTCAACAACAGCTGGCGCAAGACGGCAGACACCCTGCCGGTGCCGGACCGGGCGACCGAACAGGACATCGGCCGTCTGCCCATCTCCCACACCTCTGATCTGGCAGAGCGCGGCATTGGGGGTCGGAGCCGCACCGCGCCACGCATCCGGGCGCAGACCGGCGGCCGGGTACATCCGCCCTGTCTGGAACTGACCGAAGACCAAAAGACCCCTGACCTGACGTAGATTAGACACCTGCGGCCTGAAACTGGCCTGAAAAGGAGACACCAATGACCCGCCTTGCGGCTTTCAATTTCCAGCAATGGATCGACGCGCACAAACACCTTCTGAAACCGCCGGTCGGCAATCAGATGGTGTTCAAGGATGCCGGTCTGATGGTCACCGTTGTCGGCGGACCAAATGAGCGGACCGATTATCACGATGACCCGGTGGAAGAGTTCTTCTATCAGTTAAAGGGTGACATGCTGTTGAAATTGCATGACACTTCGACGGGAGAGTTCTACGATGTGCCGATCCGCGAGGGAGATATCTTTTTGCTGCCCGCCCATATCCGCCATTCGCCGCAGCGCCCGCAGGAAGGCTCTGTCGGGCTGGTGATCGAACCGGCCCGCCCCGAAGGCGCGCTGGATGCGGTCGAATGGTATTGCTTTGGCTGCAACGCCCGCGTTCACCGGGCCGAGGTGGATCTGGAGTCGATCGTCGATGACCTGCCACCGATCTATGCTGCGTTCTATGCCGATGAAAAAGCACGCACCTGCCCGAAATGCGGGGAAATTCACCCCGGCAAAAAGCCTCCGGCAGGATGGGTGAAGCTCTAGGTGTTTTAGGCTGGAAATAAAATTCAAGCCTGACAGTATGGCCAGAAGCAAAACAAAAAGACGCAAACGACAACCGGGAGAAAGACATGAGAAAACTGCTGACCTCCACCGGCATTCTGCTCGCTCTGATGAGCCCAGCCCATGCCGAGGCGACCAAGATCGGCGTCATCACCACGCTGTCCGGTCCCGCCGGGTATCTTGGCGAACAGATCCGCGACGGTCTGACGCTTGGGCTGCAAGCCACCGGCGCAGAATTTGAACTGGTCGTCGAAGACGATGCCCGCGATCCGAACACCGGCGTTCAGGTGGCCGACCGGATGCTGAACGAAGAGGGCATCAAGCTGCTGACCGGGATCGTGTTCTCCAACGTCTCGGGCGCGGTGGTGCCGGAAGCGCTGGATGCGGGCGCGATCTATGTCAGCCCGAATGCCGCCCCATCGGGTCTGGCCGGGGCCAAATGCCACCCGAATTACTTTGTGGTCAGCTGGCAGAATGACAGCCTGCACGAAGCCTCGGGGGCTGCCGCCAAAAAGCTGGGCTATACCACGGCGGTCGCTCTGGCCCCCAACTATCAGGCCGGCAAGGATGCCATCGCCGGGTTCAGCCGCGAATTCGGCGGGACAGTGACCGAGATTTACACCGGGGTCGAACAGTCCGACTTTGCCGGTGAGATGGCGCAGATCCGCAGCGTGGCGCCGCAGGTGGTGTTCCAGTTCCATCCCGGGGGTCAGGGCATTGCGTTTCTCAAGCAGTACCAGCAGGCCGGGCTGCTTGGCTCTGTTCCGATGGTGTTGTCGGAACCGTCATATGACAGCGTGATCCTGAAGGCCGTCGGCCCCGCTGCCGTCGGCCTGACCGGCACCACGCACTGGAATGACGATTTCGACAACGAGGCGTCAAAGGCCCTGGTTGCCGAATGGGCCGCAGCCTTTCCCGATGCGCCGCTGACCACCTATGGGCAGCAGGGATATGACACCGGCCTGCTGATCGGCGGCGCGCTGAACAAGGTCGGGGGCGAAGACATCGCCGCCCTGCAAGCCGCGATCAAGGCCGCCGATTTCGCCTCGACCCGGGGCAACTTTGCCTTTGGCGCCAACCAGCATCCGGTTCAGGACTGGTATCTGACCTCGATCGAAGCGGACGAGGCTGGCAATCCAAAGATCGTGACCAAGGAAAAGATCCTTGAAGCTGTGGGCGACGTTTACGCCGCCGACTGCAAGATGTGACCTGACACCGGGCCGGATGGCACTGTGCCATCCGGTCCTGTTCCGGCACCATCGCAATTCACAGACCCCCTGGAGGCCCGCAGATGATCCTGTTGATCGAGCAGCTTTTGAACGGGCTGCAATACGGCGTCACGCTGTTTTTGCTGGCCGCCGGGCTGACGTTGATTTTCGGAATCATGGGCGTCATCAATCTGGCACATGGCGCTTTGTATATGGTCGGTGCCTTTGCCGGGGCCTGGGTCTCGATTCAGACCGGCTCGTTCTGGGCCGGGCTTCTGGCCGGGCTGGTGGCCTCGGCCATCGCCGGAATCGTGGTCGAGCTGGGGGTCATGCGCCGCCTTTATGCCCGTGACCATCTGGATCAGGTTCTGGCGACCTTTGCCCTGATCCTGATCTTCAACCAGTCCACCGTGCTGATCTTCGGTCGTCAGCCGCTGTTCACCTCTCTGCCCGAGATGTTTTCGGGGTCGGTCGAGATCGTGCCGGGCCTGCCCTATCCGACCTATCGGCTGTTTGTCATCACGGTCGGTCTGGCCGTCGCGGTCGGCCTGTATCTGCTGATCAACAAGACCCGGATCGGCATGCTGGTGCGTGCCGGGGCCAGCAACCGCCAGATGGTACGGGCGCTGGGGGTGAACATCCGGGGGCTGTATACGGCGGTGTTCGGGCTCGGGGCGCTGCTGGCCGGGCTGGCCGGGGTGATGGCCTCGCCGATCCTGTCAGTGCAGGTCGGCATGGGGGACGAGATCATTCTGGCCACCTTTGTCGTGGTGGTGATCGGCGGGGTCGGCTCGGTGAAAGGCGCCTTTGTCGCCGGGATCGTGCTGGGGATGTGCGACACCATGCTGCGCGCCTTTCTGCCCGGCCTGTTGCAGCAGGTCATGCCGGGGTCCGAGGCGCAGGCACTGGGGGTCGGAATATCTTCGATGGGGATCTATCTGATGATGGCGATTATTCTTCTGGTCCGTCCGCGCGGCCTGTTTGCAGCGCAGGGATGACCCGATGAAACGCGAATACCTTATTCTGGCCACCGTCTTCCTGCTGCTGGCGCTGGTGCCGTTTCTGGCCGCAGCCACCGGCCAGACCAGCTGGACACGGCTGGTCGGTCAGGCGTTGATCTATGGCATGGCGGCGGCCAGCCTGAACTTCATTCTCGGCTACGGCGGCATGATCAGCTTTGGCCACGCAGCATTCTTTGGCATCGGCGGTTATGTGGTCGGAATCCTGTACCACCATTTCGACGCCGGAACCTCGTTTCTGGGCCTGATTCCCGGCACCGATCAGATGCTGCTGACCCTGCCCGCCGCCGTGCTGGTGGCCGGGCTGGCGGCGGCACTGGTGGGCGCGATGTCGCTGCGCACCGGCGGCGTGCAGTTCATCATGATCACGCTGGCCTTTGCGCAGATGTTCTTTTTCCTGTTCATCTCGCTGAAAACCTATGGCGGCGAGGATGGGATCATGGTGCGCCGCACCAATGCGCTGCCGGGCCTCGACATGCGCAACCGCGACACGCTGTATTGGGTCGTGCTGTGCTTTGCCGCCGCCTATTACCTGTTCCTGCGCCGCCTTGTGCAATCCTCGTTCGGTCAGATCATCGCCGGCATCCGCCAGAACGAACGCCGCATGGCCGCGATGGGGATCTCGACGTTCCGCTACAAGCTCTATGCCTTCATCCTGTCCGGCATGGGCGCGGGTCTGGCCGGGGCGCTGATGGTGAACTTCCTGCGCTTTGCCTCGCCCGACATGATGCATTGGACCCGGTCGGGCGAGTTCATGATCATGGTCATCCTTGGCGGCGTCGGCACTCTGGCCGGGCCATTCATCGGCGCGGGGGTGCTGTTCACGGTGGAGACGACGCTGGCGCGGTATACCGAGCACTGGATGCTGCCGGTTGGCATCCTGCTGCTGGTTGTGGTGCTGACCTCAAAGGGCGGGCTTATGGCGCTGATCCGCAAGCTGAGCGGGGGGCAGAAATGACCCATGTGCTTGAAATCGCCGGGCTGACCAAGAGTTTTGGCGGTCTGACCGCGACCGACAATGTCAGCCTGACCGTCAATGCCGGAGAGATTCACGCTCTGATCGGGCCAAATGGCGCCGGAAAATCGACGCTGATCAATCAGATCTGTGGCGAGCTGATGCCAAACGCCGGCCATATCCATCTGGCGGGCCGCGACATCACCCGCCTGTCCCCGGCAGAGCGTGTGACGCTGGGTCTGGGGCGGACCTTTCAGATCACCTCGCTTCTGGACGACATGACGGTGCGCGAAAATCTGGGCCTTGCGGTTCAGGCGCGCGAAGGCGGCAATTTCCGTATCTTCGACCGCGCCGCAAGCCGCGCCGAGGTGTGGGACGAGGTGGCCGAGATCCTGACTGCCTCTGCGCTTGGCCCCCGCGCCGGTGTCACCGTCGCCGATCTGGCCCATGGCGAGAAAAAGCAGCTGGAGCTGCTGATGGCGCTGTCCCAGCGCCCCCGGCTGCTGTTGCTGGATGAACCGATGGCCGGGCTTGGCCATCTGGAAAGCCAGCAGATGATTGACGCGCTGCTGGCCGCCCGCGGTGATTGCGCGATGCTGCTGGTCGAACACGATATGGACGCCGTGTTTGCGCTTGCCGACCGGGTCACCGTGCTGGTGTACGGGCGTGTCATCGCGGCCGGAAACGCCGATGAGATCCGCGCAAATCCGGCGGTCCGCGACGCCTATCTCGGAGAGGAGGACACCTGATGCTGTCGGTGCAAAACCTGCAAGCCGGCTACGGTGCCTCACAGGTGCTGTTCGACATCTCGCTCGACATCAGGGAGGGCGAGGTGGTCACCCTGATGGGCCGCAACGGCATGGGCAAGACCACCACGGTCCGCACGATCATGGGCTTGCTGCCACCCAAGGGCGGGGCGGTGCAGTATGACGGTCGTGCCATTGGCGGGCTGGCCCCGGAAAAGGTGGCGCGGCTGGGCTTTGGTCTGGTGCCCGAGGGGCGGCAGGTGTTTCCCACGCTGACCGTGCGCGAAAACCTGGTGGCCACGGCGGCCAACCGGTTGGCGGCAAAGTCGCCCTGGACCCTTGCCCGCATCTATGACCTGTTCCCCCGCCTTGGCGAGCGCGGCGGGCAGATGGCGGCCACGCTGTCGGGCGGCGAGCAGCAGATGCTGGCGGTGGGTCGCGCGCTGATGACCAACCCGCGCCTGCTCATTCTGGATGAGGCGACCGAAGGGCTGGCCCCGGTGATCCGCGCGGAAATCTGGCAGGTGGTCGAAAAGCTGAAGGCCGAGGGGCAGTCGATCCTGCTGATCGACAAGACATTTTCCGTGCTCAAGCGCCTGGCCGACCGGCATTTCATTCTGGAAAAGGGCAAGACGGTCTGGACCGGCACCAGTGCCGACCTGACCCGCGATCAGGCCCGCGTTCAGGCTTGGGTCGGCATCTGATGCGACTGGTTCTGATCGGATGGGGCGCCATCGGCTCTGAAATTGCCCGCCGGCTGGCGCTGCGGCAGTCGCCGGCAACGCTTGGGGCCGTTGCCGGTTGCGGTCTGCTGTTTCCGCTGATCATCCGGATGATCGCCGGTCCCGCCACCACCGCGTCCTTGCCCATGACGATTCTGGCCGGATGGAGATCACGCCCGACAATCTGGCCCTGCCCGATAGCCCCAAATCCTCGGCGCTGACGGCGCTATCCGTGGTGCGGCTGATCGGGAACCGCGCAAACCCTCTGGTGATCTGATGCTCAAAGACGAAGCCACCCTGCCCCGCGCCCGACTGGACGCCGATTACACCGCCCGCACCACGGTGACCGAGGCGGAGTTTGCCGATATTCTGGGCCGGTATCAAAGCCTGTCGGACGCGGCCCACGACCTGCCCCACACGCGCGCGGGGCTGACATTCTGCACTGAAACTGGGCTGAAGCTCGATCTGTTCGGCACCACGCCGGGCGAAAGCCGCCCCGTTGTGGTGTTCATCCATGGCGGCTACTGGCGGGCGCTGTCGCGCGCGCAATCTGCCTTTGCCGCCCCGATGCTGGCCGCGCAGGGCATCGCCACCGCCGTGCCGGATTACCGGCTGGCCCCCGGGGCCAGCATCACCGACATCCTCACCGACTGCCGCCGGGCGATTGCGCATCTGTGGCACAATGCCGAGGCCTTGGGCCTTGACCGCACGCGCATCACCGTGAGCGGATCCTCTGCCGGGGGCCATCTCGCCGCCGCCGTCGCGCAACCCGGCTGGCAAGCAGAGTTGGGTCTGCCAGAGCAGCCGCTGCTTGCCTGCCTGCCGGTATCCGGCCTGTTCGAGCTGGCGCCGCTGGCCGCCTGCCATGTGCAGGACTGGATGCAATTCACCGATGCCGAACTGGCCCAAAGCCCGCTCCGCCACCCGCCACAGGGCCTGCGGGGGGCCTTGGCGCTGGCGGCTGGCGCAGGCGAAGCCATGGGCTTTCACCGCCAGTCAGACGCGTTCGCAAAAGTGACCGGCTGGCCGGTCCACCGGGTGGCCGGTCGCAATCATTTCGACATCATTCTGGATCTTGCCAACCCGGACACCACCCTGTCACAGCTGCTGCTGGACCTTGCCCGCTGATCACGTCTGATCCACCTCATCCGCAATCACCGCCACGCAATCGCCGGGTTTGACCAGCCCCGGCAAATGCCGCGCGGTGAACAGACCGGCCCGGTTGGCGCGCAGCTCTGTCGGGTCAAGCCCGGTGCGCCCGGTCGGATAGATCATCGCAATGCACTGATCCTTGCGGACCCGGTCGCCCAGATCGGCGCAAAAGCGGATCAGACCCGCGTCTTCGGCAAAGGTGAAGCAGCTGCCATCGGGCATATCCAGCCACTGCGTCGGCACAGGGTCAGGGGTTCCGCGCAAGATACCCGCCGCCATCAGCAGGTTGCGACACCCCCGGATCGCGATCCCGGCGGTATAGGCGCTGGCGGTGCCGCCGCCGCCCAGCTCGGTGGTGACAAACACCTTGCCCATGGTTTCGGCGGCGGTGTCGTACATGCCGACCGCGTCAATCTCCAGCATCCTGACCGAATAAGGCGCGCCAAAAGCCCGGACCAGCCGGAACGCCTCAGCCTCCTGCGCGGTGTCGGGCAGGATATGGGCGGCGCAGAACGGCAGGAAATCCAGCGTCTTGCCGCCGGAATGGAAATCCAGCACCACATCGGCCATCGGCAACAGTACGCGCTGAAAGTAGTCGGCAATCTTTTCTGTCACCGAGCCATCAGGGCGGCCCGGAAAGCTGCGGTTCAGGTTGCCCCGGTCGATGGGTGAGGTCCGGGTGCCCGCCGCAAAGGCGGGCTGGTTCATCATCGGCACAATGATGACCCGCCCCGAAACGTCCTCGGCGCGCAGGCTTCGGGCCAGATCAAACAGCGCGATCGGGCCTTCGTATTCATCACCGTGATTGCCCCCGGTCAGCAAGCCGGTCGGCCCGTCGCCGTTTTTCACGACCGTGACGGCAATCATCACCGAGCCCCAGGCCGCATCATCGCGGCTGTAGGGCAGACGCAGAAACCCGTGCTGCACGCCGTCTGCCGCAAAATCCACCGTCGCCGACACCGGCGACGGTCGCATGTCTGTGCCCATCGGATCAGTCCTTTACAAACAGCTTGCGCGGCACGTTTGCCAGACATTCCACCCCGGTTTCGGTGATCAGAATGCTTTCCGTGATCTCCAGCCCCATATCCTCCAGCCACAGACCCGTCATGAAGTGAAAGGTCATGCCCGGCTTCAGCTCGGTCTTGTCGCCGGGGCGCAGCGACATGGTGCGCTCGCCCCAGTCCGGCGGATAGCTGACGCCGATGGGATAGCCGGTGCGGTTGTCCTTGATGATGCCGGATTTGGCCAGCACGTCAAAGAACCCGCGGGCGATGTCTTCACAGGTGTTGCCCGGCTTTGCTGCGGCCAGCCCCGCCTCCATCCCTTCCAGCGTGGCCTTTTCGGCATCCAGAAAGGCCTGCGTCGGCTTGCCCAGAAACACGGTCCGCGACAGCGGGCAGTGATAGCGGTGATAGGTGCCGGCGATTTCAAAGAACGTGCCTTCGCCCGATTTCATCGGCTTGTCGTCCCAGGTCAGGTGCGGCGCAGACGCATCGCGGCCCGAAGGCAACAGCGGCACGATGGCGGGGTAATCGCCGCCGAACGCCGCATCGCCGCGGATCCCCGCATCATAGATTTCGGCCACCAGATCGCATTTGCGCATGCCGACCTCGATCTTGTCGACGATCCGCGCATGCATGTTTTCCACGATCCGCGCGGCCTTGCGCATATAGGAAATCTCGGTCGGCGACTTCACCGCGCGCTGCCAGTTCACCAGCGCCGTGGCATCGGAAAAGCGCGCGTTCGGCAGGTGCCGGGTCAGGCTGGCAAAGGCGGCGGCGGTGAAATAGTAATTGTCCATCTCGACCCCGATCCGCAGGCTGCCCCAGCCCTTGTCGGTCAGGATACCCGACAGGTAATCCATCGGGTGCCGTTCGGTGCTTTGCACATAGTGATCGGGATAGCCGAGGATGTTTTCATGCCGCAGGTAAGCGGTCAGTTTTGCCCCGTTCGCATCCTGCCCCCGGCCAAACCAGATCGGTTCGCCATGCGGTGGCACGATCACGCATTGATGCACATAGAACGACCAGCCGTCATAGCCGGTCAGCCAGTTCATGTTGCTGGGATCGGTGACGATCAGCAGATCGATCCCCCTTGCCTCCATCGCGTGGCGCGTCTTTTCCAGACGCGTGGCAAATTCATCGCGGGAGAACCGCAAGTCCACGTCTGTCATTGATCGTATCCTCCTATGGGCGGTGCTGCCCGGGGTTTCTTTCAAAAAGTAGAACTTTGCCCCGCCCCGGCCGCGCGGGCGATGGCAAGGGCGGCCCGGCCCGGCTGGTCGAGATGACAGAGGGTCCTGACAAGCCGTAAGGCTCGACGATGGCAGCAAATTCGCCCGACTCTTTCATCTTGTCCAGCGCCACGTCAAAATCATGACGCTCTGCGAACGAAGAACCCCTTGGCCCGGTCGCCCCGGCAATCGCCTTCGACACCAAGGCGAAGGGGTCGCCCGCGCAAATGACACCGGATTCGGTCTTGTGGCCTGTGTCGTCACCCGCGATGGTGCCCGCGACTTGCGGCTGTCACAGCGCTTGAATTCGGGATGATCTCGGTTAACCGTATCACCGGCGGCCCGGTGCCCTTTGGCGGCTCGAAACAGTCTGGCCCCGGGCACGAAGGGTCGCACCATAGGCTGAAAGCGTTTGTCAAACTGAAATACCTCTGCATCGACACTGCCGCCTGAGCGCGGGAAAGGACCAATCATGCTTGACCGCGACAATGATCTGAACGCCTGGGATCGCGACCATTTCTTTCACCCCTCCACCCATATGGGCATGCATGCGCGCGGCGACACACCGCGCCGCGTCATCGTCGGCGGCGAGGGGTGCCACATCGTTGACGCCACCGGCAAACGCAGTCTGGATGCCTTTGCCGGGCTATACTGCGTGAATGTCGGCTATGGCCGGACCGAAATTGCCGATGCCATCGCCGAACAGGCGCGCGAACTGGCCTATTACCACGCCTATGTCGGCCACGGGACCGAAGCGAGCATCACGCTGGCGCGGATGATCATCGAACGCGCGCCCGAGCATATGAGCCGGGTCTATTTCGGGCTGTCGGGGTCGGATGCGAACGAGACCAACATCAAGCTGATCTGGTACTACAACAACATTCTGGGCCGGCCCGAGAAGAAAAAGATCATCAGCCGCTGGCGTGGCTATCACGGGTCGGGTGTGATGACCGGCAGCCTGACCGGGCTGTCGCTGTTCCACGCCAATTTCGATCTGCCCCGGGCCCCGATCCTGCACACCGACGCACCTTATTACTTCCGCCGCGTAGACCGCTCGATGTCAGAGGAACAGTTCAGCGCCCATTGCGCCGCCCGGCTGGAAGAGATGATCCTTGCCGAAGGGCCCGACACCATCGCCGCCTTCATCGGCGAGCCGATCCTTGGTACCGGCGGCATTGTGCCGCCGCCACAGGGCTATTGGGCCGCGATTCAGGCGGTGCTGACGAAATACGATATCCTGCTGGTCGCGGATGAGGTGGTGACCGGCTTTGGCCGTCTGGGCACCATGTTCGGATCGGTGCATTACGGGATGGAGCCGGACCTGATCACCATCGCCAAGGGTCTGACCTCGGCCTATGCGCCGCTGTCGGGGTCGATCGTGTCGGACCGGATGTGGCAGGTTCTGGTGCAGGGGTCCGATCAGCTTGGCCCGATTGGTCACGGCTGGACCTATTCGGCCCACCCGATCTGTGCCGCAGCCGGGGTGGCGAACCTGAAACTGATTGATGAGATGGGCCTTGTGCAGAACGCGGGCGAGGTCGGGGCCTATTTCCGCGCCGGTCTGACCGATGCGCTGGCCGGGCACGCCAATGTCGGTGAGGTGCGCGGCGATGGGCTGATGGCTGCGGTCGAGTTTGTCGAAGACAAGGACGACCGGCGCTTTTTTGATCCCGCACGCAAGGTCGGGCCAGCGGTCGCCGCGGCCCTGCTGGACGAGGGCGTCATTGGCCGCGCGATGCCGCAAGGTGACATCCTCGGCTTTGCCCCGCCGCTGTGCCTGACCCGTGACGAAGCGGATCTTGTGATCAAGGCGGCGGACAAGGCGGTTCGCAAGGTTCTGGGCTGACGGCCCCGATCATCGGCCCACCGCGCGCAGGGCCAGCGGCCTGCGCGCGGTGGGCCAGCGCGCCTCGCCGACAGGTGCTGCGCTGTCACCGGTTTTGCGGTGCCTGTGGAGTTATCGGTCAGGATGGACCGGCTGCTGCGCCACGATCTGGCCCAGCCAGTCCAGCAGTCTTTGCAACGGCCGGCTTGGCGGGCGCAGGTGCGGCCAAACGCAGAAATACCGGCTGTCAATCGGGGTCCGGCCCGCCACGGCGGGCGTCAGGCGGCCCCGCTCAAACTCGACCCTTGCGATGAATTCGGGCAACAAGGCGACGCCAAAGCCATGCACCGCCGCCTCGACCATATGGGTGAACTGGTCAAACAGCATGCCGCGCAGACGGTCTGCCGGGTGGCCGTTGCGCTCGAACCAATCCTCCCAGGCGCCGGGGCGGCTTTCCAGATGCAGCAGCGGCATCGTCAGCAGATCGGGCACCCGCAACGCGCCCGGCCCCAACAGCTCGGGCGCACAGGCCGGGATGATGTTTTCCTGCCCAAGATCCAGATACTCCACCCCCGGCCAGTCACGGGTGCCGAAGTGGATGGCGGCATCCAGCTTGTCGCGGCTGAAATCGAACGGGGCCAGCCGTGTTGACAGATTCACCGTGATATCAGGGTATTGCACGGCAAAGCTCTTCAATCGCGGCAACAGCCAATGGGTTCCGAACGCCGGAAGCACGCCGATGTTCAGGCTGCTTTTCTCGCCCGCCGCCCGGATTTTCATGCTGGAGCGCGCCAGATCTTGCAGATAGTCGCGCACCGATGCCGCGTAATCCAGCCCCGCCGGGGTCAGGGCCAGCCCCTTGCCCTCGCGCCGGAACAGGCTGACGCCGATCTGCGCCTCAAGGGTTTTCAGCTGGCGACTGATCGCGGAATGGGTCAGCGCCAGGTCTTCGGCGGCGGCTGTCGCAGTGCCCAGCCGGTCCACCGCCTCCAGCGCAAGCAGGGAACTGACCGAGGGCAAAAAGCGGCGCGGCGCGATCATGTGCGTCTTTCTCCAAACATGTGGACTTCTTCTCGCTCATAATCTCCGATCATTCCAGCTATTGTCTGACCACATGTGCCAGGCACAAAGGATACTTGCATGACCCTCGCCCCTGCCCCGCACCTTGCCTGTTGCCTGAACGGGTTGGAGATTTGTGGTATGATCCCCGGCACGGCCCGCAAGACGACAGTTCCGCAAGGGGGCAAATGATGGACCGCGCCGGCATTGTGCATGAGAACTTTCTGCGCCGGGTCGCCGCGCGCGATCTGCCGGCGGGCCGCCCCCCCGCAGGCCCGATGGCGCCCGAAACGGCGGTGCAGGCGTTCCGCGCCGCCTGTCTGACCCGCGCGCTGGACCGGCAAAGCCGGGCGATGCAGCGGGCGGGGCAAGGGTTTTACACCATCGGCTCGTCGGGGCATGAGGGGCTGGCGGCGGTGGCGCTGGCGCTGCGCCCCGATGACATGGCCTTCCTGCACTACCGCGACGCGGCGTTCCAGATCGCGCGCGCCGGGCAGGTTCCGGGCCAGACCCCGGCCTGGGATATGCTGCTGTCGTTCGCCTCATCGTCGGAAGACCCGATTTCGGGCGGGCGGCACAAGGTGCTGGGGTCGCGCGATCTGTTCATCCCGCCGCAGACTTCGACCATCGCCAGCCATCTGCCAAAGGCGGTGGGCGCGGCCTATTCCATCGGCGCGGCCCGGCGGCACCGGCCCGAACACCAGATCCTGCCCGATGATGCGATCATCTGTTGCAGCTTTGGCGACGCCTCGGCCAACCATTCGACCGCGCAAGGCGCGTTCAACACCGCACAATGGACCAGCTATCAATCGGTGCCGCTGCCGCTGCTGTTTGTCTGCGAAGACAATGGCATCGGCATTTCCACCAAGACGCCAAAGGGCTGGATCGAAGCCACGTTCCACGCCCGACCCGGCCTGAAATACTTCAAGGCCGACGGCTTGGACCTGTATGACACCTACCGCGTAGCGACCGAGGCCGCCGCCTATGTCCGCGACCGCAAGAAGCCCGCGTTCCTGCACCTGCGCACCATCCGGCTCTATGGCCATGCCGGGGCCGATGTGCCCACCACCTATCTGTCGCGCGAAGAGGTAGAGGCCGAAGAGGCGCAGGACCCGCTGCTGCATGCCGTGCGCCTGCTGGACCAGGCCGGGGTGCTGACACCGGATCAGGCGCTTGCGATCTACACCGAAACCAATGCCCGCGTCGTGCGCGTGGCAGATCAGGCCATCACCCGGCCCCGGTTGCAAACCGCAGAACAGGTCATGGCCGCGATTGTGCCGCCAAAACGCCCCTGCGCCCCCACCAACGGGCCAACGCCAGAGGCGCGGGCGGCGGCCTTTGGTGGCGACCGGAAGGCGATGGACGAGCCGCAGATCATGTCGCGCCTGATCAACTGGGCGCTGACCGATCTGATGCTGACCCACCGCGAGCTGGTGATGATGGGCGAGGATGTCGGGCGCAAGGGCGGCGTTTACGGGGTCACGCAAAAGCTGCACGCCCGCTTTGGCCCCGACCGGATGATCGACACCCTGCTCGACGAACAGTCGATCCTGGGCCTTGCCATCGGCATGGCGCAGAACGGCTTCGTGCCGCTGCCCGAGATTCAGTTCCTCGCCTATCTGCACAACGCCGAAGACCAGCTGCGCGGCGAGGCGGCGACATTGCCGTTTTTCTCCAATGGCCAGTTCAGCAACCCGATGGTGCTGCGGATCGCCGGGCTGGGCTATCAAAAGGGCTTTGGCGGGCATTTCCACAATGACAACTCGGTCGCCGTGCTGCGCGACATTCCCGGGCTGATCCTCGCGGTGCCGTCGAATGGCGCGGATGCGGCGATGATGCTGCGCGAATGTGTGCGGCTGGCGCGCGAAGAGCAGCGGGTGGTGGTGTTTCTGGAACCCATAGCCCTTTATCCGATGCGCGATCTGCATGCCGAAAAGGATGGCGGCTGGATGCGGCGCTATCCCGATCCGTCGCAGACCATCCCCTTTGGTCAGGTCGGGGTTGACGGGGCGGGAACCGATCTTGCCATCGTCACCTTCGGCAACGGAGTTTTTCTGTCGCAACAGGCGCTGCCCGCGATCACGGCGGCGGGGATTTCGGCCCGCATCATTGACACGCGCTGGCTGTCGCCACTGCCCAAAGCGGCGCTGACCTCGGCGGTTCAAGGCTGCAGGCATGTGCTGGTGGTCGATGAAACCCGCCACTCTGGCGGCGTGGCCGAGGCGCTGATGGCGCATTTCCATGAGACCACAGCGGTAAAGCTGGCCCGCATCACCGCCGAAGACAGCTTCATCTCCACCGGCCCGGCCTATGCCGTCACCATGCCGTCGCAGGCCAGCATCACGCAGGCCGCCATCGCCCTGGCAGGAGGCCGCGCATGACCCGCAAAACCGCCGTCGTCATCTGCCCCGGTCGCGGCACCTATAATGCGACCGAGTTGGGCAGCCTGTCGCGCCACTTTCCCGACCCCGCCCTGCTGGCCCGGTTTGATGCGATGCGGCAGGCCGAGGGGCAGCAAAGCCTGACCGCGCTGGACGGGGCCGCGAAATTCTCGCTGGCGCTGCACAGCCGGGGCGACACTGCCAGCGGGCTGATCTTTGCCGCGAGCTATGGCGATTTCCTGTCCATCGACCGGGATGTGGTCGAGGTGGTGGCCGTCACCGGCAATTCGATGGGCTGGTATTCGGCGCTGGCCTGCGCCGGGGCCGTCCCGCCCGAAGATGGCTTTCGCATCGCCAACACCATGGGCCGCCTGATGCAACAGGCGCTGATCGGCGGCCAGACGGTGTACCCGGTGGTCGGCGACGATTGGGTGCCGGACCCGGCGCGCAAATCCACTCTGCTGGCGCTGGTGGACGAGATTTCCTGGCGCTCAGGCCATGCACTGGCCCTGTCGATTGACCTTGGCGGGCTGTTGGTGATTGCCGGTAATGACGCGGGGCTGAAAGCGTTCGAGTCCGCCGTGCCGCCGCTGCAGGGCCGCTTTCCGATGCGGCTGGGCAACCATGCGGCGTTTCACACCGCCCTTCAGGCTCCGGTCGCCGCACAGGGCCGCGACTTGCTGCCGGATTCGCTGTTCACCACGCCGCGCCTGCCAAAGATCGACGGGCGCGGCCAGGTCTGGTGGCCGGGCGCGCAGACCCCTGGCGCGCTCCGCGACTACACGCTGGATCACCAGGTGGTGCAGCCTTACGATTTCACTGCCGCCATCCGCAGCGCTGCGCGTGAATTTGCGCCCGATCTGTTCGTCATCACCGGACCCGGCACCACGCTGGGCGGGGCGGTGGCGCAGGCGCTGATCCAGACCAGCTGGCGCGGCATGGCAAGCAAGGCCGATTTTCAACGCCTTCAGGCCGAAGCGCCGATCCTGATCTCCATGGGCCTGCCCGAGCAGCGCGGCCCTGTCACCCAACCCCGAGGTTCCAAATGACCCATACCGCCGTTCTGACCGCCGCTGGCCTGACCCCTGCCGATCTGACCGGGGGCACATTGGCGGTTCATTCGCCGATCGACGGGGCCGAAATCGCACGGGTGCGCGAAACCGACCCTGCCGAAATGCCCGCCGTCATCGCTCGCGCGCAGACCGCGTTTCAGGTCTGGCGCACGGTGCCCGCGCCGCGCCGGGGCGAACTCGTGCGCCTGTTGGGCGAAGAGTTGCGCGCGGCCAAGGCGGAGCTGGGCGCGCTGGTGACGCTGGAGGTGGGCAAGATCACCTCCGAGGGCTTGGGCGAAGTGCAGGAGATGATCGACATCTGCGACTTTGCGGTGGGCCTGTCGCGGCAGCTCTATGGCCTGACCATCGCCTCCGAGCGTCCGGGCCACCGCATGGCCGAAACCTGGCACCCGCTGGGGCCGGTGGGCGTGATCAGCGCGTTCAACTTTCCCGTTGCGATCTGGTCGTGGAACGCCGCCCTTGCGCTGGTCTGCGGCAATCCGGTGATCTGGAAGCCGTCGGAAAAGACCCCGCTGACCGCGCTGGCAACACAAGCCATCATGAACCGCGCGCTGGCCCGCTTTGGCGATGCGCCCGAGGGGCTGTGCCAGCTGGTGATCGGCGGCGCGGCCATCGGGGTGGCGCTGGTGGACAGCCGCGATGTGCCGGTGCTGTCGGCCACCGGATCGACCCGCATGGGCGGCATCGTGGGGCCAAAGGTCATGGCACGCTGGGGCCGGCCCATTCTGGAGCTGGGCGGCAACAATGCGATGATCGTGGCCCCGTCTGCCGATCTGGATATGGCGGTGCGGGCCATCGTGTTCGGGGCCGTGGGCACGGCGGGGCAGCGCTGCACCTCGCTGCGCCGTCTGATCGTGCATGGTGACATCCGCGACGATCTGATGGCCCGCCTGACCAAGGCCTATGCCACGCTGTCCGTCGGCGATCCGCGCAGCGAAGGCACGCTGGTCGGCCCGCTGATCGACACCGCCGCCCGCGACCGCATGCTGGCGCAACTCGACCACGCCCGCGCCGATGGCGGCACGGTGCATGGCGGCACGGTCGTGACCGAAGCGGTGCCGCAGGGCGGGGCCTATATCCGCCCCGCGCTGGTGGAAATGCCCGCGCAAACCCCGTGTGTGTGCGAGGAAACCTTTGCCCCGATCCTCTATGTCATGGGATATGACACGCTGGATCAGGCCATCGCACTGCAAAACGATGTGCCGCAGGGCTTGTCGTCGTGCATCTTTACCCTGAACCTGCGCGAGGCAGAAACTTTCCTCTCGGCCGCCGGGTCGGATTGCGGCATCGCCAATGTGAACATCGGGCCATCGGGGGCCGAAATCGGCGGGGCCTTTGGCGGGGAAAAGGAAACCGGCGGCGGGCGGGAAAGCGGGTCGGACGCGTGGAAGGGCTATATGCGCCGCCAGACCAGCACGGTGAACTATTCGGCCGAGCTGCCGCTGGCGCAGGGCGTGCGCTTTGACCTCTGACCCGACCCGGTAGCGGGCTGGTTGCAGCGATTGCTTTACCGCCGCACCGATTGCCGCTGACAGGTCCACAGGCCTTGCCATCATCGGTGGCGGCCCTGCCGGCTGCGCGGTGCGGTCTCAAACCGGGTGCCGTTCTGGTCCACCGGGCGGCGGTACGGGACTGACGACAGAGCCATCAGTGTTGGCCAAGGTGCCTGCATCAACGGCATGACAACCGCATAGGCTCAGGAAGATCCGCACCGCGCGTCTTTGACCGATTGTCGATCCTTGACAATCCAGCCATAACTCCGGACGTAAAGAGTCGCAAAGCACCTGCCCCTCTGATCCCGGAATCTGGCCATGACCCACCGCCCCAATGACCCCGCCCCCGAAATCGAGCGTCTTGTCCGCGCGGTCGAGGAGCGGCTGATCGCGGTGCGCCGCGATCTGCACGCCCATCCCGAAACCGGGTTCGACACCATCCGCACCGCCGCGATTGTTGCGGGTGAACTGCGCGCCTTGGGGCTGACGCCGAAAACCGGTGTCGGGCGCACCGGCGTGGTGGCGGAAATCACCGGCGGCCGCCCCGGCCCCTGCCTGATTTTGCGCGCCGACATGGATGCGCTGCCGATCCATGAGGAAACCGGGCTGCCCTTTGCCTCGACCATCCCCGGCAAGATGCACGCCTGCGGCCATGATCTGCACACCGCGTCCTTGCTGGGGGCGGCGGCGGCGCTGGTGCAACTGGCCCCCACACTTGCGGGAACGGTGCGGCTGATCTTCCAACCGGCTGAGGAAACGCAGGAGAGCGGGGCCGCCGCCATGGTTGCCGACGGTGCGGCGGACGGGGTCGATATGGCCATCGCCTTTCACAACCGCCCCGAACTTCCCGTGGGCCAGATCCTGCTGAACCGGGGCGCGAGCACAGCGTCGAGCGATGAATTCCGCGTGGTGCTGCACGGCAAATCCGGTCATGCCGCGCGCCCGCATGCCGCCATCGACCCGATCATCGGCGCGGCGCATGTCCTGACCCAGCTGCAAACCGTGATCTCGCGCGAGATGGACCCCGCCCTGTCGGCCGTGCTGACGGTCGGCCACATCGCAGGCGGGGCGACGCAGAACATCATCCCCGACAGCTGCATGTTCGAGGGCACGGTCCGGTGCCGGTCGCCGCAGTCGCGCGATCTGGCTGAAGCCGCGTTCCGCCGCATCTGTACGGGTGCTGCCGCAGGGCTGAACCTGCGCGCCGAGGTGGACTATGTGCGCGGCGCGCCGCCGCTGATGAATGATGACCATATGATCACCCGCACCGCCGAGGCGTTGTCTGCCCAGTTCGGGGCACCCACAGTGGTCGAACCCGGCAGCAGCTTTGGCGCCGAGGATTTCTCCTATTTCTCGGAACGGGTGCCGTCGGTGCAGATCTTCATCGGCTCCGGCCAGCCGGGCCGTGACGACCGGGTTCACAACTCCGACTACCAGCCTGATGAGGGCTGCATCGCCCAAAGCGCCATCGCATTGACGCGCATGGCGACCGAATTTCTGTCCTGACCCCCTGATTCTGGCCTGACCCTGTAAGGAGACCACCCATGACCCTCACCCGCAGCACTTTTCTGCGCGCCGCACTGGCCGCAGCCGTTGCCCTGACCGCCGCCCCCGTGCTGGCGCAGGACAAGAAGCTTGTCTTCGCGACCGAAGGGGCCTTTCCGCCCTTCAACATGACCCGGCCCGATGGCACGCTGTACGGCTTTGAGCTGGACATGCTGGACGAGGTCGCCAAGCGCGCCGGGTTCGAATACGAGGTGATCTCGCAGGCCTGGGACGGGATGATTCAGGGGCTGGTCGATGGCAAATATGATGCCGTGGTCGATTCCGTCACCATCACCGAAAAGCGGCTGGAAGTGGTCGATTTCTCGCTGCCCTACACCACCGGCGGCTCGACCTTTGCGGTGATGAAGGAAAGCGGTCTGGAGCTGGACGGCACCGGCACCTTTGTCGACCTGACCGAGGAAGCCCCGACCGAAGCGGCCATCAACGCCATCGCCGAAAAGCTGGCGGGCAAGACCGTCGGCGTGCATGTGGCGACGATTCAGGCCGATTTTCTGGCCACCTATCTGGAACCCAAGGGCGTGACGATCCGTACCTATCCCAATGGCCCCGATGTCTATCAGGATCTGATGAACGGGCGGCTGGATGCGGGCATGGCCTCGGTCACCAACATCTCGGCGTTTCTGGAAAAGAACGCGGAAACCGCGATGGCGACCGGCCCATCCTTCAAGGGTGGCGTGATGGGGGCCGGTGCGGCGTTCGTCGTCCAGAAGGGCAATGCCGAGCTGGCCGACAAGATCAGCGCCGCGCTGAAATCCATGTCCGATGACGGCACGCTCGAGGCCCTGTCGACCCAGTGGTTCGGCATGGTCGTGACGCCAAAGCTCTGACATGGAGTTCGGGGATCTCGCGCTGCTGGGCTTTGGTCCCGAAGGCTGGGGCAAGGTGCTGGTCCGCGCCGGGCTGATGACGCTGGCGGTCTCGGTCGCGGCCTTTCTGTTCGGGCTGGGGCTGGGCACGCTGGTGGCTTGGGCGCGGATCGGCGGCAATGCCGTGCTGCGGCGACTGGCAGAGGCCTATGTGGTCGTGCTGCGCGGGGTTCCCGATATTCTGGTGATCTATCTGTTCTACTTCGGTGGCCGTCAGGTGGTGACGGCCATCGGCACCGGCCTTGGCTTTGAAGGGCCGTTCGACATTTCGGGCTTTGTCGCCGGGATGCTGGCGATCGGGCTGATCTCTGCCGCCGGCCAGTCCGAGGTGCTGCGCGGGGCCTATCAGGCGGTGCCAAAGGGCATGGTCGAGGCCGGGCGTGTGGTTGGCATGACCCGCCTGACCCTGTTCCGCCGGGTGATCGCGCCGCAAGCGATGACCACGGCCCTGCCCGGCATGGGCAACCAATGGCAATCGGTGATCAAGGAAACCGCGCTGGTCTCTGTCACCGGGCTGGTCGAGACGATGCGGCAGGTCTCGGTCGCGGCGGGCACCACGCAAGAGCATTTCCTGTTCTACGCCGCAGGGGCAGCGATCTATCTGTGCATCACCACGGTGTCCGATCAGATCTTCCGCTTAGCCGAACGCCGCAGCCTGCGCGGCCATCCGCAAGGGGGGATGTGAGCATGGATTTCACGTTCCTGGGCGGCATGTTCGCCAACCTTCTCAAGGGCCTGCCGCTGACGCTGAATTTCTGGGTGCTGTCCCTGCTGGGCGGCGGCACGCTGGCGCTGATCCTCAACCTGATGCGGACCACCCGGATCGGCAATGCGGTGGCCGCGGCCTATGTCTTTGTGTTCCGGGGCACGCCGCTCCTGATCCAGATCTTCATGATCTACTATGGGCTGGCGGGCTTTGGCTTTGTCCGGCAAAGCTTTCTGTGGCCGTTTCTGCGCGAACCCTACTGGTGCGGGCTGCTGGCGCTGATCCTGAATGACGCGGCCTACACCTCGGAAATCCTGCGCGGTGGCTTGCGCGCCGTCCCCAAAGGCGCGGTCGAGGCGGGGCGCGTGTCGGGCATGACCCGGTTTGCCATCCTGCGCCGCATTACGCTGCCGCTGGCCTTTCGGCAGGCGCTGCCCGCCTATTCCAACGAGGTGATCTCGATGCTGAAAGCGACGGCGCTGGTGTCGACCATCACGCTGATGGACATGACCGGCATCGCGCGCGCTGCGATCTCGGAAACCTGGCGGGCGGTGGAAATCCTGCTCTGCGCGGCGGCAATCTATCTGGCAATCTCGCTGCTTGTGACCCGGTTCTCGGCCTGGTTCGAACGGCGGCTTTCGCCCTGGCAATTCGGAAGGACGACACCATGACGGACGCTGTGGAGACCAAAGCTGTGGGACCGGCGCTGTCGATCACCGGGCTGCGCAAGACGTTCGGGGCCAACGAAGTGCTGCGCGGCATCGACCTGAGCGCGCGGGATGGCGACGTGATCTCGATGATCGGGGCCTCGGGCTCGGGCAAAAGCACACTGCTGCGCTGCATCCCGATGCTGGAAATCCCGGATGCAGGCACTGTCACCGTGGGCGAAGACAGCCTGTCGCCGAAAGGCGCCCGCCTGACACGGGCCGAAGAGGCCACGGCGCGGCGGATGCGCGGCCATCTGGGCTTTGTGTTCCAGAACTTCAACCTGTGGACCCATCGCACCGTTTTGCAAAACGTGATCGAGGCCCCGCTGTTTGTGCAAAACCGCAGCCGGGCCGAGGCGGTCGATGAGGCGACCGCCCTGCTGGAAAAGGTCGGTCTGGCGGAAAAGCGCGACGCCTGGCCCGCGCATCTGTCGGGCGGGCAACAGCAGCGTGTGGCCATTGCCCGCGCGCTGGCACAGCGCCCCCGCGCGATCCTGTTCGACGAGCCGACCTCGGCGCTGGACCCGGAACTGGTGGGCGAAGTGCTCAAGGTGATCCGCAGTCTGGCCGAAGAGGGCCGCACCCTGCTGATCGTCACCCACGAGATGGGGTTTGCGCGCGATGTCTCGTCGCGCGTGGTGCTGCTGCATCAGGGCCAGATCGAGGAAGACGGCACCCCGGAACAGGTCTTTGCCAACCCAAGGTCAGACCGCGCACGCGCCTTTCTGTCCGGTCATTTCGACCGGACGCGGTAGGGAAAGGGCAAGCGATGCGCCAGCCCATTGAACGCAAAAGCCTTCAGGATCAGGCAACCGACTGGCTGCGCGAGGCGATTGTGCGCGGCGATCTGGCGCCGGGCACGATCCTGACCGAACAGGCGCTGACCGAACAGATCGGCACCGGGCGCGGCACGGTGCGCTCGGCCCTGTTCGCGCTTGAAGCGCAGGAGCTGGTGACCCGCACGCCCTATTCCAGCTGGCGGGTGGCCGTGCTGGATGCGCAGGTGATCTGGGAGATCTACACCCTGCGGGCCGCCTTTGAGGGGCTGGCGGCACGCATTCTGGCCGAACGGCGCGAGGTGCTGGGCTTGGATCAGGTGACAGCCGCCTTTGCGGCGCTGACCATGGCGCAGGATGCAGATACCAGCGCGCGGGTGGCCGCCGATCTGGGGTTTCACGCCAGTTTCGTGCGCCAGACCGGGCATCAGCATCTGATCCGCCGCCATGGCCTGCTGGCCGACAAGATGGAGTGGCTGTACCGCTGGTCGGAAAGCCACTGGCCCTGCCGCAACCCGCTGCTGGGCGAACATCAGCCGCTGTTCGACGCGCTGACCGGGGGCACCCCGGATCAGGCCGAACGCGCGGTGCGCGATCACATCGACTATTCCATAACACAGGATGTCGCAGGCTTTCACAGCCTAGCCACAGGAGAGAACAGATGACCGAGATCACCATCCTTGACGGCGGCATGGGCCGCGAGCTGGAACGTGTGGGCGCGCCGTTCCGCCAGCCGGAATGGTCGGCTCTGGCCCTGATCGAAGCGCCCGAAACCGTGGCACAGGTCCATGCCGCCTATGTGCAGGCCGGTGCCGGGGTCATCACCACCAATTCCTATGCGCTGGTGCCGTTCCACATCGGTGAAGCGCGGTTCCGCGCCGAGGGCGAACGGCTGGCCGATCTGGCGGGCCGCATGGCGCGGCAGGCGGCGGCGGGCAACCCCGCCGTGCGCGTTGCCGGATCGCTGCCGCCGGTGTTCGGCTCCTATCAGCCCGAACTGTTTCAGGCCGATGTCGCGCAGGACTATCTGGCCGTACTGGTCAAGGGCCTGACCCCGCATGTCGATCTGTGGCTGGCCGAAACCCAATCCAGTCTGGAAGAGGCTGAAGCCGCCGCCATCGCCATCCGCGCCACCGGCAAACCGCTGTGGATTTCCTTTACGCTGCGCGACGATGACGGGGCCGAAGCCCTGCCCCGGCCCGAATTGCGCTCTGGCCAGTCGGTGACCGAGGCGGCGCATCTGGCCGTGAAGCTCGGGGCCGAAGCGATGCTGTTCAACTGCTCGCGCCCCGAGGTGATGGGGGCGGCGCTGGAGGCCGCCCGCGCCGCCGAACCCGGCCTGCGCCTTGGCGTCTACGCCAACGCCTTCAGCGATTCACAAGATGATGACGGGGCCGCAAACGAGGTCGTCTCGACCATCCGCGCCGATCTGGACCCGCCGCATTACTGCGGCTGGGCCGAGGGTTGGGCGGCCAAGGGGGCCACCATCATCGGCGGCTGCTGCGGCATCGGCACCGAGCACATCCACCATCTGGCCGGGCATCTGGGTCACGCCGATAAGGCCTGATCCAGATCACGGATCAGGTCCGCCGCCGCCTCCAGCCCGACCGACAAGCGGAAGATGCCGTCGCCCGCAAAGCGGCGGTAATCCTCCAGCCCCGCGCCGGTCAGCTTGTAGGTGCCGCCGATCATCTCGGCGGTATCGAGATAAGTCACGATGCTGCGCTGATGGCCCAGCGAAAAGGCGTAATGCGCCACCCGCAGCCGCGCCGCCAGCTGCCGCGCCATCGCAGGTCCGTCCTTGGTGCGAAAACCGATCACGCCGCCGGGGTGATCCATCTGCCGCCGCGCCAGATCATGCTGCGGGTGTGAGGGCAGACCGGGCCAGATCACCCGCTCCACCGCCGGATGATCCTCCAGCATCTGTGCCAGCGTGGCCGCCGTCTGGTTGATCTGCGCCATGCGCGGGAACAGCGTGTCGATGCCGCGCAGGATCAGCCAGGCATTCGACGCCGACAGCGCCGCCCCCAGATACACCCCCGCACAGCCGCGCAGCTGCGCGATCAGCGCCTGCGGTCCGCAGACGATGCCCCCCAGCGCATCGCCATGACCGTTGATGAACTTGGTCAGCGAATGGATCACCAGATCCACCCCCAGCGCCAGCGGCCGGGTCGACACCGGCGTCGCCAGCGTGCTGTCCACCGACACCAGCGCCCCCGCCTCATGCGCGATCCGCGCGATTTCGGCCAGATCGGTCAGCCGCAGGATCGGGTTGCAGGGGCTTTCGCAATGCACCAGCCGGGTGTTGGGCCGCAGGGCCGCGCGCAGATCGTCGGGGCGCGACAGGTTGACCGGCGTGACCTCGATCCCCAGACCGGGCAGGATCACCCGCGCCAGCTCTGCCGCCCCGGCATAGGTCACGTCACTGATGATCAGATGATCCCCCGCCTTCAGCAGGGTCAGGAACACTCCGGCAATCGCCGCCACCCCGGTGGCAAAGGCCAGCGCATCGGGCGCGCCTTCCAGCGCCGCCATCCGGGTTTCCAGCGCCCGCACGGTCGGGTTCAGCCAGCGGGCATAGGTATAGGGCTCATCGGCAATATCGCCCAGACCAGCGGCAGAAAACGCGCCTTCGCCGGGGGCCACCAGATGGTTGACCGACATGGAGATATCGGGCTGGATCGAACGGGTCGCAGGGTTGATCGACAGCCCGGCATCCAGCGACAGGGTTTCAGGGCGGGCATCGGGCGGCAAGGGGGGAAACATGGTCGGCACCTCTGGTGAGCGTTTCCGCCAAGGATACCGGCAGGCTACGCCGCCGCGCCGCACATTTCCTCAGATCATCGCCGATTTTCATCGGCACTTTTCGCGTTTGCGCGGCTAGTCTTCGGCCACCGGCACATACAGCCCCACCTTCAGCGGCTTGAGCACGACATTGGTGGTGATCCGCCGGATCAGGGGATTGTCGCGCATCATCCGCGCGGTGATGGCGTCGTAATCCTCGACATCGCGGGCCAGGATCACCGCCACCAGATCCACCGCGCCGGTGACGTAATACAGCTGCTGAATGGCCTCGGTCCGGTCGGCCCAGGCCTGCAGCTTTTGCAGCACGTCGTAATTGTCCCGCTCGACCTCCAGCCCGGCGATAAAGCGCATCGCCTGCCCCGCCGCCTTTGGATCGACCACCGCAATGTCGGCGCGGATGATGCCCCCGGCACGCAAGGCCCGCAACCGACGTTGCACGGCCGAGGCCGACAGGCCGACCTGATCGGCAATCGCCTCGGCCTTGATCTGGCTGTCGCGCTGCACGATGGCCAGTATCCTGCGGTCAAACTCGTCCAAAACGCCCCTCTCCCGTAGGTGTGAGCGGGCATATTGCATATGCCCTGCCCCATTGCCACATGCCACTGCCGCCAGCCTGCCCCCCTCAAGGGGAAGATCGTAAAGCGACTGCGCTTTGTGCGAGTTCGATGCGGCGGGCATCAGCATCGCCGACTTCGAAAAATCCGGGTGTCGGACGGCACCAACACGTTTGTTGGTGCCGCCGTGTCAGGCGTCGATCCTGGCGAATTCGTGGTCAGGTCCGCGTGCCAGCTTGTCCGTCCGGTCAACGCCAAGAAACAGCACGATGTTCTTTGCCACATACAGGGTGGACCAGGTGCCAAGGATCACCCCCAGCAGCATGGCAAAGACAAAGCCGCGGATCACATCGCCGCCAAAGATCAGCAGCACGATCAGGGCGATCAGCGTGGTCATGGCTGTCATCAGCGTGCGGCTCAGCGTCTCGTTGGCCGACAGGTTCATCAGATCGCGCAACGGTGTGGTTTTGAACTTGACCAGATTCTCGCGCAGCCGGTCGAAAATGACCACCGTATCATTCACCGAATAGCCAAGAATGGTCAGCAGCGCCGCCACGATGGTCAGGTCGAACTTCAGCCCGAACAGCGCAAAGATGCCGACCGTCACCACCACATCATGGATCAGCGCGGCCACCGTTCCCACAGCGAACTGCCATTCAAAGCGCATCCAGACATACACCAGAATGCCCGCCGCCCCCGCCCCCACGGCGGCAAGGGCAAGCCAGATCAGCTCTGCCGAGACTTTGGGACCAACCGATTCCACCGCCGTGAACGTCACCGCCGGATCGACCGTCTGAACCGCCGCCTCGACCCTCGCCACGGTCTCGGGCGAAAGGGCCTCGGACCCCTGCTGTGCCTCGATCCGGATGGTTGCGACATGCTGGTCGGGGCGGAAGCCGGGATCGAACACTTCGGTGATCGACACATCGCCCAGCGACAGATCTGCCAGCGCTGTCCGGTAGCTGCCGACATCAATGGCTTGCGTCGATTCTGCGCGGATCGTCGTGCCGCCCTTGAAGTCGATCCCGAAGTTCAGGCCAAGCATTGCCACCACCAGCAGCGATGCCACCACCGCAGCAACCGATGCCCCAAAGGTCAGCCATTGCGCGCGGAAGAAGTCGATTGTCGTTGTCTCGGGGGCCAGCCTGATCCAGCCCTTCAGCGCGATGGTCTTGGGCCGCTTCCACCGCAGCCATGTCTCAACGATCAGCCGCGTCACATAGACGGCGGTGAACATTGACGTCAGGATGCCCAGCCCCAGTGTGACCGCAAAGCCCCGCACCGGGCCGGAGCCTATCGCAAACATGATCAGCGCGGTCAGAAGCCCGGTGATGTTGCTGTCCATGATTGCCGACAGCGCCTTTTGAAATCCGATATCGACGGCGCGACCGGGGGCTCGGCCCTGCCGCAACTCCTCGCGTATCCGCTCAAAGATCAGCACGTTGGCATCGACCGCCATGCCCATGGTCAGTACGATCCCCGCAATGCCGGGCAAGGTCAGCGTGGCCCCCATGACCGAAAGCGCGGCCAGCAAAAGCCCCATATTCAACCCAAGTGCAAGGTTCGCCATCAGGCCGAAACCGCCATAGCAGGCCACCATGAACAGGGCGACAGCCGCGATCCCGATCACCGCAGCCCGCTGCCCGGCGTCGATGCTGTCGGCCCCAAGCTCGGGGCCGATGGTGCGCTCTTCAAGAAAGGTCATGCCCGCCGGCAGCGCGCCCGCCCGCAACAGAATGGCAAGCTCGGTTGACCCTTCTACCGTGAACTGCCCGGTGATGATGCCGGAACCGCCCGGAATATGGCTCTGGATCACCGGGGCCGAAATCACCTCGCCATCCAGCACGATGGCAAAGGGCTGGCCGATATTGGCGGCAGTGTAATCGCCAAAAACACGCGCCCCTGCAGGATCAAAGCGGAAACTCACCGCCGGGCGGTTGTTCTGGTCAAAGGCGGGCTGGGCATCGACCAGATTTTCGCCGCTGACCACCGGGCTGCGGTCCAGCACGTAAAACACCCCCGGCTCATCCGCCGCAGGCAGCACCAGATCACCGGGCCTGCCGCCTTGCGCCGTGCCCGCCCGGCCCAGAACCGGATGAAAGGTCAGCTGGGCCGTGGTTCCGATCAGCGATTTCAGCTCGGCAGCAGACCCGATGCCCGGCACCTGAATCAGAATGCGATCGTCGCCCTGACGCATGATCGTGGGTTCACGGGTGCCAACCTCATCCACCCGCCGGCGGATGATTTCCAGCGATTGCTGCAGCGTGCGTGCGTCTGACGCCTTTTGCTCGGCGGCGGAAAGGGTAACGACAAGCGTATCCCCCTCGGCCCGCACCTCGATGTCGTTCTGACCGATCCCGGTCATTGACACGACCGGCGTGGCAAGCGCGCGCACCGCCTCCAGCGCGGCGGGCATGCCCGCCGGATTGCCAAGCGTCACATGCAACTCGCCTGGTGCAGTTTCGTTGCGCCGGATGCTGCCAACCTGATCACGCAGATCGCGCAAGCGGCCGCGCAACTGGGGCCACAGCACCTCCATCCGCGCGGCATGAACGTCCTTTACATGGACCTCGGCCAGAAGATGCGCCCCGCCCCGCAGATCGAGCCCAAGGCTGACAAGGCTGGAGGGCAGCCATGTGGGCCAGCCCGCCAGATCCGCCTCTGTCCCGGCTGGCAAGCTGCCGGTCTGGGCCAGAACGGCGGCGGCATCATTGTGCCGCTCGACCTGCGGGTAAAAGGCATTGGGCAGGGCAAAGACGATGCCCCAGAGACAGACGCCCCAGATAAAGAGGCGTTTCCAGACGTGAGTGTTTGACATGACCTGTCCTTGAACCGGCATCCCCCCGGCCTTTGGCGGGGCGGGAGCCGGAAACGATGTGACCTTGAAATCACCACATGCAGCCTTGCCCGACGCCTGTGGCGTGCGGGCAGCGGGTGTTGTGGGGTGGCTGTGGGTTGGCCTGCGCTTGCAGCACAAACCAACGGTATCAGCGTTCAGATCACAGGCGGCGCACGCGGTTCCGGTCGGGTGTGCAGGCACAGGCCGCGCGGCGCATCAGCCCCACAAGGCGAAACATGGCGATAGAGACCCGACGTACCGGGGTAGGTCTCGGCCAACAGCGCCACAAAGTCAGGGTCGCCGCCATGCCGGAACTCGGGGATCCGCTGGATCTTGCCCGCAGCCGATACTGTGGCGACATGCTCTGCGGCCTGCACCGCAGCCAGACTGGCCGATGCGGACTGCGTCGGGATGTTTGCCTGATGGGGTTGGCCCCCGATCCACACCAGAGTCAGCGCCAAACCCACCATCCAGGCAAAGAATGCCTGGCGAAGCCTTGGGCATGGGAGCGCAAGCCGGTTCATCCGGCCCATGTTGCATTTATCGCCTGCCGGGACAATTGGCCAATTGTCAGGCCCGCGCCAATGCCGTCTGGCAAGACCGCCGCTTATCGGCGGCGTGTCATCATCCAGATAAAGAAAACCCCGCCGATCAGGCCAGTGACGACACCGATGGGCATGTCTTCGGGGGCCATCACCACGCGGGCGGCAGCATCGGCCCAGATCAGGAACACCGCCCCCGCCAGCGCCGATCCGGGCAGCACGCGGGCGTTGTCACCCCCGGCCACCAGCCGCACCAGATGCGGCATCATCAGCCCGACAAAGCCGATCAGCCCGGAAAAGGCCACCATGACCCCGGTGATCAGCGCGGCCACCACAAAGACGGTCAGCCGGAACCGACCAACCTCGATCCCAAGGCTGGCGGCGGTTTCATCGCCAAGGCTCATTGCATTCAGCCGCCCGGCCTGCGCCCAAAGCCACAGGCCACAGGGGATCAGCACGGCCAGCGGCCACAAAAGATGGCTCCACTGCGCAAGGCCCAGCCCGCCCAGCATCCAGAACACCACGGTATGGGTGGCGCGCGGATCGCCCAGAAAGATCAGGATATTTGCACATGCCATGATGACAAAGCTGACGGCCACCCCCGCGAGCACCAGCCGGTCGGCACTGCTGGCGCCCGCCAGTTGCGCAACCCCCAGCACCAGCACCGTGGCCCCCAGCGCCCCGCCAAAGGCCATCAGCGGCACGGTCAAAAGACCAAGGAACAACCCGGTGTGCATCAGTGCCGCAATGGCCCCGAAAGCCCCGCCCGAAGAGATCCCCAGCAGGTGCGGATCGGCCAGCGGGTTGCGCGTGACCGCCTGCAGCGCCGCCCCTACAAGGCCCAGACCAGCCCCCACCAGCCCGGCCAGCACCACACGGGGAAAGCGGATTTCCCAGACGACGTTGGCCCGGCCCACACTCCAGTCCGCGGTCACAACTCCCGGCAGGACACGGTCCAGCGCCACGCCCCAGACCGTGCTCAGCGGGATCGCCACCGCCCCCACCGACACAGCCACGATGATCGAGACCAGCAGCAGCAACGCCGCCAGAACGGCGATGCCGGTGCCGGTCCCGACCCGGCGCGCGACAGAGGGATGGGCGGTGGCGTCAACCATGGCTCAGTTGCTCCAGAAACCGGCGACCAGCTTTTCCACGGCATGAATATTGCGCGGACCGGGCGTTGCCTCGACATATTCCAGCACGACAAAACGGTCGTTCTTTACCGCGTCGATGCTGGCAAAGGCGGCGCTGTCCTTCATAAAGGCAATCTTCTGCTCGGCGGTCACATCGCCGTAGTTGACGATCACCACCACCTCGGGGTTGCGTTCCACCACCGGCTCCCAGCCGATTTCGGCCCAGCTCTTTTCCAGATCATTCATGATGTTGGTGCCCCCCGCCGCCTCGATCAGCGCAGTCGGCATCGCATAAGCCCCGGCGGTAAAGGGTGCCTCTTCACCGCTGTCATAGACGAAAACGCGCAGCGGGGCCGAGCGGTCAACGCCCGCCGTCGCCCCGGCCAGACGGTCCTTCCAGCCCGCTACCAGCTCTGCGGCCCTGGCCTCGACGCCAAAAATCTTTCCAAGGTTCAGGATGTCATTGTACATGTCATCCATGCTGGATTTGGCCTTTGGCCCGATGTGGATGCAGCTTTCGGTCAGCTCATAGGTCTGAATGCCGAAGGGTTCCAGCGTCGCGGGCGTAACCTCGCCGCCGACTTTCATGCCGTAGTTCCAGCCCGCAAAGAAAAAGTCAGCCTCGGCCCCGGCCATCACTTCCTTGGTGGGGTATCTGGCCGCAAGTTCCGGCAGTTCGGCGACACCGGCACGCATCTCAGCATCCAGCGTCTTCCAGCCCGAAATGCCGGTATAGCCGATCATTCTGTCGCGCAGACCCAGAACCAGCATCATCTCGGTCAGGTTGACATCATGCGATATGGCGCGGCTGGGGGCGGCATCAAAGGTCACTTCGCGGTCACAGCTTTTGACCGTGACCGGAAAGGCGGCAGCGGCGGTGGCAGACAACAGCAAGGCCAGAAGGGAAAGACGGATCATGTTTGGTCCAGTTTGTCAGAGATGAAAGGAAAAACGGGGGGTTGGCCCTGTCCGGTCGATGCGCGCGCTGACGTGAAAGGCATCGGCAAGCGTGGCCTCGGTCAGCGCCTCGGCGGGCGTGCCGTCGGCCAGAATTCGTCCCGCACGCAGGATCAGCACACGGGTTGCAAATTCGGCGGCCAGGGTCAGGTCATGCAGCGTGGCAATGACCGTCAGGCCCAGCCCCTTGAGCAGCGCCAGAAGTTCCAGCTGGTGGCGGATGTCGAGGTGGTTGGTGGGTTCATCAAGCACGATCACCCGCGGTTGCTGCGCAAGCGCGCGGGCCACCATCACCCGCTGGCGTTCACCGCCTGACAACGTGCCAAAGGCGCGGTCGGCCATTCCGGTCAGATCCATGCGCTGAATGGCAGCCTCGATGATCGCAGCGTCCTCATCGCCAGAGGCAAACAGGCCCGCGCCCCAGCCTTTGCGATGCGGCAGGCGGCCAAGCGCCACAATCTGCCGGGCGGTCAGCGCAAAATCGGTGGGCTGTTCCTGCAAGACAGCGGCAAGGTGGCGCGCCGTCTTGGGCGCACCCATCAGCCAGATGTCCTTGCCCATCAGCCGCACGGTCCCTTTGCGCGGGGCCTGATGACGATAGATCAGCCGCAACAACGAGGATTTGCCCGCCCCGTTCGCCCCGCAGATCGCCATGATCTGGCCTTGCGGCACGGCAAAGCTGATGTCGGACAGAATGTCGGCCTGCCCCTTTGGCCCCCAGCAAACGCCGCTCAGTTCAACGTCGGTCACTGGATCGCCCCTTTGCAGGTGACGATCATCGCCGCCGGAATCCGGGCCAGAGTGTTGGCGCACAGGCGCGGCGGACAGTCCCGGCCAGCCATCCAGCCGTCATCAAGCGCGGCATAAAGGCGCGCGAATGCGACAAGATCGTCAATCGGCTCTGCCGGGTCAATGTCGCCGAACAGCCAGGTCGCCCTGGCATTTGCCCGCCAGCCCACGACGCAAGGTCCACCGTGATCCGGCACACAGCCCGCCAGACAGGCCGTGCCCGACACGTCGAAATCGCCCGATAACCCCGCCGCTGCAATCGCCGTGCGCAGCTTTTTCAGCAAGGCAAAGCCGGGCTCGCAGCTGCTGCCTGTGTGTTTGCAGGCCTTGCAAACCAATATCTGATGCGGCGCGGATTGCGCCACGGAGTAAGAGGGCGTGGCCACTGGCCGCCGCGGTTTATCGTCCATCGAAGACTCCTTCCGGGGCACCCCGCCCGGTGGTTACTGACTTCGATGGCAGGTCTCCTGACTCGCGGGTCCGGGCTTGCCCCGCCTTCCCAGCCTTTCGGCCAGTGGCACCGGGGGTCGCTCACCGCTTACAGTTGCGGGGGCAGTCACGGAATTGGCGGCTTTTGCCTACACCACACCGTATTCCCTTTTCACCCGGCCGCGCGTGGTTTGGCCGGGAACCATCCCGCACAGGTTTGCCGCCACAAGCCCGCCGGGTCAATCCACATTCTGCTCAATCCGGCAGGCAGGATGCTCCCGTCACAGGTGCAGCGCCATGATCACCGCGTCGCGCGCCGGAATGGCTACCGACAGGTCTTCGCCCCAGTGAACCACTCCCGGCATCAGCGCCCTGCCGTTCACCCGCACATCGACAGGCTGCGGCCCGTCCGTCGGGTTCACCAGCCACAGATAGCGCTGGTCCCCGTCCACATGCAGGCGGCCCTGCACGGCAGGGTTGCCAGTGTCGATCATGGGCACGATCCCGGCCCAGGCCATACAGGCCGCAAACCATGCGGCTGCGCCCTCGCCGCCCGCCTCGATGTCGCGGAAATGGCCTGCCGAAATATGGGTCCCGATCAGCAATGTGCGACCCTCGCCATGGGGAGATGTCGTGACGGCCACCCGACCATCATCGAAGCCGCCTAAGATCGTCGCCCCGGCAGACCGATAAGATTGCAGAAAGCCGCCCCCCCGCAGCGCCACTCCATCAAGCGTCAGAGCGATCCTGTCGGCGATGTCGGGCATGAACTCGACCTCGTGTTCTTCGATCCCGAACATTTCGGCAAGTCCGTTGTGTGGCTGCCTGACACCGACACGGCCCATATCGCCGAAATATCCCGGACAGGCCTCGGAGATCAGCTTGCCCCCCTTGGCCACCCATGCGGCAAGGCGTTTGGCCAGATCAGCCGGGATCAGGATCGGATAAGGCGCATAGAGCACGTCATACTGGTCAATGTCGTCGCAATGCACCCAGTCCGCCTGAACGCCCAAGTCAAAAAAGCCGCGATAGGCCCCCCACATCGAGTCCTGATAGGTGGTGAAACCGCCCTCTGCCGACAACAGCCGGTCAAAGCGCTGCGCCTCGGGGATCAGCAACAGGCCGATTTCCCCCCGCACCGGCTTGGCCGCCATCAGCCCTGCCTGCGCGGGCGCATTCGCCCAGCGCCCGATCTGCGTCTGCATCTCGGATCTGGGGGTGCGCTCGCCATCCATGCCATAAGCGCCGAATGCCCCGAACAGCGGCCCATCCAAAAGTGGGCGGTAACGCAGGTTCATCATCCCCCGCGCCCCGGCAGCAAAGGACGCAAGCGACCACAGCCGAATATCCTCGGGCGTCGCAACCCGCGCATCATTCTTGGCGCGGCCCAGAACCTGTGGCTGCATCCACAGCGGCCCGCCCTGCCGCTCGGCGTGCCAGAACGGTTTGCCACGCGCCGCCCCCCGCACCAGATCGCCAGCATAAAAGTTGCGCCACGGCTGGTTGCCCTTGCGGGCCGCGATCCAGGTATAGCCGTAAATCTCGACCTGTTCCGCCGCCCGCCAGTCGTTGCAGCCATGCCCGGCCAATGCCGTGACCGACCCTGCGATGCCGTGCGAAATGATCTTCGCCTGCGGGTCAGCGGCGCGGATCGTGGCAATCTTGTCGTCGACATGGCCGTAGAAATTGTCTTCGCGAAAGGTCATCCAGTCCAGACATTCTGCATAGGGCTGCACCTGCCGGGGCGGCATGATGTCATCCCAGTCGGCATAGGAATAGCGGTGCCAGACCTCGGCCAGCGCATCAAGGCTGCCGTATTTCTGGCGCAGCCAGACCCGGAACGCCGCCGCCGTCGGATCAGAGTGATCAAACTCCGGCTGATAGTTCATCTCATTGTTCACGTCATAGCCCATCAGGCCGGGGTGGCCGCGATAGCGCTCGGCCAGCCGGGTCAGAAACCCCATCACCGCCTCATGCACCTCGGGCGCGTTGAGGGTCATCGGCCCTGCCCCGCCCAGACCCTCGCCAAAGCCGCCCACGGCGGTTGACGGGCTGAGCTGTGATGCCATGGCCCGCCCGTCTGCCGTCCGCATCCGGGCATGGCCAAGCTTGCGGGTCAGCCAGTCGGGGGCCGCCATGGTGAACTCGGCGATAACGGTCGCCATGCCGTTTTCGGCGGCTAGATCCAGCTGCCGGTCGCAATCATCCCAGTCGAACCGGCCCGGTGCCCGCTCGATCGCCGACCACATGAACCAATGGCGAAAGGTGTTGAGGCCATCGGATGCTGCCACGCCATAATCGCGCGCCCAATCCTCACGCGGCGGGTTTGACTTGCGGAAATAGACCGCGCCATAGGGGATCTGGGGGTGAGGGATTGGCATGGCTAACCTTTCGGCCCTTATATCGGGCACGGTCTGGGTCTTGGGGTGTGGATGGTCGCGGCGGGCATCGCGCATTCATTCCCTATGGGTCACGCACCAAACCGCGTGCGGTGCAGCATCCGGCGGTTGCGCGGATCGGGGTTCGGAACCGCAGAGATCAGACTTTGGGTATAGGGCTCGCTGGGCCGGGTGCAGATCTGTTCGGCAGCGCCGGTTTCAACGATGCGGCCCTTGTGCATCACCGCGACCCGGTCGCAGAAATACCGGACCACCGAAATGTCATGCGCGATGAACACAAAGCTCAGGTCGAGCCGCTTTTGCAGATCGAGCAGCAGATCCAGCACCTGCGCCCGGATCGACACGTCAAGCGCCGAGGTCGCCTCGTCCGCGATGATGACGCGCGGATCCAGCGCCAGTGCGCGCGCAATCCCGATGCGCTGACGCTGGCCACCGGAAAACGCATGCGGATAGCGTTCCATCGCCGAGCGTTCCAGACCGACCAGCTCCAGCAGATCCCCCACCCGCGCCTCCAGCGCCGCCCCCTTCAATTTGCCCGCCACGATCAGCGGGTCGGCAATCACCTGCTTGACCGTCATGCGCGGGTTGAGCGAGGCAAAGGGGTCTTGAAACACCAGCCGCACCGCCGAGCGATAGCGCGCCAGCGCCGGGCGCGGCATCGTCGTCACCTCATCCGGCTGGCCATCGCCCTGCCACAGGATACTGCCACCCGACGGCTCGATGATGCGCAAAAGCATGCGCCCTAGCGTCGTCTTGCCCGAGCCGCTTTCGCCCACGATCCCAAGGTTTTCACCGGGCCACAGGTCAAGGCTGACATCATCGACCGCCTTGATCGCAAAGGTCTGCTGGCCCCGCCAGTTCGTGGCGCCAAACCCCTTGGACAGCCCGCGCACCGACAAGAGCGGCTGCCCGGTGGTTGCGGGGGCTGCGCGCTTGGCGGCGGTATCCAGGCGCTGCGTCGCCGCAAGCAGCTTTTGGGTATAGGGATGCTGCGGCGCGTGGAAAATCGCATCCACCGGCCCTTGCTCGACCACCTTGCCCCAGCGCATCACCGCAACGGAATCGGCCACTTCGGCCACCAGCCCAAGGTCATGGGTGATCATCAGCATGGCCATACCACGCTCGCGCTGCAGCCGGGCGATCAGGTCCATGATCTCGGCCTGCGTCGTGACATCCAGCGCCGTCGTCGGCTCGTCCGCGATCAGGATGTCGGGATTGCAGGCCAGCGCCATGGCAATCATCGCGCGTTGCCGCATGCCGCCCGAAAATTCAAAGGTATAGCGGTCGGCCATCTGTTCGGGATTGGCAATCTCCACCTGCCGCAACAGCTGCACCGTTTCAGCCTTGGCCTCGGCCTTGGTCATCTTGCGGTGCAACAGCAGGGCCTCGACGATCTGCGATCCGATGGTATGCACCGGCGACAGCGACGACATCGGCTCTTGAAAGATCAGGCCGATCCGCCCGCCGCGCACGGCCCGGATCTCGCGCCCGTTGGCGGCCAACGTATCCAGACGCAGCGCGCCCTGTGGCCCGTTCAGCGTGATGGTCCCGCCCGACACCCTGGCCTGCGGGTCGATCAGCCGCAACAAGGCCCGCGCCGTGACCGATTTGCCCGACCCGCTTTCCCCCACCAGACACAGCGTCTGCCCCGGAAACAGATCGAAACTGACATCGCGGACCGCGTGCAACACATGGGTGCGCAGGTGAAAGTCGATGCTCAGCCCCCGCACCGACAGCAGCGGCTCTGCTCCCGCCACGGCGACTGTCCGGGATTTCGGGGGAATGGACTGCGTGTTCATCGGCATGCTCATGTTTCATACGGGTCTGCGGCGTCACGCATCCCATCCCCCAGAAAGTTGAACGCCAGCACGGTGACAACCACCGCTCCGGCAGGCCAGATCAAAAGCCAGGGCGCTGTCGCCACGGTGCGGATGTTCTGCGCGTCCTGCAGCAGCACGCCCCAGCTGACCACCGGCGCCTTGAGCCCGATCCCCAGAAACGACAGCGCGGTTTCGGCCACGATCATCGTCGGAATGGCCAGTGTAACGACCGCAAGGATGTGCGAGGTCAGCAACGGCAGGATGTGGCGAAAGATCACCCGCCCCCGGCCCGATCCGTCCAGAATCGCCGCAGTGACGAAATCCTCGCTGCGCAGGGCCAGAAACCGCCCCCGCACCTCGCGCGCAAGCCCGGTCCAGGCCAGAAGCGAGACGATCAGCGTGACCACGAAATAGACCGTGACCGGCGACCACGCGATGGGCACCGCCGCTGCAAGGCCAAGCCAGAGCGGGATCGTCGGCATCGCGCTGATCACCTCGATGATCCGCTGGATCACCAGATCGGTCCAGCCGCCGAAATACCCGGACAATGCCCCAAGGACGACTCCGATCAACAGGCTGGAAGCAACGCCGATCAGGCCGATCGACATAGAAATCCGGGTGCCGTGGATCAGCCGGCTCAGCAGATCGCGGCCAAGGCTGTCGGTGCCCAGCAGGTTCATCGGCTGCGACGGGTCAAGCGGGCCGACCAGATGCGTGTTCATCGCGAACAGCCCCCAGAGCCGATAGGGTGTGCCTTCGACAAACAGGCCGATGGGAATGACCGACCCCTCGTCGATGGCGAATGACCGCCGCAACGATGCCGGGTCCACCGTCATGGTGTAGCCCTTGACGTGCGGCTGCCACGACCAGCCGCCATCCGCATCGCTGACAAACAGGGAAATGCCCTGCGGCGGCGCATAGGTAAAGCGGGGCTGGGCCAGCGTCGGCGAGGTCGGGGCAAGGAACTCGGCAAAGAGGCCGACAAAGTAGAAAAACAGAACCACAATGCCAGCGGCCACTGCCACCTTATGCGCAAAAAACTTCTGCCGGATCAGCGTCCATTGCGACGACACCGCAATCTTGCCGGAGTCCATGCCGGGCCGAAGCGGGCTGATCGCAGGCCCCCGCTCTTCGGTGATGCGATGCGGGCCATCCTCTGGCAGCGCGGTGGAGGGGTAATCAAGATGCGTCATGTGAAGCGTATCCGCGGATCGAGAAGGGCCAGCAGCACATCCGAGATCAGCATGCCGATCAGGGTCAGCACCCCCATCAGAAGGATGAAACTGCCGGCCAGATACATGTCCTGACTGACCAGAGCGCGCAGCAACAGCGGCCCCGCTGTGGGCAGATTGAGGACGATGGCGGTGATGGTGACACCGGAGATCAGGTTGGGCAGCACCCAGCCGATGGCCGACACAAACGGGTTGAGCGCGATCCGCACCGGATAGCGCATGACCACCGTGAACTCTGACAACCCCTTGGCCCGCGCCGTGACCACATAGGGCTTTGACAATTCGTCGGTCAGGTTGGCGCGCAGAATGCGGATCAGCGCCGCAGTGCCCGAGGTGCCGATCACGATGATCGGGATCCACAGATGCTTGATCAGATCCCAGACCCGCCCCCAGCTCCAGTCCGCGCCGATATACTCGGGCGAGAACAGACCGCCGACGCTTTGGCCAAAGTACTTGTAGCTGACATACATCAGCGTCAGCGCCAGAATGAAGTTGGGAATGGCAAGGCCAAGAAAGCCGAAGAACGTCGCCACATGGTCCCCGACCGAGTGGCGGTGCACGGCGGAATAGATGCCGATCGGCAGTGACACCGCCCAGACAAAGACCAGTGCCGCAAGCGAGATCGCCAGCGTTGATCCCATGCGATCCCAGATCAGATCACTGACCGGGCGGCCCCATTCAAAGGAATAGCCAAAGTCGCCGCGCAACACGATCCCGGTGATCCACTTGAAGTATTGCACCGCCATCGGATCATCCAGACCATAGGTCGCCCGCATCCGCGCGATCTCTGCCGGGTCGATGGTCTGTCCGCTGTCCGACATCGAGGCCAAGAGCGATGTCAGATAATCCCCCGGGGGCAACTGGATGATAAAGAACGAAATCAACGAGATGCCAAACAAGGTCGGGATCATCAGAAAGATCCGTTTGACGATATAGACCCACATCAGCCGGGTTCCTTCCATGTCAGATGTACGGCTTCGAGGATCTCAATGCCGGGCACGGTGACAATGGCACGCCCGTCGCGCAACTCAACCTCTGCTTGTTTTGCCGAAATCAGCAACTGCGCCGTTGCGCGCGTGATCCCCTTTGGCACCGCAATCGACACCTCATGCGCCCCAACCGGATAGATGTCGCGGATCGGCGCTTTCCACATCATCGGATTGGTCAGATTGACCAGCGTGACCAGACAGGCCCCCGGGGCCGTCCGCACCCCGACATCCAGCACACCCGGCCCCGCCACCTCGACCATCGACGGCCCGCCCAGCACCCAGCGCACCGCATTTTCCATCAGACGCTGATGATCCTGCGCCAGAACCTCCCAAAAGGTGGCACCGATATTCCAGGGGATATGCACGGTACGACCGCCCGCTGCAGTCTCGCGGGTGACGACTGCAGGATCGGTGGCCGACAGGCGCGGATAAACCTCCTCCATCGGCAGATCGGGAAAGTCGGGCACGGTCAGGAACGGCGTCTGGGTGCCCGGCTCCGCCGCGACCGCGACAAGCCGCAGGCCCCCGATGATCCGCTTTGCCCCGTCATACCCTGCGTTGACGGGATGGCTGCCCGACAGCTCGACATAGGTGTTTTTCACCGGCCCGCGCGGCGCGGCGGTCATCCGGGTGCCCAATACCTCCGCCAGCCCGCACTCAGCGCGCGGCGTGCCGTCTTCGGTCGCCAGCGCAGTTTCCCCCGCCACAACCAGACTGCCGCCCCGCCCGACCCAATCTGAAATCAACGCGCATTGCGCATCTGACAGGCAGCGCGCGTTGGGCAGGATCAGCACCCGGAACCGGTCGAGCATTTCGGGCGTCATCGCATGGTCTGATACGAATTCAAACGACAGCCCCGCCTCGACCAGCGCGTGACAAAAGCCTTTCTCATCCGCTTCGGCTGCGTCCCGCTGCCGCCAGTCGTGCAGGCGCAACGTGGTGGTGGCATCCAGAATGGCAATTTCACAGGCCGGCTCCGTCGCGTCCAACGCGGACTCGATCCTGGCATGCAGGTCAAACCCGTCGGCAACCGGCGCGATCCAGCGCGGGTCGGGGATCACCCCGTTGAACTTGGTGAACCACGGCAACATCCCATGCGCGGCCCCATCCGCGATCCAGCTGGTCATCTCGGGCCCGGTAGTGACCGAGTCCTTCCAGCGGTGAACCGGCTCCTCCGGCCCGACCGAGGTGATCAGCACCACCGGCCGGTCCCGAAACGTCGCGCGGATACGCTTGGCGTTGCGCCCGGCCATCCACATCGGCTCCAGCCCGTGGCGGCCCTGATGGTCGACCACCAGAAACGGACAATGCGCCTCGATCGTCGCAAGGTCGAACTCCATCAGCGACGCCCCGCCCATATTGGGGATGAAGCTTGCATTGGGCCGGACCGCCTGCACCGCCCGGTCCCAGTCCACAACCATCGTCGTCAGCCGCTCCCGCCGCCACGCCACCCAGGCACGCCAGCCCGCATCGGCCGGATCGCTCGCCTGTGGCAGATCGTGGCCCGAGGCGTCGCGGAATTTCCGCGCGCAACTCTCGCAATAGCAGATGCCGTGACCCTGCCAGCGATTGGCAAAAACGGCGTCCACATCATAGTCGCGCACAATTTCGCGCACGATTTCGGGCATGTACTGCGTGTTGTAATCGCCATAGGCGCAGGTCACCCAGACATCGGGATAGGCCCAGTGCCGGCGCGGCTGGCCCGCCGCATCGACCGCCACCCATTCCGGATGCGCCGTTGCCGCATCATCATGGATCGCATGCGGATCGACCCGCGCCATCACATGCATGTCCAGCGCCCGCGCCCCATCGACCAGCGCGCCGAACGGGTCGGTGTCGCCCAGCCACTTGCTGCGATAGTGATAAGGCACCTTGGTCGGATAATAGGCGACATAGCCCCCGGCACTCAGGCAGGCGGCATTCGATCCGGTGCGCCGGAACACCTCGATCCATTCATCGACATCGAATTTGACCGGATCATCCTCGGCCAGGGTCAGCTGCGTCCAGCGGGTTGCCCCGCGATACCAGTCAGGGGTGCGCAGCAGGCGTACGGAATCGATGGCCGTATCGGGCATGGGTCTACTTTCGATTGAGGAACGTCGATCAGGGATCGGACGGAAAGGGGACGCGCAGCCGCCGGGAGGCGACGGGCCGCGCGCCCGGCAGGTCAGCGGCCTGCGCGTCAGGTCTTGAAGAACTGCTCTGGCCGCGAGGGCCCCGGTGTGGGCCAGCCAAAGCTGTTGGGCATCACATCCATGGTGTTGACCATGTTGTTCTTGACCACCCCATAGCCATCCGCCGGCAACGAGACGCCGAACACCAGAAACTGATCGGCCGCCACGTCGAGGATCTCGGCCATCCTGGCCTGCTGCTCTGCCGGGTCGCCGGTGGCCAACAGGGCGCGATAGCGGTCCATCTGCTCTTTGATCGCCTGCGGCGGCTCGATCGCATCGGGATTGTCGGGGGTGGTGAAATACAAGGCCCAACCCGGCGCATAGATCGAGTTGCTGCTGAACGGAACAAAGTAGCGCGGATCCAGCATCGCGGCGATGCCCGAGTTGGCCCCGAACTGGTGCGCCGAGGCGTCAAAGTCGCGCCCGTTGCGCACCCTTGTTTCCCACAGCGACCGGTCCATCGTGCGCATCTGCGCCGCCACACCCACCGCCTCGAACATCGGCAGCGCCAATTCGAACATGTCGACAAAGGTGGTCCGGGTCTGGTCAATCTCAAAGATGATCGACAACCGCCGCCCCGCAGGGTCAAGCCGGTACCCTGCGCTGTCCCGCTCGGGCACAATCGCATCCAGCATCTCATTGGCGCGGACCGGATCATATTCGGTAAACTGCTGCGCCAGCCGCTCATTATACAGCGGATCGCCTTCGATGATCGACGGTTGCGCCGGGGCGCCCTGCCCCACAAACACCGCGTCAATCAGATCCTGCCGGTTGATCGCCAGCGACAGCGCCTGCCGGAACTCCAGCGTGTTGAACAGCGTGTTCTTGACCTCATCAGTGTGGTTGAGGTTCAGGCAGAACACCATCACATTGGCCGCCGTCTCGCGCAGGGTATAGAAATGATAATCGCCGCTCTCTTGCCCGTCGAACAGCACAGGCTTGTTCGTCGGAGTCGCAATGTACTGATCCATCATGTCGATTTCGCCCTGCAGGGTCTTGAGCAGCAGAACCTCGGGGTCAGCGACCATCTGATAAACGACGCGGTCAAAGTACGGCAGTTGCGTGCCTGCGGTATCGACCTTGAAGTAATAGGGATTGCGCACTGCAATCGCCCGCTCGGTATCCTCGCCCGGGGCGCTGGTGAACATCCAAGGATTCAGGGTCGGGCGTTTTGAGTTCTGGAAGTGGACGTTGTCTTCCGCCAGCCCATGTTCCCGCGCAAACAGCGCGCCCCAGCCCTCAAACCCCTGCGCCTGTGCCAGCGCGTTCGCCTCGGGGTTATAGCGGATGTGAAACTGCTTGAGGTAATGGGCCGGTGCCCGGGTCAGCTGATCCTGATTTGCCCAGGCCAGCCCTTGCGCGAAAAACCCGTTGGGCGAGGTAAACACCACGCGGAATGTGGTTTCATCCACGACTTCCAGCGTGCCCAACACGCCGTCCGCCTGCCAGAAGCTCTGACCATTGGTCGAGCCGCCTTCGGGGTCGGTGAAGATGTCTTCATACCAGAACCGGATATCCTCGGTGGTATAGGGCTGGCCGTCAGACCATTTGTGGCCTTCGCGCAGCTTGAAGGTATAGACCGTGGAGTCTTCGTTGATCTCATAACTTTCCGCAACGTTAGGTTCAATGCCAGTCCAGTCTGGCGTGAATCGCACCAGCGGCTCATAGGACTGATACCGGATCAGCATCGACAGCGACCCACCGCCGACCAGCGCGTGGTTCCAGGTGCCACCCTGCACCCCAGGTCGGTCGGTTGGTGTTATGATCAAAGGATTTTTGGGCAATCTCTCCTCAAGATCAGGCAAGTCTCCGCTCTGTGCAAAGACCGGAAACCCACCCAACGCCATGCCTGCAAGGGCGGTTGTCGAGACAATAAAGCCGCGTCTGCCGATCCTGTTCATGCTGTTCCTCCCAGAACGAAATCATTTTCCAGTTCCCTTTCAGCATCGAATAAGTAATACCGTTAGGTAAAGCGTTATGTAAGTTTGAAAGTTTCTGCATTAGCAAACGCCTATAAGTTTGTTATTCAAGAAACTTGCGCCGGATGCGCCGCAATGCGGCAAGACAAGAGGTGCCGGATGAGCAAGATCACCCTGCGAATCATCGCTGAAGAAACGGGTCTTTCCAAATTCGCCGTCTCACGCGCGCTGTCCGGCAAACTGGGGGTGAGCGAGGAAACCCGGGCCCGCGTCACCGCCGTGGCAGAGCGGCTTGGCTATGCCCGGCCAGAACGCCCGCCCGTGGTTCAGACCAGCACCATCGGCGCGGTCTTTGCCAATGAGGATCCGGTGAATGGCGAAATGAACATCCAGATCCAGAATGGCCTTCAAAGTGAGGCGGCACGGCTTGGCTATACGATCCATGCGCACTGGGCCTCGGACCCACGCGATCTGGCGCGGTTCATCGAGCGGTGTGCGGGGATATTCTCGGTCAACATACGTGACAAGGCCGCACTGGCGCAGATCAACGCCAGTGGCAAACCCGTGGTGCGCGCCGGCTGGCTGGAGCCGCTTGAGCAGGTGGACCACGTCGGCGGCACCGACCGCGAAGCCGGTGTCGCGGCCGGGCGCTACCTGTTCGACCTTGGTCACCGCGAGATTGTCTTTGTTCACGGCGACATCGACCTGCGCGGTCGCCGCGAGCGCTGGCACGGGTTGCAGGAATTTGCCTCTGCCACCCCCGGCCTGACCTGCCATGATCTGACCTGGGGCGAAGACAAAAGCTTTTCCGACGGGCTGGATCAGATCCTTGCGGCGGGCGGGCGTCCGACCGGGTTTTTCTGCGGCCATGACGGGATGGCGATCACCGCCTATACCGACATCCTGTCCCGCGGCTGGCGTATTCCGCGCGACGTGTCGGTGGTCGGGTTTGGCGATTTCAGCGCGGCAACACAGGTCAGCCCGCCACTGACCACGATGAAGATCCGCGCCTCTGAATTCGGGCGCAACGCGGTCAGGCGTCTTGACGCCCGGTTGCGCAACCCGGACGTTGACTTTGCACCGGTGCGCATGTTCGTGCCCAATATTCTGATCGAACGTGGCTCTGCCGGGCCTGCACCGCAGCAACCATAAGGCTGACCGGTTCTTCATCAGCGCAGACCCGGTACCTTTGCATGCGCTCACCCCAGACGGGGGGCGCCGCAGGCTGTCGCGACAGAACAAACCCCGCCCGCAGAGACGATCCATGTTCGCACGATCCTCTGTCCCCTGCCCCATTCCCTCATGCGGTGATGAACTCTTTTACAAACGGGGATGCTGGTCTGGCGCGGATGTCCTGGGGTTTGCCGATCTGTTCGATGCGGCCCATCGACATGACGACGACCAGATCGGCCAGTTCCATGGCCTCTTCCTGATCATGGGTGACGAAGATGGTGGTGAGGCCGGTGGTGTCGTGGATGTCGCGCAGGCCCTGGCGGAGTTCACGGCGGACCTTGGCGTCGAGCGCGCCGAAGGGTTCGTCGAGCAGCAGCATGCGCGGCTCGATGGCCAGCGCGCGGGCGAGGGCCACGCGTTGGCGCTGACCGCCGGAGAGCTGGCTGGGGTAGCGCGCGCCGATGTCGGGCAGCTGGATCAGTTCCAGCAGCTTGGTCACGCGGCGGGCGATTTCGGCCTTGGTGGGGCGGGCAGCGCGGGGCCGGGCGTTGAGGCCATAGGCGATGTTGTCAAACACCGTCATGTGGCGGAACAGGGCGTAGCTCTGGAACACAAAGCCCGCGCGGCGCTCCTGCACGGTCAGGCCGGTGGCATCCGCCCCGTCGAACAGCACCCGGCCCGAGGTGGGGAACTCCAGCCCGCCCAGGATGCGCAACAGCGTGGTCTTGCCGGAGCCGGACGGTCCCAGGAGCGCCACCAGCGCGCCCGATGGCAGCGACAGCGACACCGGATGCAACGCCGCAGTGGTGCCGAAGGATTTGGAGATTTCGTCGATGTCGATGTGCATGGGGGCTCTCCTAATGGCGGTGCGTGGCGGCGAGTTGATCGGCATGGCGGAGTTCCAGGGCGGTTTTCAGGAGCAAGGTGACGAGGGCCAGCAGCGTCAGCACGGCGGCAAGGGAGAAGGCCGCGACCGAGAGGTATTCGTTGTAGAACATCTCGATGGTGATCGGCATGGTCGCAGTCTGGCCCCGGATCTTGCCCGAGACCACCGCGACCGCCCCGAACTCCCCCATCGCGCGGGCGTTGCACAGGAGCACACCGTACAGAAGCGCCCAGCGGATGTTGGGCAAAGTCACCGTCCAGAACGTGCGCCAGCCGCTTGCGCCCAGCGTCAGTGCCGCCTCTTCCTCGGCGCGGCCCTGTTCGATCATCACCGGGATCAGCTCGCGCGCGACAAAGGGGAAGGTCACGAACATGGTGGCGATGACAATGCCGGGCAGCGCAAAGACGATGGGGTAGCCGTTGGCGACCAGCCAGCCGCCCAACAGCGAATTGGTGCCGAACATCAGCACGATGCACAGGCCCGCCACCACCGGCGAGACCGAGAACGGCAGGTCGATCAGGGTGATCAAAAACGCCTTGCCGCGGAAGTCGAACTTGGTGATGAACCAGGCCGCCGCGATGCCGAAGGCCGCGTTCAAGGGCACCGAGATGGCGGCGATGATCAGCGTCAGCTTGATCGCTTCGAGCGCGTCGCGGTTGGCCAGAGAGGCCACAGCCGCCGCCCAGCCCCGGGCCAGCGCCTCGACAAAGACCGCAATCAGCGGGGCGGCGACCAGCAGGCCCATCCCGGCGGCGGCGAGGCCGATCAGCAGCCAGCGGGCCAGCGGGGTTTCCTCGGTGGCCGAGCGGAATTTCAGGATGGTGGTGTCAGACATAGCCAATCCTCCGGCGGCTCCAGACCTGTATCAGGTTGATCAGCAGCAGCATGGCAAAGCTGATCAGCAGCATGGCGATGCCGATCGCGGCAGCGGCGTCATAGTTGAACTCTTCGAGCTGGATCACGATCAGCAGGGGCGCGATTTCGGTGACGAGGGGGATGTTTCCGGCGATAAAGATCACCGAGCCGTATTCGCCCACTGCCCGCGCCAGCGACAGGGCAAAGCCGGTCAGCGCCGCCGGGGCCAGCATCGGCAGGATGACATGGCGCAGGGTGTGATAGCGCGATGCGCCCAGCGTGGCCGAGGCCTCTTCAACCTCGCGCTCGATCTCTTCGATCACCGGCTGCACGGTGCGGGTGACAAAGGGCAGGCCGACAAAGATCAGCGCGATCAGGATGCCCCATTGGCTGTAGGCGATCTTCCAGCCGATGCCCGCCGCCAGCTGGCCAAACACCCCGTTCGGCGCATAAAGCGCCGTCAGCGCGATGCCGGCCACCGCCGTGGGCAGCGCAAAGGGCAGATCGACGGCGGCATCCAGGATACGCCGCCCCGGAAAGCGGTAGCGCACCAGCACCCAGGCCAAGAGCACGCCGAACACCAGATTGAACAGCGCCGCAAACAGCGACAACCGGAACGAGAGATACAGGGCCGCCCAGACCCGTTCGCGGTTCACGGTGGCCCAGACCCCGTCGAGACCGTAAGCGGCGCCCCGCCACAGAAGGGCGCCGATCGGCAACAGGACAATCAGCGACAGCATCGTCAGGGTGATCCCCAGGCTCAGCCCAAGGCCGGGCATCGGGGAGCGGTGGATAAGGGGTCTGCCCATCGGTTCGCCTTGTGTGACAGGGGGGCTCTGGCCAACGCGGGATGGCCAGAGCGTGCTTTCGCGTGCGTTACTTGGCGACGTAGATCTGGTCGAAGATGCCGCCGTCAGCGAAGTGGTCGGTCTGGACTTTGCCCCAGCCGCCAAAGCTGGCGATGTCGACCAGTTCGAGGTCCGGGAAGCGCGCCACATCTTCGGGGTTGGCGGCAGAGGCATCCCACGCGCGGTAGAAGTGCTTGAAGGCAAGCGCCTGACCTTCGGGGGTATACAGGAAGTTCAGATAAGCCTCGGCCAGCGCGCGCTGCGCGTCGGTCTTGATGTTGCCCTCGACCAAGGCCACCGGCGGCTCGGCCAGCACCGAGATCGACGGCACCACGATGTCGAACTGATCCTCGCCCAGTTCTTTCAGCGCCAGATACGCCTCATTCTCCCAGGCCAGCAGCACATCGCCGATGCCACGCTGGGCGAATGTCGTGGTCGAGCCGCGCGCGCCCGAGTCGAGCACGGGCACGTTCTTGTAAAGCTGGCCGACAAACGCCTGCGGGTCCTGCCCGTTCTTTTCCGCCCAGGCCCAGGCCGCCAGATAGTTCCAGCGCGCGCCGCCGCTCGTTTTCGGGTTCGGGGTGATCACCTCGACCCCCTCGGCCACCAGATCGCCCCAGTCGGCCAGACCCTTGGGGTTGCCCTCGCGCACCAGGAACACGATGGTCGAGGTGTAGGGGCTGGAGTTGTGCGGCAGTTTCGACTGCCAGTCGGCGGGCAGCTTGCCCGCCTCGGCCACCCGGTCGATATCGCCGGCCAGGGCAAGGGTCAGCACCTGCGCCTCCAGCCCGTCCACCACCGCGCGGGCCTGTGAGCCCGAGCCGCCATGCGAGGTCTCGATCACCGGCGCGGTATTGCCCTGTGCCACCCACCAGGCGCTGAACGCCTCATTGAACTCGCGATACAATTCGCGGGTCGGGTCGTAGCTGACGTTCAGCAGCGTTTCGGCCTGCACCTGAGCCGGGGCCGACCCGAGAGCCAGCACCGCCAGTGCCAGTGCCGACACCGCGCCGCGCACAAAGCGCGGCACCGGCCAGCCGGTCACCCGCTCGCGCCCGGTCTCGATCGTGACCCGGCCGTCGCTGTGCTCGGCAACGGTGAGGCCCTGTGCGGTCACCTGGCCCGCAAGTTTGATGGTGGTCAGCATGGATGTCTCCCTTGAGGGTGTGTTGGGGGTCTGCGGCGCCTGTCGCGCGGCAAAAAAGCGGGGCAGCACCGGGACAAGGCCCAGGATGCTGGAGGGATGGCCGTAAGCGTTCATCGCCGCACCTCCGGCTCGATCGGCTCGATGCGGGCCTCCCAGACCGACGGGTCGCGGCCCTGCATCAGCTCGGCGGCGGCCTCGGCGGGGCGGCGGGTGTACAGCGTCAGCGGCGTGCCGTTGATCCGGTGCGCCGCCCCGGTGCGGCGGTCAATCAGCCGCACGATGCAGGCCCGTGCGGTTTGAGCAGACTCTGGGCCTTGCATCATCGGCATGGCCCCGGCCCAGGTGGCGGCGGGATGGAATGCGGCAAAAGCGGCGGTCATCTGCAATCTCCTCTGGTCGGTTCGGCTCAGGTCCGGCCGGGGCGGATCACCGCTCCCGATGCCTTAATAACGACAGGACTAGTCGAGTATTGCAACGGAATATTCACGCTAAATGTAGTCGTGTATAGAGAAGATTATTCTCCGTCCCCGCGCGGGCCTTGCCGGGGCGGAGCAGCAATATGGATTTTATATCAGGAGCTTAGGACCAGATTCAGGCGCCGATGACCTGATCGGCCACCGCGCCGGAGCGCAGCATGTCTTCCAGC